>NZ_PVNK01000138.1 GCF_002994615.1 Enhygromyxa salina | reverse complement strand
CCCCAACCCCGGTCCCCACCGCCGCCAAGGCCCGCTACGCGACCGCGCTCCACGGCCTGCCCAAGCGCGGAGCGAGCAAGCCCAAGATCGAGATCTTGATGTGCGGCGACTTCGACTGCCCCTACAGCAAGCGCTCGACCGCGACCCTCGAGCAGCTGCTCAAGGACCACAAGAGCGACCTCGCCGTCTACTTCCGCCACCACCCCCTGCCGATGCACCAGCACGCCCGCGCCGCCCACCGGGCCGCCGTCGCGGCCGAGAACCAGGGCAAATTCTGGGACATGTTCGACCTGCTCTACGCCGATCCCAAAAAGCGCAGCGACGCCGAGCTCGAGGACATGGCCAAGCAGCTCGGCCTCGACATCGAGCGCTTTCGCAAGGACGTCGCGGCCCAGAAGACCGAGGAGCGGATCGACGAGCAGCTTCAGTTCTGCGAGCGAGACCTCGACGTCAGGGGCACGCCAACCTTCTTCATCAACGGACGCCCGCTGACCGGGGCCATACCGATCGCGAACTTCGAGGCGATCATCCAGGAGGAGCTGGCCGGCAAGGGGCCGCCCTGACCACCGCGGCGCCGACGATGACTCGCGGCGCAGCTCAGTACTGGATCCCCGCAGAGATCTCCGCGCTCGCAGGAAAGGTCGAGCCCGCCCACCGCGAGTCGAGTTCGTCCATGTTGGCGACGAACTCGCGTCGCGCCGCCCGCAGCCGCGGCCGGTGAAAACCGTAGCGAACGCGACTCAGCGGCTCGAGCACGACCGGGGCGAAGAACATGGCGTGGCACAGCCTGTGGCGGAAGTAGTCTTCGACCGAGCACAGCGCGTCGAGCTCGACGTGGGCGGGCCGGAGCACATTGGGCGGGGGCACGCGCAACCGCCAGGGCAGCTCATTGATCGGGATACCCGCGTAGCTGTGGTGGTCGGCGGTGTGAAACACGCTGGTCCGGGTCAGGTGCGTCGTGACCGTGTCGACCAGCGCGCCGCCGCGGCGGATCGCCTCGCCGTCGGGGAAGCCGGGCACCCACGGCGCGATCGCGTCGGCCCAGCGGCAGACGTCCTCGTCGTCGGCCGGGAGGTCGTCGAGGACCTCGGCGACGAAGGCCCGCGTGAGCGCGCGCCAGTCGCGACGAAAGCGACCGTAGGGCGTGCGCGCGTCGAGCAGCTCGGCGTCGAAGCGGTACGCCGGGAACGCGGCCTTGGCCGGGACGCCGCGCATGCCCTGCACGACCCCGCGATGGGTGCCCTCGGTCGTCAGCGGAAAGGGCGTGTAGAGCTCGCGCTGGGAATTGTGCAGGACCGAGCGCCGATGGTGGATCACCGCCTCGTCGAGGCCGAGGCCGAAGCGTAGGTGAGGCGCGAGGAGCCGGGCCAGACGGTGGCCCTGGGGCAGCACGGTCTGCGTGATCGCGCTGATCGTGTCGCCGGGGAAGTGGAGCCGCGGGTGAAACACGAGGACCAACAGGTGCTGCAGCCCTTGCAACACGAAGTAGCGCGCGAGCTCCCACGCCGCGCCATCAGTCGGGCTGAAGGTCGCGCGGGGTCGATCCTCGAAGTGGATCGCCAGCGGGCAGAAGCGCTGGCCGTCCCAGCGCAGCAAGGTCCGCGTGGGCGCGACGTGGACCCCCGGCAGGGCGAAGCCGGGATCGACGACGCTCGCGTCGATCTTGGCCCACGCCGACGGTGGCGTCGCCGGGTACTCGGCGAGCTCGTCGGCGAAGACCTCTCGATCGTCGCCGTCGAGGGCGACGATGAACTGCGAGAAGCTGGTCGCGTTGAGCAGCTCGCGAAAGCGTTCATCGTCGACCGCGACCGCGCGCGGGCCCTGCAGCGCCTGTGCGGCGGCGATCGGTGTCAGGGCCGTGACTTGGCCGAGGTAACGCAGCACGTTGTAGCGGCGATGAAGCTGGCGCTCGTCCGGCGGCACCTGCAACACCGGCGGCGAGAAGCCTGGGTCGACGATCGGCGATTGGGGCCACGGACCATCGAGCGAGAGCGGCAGCACCGGACTCGGCGGGCGGCTCGTGACCGCCCCCCACGGCAACGCGTCGAGCCGTGGCGAGTCGGGCCACCGGCTCGGCAAGCGCTCGAGCACGCCAAGGCGGACCAACAGCTCGTGTGAGACGGGCTCGCGCTGGGCGGGCCCAACCTTGGCGAGACCCACGGCGAGGCCCACGGCACGTTGCAGCTCATACACGAGCGCCCTTTGCCTGCGGGCGAGAGCCTGAGTCCAGGATCGGGGAAGCGTGAAGGGCATGCGCACCTGCTCTTGTGCGTCTCGACTCATGACGAGTGAGCACGTCTGCGACCAACGCTGGTTCTTTCAGACCGACGAATCAGGCGTACTGCGAGCGTTTGGCGACCGAGGCATTGGACCTCAGGGCGTGCTCTGGGTCGTGGTCGGTTTTCAGCAACCTGCGAGTCTTCAAGGGGCCTTTCAAAACGGCCCCTCGCTGCGGCGGCAGAGCCCCCTCTGCTCCCCCCAAACGCTCGCCTTGCGGCTCGTACTAGACGAAAATCATTCAGCTTTTTCAATTCAGCGCTTGGTCTAGGGCGAGTCCGACAACCAGTCGGCGAGCTTGGCGAGCGCGCGCGCCTGGGCGTCGACGCGGGCTTCACGGTCGGCCTGGGGATCGCCGGTGAACCACACGTCGAAGCCGTGGTCGGCCCCCGCGTAGACCTCGAGCTCGAACCGGTCCTCGCTGACATCTTCCCGATCCGCGATCACGTCGACCTGCGGGTCGCGCAGCTCCTCGCAGGTCGCGAGCAGCGCGTCTTTCTCGGCGTGGGGCACCCAGATTGGCGCGTGCGGGTAGTAGTAGCGATCGACCTCGGCCTCGGCGAGGTGGCTGGCGAGCTCACCTTGGAGCCCGCAGCCCGGGTAGTAGGCGACGCCGCCCGAGAAGCCCGGGACCGCATCGGCGAGCTCGTGCAGGCGCGGGTCGTCGGCGGCGCCGAGATCCTCGTGGAGCATCATCATCGCCGTGGACGCGCCATTGGAGAAGCCGAGCAGGGCCAGGCGCGAGCAGTCGACCCGGGGGTCGTCGCACAGCCAGTCGGCGGCCGCGACCCCGTCGAAGGTCCGCACGATCAGGCGCTCGTGCTCGTCGAGCTCGCGCGGGACCGTGGCCTTCTCGGTCCAGTCGCAAAACCCCCGGGAGTAGAAGCTCGCGGGCATCGCGACCGCGTAGCCGCGCGAGGTCAGCATGTCGGCCCAGATCCGAAACTGATCCTGGAGGGTCTCGCTGCACGGGTCGCCGCCGAGGAACAACCCGCCCGACCCGTGGAGCATGACGACGCCCGGCCAGCCCGACGCCGGCGGCTCGCCCTCGGGCACGGCGACCCGGGCGATCACGGCCTGGTCGAGGCCGTTGCACAGCGCGACCTCGTCGGCGTTGCGAGGCTCGAGCTGTCCGCACGCGACGGCGCCGTCGCCCGCAGGTCCGCAGCCCGTGACGACCACCAACGACATCGAGAGGAGGAGCGCTGCGCGGTCGAACATCGCGGCGATTGTCGACGGCGACGCCCGCCCAAACAAGCACACGGCCCCCAGAAGGCTCACTGCGGGTTACCCGCTTGCCCCCCTCGTCCTGCCCCTCGTCTTGCCCCTCGTCTTGCCTGGATCAAATCCGGCCGACGAAGTGGGTCCCGGCGCGCCCGTCGAGGGCGTCGGCGAGGCTGTGGATGTCGGTGATCAGGCCGCGCTTGCCCCCACGCTGCATGAACCCGTAGATGGCCTCGACCTTGGGCCCCATCGAGCCCGCCGGGAAGTGACCCTCGTCGATGTAGCGGCGGCACTCGGCCATCGTGACCGCGCCCAGGCGGCTCTCGTTGGGTTGGCCCCAGTTGAGGTACACGCCGTCGACGGCGGTGAGGATGACCAAGAGGTCAGCGCGGACGTCCGTTGCGAGCACGCTCGAGGTCAGATCTTTGTCGATCACGGCCTCGACCCCGATGTAGTCGTCGGAGCTCGGATCCTTGGTCACCGGGACCCCGCCACCGCCGGCCGCGATCACGATGTGACCCCGGTGCGCGGCCTCGCGGATCATGTGCCGCTGGATGACCTTGATCGGCCGCGGCGAGGCCACGACCCGCCGCCAGCCTCGCTTGCCGTCGAGCTTGACGACCCACCCGTCCTCGGCCTCGCGCTGCTTGGCCCGCCCCTCACTGAGCGAGGGCCCGACCGGCTTGGCCGGAGCCGCGAACGCGGGATCGAGCTTGTCGACGAGGACCTGGGTGATGACCGTGACCACGTAGCGCCGAACTTCGCGCTGGCGCAGCTCGTTGAGCAGCGCGCGCTGGAGCAGGTAGCCGAGGCTGCCCTCGGTCTCGGCCACGAGCACGTCGAGCGGCCGCGGCGGGATGTGCTCGCGGGTCCGCTCGACCTGCGCGAGCAAGTCGCCGACCTGCGGCCCGTTGCCGTGGGTCAGGACCACGTTGTAGCCGCGGTCGACGAACACCATCAGCCCGGCACAGATCGCGCGGGCGTTCTCGACGGCCTGCTCATGGGTCCCGCGCTCGCCCGGGAGCATGAACGCGTGGCCGCCCATGGCGACGACGACCGTCGGGGTCGGAGTGTTGGGATCGGAGTTCGAGACCTCTGGGTCGCCCACGTGATCGAAGCGTATCAGGTCCGCTCGCGGCGCAGGGGCATGGTCAAGCAGCGTCCCCCACCCCGCCCGCGCGACAGCTCGCTGCCCGAGAACCCAAACACCGTGCGCTCGGCGGCCATCCCCGCGCGGACCAGCTCCTTGCGGTGGTCGAGCTCCTGCACGGTGCTGACCCGGACGTGCTCGAAGCCGAGCCCCGCGAGGGCCTCGATGGTTCGGACGTTGCGGCTGTACAAGATGATCTTCCCGGGCGCGAGGCAGATCGAGTTGGCGCCGTCGGTCCACTGCTCGCGCTCTTGGTGGAGGGGATCCTCGCCGCCGCAGGCCACGAGGGTGGTGTCCGGACCAAACGACTCTCGGAGCACGTCGACGACGCTGAGCTCCTCGCGCAGCTGCGGCGCGCGCCCGGGCGCGAGGCAGACCACCCCTGCCCCGCCGTCGGCCAGCGAGCGGCCCAAGAGCGGGGCGTGACCGAGAAACAAGCCGGTGTCGACCTGCGTGAGCACGGTGTCGAGGTGCATCATCGAGCGCTGCTGCGGCAGCATGACCACGTACACGCGCTCGAGCTTGGCGAAGCTCGGAAACAGGACCTCGCGGGCCAGATACTCGATCGTCTGGGGCTGGCTGCGCTCGGAGCAGCCGATCATCAGGACCTCGGGCGAGAGCACGAGCACGTCGCCGCCCTCGAGCCCGCTGTGGGCCTGGGGCTGGGCGTGGGGATCGGCAAAGGACAGCTCTCCGGACACGCCCTGGTCCGCCCACTCGAGCGCGAACGCGGTCAGCAGCGACTCCCGGGCCCGAGCTGGCGTGGCCATGCGCCCGACGATCACCCGGTCGTAGATCGCAATGCAGGGATCACGCATGAACATCAGGTTGGGCAGAGGGTTGAGCGCCATGTCGCGGGGGTCGGAGATCCGCGCGCGGATCCGGGCCAGGCTCGGCGGGAGGTCGGGGAGGTCGCGCCAGTGGACCCCACTCACGAGCGCGCGCGCGAGCTCGTCGCCGGGCCAGCGGACGAGCTTGGGCCCGAGCTCGCTGACCCCGGCGAGCTCGCAGGTGCGGTGGACGAGCTGCTCGAGCGCGGCGATCGGGGCCCGGGTCACCGCCTCGGCCAGCAGCTCGGTGATCTCGAGGACCTCGGCCCCGGCGTCGGCGAGGATCTGGACCATCAGCTGGTGCTCGAGCGCGGTCTCGGCTGGCGACAGGAGGTCGTCGAACAGGAGGCGCTCGAGGTCCCAGTGGGTCATGCGCACGATCTCTGCGCCGGGCTGGTGGACCACGACCCGGCGCAAGGGGCTGATCTCGTCATTGATCTGGACGGGGGCACGCATCGTATGCACGGTGCGTCCGCGCCGAGCGAGGTGTCAAGCACGCGCTCGCGGAGGGCGGAGGCGCCACGCGCGGCGAGCTATCCTGCGTCGAACGTACGAGCGTGCGAGCGTGCGAGCGTGCAAGAGTAATCGTCGTTGGCTGGAGAAACACAGTCTTGGAGACGATGAGAGTTGACACCGATCGCCGGGCGCTCGCGGGCGCATCCACAGACGAGGCGTCGAGACATGCGCTAAGGTCCCCCGCGCATGACACACCACCTTCGAAGCCTGCTCGATCTGACCCCCGCACAGACCCAGCGCCTCGTCGACCTCGCCGTCGAGATCAAGGCAAACCCCGCCAGCGTAGCGAACGCGCTCGCGGGTCGCTCGATCGCGATGATCTTCGCCAAGCAGTCGACGCGCACGCGGATCTCCTTCGAGGTCGGCATCTCGCAGCTCGGAGCCCAGCCCCTGGTCCTGAGCACGGGCGGCGGCACGGGCATGCAGATGGGCCGGGGCGAGACGACCCACGACACCGCCAAGGTCCTGTCGCGCTACGTCGACGCCATCGTGATCCGGACCTTCGGCCAGCGCCAGGTCGACGACCTCGCCGAGCACGGCTCGATCCCGATCATCAACGCGCTCACGGACATGTACCACCCCTGCCAGGCGCTGGCCGATCTCCTCACGATCCACGAGCGCCACGGCGCGACCAAGGGCAAGCGCCTGGTCTGGGTCGGGGCCGGCAACAACGTCGCCCACTCGCTGATGCTCGCGGGCCCGCGCGCGGGCATGGACGTGGTCTGCTGCTGCCCGCGCGAGCTGCCGCCCAACGCCTTCGTGCTCGAGCAGGCCCGGGCCGACGCGGCCGCGGCCGGGACCAAGATCGAGCTGTCCAGCGACCCTCACAACGCGGTCGTCGGCGCCGACGTGATCTACTCGGACACCTGGGTGAGCATGGGCGAAGAGGCCGAGGCCGAGCGGCTCTTGCGTCTGCTCGCCGACTTCGAGGTCGACGAGGCCCTGATGACCCGGGCCGGCGAGCAGGCGATCTTCATGCACTGCCTGCCCGCCCACCGCGGCGAGGAGGTCACCGACGAGGTCATGGACGGGCCGCAGTCGGTCGTGTTCGACCAGGCCGAGAACCGCCTCCACGCCCAAAAGGCGCTGCTCTTGCTGCTGCTCGAGGCCCGACCTTGGTCCTGAGTCGACGCGCGGCCTCGCTGCTGTGCGTCGGGCTCCTCGCCTGCAAGCCGAGCGCGGGCGAGGCCGAGACCGAGTCCGCGACCAAGTCCGGAGGCCCAACCCCGGAGGCCTCGGCGGCCTCGTTCGTGCCGCTCGAGCCCGGCCCCGGTCGCTTCGTCTCGGCCAACAAACGCGTGGCCGTGCCGACGCCCACGGGCGAGGGCTGGGAGTGCCTCGAGGAGGAGCACGGCGACGATCAGGCCGCCGCGGTCGCGCTTCGCTGCCGCCGCGAGGATCCGCGCGAGTTCCTGTTTGTCGCGGCCAAGACCCACCGCCAGCCCGTCGACCAGCGGACCGACGCCCACACCGTGCTGATGTCGCTGTACCGGGCCGACAACGAGGCCTTCTTCGACCACGTCGAGTACACGAGCGACCACGCCGTGACCCTGGCCGGGGCCCCCGGGTGGGAGGCCGAGCTCGTGGCCGAGCACGCCCGCCTCGGCACGATCCGCAAGCGCGAGCGCCTCGCGATCGTCGGCGATCGGGTCTTTGCGATCTCGGCCGAGGGCGCGCCCGCGCTGTGGGACGCCCACGCCGAGGAGATCGAGCGGTGGTTCGCCAATGTCGAGTTCGCGCCCGACAACTGAGCCCCGGCCCCGTACCGCCGCCCCGGTTTGGCGCGCCGCGGAGGCCTCGCACAGCTCAGGCGTCGGGTGGGCTCGAGAGCCCGCCGATCTGCTCCAGGACCCGCAGCATGTTGAAGTAGTAGTTCACGGTCGTGATCACGCCGCCCGCGGCCCGAACCACGACCACGGTGTTGAGCTCGATGGTCGCGCCCGTCGGCGGGAGCTCTCCGGCGGGCGACGGCACGGGGCCGTCGTGAGTCCCGACCCAGCGGACCTCGGCGGCGGCCTGATCGCCGCCGTCGACGATCGAGAGGATCGTGCCCTGGACGTCGGACCACGCGCTCAGCCGCGCGGTCGTGGCCGCGACGAAGGCGGCCCGGCCCTCGACCATGAGCCCGCTGCCGAACTCTTGGTAGCGGATGTCCTCGGACACGCTCGCCGCGAAGCGCTCGAACTCGCGCGCGTTGAAGGCCTCGAGCTGCTCGCGGACGCAGGACGCGGCGTCTTTCCTCATGCGCCAGCTTAGCAGGCTGCTAGCCTGAACCGCTGGCAGCCGTCCTTGCCGGCGCCGTTGACGTAGCCCATGCGATCGGAGGGGGCCGAGCCCGACCCCAGCGCTGACTGGTCGCAACCGTTCGTCACGCGACGCGCCGGTGTCACGCGCGTCCCTGACGGTCCCGCGTGCGCGCCCCAACCTGAGGTGAGCACCAAGCAGGAGACCCTCGTGAGCGCACAAAACCAGCCAGCAGCCAAGCCCGAAGTCCACATTCGCGTCGCCCAAGACGACGACGCGAGCCGCATCACCTCCGTGCTCGAAGCCCTCGGCTACGAGGTCATGCGCGAGCTCGGCGAGGGCGACGCGAGGGCGCGGCTCGACTGGGCGATCGAGCGCCTCGTCCGACGCCACGCCCTGACCCAGCGCGAGCGCGACGTGCTCGCGGGCGTGCTCGAGGGCGACGACAACCGGCGGCTCGCCCAGCGCCTCGAGATCAGCCGCGCGACGGTCAAGTGGCACCTCCACAACGTGTTCACCAAGACCGGCGTCGGCGGGCGCGAGGCGCTGCTGCGCGCGGCCCTGCAGCTCGGGCCCCGGGCCGAGGCGGCCGCGAGCCCCGACGAGCACTGGGCCGGGCCGCACGAGGTCACGATCGAGATCGAGTGAGCGCATACGCGACCAACTGGCGCCGCTGTGCTAAGGCGGCCCCATGTCGTTCACCAACCACACCGTGATCGTCACTGGGGCCTCGCTCGGCGTCGGCCGTGCGACGGCCGAGCACTTTCATCGCAGCGGCGCCAACGTGGTCCTGGTCGCGCGCCGGGCCGAGCCGCTCGAGCAGGCCGCCGCCGCGATCGGCGATCGAGATCGCGTCCTGACGATGACCGCCGACGTCGCCGACAACGACGCCCTCGAGCGGGTCGTGGACGCGACCGTCGAGCGCTTCGGCGGCGTTCAGGGCCTGGTCAACAACGCGGGCGCCCACTTTCGCGGCGAGGTCGGCAAGCGCGAGGGCCACGAGCTCTCGACCATGGTCGACGTCAACCTCCGCGCACCGATCGTGCTCTCGCGCCTGGCCCTGCCCCACCTCATGACCAAGGGCGGGTTCATCGTCAACGTCGCGAGCCTCGCGGGCAAGGTCCCGCTCGACGGGGCCGCGACCTACTCGGCCACGAAATTCGGGTTGCGGGCGTTCAGCTACGCGATGGCCGAGGAGCTGCGCGGGACCAAGGTCAGCGTGTCGGTCGTGAGCCCGGGCCCGATCGACACCGGGTTCATCATGGACGAGCTCGACGAGGTCGAGGACATCGTGCTGTCGCAGACGATCTGCACCGCCGACGATGTCGCCGCCATGATCCTCGCCTGCGCCCGCGATCGCCAGGTCGAGCGCGAGTATCCCGTGTCGGGCGCCAAGCTCGCGACCTTGGCCTACCTGCTCCCGGGCCTGCGCCGGATGCTCAAGCCGAGGCTGGTCCGCAAGGGCGCCAAGCAAAAGGAGCGTCTGCGGCGCGAGCGAGGCGGCTGAGCCCGGTCACAGCAGGTAGGGGATCACGGCCTTGCGCTGCTCGGGGTAGTCCTCGAAGGTCTCGCGATACCAGCGGTGATTGGCCAGCGCCCGGGGGCCGATGTTGGCGATCGTGTAGAGCGCGAAGCCGAAGCCCGCGAGCGACCAGGTCGCGACCGCCCAGCCGATCCACACGAGCATCTCGCCGAGGTAGTTGGGGCACGAGATGCGCTCGTAGAGCCAGCCCCGCGGGATCTTGTAGCCCTGCTCGCCGGGCTTGCGCAGCGCGATCAGCATCGCGTCGGCCTTGAAGTTGATCAGCCAGCCGCCGAGGAACAGCGCGGCGCCGATCCACAGGCGCGGGTCCGACAGCCACTCGCCGCCGTAGCTGCCAAAGTGCGAGATCCAGCGCGCGTTGATGTAGCTGTTGAGCAGCTGGAACACGAAGGCCAACGCACAGACCACGATCGGCATGGTCTTGCCCTCGCCGCGCATGCGAAAGGGGAACACGTAGGTCCGCTGGACGTAGTGGAACTGCCACATGCCCAGCAAGATCAGCGGCACGAGCTCGAAGCGATGCTGCCCCTGGAAGTAGATCCCGGCGAAGACCAGCACGGCCGGGGTCTCCATCACGATCCAGCCGAGCCGCGCGGGCATCGTCGGGCCCCAGCTCGCGCGCTGGTGGCGTCCGTAGGGGGCGTCGATGCGGCGCAGCACGACGAAGGTCACGACCGCGAGCCCGATCAGGACCCAGGTTGCGCCACGGTGAAGCTCGGGGCTATCCGCCATCCGCGGCGATCGATAGCATGATCAGCTCGCTGCCTGGGCCTGGGCGGCCTGCCACGCCAGCGTGTCGGCCACGGTCTCGGCCAGCGGCCGCGGCGAGTGGCCGAGCTCGGTCTGCGCCTTGCGGCTGGAGATCGAGCGATTCGAGTCCAGGATGTCGAGGGACTCGCGCGTGAACATCGGCTCGCGGCCGGTCAGGCGCGACGCGACCCGCGCGAAGGGCACGCCCATGCGCGCGGCCCAGGCCGGGCTGACCAGCCGCGGCGGTCGCCGCCCCCCCGCCGCCTCGACCAGGCTCGCTAGCTCGCGGATCGAGTACCAGGCGTTGCCGAGGATGTAGTTGTGCCCGCAGCGGCCGCGCTCGCCCGCGGCGATGACCCCGGCCGCGACGTCGCGGACGTCGACGAAGTCGAAGCCACCGTCGAGCAGGGCCGGGAGCCGCCCGTCGGCGAGGTCGCGCAGCAGCTGCCCGAGCCGCGAAGGCCCAAAGTCGACGGGGCCCATGACCCCGGTCGGGTTGACGATGACCGCGTCGAGGCCGTCGTCGATCGCCGCGCGGACGGCCCGCTCGCCCAGGGCCTTGCTGCGGTCGTAGGCGCTGTGGGCGAGCGAATCCGCGACCTGCCGCCGGCCCTCGTCGAGGACCTCGTCGCGGGGGTCCATGTCGTAGGCGTGGACCGAGCTGACCGAGACCAGGCGCTCGACGCCCCGCTCGACGCAGGCTCGCGCGACGTTGCGCGTGCCCTCGACGTTGACCCGGTGCACGAGCCCCTCGCGGTCGCCGTCGATCGAGATCACCCCTGCGAGGTGGTAGACGCGGCGCGCCCCCTCGAACGCGGGGCCGAGCGTATCGGGCTCGCACACGCTGCCATCGACGCGCTCGAGCTGGTCCTCGATCTCGCGCAGCGCCGACGAGCTGCGGTGGACGAGCACGCGGACCCGCTCGCCGCGAGCGAGGAGCGCGCGGACCAGGTTGGCGCCGAGGTGGCCCGACGCACCGGTGACGACGACTGGCATGTGCCGCAGGCTACTCGCGCGCGGCCAGGTGGGGGTTGCCCCACATCACACGACCGCCGAGCTCACCACTTGCAGCAGCAGCGGATGCCCGGAAAGTCGGCGAAGGGCAGCGGCTCGTCACACGCGAGCGTGAGCGGTGTCGCGCTGGCCTCGTCCGCCCACGTACACAGCTCGACGCTCTCGTCGTGATCTTGGCCGCCCCAACCAAAGGCCGTCGCTCCTTCGCAGCGGCCCTCGGCGCACGAGGATCCCGGCTGTTCGGCGCAGGCGTCCGCGCAGGTCGAGCCCGCGGTCCAGCAGTTGAAGAGCCGCCCCTGGCACTCGCCCTCGACGCAATCGCCGATGCCCATGGGGCCGACGCAGTTGGTCTCGCTCTGACCGCAGTGCGCGGGGTCGACGGGCAGGTCGGGTGCGAGGTCGGGGCCGGCCTCGAGGCCGTCATCGGAACCGATCGGGGATCGACCGCACGAGAGCGCCACCAGACACGACGCCAGCAGCGTCACCAGCTGAGCGTGGAGCTTCGTCACGGGAGAGTCTCCCACGGTCGCATGGGCATGGCACGAGCGGGCATCAGCACCTCTCCAAATCGGTCCCCAGGCGCGGCCTCCGCTCCCCAATTGCTCGAGTACCAATCGTCGCCACCCCGGGCTCGGGTCGCTGACGGTGCGGGGTTCGGGGAGGTCATCGCTCCTTGGAGGCTCCTAACCCACCATCGCCTCGCACGCGGCGAGGGCCGAGCGCATGAACTCGGCGAAGCGCTGAGGCTGAGGGTCGCGCAGCGCCGTGGAGGTCAAGACCGCGCCGACCCAGCCTTCCTTGTGCCAGATGCCGCCGCCGGCGAGGGGCGGCAGCTCGGGCGAGGCCGGGTAGGGCCAGGGCGTGACGTACCAGTAGGCGTCGGCGTAGCTGCCGTCGCCGGGGGTCATGCCGACGCCGAGGCTGCGGGTGACCTCGCCCTCGGGCCCGTCCTCGCCCTCGATCACGACCAAGCTGGCGATGTCGAAGTGGTGGGGCCAGCAGCGGACCTCGGACGCGCGCGGGTCCTGGCGGCGCAGCTCTCGCAGGGCCCGATCGCCGTTGGCGAACCACCGCGTGAGCTCGACGAGGGCGTGGTCCTTCCAGCCTCCGAAGGGCTCGGCGGCCCCGCTCGGATCGACGCGGGAGGCCGGCAGATCGTGGCTGGGACGCTCGAGCTTCAACGCCGGGCGCCCGAGCGCCTCGGCGGCCGCGGCCCCGAGCTGCTCCATCACCTCGGCGAAGCGCCGCCCTTCGAGGGCGATCGTGACGAGCGAGCTTTCGGCGTCGCCGCCCTGATCGCGCAGCAGCTCGATGCTCACGTCGGGGAAGCGCAGCAGCGCCCGCAGCGAGGGCGTGGTGTCGCTGGCCTGGCTCGACAGCCCCTGCTGAGCCGCCGACCACTCGAGGTTGGTGTGCGAGTAGTCGCCGCGAGGCTCACACAAGGTCGTGCCTACGGCCGAGACCAGCTGCGCGGCCCAGTGCAGCTGCACGCGCGTGTCTTCGAGCTCGCGCGCGCGGGGGCGGGTGAGCGGCAGCCAGTTGGCGATCGTGTCGGAGAAGTCGATGCTGACGGTCATGGTCGGATGTGTGGATTCAAAGCGGCACGACCCCGCCGTAGGCGACCCCGCTGAGGTAGGCCATGTCGCGGTCCCAGGTCGTGAGGTCGTCGATCGAGAATTCGCGCAGGTGCTCGTGCCCGCACGCGCGGGCCATGATCTTCATGAGCTCCACGGTCGAGCTGAAGTAGCGATGGAGCTGGCGGGCGGACTGCTCGATCTCGAGGCGGGCGCGCAGCTGCGGCTTTTGGGTTGCGATCCCGACCGGGCAGTTGTTCGTGTGACACGCCCGCATGCCGAGGCAACCAATCGCCTGCAGCGCCGCGTTTGACACGGCGATCGCGTCGGCGCCGAGGGCGAGGGCCTTGCAGAAATCGCCCTCGGTTCGGAGGCCGCCCGTGATGATCAGCGTGACCTCGCCGCCGCCGCGCTCGCCTCGACGATGATCGAGGTGCCGCCGGGCCCGCGCGAGCGCGGGGATCGTCGGGACCGAGATGTTGGCCTTGAACAGCTCGGGCGCGGCCCCGGTCCCGCCGCCGCGACCGTCGAGGATCAGGTACTCACAGCCGATCTCGAGCGCGAAGTCGATGTCGGCCTCGATGTGCTGGGCCGAGAGCTTGAAGCCAATCGGGATGCCCCCGCTGACCTCGCGGACCTCGTCGGCGACCCGGCGAAAGTCGGCGACGGTGTGCAGATCGGGGAAGGTCGCCGGGCTGATCGCCGGCTCGCCCTCGCTCAGGTTGCGGACCTCGGCGATCTTGCCGCTGACCTTGGATCCGGGCAGGTGCCCGCCGGTCCCGGTCTTGGCCCCCTGCCCGCCCTTGAAGTGAAAGGCCTGGCAGCGCGCGACCTTGTCGAGGCTCCAACCGAAGCGGCCCGAGGCGAGCTCGTAGAAATAGCGCGAGTTGGCCTGCTGCTCCTCGGGCAGCATCCCGCCCTCCCCCGAGCAGATCCCGGTGCCCGCGAGCTCGGCCCCGCGCGCGAGCGCGAGCTTGGCCTCTTCGCTGAGGGCGCCGAAGCTCATGTCGCTGACGAAGAGCGGGATCTCGAGGCGCAGCGGCTTGGCGGCCGTCGGCCCGATGACCAGCTCGGTGCCGACGGGCTCGTCGTCGAGGCGCGGCTGTCGGGCCAGCTGCGCGGTCACGATCTGAATACTCGACCAACGCGGCAGCTCGGTCAGCGGCACGCCCATCGCCGAGCTCGGGCCGTGGTGACCGGTCTTGCTCAGGCCGTCGCGGGCCAGCGAGCGGATCCGCTTGTTGAAGGGCTCGGCGGCGACCGGGTGGGTGTCGGCGTAGCTCCCCTGGTAGGCGGCGCGATCGAAGGGCTGGGGGTGGTCCTCGGCCCAGGCCGCGATCTCGAGCCGGTCGACGACGACCGTGTCGGCGTCCTGATCGATCCAGGCCCCGAATTTGTGCAGGGCCTCGGCGTTGTTGTAGGCGCTGACGCCGGTGTCGAGGCGGTAGTCCCAGTCATGGACCCCGCAGATCAGGTTGGGCCCGTCGACGTGGCCATCGCTGAGCAGCGCGCCGCGGTGAAGGCAGCGACCGTAGAGGACCGAGACGCGCTCATCGAAGCGGACGATGACGAGATCGACGTCGGCGACGAGCGCGTGGGCGGGTTGGCGGTCGCCGAGCTCGCTCCAACTGGCGACGACGACCGGCTCGGCGGCGGAGGGGATGGGGGGACGATCAGGCATGGACGGCTCCGGCTTGGCAGGGCAACGCGGCGCGGGCCTCGGGGTTACCAGACCAGCGCATCCACGTGGCCTCAGCTTGGCACGATCGGGCCTCTCCTCCCAACGCCGTGGCCCACGAGGGCCCAGACCCAAGGGAGCGAGAGCTCGTCGAGCGCATCGACGAGGTCGCGGCGTTTTTATCGACCAAGCCGCGCCGCGTAGGGCGAGGGCTCGCCCCCTTGCCCCAGTCAGTCGAGATCCGCCCCGGCGCTTCGACGAGCTGGTCGGCCGCGTGCGGACCAAGCTTCGCGCAAAGCGTGGTTGATCGACGACTCTGCACAACACGGGGGTCCGCGTCGTGCTATGGCGGATCTCAATGGCACTCGTCGCGCCGCTCTTGGTCTGGCTGCTCGCACCTCCGCAACCGCCCGAGGATTCGGCAGCCCCGAGCGAACGCTTGAGCGTCGCGCCCGCCCCCCCAAGCGACGCAGCCGAGCCCCCCGAGGACCCGCCGCAGGACCCGCCGCAGCTCACCCCCGACTCCGCGCCCAAGGCCAGCGCCCAATCGAAGCGTCAGCCGCGACGCACCTGGCAGGCCGAGCTCTTCGTCGACGTCGCCTACGTCTTCAACTCGAACCTGCCCCAAAACCATGTCTATCGGGGCATGTACACCAACCCACGGACCAACGAGCTCGCGGTCCACAACGTCGGCGGGTTCGTGCGCCACCAGCCGAGCGCGGCCGAGCCCTGGATCTTCGAGATCGGGCTCCACGCGGGCGCAGCCGTCGACGCGCTGACCGCCGCCGAGCCGATCCCCGGGGGCGAAGACGGAAAATTTGCCGGCTCCGAGGTCTTCAAACACATCGCGCGGGCCAACGTCGGCTTCGCGCTGCCCAGGGCCAAGACCCAGTTCGCCGCGGGCGTGTTCGAGAGCCCGATGGGCGTCGGGTCCTTTTGGACCTTCCACAACTGGAACTACACGACGTCCTGGGAGAGCAACGTCGTGCCCTACTACCTCGCGGGCATGAAGATCGCCCAGCCGCTGCCGGGCAACGTCGAGCTCGCGGGCTGGCTGGTCAACGGCTTTCAAACCTACGCCGACCTCAACCCGGTGCCGAGCGGGCTGGTGACGCTGACCTGGGCCCCGCAGGCCAGGCCGGTCCCAGCCCCGCGTACGGGCGACACCGCGCTCACGCTCTCGACCCAGGTCTACTTCGGGCCCGAGAGCCAGCGGCTCGGGCCCGACGACTGGCTGGTCTACTGGGACACCTGGGCGATCTACGACTTCGACGACCACTTCTCGCTCGCGGCCGTGTGGGACTTCAGCGTCGATCGGCCCGGGCGCGTCCACAACCTGCAGTCGATGTACACGGGCGGGGCCCTGTTCGCTCGCGGGACCGTGTACGAGGGCAAGCACGCCGAGCTCGATCTCGCCGTTCGCCCCGAGGCCTCCTGGGATCCCGACGGGCGCTTCTTCGGCGTCGAGCAGTGGCTGATCTCGGCCACCGCGACGGCCAGCTTGCGGCTCTACGATCACCTGCTGCTGCGGACCGAGTATCGCTACGACCACTCGACGGCGGCCGACGGCTTCTTCTATCAGCGCGAGTTCACGAGCGATGACGACCAGCTCGCCGGGCAGCAGCACACCGTGTTCTTGTCGCTGACGGCGTGGTGGGACTTTTGGTTTGGCACCGGGCGCAAGCCCGCTCGAGAGCCCCAACGCTAGCAGCCCGGGGTGCAATGCATCGTGTCGCCTCGCGCCGGAATTTTCGCTGAGGGCGCGAAGCCAAAACGCCGCTGTACCGGGCGTACTGCAAGTTTTGGCGACAAAGCCATCGGCGAAAAGGCCAAGCGAGGCGGCGCGAGGCATTGCACCCCGGGCTGCTAGCAGCCCGGGCTGCTAGCGGCGCCGATCGATGATGGTGTACGCCCCGCTGAGCGAGGGCAACGCGCTCATCAAGTCGGGCGTGAAGCTGTGGACCGCCAGGTGCTCCCGGCCAAAGTCGGCGATGAGCTGCTCCTCGAGCTCGAACAACGCGTCAAACTGGTCGATGTCGTCCACGCCGAGGATGAAGTAGACGCTGACGAGCTCGCCCGTGACCTCCACGAACACGGCGTCGACCCCATCGAGCGCCGCCGAGGACTCCTGGATCCGCCTGGCGATGTCCCGACCGCGGCCTTCGGGCACCTGGGTGAGAACTGATGCGAGGCTCAGACCCATGGCGTCCGCTCGCAGTGGGTGTGACCGCCGCACCACCGGGCGACCATCGCCCTGTGTCCCATCGCACCGATCTCCCGAATCCGGGCAGCGACAACCTGTGGGTCCACGACATCAACGAAGATCGGTCAAAAGACCAAAACTGGCAAGGCTCTTCGTGATATAAAATTACTGTGCTTTGAAACACTAAAGCAGTTCTAAATGTAAGCACCGTTTCGTCACATGGTGCCAAGTCAGCGGGCGCCGATACTCTTGAGCTCTCCACGCAAGCGCTCGACCACTGCGCGGACCTCTTCGACGTCCGACGCGGACAGGCCGAGGTGCTTGCCAGCATCCTTGAAGCCGTCGATCGGATACGCCCGCAGGTTCGTGCCCAGAAACCAGCTCAGCGCCGTAACCATGCCGCGGACGACCGGCGAGATCGTCATGATCGCCATCTTGGGCGTGCTTCCGTAGCGATTCCAGTGCTCTGTCGCCGCGCGCCGCTGGGCCGCTGTGGGCCCGCCGCCGGTCGTGTTGACGATGACCCCGCGCGCGTCGTTGACGTGCTGCACGATGTGGTCGAGGTAATCCTGCCACTCCTCGTCGGAGGGCGGCGCCTTGCCATGGACTGCTACATGCGCGTTCCCGGCGACTTCGTAGAAGAATGTCCGCTGGTCAGCCATGCCGAGAACCCGTGTCGTGGGGACTTGGTGAGGCAAAAGGATTGATCTGAAGATCGTTAGGTGAGCCCTGGGACATGTGCCGTAGATCGCTTTGATCCGCTAACGGTCATTTTCGCGCAACCGAGTGGCCGTTCCAGTATAACTGGATGACCATTTCAGTATATGTGGCTGTCTGTAAAATTTCATCCAGTATTTGTGGACTAATTCTCTTTGAAGCGGAATTCTCGGTCAGCTAGCGGCTTCCAGAGGCAGCTCGACGTGGAAGCGGGCGCCGACCCCGGGCAGGTTCTCGAGGTGGAGCTCGCCGCCGTGCTCGCTGACGATCCCGTGGCTCACCGAGAGGCCCAAGCCCGTGCCCTGGTCTCGGCCCTTGGTCGTGAAGAAGGGGTCGAAGATCCGCCCCACGGCCTCGCGCGGAACCCCCCCGCCGTGGTCACACACGCTGATCCGGACCCAGCGCGCGTCGCCGTCGCCGGGCCTGAAGCTGCGCACCTCAATGTCGATGCGCTTGTCGGGGTGGTACTCCGGCCAGCGAGCGCACAGCGCGTCGCGGGCGTTGGTGACCAGGTTCATGATGACCTGGCGGATCTGTTGGGCGCGACACATGACGAGGATGCGCTCGTCCGGGGTGTCGACGTTCAGCTCGATCTGGTCCTTGCCGATGACCGTGCGAACCAACAAGAGCGTGCCCTCGATGATGTCCGCGATGTCGGCGACGGCCGCGGCGTCCTCGCTCTCCCCGCGCGAGAACGACAGCAAGCTGCGCACGATCGCCGCGACGCGCTGTGACTCGTAGCCGATCTCGCCGGCGAACTCGCGCGCGTCTTCGTTGATATCGGGCATCCGCCCGATCAGCTCGGCGTAGTTCATGATGCCCTGGACCGGGTTGTTGATCTCGTGAGCGACGCCGCTCGCGAGGGTCCCGATCGACTCGAGGCGCTGCTGCTGCCGAACCTGGGCCTCGAGGTGCTCCTTGGCCCGCGCGGCCTCGCGGCGCTCGGTGATGTCGGTTGCGACGGCGATGACCCGCTCGACGCGGCCGTCGACGGCGATCGGCGCCAGCCGCAGCGCGTACCAGCGCGGCTCGGGGCTGCGCAGCGTGGCCCGGAGCTCGAGCTCGGTCTGACAGACCTCGCGAATCGTCCGCGCGATCTGCCCGTGGAGCGCGTCACTGTCTTGCTCGTCGACCAGCGCGTCGACCGGGGTCCCGACGACCCCGTGGCGCTCGTCGTCGCCCTCGAAGTGGTTGACGAACTCGACCCGGCCTTCGCGGTCGAGGAGCATGACCACGTCCGGGAGCCCCTCGACCAGCGAGCGCCAGCGGACCTCGCTGCCGCGCAGGGCGTCGAAGAGCTGCGCGTTTTGGAGCGCGCTCGCGGCCTGGGCCATGAGCAGATCGAGGATCTCGACCCGGTCGGCGTTGAAGCTGCCCGAGCTGAGCTTGTTCTCGAGGTAGAGCAGCGCGATCAGCCGGTCGTGCTTGAGGATCGGCAGACACATGACCGAGCGGACGCCGTTGGACGAGATGTAGCGATCGGCGGCGAAGCGCATGTCGGTCGTCGCGTCGTGGAGGATCGCGGGCTCACGGGTGCGCTCGACCCAGCGCAAGATGGAGACCGGGACACGATCGCTGGCCCGCTCGACGATCACGGGCTCGCGCAAGAAGCCCGTCGATCCCTGCTCGCCCTCGTCGCCCCGCTCGCCCGAGTCCCCGGCCGTGCAGATCGCCGTGAGCTCCAAGCCCGAGCCCCCGGGCAAGACCAGCGCGCCCCGCTCGGCCCCGGCGTTCTCGAGCGCGATCGCCATGACCCGGTCGACGACGTCGGGCAGCTCGATGTCGCCCGCGATCGCCTGGGACGCCTTGAGGATCGACGCGAGGTCGAGGGCCCGGCTGGCCGAGAGCGCGAGGCCGGCCGTGATCGCGGCGCGGGGCCGATTGACCGAGGCGTCATCGATCAGGTCGGGCCACCTGCGATCAATCTGCGCGACCTTGGAGTAGGCGCCCCAGCGATCGTAGCTGGCCCGGGCGTCGCGCATGGCCCCGGCCGCGAGCTCGTCGAGCCCGATGCGGCGCAAGAAGGTTGACGAGCGCTCGAACGCGAGGGCCTCGAGCCAGCGCAGCTGGCTGTCCTTGGCCGAGCGTGAGGCCTTGGTGAAGGCGGCCAGCGCCTCGATCGCGTTGCCCTCGGCGGCGTGAACCTCGGCCTCGAGCAGGGCCGCGCGCGGGACACAGTTGGCTGGCGCGAGCTCGGCCGCCCCCTCGAGCAGCTCGAGACACAGACGCACGATCCAGACCATCGCCTCGCGCTCGTCCTCGTCCTCGACGCTCGGACGCAGCGCGGCGGCGCTGAGCCCGTAAAACAGCGCGTGATCACACAGGAGCCAGGCACCCGAGACGACGCGCTGGAAGTCGTCCATCGCGCTGAGCTCCGCGTACGCCTCGTCCCAGCGACCGAACAGGCAGCGCTGCATCCCGCGGAGCATGCGGACGATGTACTGGGTCGGGCGATGCTCGAGCCGGGTCTCGATGTCGACGAGGTCGTCGTCGAAGCGCAGCGCGACCTCGTCACCCGCGAGCAGCTCGCGGGTGAAGTCGAGGTAGGCTTCAACCCGCGAGACCAGCGGGCCCACCTGCCACTGGCGGAGCCTGCGGGAGGCGCCGTCGGCCACGCGCTCGAGGGCCTCGACGTGGAGGCCGGCCGACAGCGACATGGTCACGACCATGTCTGTCGCGTAGCCGGCGACCTCGAGGTCGCCGGCCTCGAGGGCGAGATCGACGGACTCGCGCAGCGGCGCCAGGCCCTCGGCGTAGGGCCGGACCCACGAGGCCACGACCCAGTAGGGCGGCTCGATGCGCTGGCGGTTCAAGCCCGGGCCTTCGTGAGACGCGAGCGCCCGGGCGATCTCGACGACCTCGAGCGCGAGCTGCCGCTGCCCGACCGCGGTCCCGACGAACATCGCCGCGTAGCTCAGGGCGATCGGCGCCGACTGGTGGCGGCCGTGCGCGAGCATGATCCCGGTGTGCTCGGTGACCAGGGCCACGTGGAGCTCGGGATCGACGAGGTGCGAGACCGGGATCAGCACGTTGAGGATCTCGAGCGCGGCCTCGAGCCGGGCGTCGCGGATCGTCGAGGTCTCGCCGAGCCCGCGGAGCTCGGCCGAGCGCAGCATCGGCACGAGGCGGTTGAGCGGGAACTGCTCGGGCCCCCCCTCTTGCGCGAGCGGATCGACGCCGAGGCGCTGGAGCCCGTCGAGGCCGCACTCGATCGCGCCGTGGCGATCGCTGGCGAAGATCCGAATCTCGACCCGGCCCGCGACCGCGCGACCGACCCGGGCGAAGTCGAGGGGCGCCTGCAAGAGGCGCTCGAACTGGCGCTCGGCCTGGTCGCGGTCACCGGCCAGCCCCAGGGCCTGGCCGCGGCCGAGCTCGAGCGAGAAGCGCAGCTCGTGGTTGAGGTAGTTGACCCGGCGTGGCGGCAGCTCGTCGACGGACCCGTGCTCCTGGACGCCGACGACGAGCTGGATGCCGGCCTCGAAGTAGCGCACCGCGGCGCGCGGGGCCGCCCCGATCAGCGCGTTGTGGCCGGCGAGGGCGTTGAGCTCGGCGAGCATGTCGAGCTGGTTCTCGTCGACGCCGTCGAGCGCCCGCTTGGCCCGGGCGCGGACGACGGCCGGATCCTCGTCGCCGATCGGGACCAGGCTGTAGCCCATGTTGAGGTGGTCCACGACCTCGAGGATCGACTCCTCGATCTCGCCGAGGCCGCTGCGCTCGAGGCACTTCTCGCCGACGATCCGGTGGAGATCCGCGCTGCGTGCCGGGCTGTTCATGGCATACGCGGCGTCGCGGATGCGGTCGTGCGTGAAGCCGTAGCGGCCGCCACGGAGCGTCGTCAGCAGGCCCTCGCGGGTCAGGGCCACGAGCGCCGCGTCGATCGTCTCGGCCCCGACCAGCGCCGTCAGCATCGCGACGTCGAAGCGCGTGCCGATGACCGCGGCGCCCGTCAGCAGCTCGCGCTGCGGCGCGCTCAGCAGCCCGAGCTTGGCGGTCATCATCGTCAGGAGGTCTTCGGGCAGCCCGGCCGCCTCGATGCCCTCGGCGTCCCACCCCCAGCCCACGTTGGTCGGCCGGAGGAGCCCGAGCTCGACGAGGTGGCTGAGGTACTGGCCGACGAAGAAGGGGTTGCGGTTGGTGTTGCGACCGACGATCTCGGCCAGCGAGCGGATGTGCTCGATCGGCCACGCGAGGGTGTCGGCGATCAGCGCGGCGACGTCATCGTCGGCCAGCGGACCCAGGGCGATGTGCGACGAGGGCCCGGGCCGGGCCTCGATGAGGTCGAGCAGCTCCTGCGCCGGCGAGTCGGGGGCGAGCTCGTCTTCGCGCAGCGTGGCCACGACCAGCAGCGCCGCGTTGGGCTCGACGAGGGTCGCCGCGATCAGCTCGCAGGTGCCCGCGTCGGCCCACTGAAAGTCGTCGAGGCTCAGCAGCAGCGGGTGCTCGGCGCGGGCGAACTCGGAGATCAGCGCCGCGCAGGCGACCGCGAGGCGGTTGCGCGACTCGAGCGGCCCGACCGAGGGCGCCAGCGCGACCGAGCCGAGGATCGGCCGCAGCGTCGGCACGAGCTCGAACAACACCCCCGCGCTCGGGCCGAGGCGCTCGCGCAGGCGCTCGCTCCACAGCTCGAGCTGCTCGTCGCTTTGGGTCAGGAGCTGGTCCGCGAGGTGGGAGAAGGCCGCGAACACACCCGCGTAGGGCTTGTCGGTCTGTTCGCGCTCGAACTTGCCCCGCGCGAAGTAGCCGTGGCGGCTCATGACCGGCTCGGCGAGCTCGTTGACGAGCGCGGTCTTGCCGACGCCGGTCGCCCCCGAGACCAACACGAACTGCGGCTGCCCCTGGCCCGCCGCGCGAAACGCCTGGCTCAGCGCCTCGACCTCGCGGCTGCGACCGTAGAGCCGATGGGGCAGCTGCAAGACCGCCGGGACGTCGTTGACCCCGAGCGCGAAGCCCTCGAGCGACTCGCCAGCCGCGAGGGCCGAGGCCACGCGCTCGAGGTCGGCGTGGAGCCCCCGGGCCGACTGGTAGCGCCGCTCCGGCGCCTTCTCGACCAGCTTCATCACGATCGCGGACAGGACCGTGGGCAGCTCCGGGCGCAGCCACTGCGGCTCGCGGGGGCGACGGGCGAGGTGCGCGTGGATGAGCTCGAGCGGCGTCGTGCCCTCGAAGGGTCGCCGGCCCGTGAGCAGCTCGTAGAAGGTCACCCCGAGCGAGTACAGATCGCTGCGAAAGTCGACCTCGTGGTGGGTCCGACCGGTCTGCTCGGGCGAGACGTAGGGCAAGCTGCCCTCGATGACCCAGGGATCGTCGATCCGGCGGCGCTCGGCGTCGAGCAGGGCCGAGATCCCGAAGTCGGAGATCGAGACGACCCGGGTGTGCGGATCGATGAAGATGTTGGTCGGCTTGAGGTTGCGATGGATGACCTTGTAGCGGTGGACCTCCGCGAGCGTGCGCGAGACCTGCAGCGCGATGGTCATGAAGTCGCCGAGCGCGACCGGCTGTCCGCCGCAGTACTCGTCGAGGTTGACCCCCTCACACCAATCGAGGACCACGGCCAACGAGCCACCGCTGCGCTCGAGCGCGAGCACATCGACCGCGCCGTCGAGCTCGAGACCCTGGATCATGCGGAAGTCGTGCTCGACCCGAACCTCGACGCCCTCGTCGGCGTCGAACTCGTGGAGCTTGACGACGACCGGCCGCTGATCTCGCTCGCGGACCGCCGCATAGACTCGCGTGCGCCCGGAGTCTCGCAGCGTCCGAGTACTCCTGTATCCGTCGAGCGACAGCTTGCCGACGCGACTAGGCACGGAACTCACTGGCGACAGATTAGCGCTAGCAGATCGCGGAGACATCCCTCTCCTGGCGGCATTGGTCATGCGCCTGGTCCCGCGCCACGCACACACCGCCGTGAAGAATGCGCACATCCTCGGGAGCAGCGTAATCGCGCATCCGAGAATTCGGGGCGCTGCGATGAGTGCCCGATGGCACGCGAGACCACCGACTTGCTGGTCATCGGCGCAGGCCCAGGTGGATGCGCCGCGGCGATCACCGCCGCGCGCTGTGGCGCTCGCGTGCTGGTCCTCGATCGAGCGAATTTCCCCAGGCCCAAGACCTGCGGCGACGCGGTCTCCAACCGTGGCGCCCGCATCGTCGACGAGCTGGGCGGGATCACGGGTTTACTGACCACGCTCCCGCACGCGGTCGTCGAGGCGGCCGTGGCGGTCCTGCCCGACGGGAGCCGCGTGGGCCGCAGCTTCGGCCACCAACCGGGCTACATCGTGCCCCGCGTCGAGCTCGATGACCTCCTGCGCCGCGCCCTCGAGGCGTCCCCGGCCGAGCTGCGCCAGGGCGTCACGGTCCGCCGGCTGCTCGTCGAAGATGGCCGAGTCGTGGGCGCGGCAAGTGACGACCAGACCTGGCGCGCGTCGGCGACGATCGCGGCGGATGGGCCTGGCTCGCTGGCATGGGCGGCGCTCGGCCGCTCCTACGAGCGAGGGCGCTCGCTGGGGGTTGCGATCACCGCATACTATGAAGGTATTGGGGAAGGCACCGGGGACGGCACCGGGGAAGGCACCGGGGACGGCGCCGGCGCGGGTCCGGCACAGGGCGTGTCCGAGCACTACTTCGAGCGAGATCTTCCCTGCGGCTACGGCTGGGTGTTTCCGCCCGTCGGGGGTCTCGCCAACGTCGGCGTCTACCAGCGCGCCGATCACTTCGAGCGCGGCGGGGTCAAGCTTCAGGCCCTGCTCGAGGGCTTCGTTCAGCGCCACCCGGAGCGCTTCGCGGGCGCGAGGCCGCGCGCCGAGGCCCGGGTCTGGTCACTGCCCCTGGCCGTCAACCTCGGCCCGCCCGCGGGCCCCGGCGTGCTCGCGTGCGGCGACGCCGGTCGATTCATCGATCCGCTGTCGGGCGAGGGCATCTGGCAGGCGCTGTACACCGGGCAGCTCGCCGGGCGCCACACGGTCGCTGCCCTCGACGCGCGGGGCCTCGACGCCCGGGCCTGCCGCGCCTACCAGCGCGAATGCGAGCGGGCGATCGTGTGGCCGTCGAAGCTCCGGATCGGGGTCCAGGAGGCCATGCGCGTGCTGGTCCAGACCGGCGCCCATCGATCTGCGCTGATCGAGCGCGCCCTCGAGTGGGGCTACGAGGGTGACGCCCTCGAGATCACCGAGCGCACCTCGTGATTTGCAGCTGCGCGCGAGTATGTGACCATCCAGCATCCCGCCGCCGGCCCGCGCCCCCCCCGATGCCGCCCGTGCTCAAGATCCTGCTCGACGTGGCGGTGTTTCGGCTCCGCAGGTTCGAGATGGCCAACATCGCAGGGGCCCTCGCGATCGCGGTGGCCTGCCACCTCGGCTGGGCCGAGATCGGCTACCGCGCTGTGTTCGCGCTCCTGCTCAACCTGCTCGTCTACCTCAACAACGACTGGTACGACCTCGACGACGACCTCGCGGCTGCGGCCAAAGATCAGACCAAGAACGCCTACCTCGCCGAGCACCTCGGCGCGGGCCTGGCCGCGCAGCTGGGCCTGCTCGCGGTCCTGGTCGTCATGGCCCTGGCCTGGGGCGGCGGCCTGATGATCGCGCTCGTCGCCGGAGCCGGGGTCTGCTGGGCCTACTCGGCCGGGCTCAAGCGCGTGCCCTTCCTCGACGTGCTCGCGATGATCGCCTGGGGTGTGGCGATGCCCCTCGTCGGCCTCGCGCCGGGGCACCCCGAGGGCTGGCTGCTCCTGGGTCAGCTCGGCCTGTTCTCGGGCGTGTTCGAGTCGATCCAGGTCATGCGCGATCACGACGCCGACGAGGCCGCGGGCGTGCGGACCACGGCCGTGGTCCTCGGTCGCGCCCGCGCGCACCTCCTGGCCCGGGCCTTGATGATCGCCGCGGGCCTCTACGCCGGCCTGTGCCTGAGCTGGTGGATCGCGCCGATCCCGATGCTCGCCGCGCTGATCCCCCTGCGCGACGACGACGTCGAGGCCTACTGGAACCACGTCCGGGTGACCCTGGGCCTGGCGATGATCATCGAGACGGCGCTCGTGTACCTCCGCGGGGGCGCCCTCGGGTGAGCGAGGCTCGGCGCCGCTTCGCCCGGGCGCGCGTGTGGCTCGCGCTGCTCGTGATCGTGGGCGTCCACCTGGCCCTCGTCGACTATTTTTTCGGCGCGATCCTGCCGCTGCCCGAGCTGCCCTTCAACCGCGGCGACTTCGCGACCCACGCCAACCAGGTTCGGCGGGTGCTCACCGGCCTCGAGTCCGGGCACCACTGGGTCTACGACGTCCAGCTCCTCGCTGGCGCGCCCAACGGGGTCCTGTTCGACGCCGACGTCAAGGGCTGGGAGCTGTGGACCTGGGCGCTGGTCGAGCTCGGGGTCGGCGAGGGCCGGGCCTACAACGCCTTCGTGCTCGCCGTCCACCTGGCCCTGCCGATCGTCGTGTTCGGCGCAGCGCGGATCGCAAGGCTCGACCGTCGGCCCGCGCTCGCGGCCACGGGCCTCGCGGTCCTGCTGTGGTCCTTCGACTCCTTCACCCACTGGATGTGGTTCATCGGCACGGTCACCTACTCGTTCGTCGCCTACTTCGCGCTCCTGCCTCTGGCGCTGTTTTATCGCTGGCTCGAGGATCGGCGCCCGGTGTTTGCGATCGGCTGCGCGCTGAGCCTGGCCCTCGGTCACCTCGTCCACCCCTACATCTTCTTCATCCTCGTCGCGCCGATGCTCGCGCTCTACGTCCGCGCGGCGTGGGTCGATCGCGACCTTCGCCCCGTCGACCACGGGATCACCCTCGGCATCGCCGCGGTCACGCTCGGCGCGAATTTTTGGTGGCTGAAGACCGCGCTGCGCTTCTTCCACTACATCCTCGACTCGGCCTTCTACGCCCAGGGCGGGATCGAGTTTTTGTTCTACGATCTCTTCGGCCTGCTCCACGATCCGAGCACCCAGGGCATGATCGGGCCGCGCACGGCCGTCCGCCTGCTGATCACGATCGCCGCGCTCGCGGGGCTCCGGGCGTGGCGGCGCAGCGGCGATCGCCGCCACCTGCCCTGCGTGGTCTTGATCGTGACGATGGCCGCGCTGACCTACCTGGGCGGCTACACGCCCGCCGCCCAGATCCAGCCCTACCGCCACAACCTGCCCCTCGGCTTCGCGCTGCTGATCCCCGCCGCCTCGTGGCTGAGCGGGGCCCTCGAGTCCCGTCCGTGGCAGACCCTGCGCGGCCCCGCCCGCGGTCTCGCGCTGATCCTCGGGCTGCTCGCGCTGCTCCACCTGACCCGCGACGCGCTGTACTTTTTCGCGCCCTCGATGCGCGACCGGCAGCCGCTCGACGACGGCCGCGAGGTCCTGATGAACACCCTCGGCCACGCCTACACCCCGCGCTACCGCTACGACCAACAAAACCAGTGGGAGGGCGTGGTCGCCTGGGTCGCCGAGCACGACGACGGCCAGGGTCGCTGGCTGGTCCGCGACCAGGTCCTCGGCGAGTACCTCATGGCTCGAACCCAGGCCCAGCTGATCGGCGGCTTCATGGTCCGCAACATCGAGCACAGCGACGCCAACTGGTTCCGCCGCGCGGGCGATCCGCCCTACTCGCCCGAGGCCGTGGCCCGCTATTTTCAGACCTACGGGGTCCGCTGGCTGATCGTGCCGCGCGGCGATCGCAAGTCGTGGTGGGACGAGCACCCACGCCTGGTCACCCGCGCCGGCTTCGTCGACGAGATGATCATCTACCAGGTCAACGTCGACACCCGGCTGCTGCGCGGGCGTGGGCGCGTCGACGCCAGCGTCAATCGGATCGAGGTCACCCGAACGCGGCCCGACGAGGACCTCGTCCTGCGCTACCACTGGATGGAGACGCTGCGCTGCGCCCCGGACTGCAAGATCGCGCGTGAGCCCGTCAAAGGTGATCGCGTGGGCTTCATCCGCGTGCCCGCGCCCCACCCTCGTGACTTCGTGATCGAGAACGCCTACGTCTGGGAGTAGCTCAGCTCGGGTGAGACGCACTACTCACCTAGGCACATTTGAACTTCGAAGCTCGGGGAGATTTGCTCGAGCGCACGCAGCAGCGCCCTGAGCTCGACCGACGAGCGCCTCGCCACGATGAGCATGACCGGTCCATCTTCGATCATCTCGCGCAGTTCTTGGACCTCGTGCTGGTTCTCTTCCAGGTGTCGCTCGAGCTGCTGGCGATAGCGCTCTGCGTGCCACGAATCACCTCCATATCGGTTGGCTAGCGCCGCGAGGTGTACGTAGCGTGCGCCGAGCTCACCGGCGAGCTTGACAAAATCGCTCCGACGCATGTGGAGACGTCGAAACGAAGGTGCGACGCGCAGATCAACGACCTGGCGGGCGCCGGTGGCGCGCACCCAATCACCCGGGCTGCGCAAGGCCATCGCGTGGATCGTCACGCAGACGACAGCGCTCCGCGGTGCCGACAAGCCGGGGAGCCCCAGCTGCAACTGCGCGCTGTGTTGCTCCTCGGCGACTGCGGCCAGATGACACGACCCACGGCCCGAGCCCAGCGCATCCCCCTCCAGCACGCGAAGGCTGGGCCGATCCTCGTTCTCCCGCATGGTCTCAGGACACTTGTAGCGCACTATCGACCTTCTCGGCCAGTTCTTCCTCGAGCTGCAGGAAGCTCCGCTTCAACACGGGATCAGCGTGGGCGGCGCCTTTGCCGAGCCTAACCAAACTTCCGTCACCCGTCTTGAGCGCTCGCCGCTTCTCGAACAACGCCGCGAAGCGCCGGGGAGCGACCCCAGTGAACAGCTGCAAGAGAACCCGCTTGTCACCACTGCTCGCATCTTTCGGGCTGGTGACAGAGGTCTCACGCACCGCATCGGCGTGAAGTTCGAGCGCGAGGCTCTTGTCGTACGGTTCGAGGTAGACGACCTTGGTCAGCCCCGCTGCGACGATATGACGGGCACAGCTGTGACAGGGGAAAGCCGTGCAGTACAGCGAGCTGCCCGAGGGAATTCCCACACCACTACGCGCGATAGCCAAGAGCGCATCCATCTCGGCGTGAATCGCCCTTGAGAATTCTATGAGGTCGCGTACACGGGTACGCTGGAGCGCCTTAGCTATCTGCTCGACCGTCACGTCGGCCTCGAGTGCTCCAATATTGTAGAGTTGCTCATGGATGTCGTCATAGATCTCTCCCTTCTTGCGATCATTGCGACAATATCCCCGCGACTCATTCTCTTGCCACATGAAGCACCGCTTATCCTCGCGGCTATCCTCAGTGTAAAGCCCTCCACCGGGGGCCGGAGGATCGTTCGTGCCGGTTGCCAATACTTCGCCCGTCTTGCTCATGACAGCCGCCCCGACCTGCCGCGACATGCAGGAAGAACGGAGCGAAGCCCCCCAAGCGGCGTGCATCCCCTTCTCGTCGCGATTGGGCCGAACGACTTGTGCCCCCGTTACGGCCTGCACGAAGCGCTCGAGCGCATCTCCCAGTTCCTCTTCGCCCTCGTTTAGACTCTCGGTGTCGTTGGCGACAAAAAAATCGGACAAATGCAGGGTTTTGCGCACCTGCTGACCGTAGTCATCAGGGCCAGCCTCGTCACGGCGCATCATGTGCTCGATGCTCGACACATGCGGCTCGTTCTTGAACTTGATCTTGAGCCGATTGAGCCGCACCTTCCAGTTACAGAGCACGCCAATCAGATAGAACCCCCGGCCATAGACCGCTCGCAACACCTCTACTTCTTTTGGGTGTTTGATCGAGTCGACCACAAACGCCCGGGGCTCGCTCTCTATTTTGCGTAGCCTTCTGATCTCCTTGATCCCCAACCCGGCGACGATGCTCGCACCATGGTTCTCGCGCAGCTTGTCGCCTGCATCCTGCAGAGGAACGACATCGGCGATTTTCTTTGAATGGGTACGCTCGAGGCCCATTTGGGCTGCCAACTGATCGGAAAGGCTGACCAAGTACGGCTCAAACCCAGCATCTTTGAGCTGTTCGGCCAGCGCAGCTGCAACATGGGAAAGACCGGAACCAACGTAGCCCGTCACACCAAACACGAGGTCAGCCGTTTCCCGCGATCTGACTTCCTCGCCGAGGAGGTCTCCGGCTCCCGATCCGGCTGGCTTGGGTGCGCTCTTCCCCCGTTGTGCTTCCTGAGGCATGTATCGAAGATAGCACGCCCTGTTCAAGCCGATGACGACAGGATGGCCCACATCTGGGCCACTTCAAGGGATCTACGTCGAAGCATGCCTGTGGTATCGGCGGCCACGCACACCAGCCTTGGCCACGACCTGCGCGAGGGTCTCGCGCAGCTGCGGCATCGGGAAGCGCTGGCTCGGCCGGCTCGCCGATGACCAAGCCACCCCCGGCGACCCGCGCGACGACCCCGGGCGCTGGACGGTCGGCGGGGTTCAAGGGGACCACTCCACTTCCGAGATCTCGAGCCGCGATCCCGCGCCCGGTCAGCGCGACGAGCGTGGATCCGCGCGCGACAAAGGACACGGGGAGCCCGCGCTCGATCAGGTGGACGGCGAGCTCCAGGCCGATCGCGCCGGCCTCGAGCACACCGACGCGGGGCCACGCGGGGTACGGCGCGCTCATGAGGCCTCGCCACGGCGAGGGGACGAACGCCATCTCGCTCCGCCAGGCTGATAGACTGCCCGCGTGCACAACCTCCTCAAAGTGCTCGGCCTGCTGCTGCTCGGTCCGAGCACGCTGTTGTTGGTCCTGATCCCCTTCGCGGCGCTGACCGACGAAGGCGGCGCGATCCCCGGGCTCGTGATTCTCAGCGGGATGTTCGGCCTCCCCGGTGGCCTGTTGCTGCGGGTGGGGCTCAAGGGCCAGCGCGAGACCGAACGCGAGGCCCAGCTCACCGGGTTCGTGCGCTCACACGACACCTTCTCGCTCGACGAGCTCGCAGGGCACCTCGGCGTGTCCCCGGCCGAGGCTCAGACCCTGCTCAACCAGAGCATCGCCAAGCACCACCTGCCGCTGGTCATGCATCGCAGCAGCGGCCGCTACCTCCGGCTCGATCGGCTCTCGCAGGCGGCCAGGGTCGCCGAGCGCTGTCAGAGCTGCGGTGGCGCGCTCGGCAACCAGATCGTGTTCGAGGGCGAGCAGCTGACCTGCCCGTACTGCAACAGCATCGTCGAGACACACGCGCCAGTCCAGACCGGCTGGCCGCAGGCGCAGGCGCAGGCGCAGGCGCAGGCGCCCCAGTACTCGCCGCCGCAGCACCAAGCCCCCGCCTACCCGGCCCACCAGCATCAACCCCACCCGCAGCAACCCCACCCGCATCAACCCCACCAGCATCCACCGTCGCAAGCGCAACCGGGCGGCTGGGGTCAGCATCCAGGCCAGCACAATCGAGGCGGGTGGGGCTGAGATGGGGACCTACGCGATCGACTGGCTCGAGCTCGTGGTCCGCTGGGCCCACCTGATCTTCGGCGCGGCCTGGATCGGGACCTCGTTCTACTTCAACTGGCTCAACAACCACATCCGCGAGCCCGAGCACAAAGACGGCGTCGGCGGCGAGGGCGTGGACGGCGAGCTGTGGTCGATCCACGGCGGCCACTTCTACCGGGTGCTCAAGTACAAGGTCGCGCCCGAAAAGCTGCCCAAGGTCCTGCACTGGTTCAAGTGGGAGGCCTACCTGACCTGGATCACCGGGGCCCTGCTCCTGACCCTGGTCTACTACCTCGACAGCGATCAGTTCTTGATCGACGTCGCCGTCCGCGAGCTCAGCCCGGGGGTCGCGGTCGGGATCGGCGTGGGCTCGCTGGTGATCGGCTGGATCGCCTACGATCTGACCTGCCGCTCGCCGCTCGGGCGCATGCCCGGGGTGTTCGCGCTGCTCGGCTTCGCGGCCATGACCGGCGTGGCCTACGGCCTGTCGACGACCTTTGGCAGCCGCGCGGCCTACATCCACGTCGGCGCGATGCTCGGGACGATGATGGCGGCCAACGTGTTCTTCATCATCATCCCCAACCAGCGCAAGACCGTCGCGGCCATGGTCGCGAGCGAGGCGCCCGATCCGGTCTGGAACCGCGACGCGGCCCAGCGCTCGCTCCACAACAACTACATGACGCTGCCCGTGCTGTTCATCATGGTCAGCAACCACTACCCCTTCACCTACGGGCACGAGTGGAACTGGGCCGTGCTCGCGGCGCTCTCGCTGATCGGGGGCGGGACCCGGCACTGGTTCAACCTCCGCGGGCGCGGGGTCTCGAACGTGTGGCTGCTGCCGGCCGCGGCCGCGGGGATGATCGCGCTCGCCTATGTGTCCAAGCCCAAGAGCTACGCCGACTACCGGCCGGTCGCCTTCGAAGAGGTCCGGACGATCGTCGGCGAGCGCTGCGTGACCTGCCACTCGGCCTCGCCGACCAACGCTGGCTACAAGGCCGCGCCGCAAGGGGTAAAGTTCGACACCCCCCAGCAGATCGCGACCATGGCCCCGCGGATCAACAGCGTGGTCGTCGTGGCCCGGACCATGCCGCTGGCCAACATGACCCAGATGACCGACGAAGAGCGCGAGATCATCGCGGCCTGGATCGCCCAGGGCGCCAACATCAACGCGGTCGCGGCGGAGCCGAGCCCATGAGCGCTGGCCGCGTTGCGATCTCGAGTGAGCGGGTCGTGACCCCCGAGGGGGTCCGACCGGCCGCGGTCATCGTCGAGGGCGAGCGCATCGTCGACCTCATCGAGATCGCGGCGGTCGAGGCCACGGGCATGGCCCACGAGCGCCTCGGCGAGCTCGCCCTGCTGCCCGGGCTCGTCGACTGCCACGTCCACATCAACCAGCCCGGGCGGACCGACTGGGAGGGCTTCGAGACCGCGACCCGGGCGGCCGCGGCCGGCGGCGTCACGACCCTGGTCGACATGCCGCTCAACTGCCTCCCGGTGACCACGAGCGTCGCCGGCTTCGACGCCAAGCTCGACGACTGCGCGGAGCACCTCGCGGTCGACGTCGGCTTCTGGGGCGGGGTCGTCCCGGGCAACGCTGGCGAGCTCCCGGGCCTGGCCGCGCGCGGGGTCCTGGGCGCCAAGGCCTTCTTGTGTGACTCGGGCATCGACGAGTTCCCGGCCAGCGACGAGGCCGCGCTCCGCCAGGCCATGGTCGCGCTGGCCGCGGCCGGCATCCCGCTGCTCGCCCACGCCGAGATCGCCCTCCCGCTCGACGCAGAGCCCCTCGACGAGCCGAGCGCCTACAACAGCTGGCTGCGGCGGCGGCCTGCGGCCTGGGAGGAGGCCGCGATCGACCTGTTGATCCGGCTGTGCCGCGAGACCGGCTGCGCCGTGCACATCGTCCACCTCTCGGCCGCGAGCGCGATCCCGCTGCTGCGCGCAGCCCGGGCCGAGGGCCTGCCGATCACCGTCGAGACCTGCCCCCACTATCTATGTCTGTGCGCCGAAGAGGTCCCGCGCGACGCGACCCTGTTCAAGTGCGCACCGCCGGTCCGCGAGGCCGCCAACCGCGAACAGCTGTGGGCGGCCCTGGCCGAGGGCGTGATCGATCTGGTCGTCACCGATCACTCGCCGTGCACGCCAACGCTCAAGCAAGGCGGCTTCATCGAGGCCTGGGGCGGCATCGCCTCGCTCTCGCTCGGGCTCGCTAGCGTGTGGACCGAGGCGGCCGCGCGCGGCTTCGAGCTGGCCACGGTCGTCGAGTGGATGAGCGCGGCCCCGGCCCGGCTGACCGGGCTCGGCGCGCGCAAGGGCACGATCGCCGCCGGCCGTGACGCCGACCTCGTCGCCTTCGACCCCGACGCCGAGTTCGTCGTCCGCGCCGAGGATCTGCACTTTCGCCACAAGGTCTCGCCGTGGATCGGCCGCCGCCTCCGCGGACGAGTGCAGCGCACCTGGCTGCGCGGCCAGACGATCTACGATGCGGGCAGCGCCCTCCCCTTTTGTGAGACCCCCACCGGTCGCCCGCTGGTTCGCCCCCATGATCACCGCTAGCCCCGCCCCAACGTTCCCCGGCCTCGTCAACCTGTCCAGCGCCAGCTTCGGCGCCGAGGTCCTCGGCTGCAGCGACGAGTTCTTCGCCGAAGCCAGCAACCTCGTCGAGCCCAAGCCGGCCGTCTTCGATCCCGATCGCTACACCGAGCGCGGCAAGTGGATGGACGGCTGGGAGTCGCGGCGGCGGCGGTCGGTCGGCGAGGACTGGTGCGTGCTCCGGCTCGGCGCGCGCGGCCACCTGCGCGCCCTCGACCTCGACACCAGCCACTTTCTCGGCAACCACGCCCCGCTCGCGCGGGTCGAGGCCTGCGACGCCCCGGGCGCCCGCAGCCTCGAGGCCCTCGCCGACGCCGCGTGGTTCCCGGTCCTCGACCAGGCGCCGCTGCAGCCCGGCAGCCACAACCTGTTCACGGTCATCGAGCAGCGCCCGGTCACCCACCTGCGCCTGACGATCACCCCCGACGGCGGCGTCGCCCGGCTGCGCAGCTTTGGCGTGGTCAGCCCGAGCTGGGACGCGCCGATCGACGACGAGGCCCGGGCCGCGATCTCGCCCGGCGAGGTCGACCTCGCCGCGCTGCGTCACGGCGGCCGCGCCCTGGCCTGCAGCGACATGTTCTTCGCCCCGATGAACAACCTCATCGCCCCCGGTCGCTCGACCTACATGGGCGGCGGCTGGGAGACCCGGCGCCGCCGCGGGCCGGGCCACGACTGGATCCTGATCGAGCTCGCGGCCCCCGGGACCCTCGGCACGATCGAATTCGACACGGGTCACTTCCACGGCAACCACGCCGGCCGCTGCTCGCTGTGGGGCGTCCACGCGCCAGCCGCGAAGCTGGCCGATCTGCTCGCGGGCTCGCGCGCCCAAGGCGGGTGGCATGAGGTCCTGCCCGAGTCCCCGATCGCCCCGGATCGCTGGAAGCGGATCGTCGCCGAGCGCCCGCTCGGGCCCGACCGGCGCGAGTTCGTCCGCGAGCTCGAGGACCGCGGCCCCTTCACCCACGTCCGGCTCGAGGCCTTCCCCGACGGCGGCGTCGCCCGCCTGCGCGTCTATGGTCGAGCGGGGGGTCGAGCGGGGGGTCAAGCAAGCGGTCAAGCGGGCGGTCAGGCGCAGCGTCGAGTCGAGGGCCAGACCAGCGCGGAGTCCGACTCTTGAGCGCCGCGCAAGCCCTCGACGCCCTCGCCGAGCCCGAGGCCCGCGCCGCGCTCACGCGCTGCTGTGGCGCCTCCCGCTGGGTCGCGGGCATGCTCGCGCGGCGGCCCTTTGGCGACGACGCGGCCCTCCACCGCTGCGCCCGCGAGGTCTGGGCCACGATGACGCGCGACGACATCCTCGAGGCCTTCGAGCACCACCCGCGGATCGGCGCCAACCTCGACGCGCTGCGAAAAAAATTCTCGGCCACGGCCTCGCTGTCGATCCGCGAGCAGGCCGGCGCGATCGGAGCCAGCGAGGCCGAGCTCGAGCGCCTGCGCGACGGCAACCTCGCCTACGAAGCGCGCTACGGTCACATCTTCATCGTCAGCGCCGCTGGCAAGACCGCCGCGCAGATCGCCGACCTGCTCGAGGCCCGCATGGCCAACCCAGCCGAGGACGAACTGCGCATCGCCGCGGCCGAGCAGGCCAAGATCACCCACGCGCGACTGGAGACGATTGCGACATGAGCGACCCCCGCAGCCCGATCACCACCCACGTGCTCGACACGGCCCTCGGCCGCCCCGCCGAGGGCGTCCCCGTGACCCTCAGCCGCGAGACCGACGACTCCAAGCGCTGGGAGCTCCTCGCCGAGGGCCTGACCGACGCCGACGGCCGCGTCACCGATCTGCTCGCGCCCGGCAGCCTGCGCCCCGGCACCTACCGGATCCGCTTTGCGACCGCGAGCTACTTCGCCCGCGTCGGCGTCGACGACTTCTTCTATCCCTGGGCCGAGATCGCGTTTCAGATCGACGACCCCGGGCAGCACTATCACGTGCCGCTGCTCCTCAACCCCTTCGGCTACTCGACCTACCGTGGGAGCTGAGCCAGTCTCCTCGGAGCTGTGGGCCCGAGCCAAGCGAAGGACTCGGGTCCAAGGCCCGAGTCAGGAACCGACAACGAGATGACCACCTACGAGAGCACCCTGGCCGACGAGCTCGCCGACACCCTGACCGCGCTCGAGGCCGCCTCCGATCGCTTCAACGCGCGCCACCCCGGCGAGCCCAGCACCCGCCAGCCCGTCCACGTGGTCTACGGCGGCGCCCACCTGTTCTCGCGTGACTCGGCGGCCAAGCTCGGCGCGCTCGCGCTGCGCAGCCTCGACACCTACGGCCCCGACCCCTTCACCTTCGCCCGCGCGCTCGGGCTGCCCGGCGCCAGCGAGCTCGCCGACGACGAGGCCGCGGCCAAGTCGCGCTACATCACCGATCCCGAGGCCCTGCGCCGCGACGACCCCGAGACCTGGCTGGCGATCGCCGTCTACGACCGCGTCCGCGGCAAGCTCGAGGACGAGCCGGTCGAGGACTTTCGCCTCGACTTCGAAGACGGCTACGGCAACCGGCCCGACGACGAAGAAGACGCGACCGCGGTCGCGGCCGCCCAGGAGGTCGCGGCGGGTCTGGCAGCAGGCACGCTGCCGCCCTTTTGCGGCATCCGCATCAAGCCGCTCGAGGGCGCGACCCTGATCCGCGCGGCGCGAACCCTCGATCTCTTTGTCAGCACCGTGGTCCGCGAGGCCGGGCGCCTGCCCGACAACTTCGTCGTCACCCTGCCCAAGATCTCCGTGCCCGAGCAGGTCTCGACCCTGGTCCGGATGTTCGAGGCCCTCGAGCGCCGCCTCGACCTCGAGCCCGGGACCCTGAAGCTCGAACTCATGATCGAGCTCGCCCACGGGCTGTTCGACGAGCGCGGCCAGCTGCTCCTGCCCTTGCTGGTCGACGCGGCCGAGGGTCGCTGCGTCGGGGCCCACTTTGGGACCTACGACTTCACCGCCAGCTACGGGGTCACGGCCGCCCACCAGCGCATGGATCACCCGGCCTGCGACTTTGCCCTCGATCTCATGAAGGCCGGGTTCGCCGAGACCGGCGTGTTCTTGTCGGACGGCGCGACCAACGTCATGCCCGTCCCCCTCCATCGCGGCAGCGACCTGACCGCCGAGCAGACCCGCGAGAACCAAGCCGCCGTCCACGGAGCCTGGCGCCTGAGCCACCATCACATCCAGCGCTCGCTGACGCGCGGCTACTACCAGGGCTGGGATCTGCACCCCGCCCAGCTCCCGGTCCGCTACGCGGCCTGCTACGCGTTCTTCCTCGACGGCTTCGAGGCCGCGGCCACGCGCCTGCGCAACTTCGTCGACCAGGCCGCCAAGGCCACCCTCGTCGGCGAGGTGTTCGACGACGCCGCGACCGGCCAGGGCCTGCTCAACTACTTCCTGCGTGCGCTCAGCTGCGGCGCGGTGTCGCTCGAAGAGCTCGCGGTCACCGGCCTGACCGAGGCCGAGCTGCGCACGCGCTCCTTCATCGAGATCCTCGCCAACCGCCGCGACGAGGGACTTTAAACCCCCGCGACCGTCAGTTGTTGTTTTAGACCCCCACAGCCGTCAGCGACTCTGCCACGCACGGCCGCAAGCGGCCGGTCGTTCGGTCGCTGCGCTCCCTCTCTCGGTGGGCTGGCATGAGCTTCGCCATCGTTTGCGTGGCCCCCTAAAGGGGGCTCGAACGCAGTTTTCTGTGTCCTTGGGCCGCGCTCGGGGGCGGAAAAGTCCGTTCCGCGGTTGTCTGGCGGCGGGATGGTGCCCAGTGGTTCGGAGCGGAGTCACCCCCCGCAAAGAGCAGAGCGCAAAAAAGGCCGCAGGTGGTCCGAGTTCGGGGTATCGCCGTACGAAAAGCACCTTCGACGCTCAGCCGACCGACGTGGTGACTTCGCACCAAGAGCCTTCTGCACCCCAGATGGAGAGGCGACGCCCCGAACTCGGACCTCCTGTGGCCATGCGCGGACCCCAACGGCCACGACAAAGCCTCATCCACGACTCCCCTCAGGGGTTCGGAGCGGGGTCACTCCCCGCAAAGAGCAGAGCGCAAAAAGGGCCGCAGGTGGTCCGAGTTCGGGGTATCGCCGTACGAAAAGCACCTCCGACGCTCAGCCGACCGACGTGGTGATTTCGCACCAAGAGCCTTCTGTACCCCAGATGGAGAGGCGACGCCCCGAACTCGGACCTCCTGTGGCCATGCGCGGACCCCAACGGCCACGACAAAGCCTCATCCACGACTCCCCTCAGGGGTTCGGAGCGGGGTCACCCCCCGCAAAGAGCAGAGCGCAAAAAAGGCCGCAGGTTGTCCGAGTTCGGGGTATCGCCGTACGAAAAGCACCTCCGACGCTCAGCCGACCGACGTGGTGATTTCGCACCAAGAGCCTTCTGCACCCCAGATGGAGAGGCGACGCCCCGAACTCGGACCTCCTGTGGCCATGCGCGGACCCCCAACGGCCACGACAAAGCCTCATCCACGACTCCGTACTCCCCCCCCCACCGTGACCGCAGCTTCTGGCATCATCCCAGTCCTGGAGCCCAACATGCACGCCACGATGATGAACTACCCGCTGACGACCAACCATCTGATCGAGCGCGCCGCCCGGCTGTTCGCCAAGGTCGAGATCGTCAGCCAGGCCCCGGATCGATCGCTCGTCCGCCACACCTACGCCGATCTCCTCCAGCGGTCCCGCGCCCTGGCCAAGGGCCTGATCGACGCCGGCCTCACCAAGGGCGACCGCGTCGCAACCTTGATGTGGAACCACCACGCGCACATGGAGGTGTACTTCGGCGTGCCAATGGCCGGCGGCGTCTACCACACCCTCAACCTGCGCCTGTCCCCCGAAGACCTCGGCTACATCGTCGCCGACGCGGGCGATCGCTTCTTGGTCATCGACGACGTGCTCCTGCCCTTGCTGGCCAAGTTTGGCGACAAGCCGCCCTTCGAGCGGATCTTCGTCGTCCGCTGGACCGACGCGGAGCTGCCCGAGGGCTGCGTCGACTTCGAGTCGCTGATCGGTGAGGGCGCGCCCGAGAGTTGGACGCCGCCGCCCGCGAGCGAGCTCGACCCGATCGGCATGTGCTACACCTCGGGCACGACCGGGCGGCCCAAGGGCGTCGTCTACAGCCACCGGGCCACGGTCTTGCACTGCTTCGGCTCGGCCCTGCCCGACAGCCTCGATCTGTCGATCCAGGACACCTTGTGCCCGGTCGTACCGATGTTCCATGTCAACGCCTGGGGCCTGCCCTTCACCGCGACGATGGTCGGCGCCAAGCAGGTCCACCCGGGCCCGCACCTCCAGCCCGACGCGCTGCTCGACCTCTACGCCAAGGAGCAGGTCACGGTCTCGGCCGGGGTCCCGACGATCTGGATGGGCATCATGAAGCTCGTCGAGCAACACCCCGACAAGTGGAAGCTGCAGCCGGGCCTGCGCATGGTCGTCGGCGGATCGGCGGCGCCCGAGTCGATGATCTCGACCATGGACCAGATGGGCATGCGGGTCATCCACGCGTGGGGCATGACCGAGACCACGCCGCTCGGATCCGTGTCGCTGCTGCGCCCCGAGCACGCCGCGCTGCCCGAGGCCGAGCAGCTGAAGATCCGGGCCAAGCAGGGCACCGCCCCGCCCTTCGTCGACATGCGCATCGTCGACGACGAGGGCCAGGAGGTCGCGTGGGACGGCGTCCACATGGGCGAGCTCCAGGTCCGCGGCCCGTGGATCGCCGGCTCCTACCACGGTGGCGTCGACGCGAGCGAGAAGTGGACCGACGACGGCTGGTTTCGGACCGGCGACGTCGTGACGATCGACGCCCAGGGCTACATGCAGATCACCGACCGGACCAAGGATCTGGTCAAGTCCGGCGGCGAGTGGATCAGCTCGGTCGCGCTCGAGAACGCGCTGATGGGCCACCCCGACATCGCCGAGGCCGCGGTGATCGCCGTGCCCCACCCCAAGTGGACCGAGCGCCCCCTCGCGGTCGTCGTGGCCAAGGAGGGCGCGACGATCGACGAGGCCGCGCTCACGGCCTACCTCGCCGAGCGCTTCGAGAAGTGGTGGCTACCCGACGGCTACGTGGTCCGCGACCAGATCCCCCGGGGCGCGACCGGCAAGTTCCTCAAGCGGACGCTGCGCGACGAGCTCGCGAGTGCTAGCGCGAGTAGCTCGCCGCAGTGATGGTGATTTGATGGCGTCGGCCTCGATCGCTACGGGTCGAGACCGGCGAGCTCGAGGTCAGCGCGACGAGCCCCGATCCCTCGGCGCCGATCGGCCGGCTCGCGCTCGGGACCTCCCCGCAGCTGTGCCCGGGCGAGCTCGACAGCTACTGAGTCTTCAGCCCGCGAGCGTCCGCGCCCGCTCGCGGAGCTTGAATTTTTGGATCTTCCCCGTCGAGGTCTTGGGCAGCTCGGTGAACACCACGCGGCGCGGGCACTTGAAGTGCGCGAGCTGTTCGCGGCACCAGGCGATGATGTCCTCGACGCTCGGGTCGTGGTCCCGGCCCGCGCGGAGCTCGACGAAGGCGCACGGCGTCTCGCCCCACTTGTCGTGCGGCATCGCGACCACGGCCGCGGCCGCGACCGCCGGGTGCTTGTAGAGCGCGTCCTCGACCTCGATCGACGAGATGTTCTCGCCGCCCGAGATGATGATGTCCTTGGACCGATCCTTGAGCTGGATGTACCCGTTGGGGTGCATGACGCCGAGATCGCCCGTGTGAAACCAGCCCCCAGCGAAGGCCCGCTGGGTCGCCGCGGGGTTCTTGAGGTAGCCCTTCATGATCACGTTGCCACGCATCATGACCTCGCCCAGGGTCTCGCCGTCGGCCGCGACCTCGGTCAGGGTCTCGGGGTCCATGATCGTGAGCCCCTCGAGGGCCTGGTAGCGCACGCCCTGGCGGGCCTTCATCGCCGCGCGCGGGCCAGGCTCGAGCGCGTCCCAGCTCGCCTGCCAGTCGTTGACCACCGCGGGGCCGTAGCTCTCGGTCAGCCCGTAGAGGTGGGTGACGTTGAACCCGCCTTCGGCCATCGCCGCGAGCACCGCCTCGGGTGGCGGGGCCCCGGCGGTGAAGAACTCGACCACACGCTCGAGCGGGCGCTTGACCTCGTCGGCGGCGCCGACGATCACGGCCATGACGATCGGCGCGCCGCACATGTGGGTGACGCCGTGGGTCGCGACGGCGGCCCAGATCGACTGTTCACGGACCTGGCGCAGGCACACGTGGGTCCCGGCGAGGAGCGCGAGCGACCACGGGAAGCACCAGCCGTTGCAGTGAAACATCGGCAGCGTCCACAGGTAGACCGGGTGCTTGGTCATCCCGGTCGTGACCACGTTGCCGGTCGCGAGCAAGGACGCGCCGCGGTGGTGAAAGACCACGCCTTTGGGATCGCCGGTCGTGCCCGAGGTGTAGTTGAGCGCGATCGCGTCCCACTCGTCGACCGGACCTTGCCACGCAAACGCCGGGTCGCCCTCGGCCAGCAGCGCCTCGAAGTCGAGCTCACCGAGGGGCTCGGCGCCGTCGTCCAGATACTCGTGGGTCGGATCGACGTAGTCGATGACCAGCGGCCGCGGCCCCTTCATCAGCTCGAGGGCCTCGCGGACGACCCCCACGAACTCGCGCTCGACGATGATCGCCTTGGCCTCGCCATGGTCGAGGGAGAACGCGATGATCCGGGCGTCGAGGCGGACGTTGAGGCAATTGAGCACCGCCTGGGCCATCGGCACGCCGAAGTGGGCGATCAGCATCGGCGGCGTGTTGAGCAGCATGACGGCGACCGTGTCGCCGCGGCCGATGCCGCGCGCGGACAGGGCCGAGGCCAGGCGTCGGGCGTCGGCGTAGAACTCGGCGTAGGTCCAGCGCTGGCGCGCGCCCGGGCCCTCGTGGATGATCGCGGGGTGGTCCGGGAACGCCCGGGCCGAGCGCGGGAGGAAGTTGAGCGGCGTCAGCGGCCGGTGGTTGGCGGGGTTCTTGTCGAGGTCCTGATCGTAGATGCTGCGCTCGGTCACGGTCCGTCCTCTCGCGTGAGACTGGCTGATCTTACGCGCCCCTCGGCGCGGCGGCACAAGGCAGCTCAATCCGAAAGTTGGCGCCGACGCCGGGGCGGTTGTCGAGCACGAGGCGCCCCCCGTGGTCGCTGACGATGCCGTGGCTGACCGCGAGGCCCAGGCCCGTGCCCTGGTCGCGGCCCTTGGTCGTGAAGAAGGGGTCGAAGATGTGGGCCGCGGCCGCCTCGGGCACGCCGCCGCCAGTGTCGGACACCTCGATGCACAGCCAGGGCTCGCCGTCTTCGCCCTCGAGCGCGCGGGCGCCGATGTCGATCGCCTTGTTCACGTCGTAGCCTTGCCAGCGAGCGTTGAGCGCGTCGCGAGCGTTGGTCACCAGGTTCATGATGACCTGCTGAATTTGCTGGCTACGACAGACGACCGCGGGCAGATCGTCGGGCAGCTCGACGCTCAGGTTGATCTGGTCGCGGCGCAGGACCACGCGGACCAGGGACAAGGTGCCCTCGACGATCTCGGCGACCGTCGTCACCTCGCCGAGGTCGCCCGGCTGGCCGCTGAGCTCGCTCGGATCCCGGCGCGAGAACGCCAGCAGATGACGGATGATCGTGGTGACCCGCCGACCCTCGTGGCGGATCTCGCGGGCGAGCTCGCGGATCCCCGCGTCGGCGGCCGCCGACTCCGAGATCAGCTCGGCGTAGTTGATCATGCCCTGGACCGGGTTGTTGATCTCGTGGGCCACGCCGCTGGCCAGGATCCCGATCGAGTCCAGGCGCTGCTGCTGGCGGAGCTGGGCCTCGAAGCGGTCGCGCTGGGCCTCCGCGCGCTTGCGATCGTCAATGTCGGTCGAGACCACGATCACTCGATCGATCTCGCCGTCGATCACGATTGGGGCCACGCGGACCGCGTACCACCGCGGCGCCGCGCCGCTGAGCTCGACCCGGACCTCGAGCGCCTCCTGGGTGCCCCCGCGCAGGACCCGTTCCACGGCCGCGGTCACGGTCTCGGCGCCCTCACCCGTCACGAATTCGCGCGCGTTGAACTGAAAGTCGGCGGTGTGCGTCGGTCGGGCCGCGGCGTTGACATACTCGAGGCTGCCGTTGCGACCGACGAGGACGACGTAGTCGGGCAGCTGATCGACGAGCGAGCGCCAGCGAATTTCGCTGTCGCGCAGGTTCTCGTAGAGCCGCGCGTTCTCCAGCGCGCTGCTGGCGTGACCCGCGAGCAGCCCGAGCAGCTCGACCCGGTCCCGATCAAAAGCCCCTGGGCTGAGGCTGTGTTCGAAGTAGAGCAGCCCCATCGGGCGACCGCGCCTGATGATCGGCAGACACAGGACCGAGAGCTCTCGACCGCGAAAGTAGGCCTCGGATGAGTAGCGGTGCTCCTGCCCGCTCACGTGGACGACGATCGGCTTGGCCGTGCGCAGCACGTCGTACAGCAGCGACGCGGGCACACGCTCAGCGATGTCCGCGAGCAGGGGCGGGTCTTCTACGTAGGCCGTGGTGCCCTCGACGCTCGCCTCGGCCGCCAGCGAGAGCTCGCCCTTGGCCGCGAGCAGCAGCACGGCGCGCTCCGCTGCGGCGTTGATCAGCGCGATCGTCATGACCCGGCTGATAACCTCGGGCAGCCGCAGATCTTCGGCGAGGGACTTGGCCGCCTCCAGCAAGGAGGCCACGTCGATGGCCCTGTCCGTGATCCCGATCTCCCGCAAGGCCGCTACTATAGAATTTCAAGAGGTTAGAGATGATCGTCAACTCTCCTGGTGATTTTTAGTCAGATGTCTAAAACTCTGTTCCATGGCGGTTACGCGAGGCCCACATGCTGTGCGCAAAGCGCTCGTCGAGGCTGCGATCGATCTCTTCGCCGCCGAGGGCGACGCCCCGCTTCGAGCCGTGGCTGGCCGCGCGGGCGTCAACCATGGCCTGGTTCACCACTATCTCGGGGGCAAGGCCGGGCTGCGCGCGGCGGTGCTCCAGCGGCTGTCTGCGTCGCTCTACCGGAGCCTCGAGGTCCCGCCCGGGAGCTCGCTGCGCGAGGTCGGCCTCGCGGCGCTGCGGATGACCGAGAGCGACCCCCGCTTCGTCAAGATCCTGGCCCGGGCGCTGCTCGACGGTGATCTGCCCGAGCAGCTCCAGACGGCCTTCCCGGTCGTGGCGCGCCTGCGTGAAGCGGCGCCCGGTGATCTCGAGGCGGCGCGAGCGGGGATCGCCGAGGGGCTCGCCCTCGGTCTGGGCGCGCTGGTGTTCGGGCCGTGGATCCGCGCGGCGCTGGAGCTGAGCGAGGCCCAATTCGAGGCCGCCCGCGACGGCGCCCTCGAGCGGATCTTCGCCCGCCTCGACGCCCAGTCTCCCAGGACCGAGGCAGTATGATCGACTACCGAGTCGTGATCGTGCTGATCTTCATCGCGTTCGCGCTCGTCGAGATCGCCGCGGGTCGGTTCTTGTTCCGCGATCAGACCACGGCCAAGGATCTCGCCCTCGACATCGGCGCGGGCATCGGGCTGCCCGTCGTCATCTTGCCGCTGATCATGACCGCCTCGGCCGCGGCGACCGAGGCGGCCGCGCCCGGCAGCGCCGACGCCCTCGCCCACTGGCCGAGCTGGGCGATGTTCCTGACCCTGCTGATCGCCGACGACCTCACCCAGTACGGGTGGCACCGACTCTCGCACAGCCGCCCGAAGCTCTACCTCCTGCATCGCGCCCACCACTCGGCCGAGTACCTCTCGGTCCGCGTGGTCTATCGCAACAACCTGCTCTACTACGCGATGATGCCGGGCCTGTGGCTCTCGGGCCTGCTCTTGTACCTCGGGTTCGCGCCGGTCTACTACGTCTATTACATCGCCAAGATGGCGGTCATCATCGGCGCCCACTCGAGCGTCGGATGGGACACCAGGCTGCTGAAGAGTCCGCGCAGGTGGCTGCGCGGGCTGATGTGGGTGGTCGTGCGTACGATCTCGACCCCGAGCACCCACGCCGCCCACCACGGCAAGCACGCCGCCGACGGCGTCACCCACTACAAGGGCAACTACGGCAATTTCTTGTTCTTGTGGGACGTCCTGTTTGGGACCGCCAAGATCAGCCCAGACCGACCGGCCGCGTTCGGGCTCGAGGAGGTCGAGCCCGCGAGCTGGGTTCAAGAGCTGCTGTGGCCCTTTCATGGCCGCCCCCACGCCGCCGCGCTCGCCCCCACCCAGGAGCGCACGCCGCCATGAACCCCGCGCTGCTCCAGGCGGTCGGCTCGGCCGGGCTGGTCGTGTCGCTGATGTTCGCGATCGGGCTCGAGCTGCGACCCACGCAGATCGCCGAGCTCCGGACCCGCCCGGCGATGCTGACCTGGACCGTGGTCGTCAACGTCTTGGTCATCCCGGGCCTCGCCTGGGCGTTGGTCCGCGGGCTCGCGCTCCCGGCCGAGATCGCGGTCGGAGTGCTCTTGTGCGCCGCGGCGCCGGGCGGCCCGACGAGCGCCCTGTACTCGAACACGGCCCGCGCCGACCTCCCGCTGGCCGCGAGCATGACGATCCTGCTGCCCGCGCTCGGGGTGGTTGCGACGCCGCTTTGCCTGTCGATCGCCGTCGAGCTGCCCCGGGGCGCGAGCGTCCCCGTCGCGCCCATGGTCGGGACCTTGATGGTCCTGCAGCTGGTCCCGCTCGCGCTCGGGATGCTGATTCGGCGACGCGACGCGACGATCGCCGCGCGCCTGTCCCCCTACGCGAGCGCCGTCGCCAACGCGATCCTCGGCCTCCTGGTCATCACCTTGCTGGTCATCGAGGGCGAGCTGTTCCTGACCATCTCGGCCGCGACCTGGGCCGCGATCCTCACCACGACCCTGGCCGCGCTGGCCCTCGGCTACCTCGCGGCCGGGGCTGGCGGCGTGCCCAGTGCCCGCGCGGGGGCGCTGGTCGCCTCGTGCCGCAACGTCGCCGTCGCGCTGATGCTGGCTTCGACCTTCTTTCGCGATCCAGTCGTCAACGCGACCGTGCTCGCCTTCGGCTTCGTCGCCTTCGTGATCCCGCTCGGGATCGCGCTGTGGTGGCGGCTGCGAGCGCCCGAGCCGACGCGCAGTTTGTGACGGTCGGGCTCGCCGCGAGCTCAGTCGACCGCCGTCGAGACGATCGGATACTCGTCCGCGCTCCGCCACGGGACCTCGGGCCACCAGCGCTCGACCGGACCCGGCCCGAGCGCCTCGGGCTCGAAGCTCTGGCCCGGACGCGGCGCGGCGACCCGGACCCCAGCGGCCTCGGCGGCCACGAGCGTGCGCTCGATCGGCTCGGTCCAGCCGTGGTAGGCGAGGTTGAACAGCCCCCAGTGGACCGGAAGCATGACCTGCCCGCGCAGCATCTGGTGCGCGCGCACGGCCTGCTCGGGCCCGATGTGCCAGTCGGGCCACGCCTGGCCGTAGGCCCCGGCCTCGATCATGGTCAGATCGAAGGGCCCGAGCTTGTCGCCGATCTCCGTCATGCCCGGGAACAGCCCGGTGTCGCCGGAGAAGAACACCCGGTGGTCCGGGCCGACGAAGGCGTAGCCGGCCCACAGCGTCGCGTTCTGATCGAAGAGCTGCCGACCCGAGGCGTGGCGGGCGGGCGCGCAGACGATGTCGAGGCTGCCGACGCGGGTCTGCTGCCACCAGTCGAGCTCGACGATCTGGCTCTCGGGCACGCCCCAGTAGGCCAGGTGCGCGCCGACGCCGAGCGGGGCGATGAAGGTCGTGTCCCAGCCCTTGATCCGGTCGATCGTCGGCTGATCGAGGTGGTCGTAGTGATCGTGGGAGATGACCACCGCGTCGATCGTCGGGAGCTCCGCGAGCGGGATCGGGGGCGGGTACCAGCGCTCGGGACCGAGCCAGGTCAGCGGTGCCGTCCGCGGGCCCCAGATCGGATCGGTGAGCACGCGGTGGCCGTCGATCTCCACGAGCAGCGTCGAGTGCCCGAGCCAGGTCACGCGCAGGCCCGTGGACGGGGGCTGGTCGAAGCGCGCCGCGTCGCCGCTCACGACCGGAATCGCCGCCGCCGGGCGGCCGTAGTCGCTGGCCGAGAACATCTCGGTGACCATGCCCCAGGCGTCGTTCCACAGCGGCTGCGGGTTCTCGAATTCGCCCCCATGCCACTGCGGCGAGGCCTTCATGCGCTCGAGCCGGGCCCCCTGCGCGGCCTTGCCGATCGGCACCCACGCCTGGACGAGGACCACGAGCCCGAACCCGAGGGTGAGCGCGAGCGAGACCAGCGCGATCCGACGACGACGGCGGCGACGCGCGAGCCGCTTGGGCGCGGGCGCGCTCATACCCGCACCTGCGCGCACACAGGCGGCGCGCCAGGCAGCTGGAGGCAGTAGGCGACGAAGTCCTCGAACACCGGACGCGCCCGACCCGAGGTCGGCAGGGCGTGCAGGTGCAGGGCCGGGAGCGCGTTGACCTCGAGCACGCCCGCGCGCCGCGAACCGAGCTCCGCCCCCCCCAGGAGCACCTCGGCGGGGCCGCGCAGATCGACGCCCGCGACGTCGACACCGAGGCCGCCCGCGGCCGCGATCGCGACCGCGGCCCAGCCCGGGTCGAGCTCGTCGCTGCGATCGACGACCTCGATCTCCTCGAAGCTCAGCTCCACGCGCACACCGCTCGGGACCACCTCGTCGAGCTCGAGGCCCGCGACCGCGAGGCGCTCGGCGACCTGCTCGGGCTCGATCCGATCGAGGGCCACGAGCCGCGGTCGATCCCAGCTCGCGCGCCGCGGGTCAGCGTTGAGCTCGGCGAGCAGCGCGGCCGCGGTCTTGCAGCCGTCACCGCGAAGCTGCGGCCTGCGCAGCTCGGCCGCCGCCGCGACCCGCCCGCCGATGACCGTCACGCGCAGGTTGATGCCGGCCACGAAGGGCTCGACGAGGACCTCCTCGTCGCGATCGTAGGCCCGGGCCAGGGCGTAGGCCGAGCACAGCTCGTCGAAGCCCGTGACCGCGGTCGTGATCCCGAGCCCGCGGTTCCCCCAGTTGGGCTTGACGACCACGCGGCCGTGCGCGCTCAGCTGCGCCCGCGCCCGCGTGGCCGCGTGGCCGTGGACCCGCGGGTCGTGGGCCTCGTCGAACAGCGCGCTGGTGATCACCGGCAGCCCCTCGCCCGCGAGCAGCTCACGCGACGCGAATTTGTTGTTGGCCAGGGTCTGCGCGACCTGGGTCAAGAAGGGCGAGCGGGTCTTGGACACGATCACCGCCCGCGGAGGCGGCCCCGGCCAGCGCAAGCGCAAGAAGAAGTCGCTGTGCTCACTGGCGATCGCCTCGGCCTCGACGCCCAGACCCGCCGCCGCGGCGATGATCAGCTGGTTGGTCCGACTCCACGGCGTCGCCTCGTTCATGTCGTTGTCGCAGGTTCAGGACTCGCCGTCGTTGACGCCGGTCCCGCGCACGTCATAGCTGATCAACCGACGCTCGCCACTTCCGGTCACGATCTTGCCTGGCTGCTCGAGCTGCTCGCGCAGGAATTTGGGCAGGTGTAAGAGCGCGCGGTGGGTCTGGAGGTCGTACATCCGCAGGCCCTCGATCGCCGCGATCCGCTCACCGAGATCGGCGGGCTCGGTGTCAAACTTCTGCTTGGCGCACATGCCGATGCCCCACAGCGAGTGAAACGAGGGCACGTAGGTCTGCATGATCCGAAGCCACGGAAACACCTCGGACAGGGTCGTGCGCACGGTCCGACACACCCGCATGTCAACGGGATCGAGCTCGCCGCACTGCATCGTCACGATCCCGTCGTCGGCGAGCACGCGCGCGACCTCGGAGTAGAAGCGGACCGTGAACAGATCGACCGACGGGCCCTCCTCGACCGGATCGGTGATGTCGAGCACGATCATGTCCCACTCGCCGTCCTTGGACCGCGCGAGGGTGTCTTGGATGTCCTCGAAGCGCAGCTCGACCCGAGGATCGTCGAACGAGCCCTGGTGCCACTCGGGCAGATACTGCTTGCACGCCTCCACGACCTCGGCGTCGAGGTCGACGGTCAGGATATGCTCGACGCAGGGGTGCCTGAGCAGCTCGCGCATGGTCGAGCCCTCGCCCGCGCCCGCGACCAGGACCCGCTTGGGCCCGCCGTGGAGCAGCACGCCGGGGTGGATCAGCGGCTCGTGGTACAGGGCCTCGTCGACCGCCGACGACTGGATCAGGCTGTCGAGGAACAAGGTCCGACCGTAGGCCGGGGTGTCGGCGATGACGTAGTGCTGATACGCGGTCTGGCCTTCGGCGATCACCTCGCCGACCGTGTACGTGACGCTGACACCTTGGCCGAGGGGCTCGGTTATCGTCCGTGTGCTCACTGCTGGTTCTTGCTGGGCAGGGCCGCGCTCGACGGCCGCGCGAGTCGAGTGGTATGACTACCCCGCCTTGGCGAATCATGGCGCACAGGCTCCCGGATCTCGCAAGGTGCTGATGCTCGGCGCCGCTGGCGGAGTTGGCAGGGCCACACTAGCGCTTCTCGAGGGTCACCCGCTAGGCCAGGCGCTGCTGCCTGGCACCTCGGAGCTGCTGCTCCACGACCGCGCGCCCGCGAGTCACGCAACCCCGACGCCCGACCTCGCCCGCTGGCTGCCCGCGACCGAGCTCGACAACAAGCAGGACATCGCGCGGCTGCTGTGCGAGCACCGCCCCGACGAGGTCATCGAGCTCGCGGTCGTCGGGACCTGGGACTGCATGAGCGCGTGCGCCGAGGTCGGCGCGAGCTACCTGACGACCGCCTACGACACCTGGCAGGGGACCGAGCTCCTCGACCCCGACGACGCCCGCTGCATGCTGCGATCCCGCGCGCTCTTCGATCCGCCCGACGTCGAGGTCGGCGTGCATCTGTTGTGCATGGGCATGAACCCCGGGCTGATCAACGTGTTGGTCGCGCGCGGGCTCCACGAGCTGGCCACGCGCAGCGGCCGGGCGCCGAGCCTCGACGCCCTCGATCTGTACGCGATCTTGCTGACCGAGCTCGACGCCACGACCACGACCACGCCGCTCGAGCCCGCCAGCGAGCGCTTCCCGTGCACGTGGTGCCCCGACGGCTGCCTCGACGAGATCCTCGAGCCCGAGGCGATGATGACCGTCAACGGCGAGCCCGCGGTCCTCGATCATCCGCCGCACCGGGCCTTCTACGAGGCCCGCTGCGGCGACGAGCTGATCCACGGCCACATCGTGCCCCACGAGGAGCTCGTCAGCCTCGGGGCCATGTACCCCAGCGTCGAGCTCGCCTACTGCTACCGACCCCCGCCCGCGACGAGGGCCGCGCTCGCGGCCGCGCCCGATCGCCTGCCCGACGACTGGCCCACGCGGCGGCTCTACCCGCCCGACCACCTCGAGGATCTGCGCGGCTTCAACCGGCTCGGCGCGCTGCTGTGCAGTCGGACCCTCGGCGAGCTGTGGGTCGGCTGGGACACGCCCGTGGCCGACGCCCTGCCCTACTCGACCAACGCCACGCTGCTGCAGGTCGCCGCCGGGGTCCTCGCCGGGTGGTCCGAGCTGCGCACGGCCGCGCCCGGGGTCTACCTGCCCGAGGAGCTCGACACGGCCCGCACGCTCGGGCTCGCCGCGCAGGTCCTGGGCCCGCTGCGGGTTGTCTGGGATCGCGACGCGGTCCCGCGCGCGGTCGCAAAGCGCCGCGTTGGGCCGGCCTGAACGCCCCTGACTGGGCGCCGCGCCTGTAAAACCCTGCCCCGGTGCAGACCAGCTCGCAGCTCGACGGCGAGGCGCTCACAGACGCCCTGAATCTGCTCCGCGACCACACCGTCGACCGAGTCGTCCACTCGGGGGCCGCTCTCCACCGCTTCCGCTGTCTCGGCGAAGAGCACCTGCGGACCGTGCCCGAGCGCATGGGCTCGCCGGTCGGGGACCGCGGCTTCACCCCGGATCCGCCCCCCTTTCCTCGACGGTCCTCGCGGGGTCAGCCGGCCAGGGCCACGCCCGGTCGAAGTACAGTCGCGAAGATCACGAGCACGGCGGCGAGCAGCAGCAGCCACGGCCACAGCGGAGCCTTGACCCACGCGGGCGCGGCCCCCTCGACCGGGGCCCCGCCGATCGCCTTGACCGTGGTGATGAGGAAAAAGCCCGCGAAGAAGGGGTAGGCGTAGGTGATCCAGTGGGGTGCGGGCCAGCTCGCAAGGGCGATGACGAGCCAACCGAGGAGCCACGGCCCGACACCCGTGAGGTACACGTGACGGGTTCGGGCGGCCAGGTCCAGATCGGTCTCGGCCTCGACCACGAACGACAACAGCGGCGCCCGGGACCAATAGCCGATCCAGGTGATCCCGCCGAGGCCGATCGCGCACAGGGCCCAGCGAGCGAGGGCGGGGAGCTCGAGCCAGGTTGCGATCTTGCCGATGTCGGCGTTGGGGACGAAGGGGGTCGTGATCAAATAGCCAAAGAAGTTGATCAAGCCATGCAGGCACAGCCACAACACGAGCAGCCGAGCAACGCTCGGGCCTCGTGTGCTCCTGGCCAGGACCAACCACAGCGCCGCCCCTTGCAGCAAGCTGACCAGCGGACCGGCCGCGGACGCCGCCGCCCGAGGTCCGCCCTCGAGGCCGTGGTGCTCCACGTAGACGTGATGGACGATGGGGTCGCCACCGAGGACCGCAGACAGGATCCCGTGTCCGAACTCGTGGGCGATCGTCGTGAGCACGAAGGCGAGCACGTAAGTGACCAGGCTGAAAATGAACAGCCGCCCGTACATCGCACGAGCTCCCGCGGGCTGCGCCCGGTCGCCCTCACCCTCGCCCATGGCCGGAATGATAGCGAGCGAGCGAACGCGACGACAACCACGTGACGCGGAGCCATGGCCTTGAGCGCGAGCGACGAGGGGCGTCCAGTGGATGAACCCTGCGGCCCCGTCGGGTCCCGCAGGCCCGTCTCCCATCATTCTCGGCCCAGACGTCAACCGCGGGTCTTGACCCGGCGACGACGCGAGCGCCACATCCCAAAGCCCGACCACCCCAGCAGGCACAGCCCGAGCGCCGCGGCGACCATCAGCGCCTGACCAAAGAGCCCGAGCAGCTCCCCGGTGTGGATCTGAAACAGGATCCGCGTCAGCCCCCGCCGGCCCTCGCGGGTCGCGAGCACCTCGCCGGCCCCGTCGAGGTAGACCTCGGTCTCGGCGTCGTCGTCGAGCCACACGAGGTAGGGATCCTCGGGCTCGAGGGCCAGCTGGACGTCGGTCGCGGGCGAGCCGTCCCCCGCTGCCTCGGCCCGCGAGATGATCTGCTCGAGCGGCAGGTGGTCCGCGACGACCGGAGCGCTCGGCGGCACGTAGCCCAGCTGCCCGCGAAAGCTGAGCACCGCGCCCGTCACCGCGCTGATCAACACCAACACGAGGACGCCGAGCCCAACGGCGTTGTGCAGCTTGAACAGGGACTTGCGCGCGACGGCCAGGGTCAGCTCCGTGGTCCTTCGTAGTTGATCTGAGCCCGGATCACAAAAGCGCCCGATCGACCACGATCGGGCGCCTTGCATCGAAGAGCGCGTTCAGCCGATCAGCGAGGCCATAGCCCCCGGGCTGCTAGCTGCTAGTACCGCAAACCCGAAGCCAACATAGTCGCGAGTATGGGCGCGACGACCCCGCTCCATGACTCGTGCCGGATCCACGCTCGCCTGTTGGATGCCACCAGCCCGTGGCGGCGCAGGGCGTCGTCCTCGGCAGCGCCGAGCTCGGCTGCTGGCGGGGTCGCGCGGAGGTGGCCCTCGCGTAGACAATCACGAACGACCTCGCGCGCGCGCCGAGGGTGGGCGACCAGAGCCCACTTCACCGTTTGATAGGCCAACAAAGCGTGACGCTGCTCGTCCTGCGCGATGCGCAGAAAGACGTCGCGCACGACCGGGTCGTCGCACGATCGAGCGGCCTCGAGCGCCTCGATGGTCGCGGCGCCTTCGCCCAGCGCACCATCGAAGATGGCCTCGCGCAGCGCGGTCTGGAGCTCCATCCCCGTCGTGACCCCTCCATCGATGCGCAGGGGGCCTGCCTCGGAGGGCGGCGCGCCACCATAGGACGCGGCCAACCCAAAGCTCAGTCGCGCGTGCCGGACTTCGTCGGCCATCGCCTCCTGCGTCGCACGAAGCAAGCCCGCCGGTGCCCCGAGCGACAACAGCTGCAGACTCACTCGGGCGAAGGCCGCGACCGAAGCATGTTCGTAGCTCGCGCGTCGGAGCCAGTAGGTGCGCAAGACCTCGACCGTGTTGGGGTCCTGCGGCCGGCGGAGCCCCTCGAAGCGGTCCGTGCCCGCGAGCCAGGCGTCGCCGGTCTGCAAGGCTGCGACTCGAGGAGTCAGCTCGGCGCCGGCGAGCAGCGGGCGCCCCTCGACCCCGCAGGAGAAGTCCCCTTCCAACCGAACCTTGTAGCAGCAGTCTTCGACCGTGGGGTCGGGGTCGGGACCACAGGTCAAGGTCACGTGCTGAATGTCAACCACCTCGCACTGGCCATTGAGCCGCTCGACGGCCGCGCCCGTGATCGCTTCGGCAGCGCAGGGATCACAGCCCTCGCTGCCGTCGAAACAAACCTCTACGAAGCGCACGTCGAGGTCGTTTGGATCGGGCCCCTCGGGGCCCGGATCCGGGAGGTCCCCGCAGGTCGCGTAGTCGACCTCGGTGTCGACACACAACGCGTGCCCCGCTCGATCCGCGCAGCCTCCGGCCCCGACGAGGGTCGACGCCGTGAGCCCGAGGGCGACCATGATTGCAGCTTTGAAGGACTGTGTGAGGTTCGGGCTTTGCATCGTCATGAGGGCGGCGGTGGCTCAGCCGCCAATGCCTGGACAGGTCACCTCGGGGAAATCGACCAGGCTGCAGGTCGCCGAGATCGAGGTGCCACCGACGGCCGGGAAGCCGGGTCGGCGCGCAATCTCGAACTCGAGGTTGAAGTTGTGCTCGGCGCATGAATCCGACATGTCGTCAGCGGTCGACGGCGTCAACATGGTCGCGTCGGTCAGCAGCGCGTAGCAGATGTTCGCGTCGGCCGCGGGCATGGTGTAGTCGTTGGTCGTCGGATTGATGACGTAGGCGCCGCCGCCGTCCCGCTCACACTCCTCGACGAGGATCGTGTTGTCGTTGCCGGGCGGATCCTCTTGCACCGTGCACACGGGATCGACGAGCTCGGTGGCGGGGTCCGTGTCCCTGACGCACTTGGTGTAGCAAGCGGGCTGAATCTCGTCGCGGATCTTCGCGGCGATGGCCACGAGCGCGTCCGAATAGTCGTCATTGCAGATCGAGAACATGTTGCCCGGCGTGAAGTCCTCGACGACGTCGCGCAGACGAACCGGCGGGACGGCCTGAACGGGCTGGTCGGGATCGAAAGGATTGGGCGCCTCGCAGCCCGGCCCGATGCCGAAGTCGCTCTGGAACGCCGGGTCCGTCGTGCTCACGTCGGCGTAGAAGGGCGCGCCGTCGCTGGACACACCACCGATGAGGGCGACGATGACCTCCTGGTCCGCGTTGAGCTGCTGCTTCTCCTGCTCGAGGCCGTCGAGCAGGCCCACATAGCGGCTCAGCGGGTGGAGGACCGCGTTGGCCTCGCTCACGTCCTCGTTGCCGTCGACGTCCTTGTTGACTGGATTGCAGGAGTCGTAGTTGTTCGGGTCACCCGTGCAGGTGACGCCAGCGTTCCAGCACACCGCCGAGCTCGGGAAGGACGCGTTGGGATCGGACCAGAACACGCGGTTGCCGTCCTGCTCGAAGATCTCCGAGTAGGACTTGTTGTACGAGCAGTCGGCCTCGTCGGTCACGACCACGACCGCGAGGATCGCGTTGGCGCGGAGAAATCCGTAGCTGGCCTCGTTCGAGTCCTGGGCACGAGTCAGCGCGAGGTACATCGACTCGAGCTGCGACTCGAAGCCGCAGCCGTTGATGCCCTGAGGGCCGAAGCACTTGAAGGCCTCGCCCACGTCGGTGGCCTCGGGGATGTTCTTCCTGCCCTCGATGTTCTCGAGCCACGGGCGCGGGACGGCGTTGCTGTCGACGTCGGTGGTCGTCGGCAGGATCTCGAGCTCTGCGGCGCTCAGCGTGCAGATGTCGTTGCAGGCGAGGTCAGTGACGTCGATCTCGCCGTTGTTGAAGGTGAACTCCCCGATGCGATCTTTGCAAGACGACAGGACCAGCTGACCGGCCTCCGGGGTGGTCACACCCGAGGGACACGAGGGGTTGCCGCTGTCGGAGGTGGTGATGCCGATGCGGTAGTTGGCCTCGACGCCCTCGGCCTCGAGCACCGCGATGAAGCTGCCGAAGTTGTCGGCCAGGATCGCCTGCTCCTCGCCCATCGACCCCGAGTTGTCGATCACGAACAGGATGTCGACGTCCCTGTTGACCGTCAGGGCCAGGCCACCTCCCGATGGCGGTGGTGGCAGCGCGCCGTGGTCTTCGTCGGGTTCGATACAGATGCCCGAGGTCGCGCCTCTGGCGTGGACGCAGACGAGGTCGACCGAGCAGTCGGCGCTCGACGTGCACACGCTCCCCGCCCGACCGTCCGAGCACGCGCTCGAGAACGCCGACAGCGGCACGATGACGGCTAGCGAGGAAAAATGCGCGAGAAACTTCAACGACCTCGACACTGACGAACTCTATCACCATCTGGTCCGGGACCTCGTGCGCGGCGGCGCTCAAGGCCGCCGAAGCACCAATTTGACGTCGCGCATGTGGCGCGAGCCTGCTTCGGCGAGCGTTGTCACGTGTGAGAGGCTGTCCGCGAGGCCACAGACGGTGGGGCCAGGCTCGAGCTTCGGCGAGGGCGCGCGCGATCTCGTCGCTGTCGTTGATGACCTCCACCAGGCGCATGTCGCCCTTGCAGCGCTGGCAGACCAGGACCTCATGCGCGAAGACCCGTTGCATCAGCCAGGCCCACGAGTGGCCTCACCGCTGAGCTCGTCCGCCATCCAGACGCCGAGAGTTGGTGCTGCGGATGTGCTGTGAACCTGCACCTACCCGCTCCCCACCGCGGAACCCCCCGGAACCAACGGCACGAGAAACCCAAGCAATTCCAACGGGGTGCGTGCCAAGTCCGCGCCATCATTGCGAAACTCCGCACCCCGTCGGAGACCCTAGCAGTCTTTACTTTGCGCCACATCGCCGTCGAACACCCCACTACAAGCGGGCTCTGAAACGCAGTACAAGGGGGGGCCGTGACTCTCCGACTCGTAGCGGCACTGCTCACGCTGCTGTGCGTTGCTGGTGCTTGTCGGCGAGAGGGCCAGGCCTTGGGTACCGAGCCTGTGGTGCTGTTCGAAGGGGCGCGCGAGCTCGCGGGCGTCCATCGACATCACTTCCTCGTCGCGGATGACGGGACCGTGCACGTGCAGTTGAGCGCGAGCGCGAGGGTGGAGGTTCTGTTGTTCGATCACGCGATCGACCTCGCAGACGAGGCGAGTGTGACAGCCGAGGACGCGGTGTGCAGCTTCGCCGGAGAGACCATCCGCGGGGATTGCCGCATTGACGCGGGCTCGCTCGGGGTCTTGCTGCGCAAGGACGGCGAGTCGGTCGAGTACGAGCTCAGGCTCACCGCGGTCGCCCGACCGTGAGATCGGCCGCCTGAGCTCAGATGTTGATGCTCTGAGGGATCCGCGAGGGCAGCAGCGGTTGGTAAGTGGGCCGCTCGAGGTTGCGCGCACCGATCGTCTCTCGACGGTGTCGAGGTTTGCCTGGAACGCCACGAGGGGCTCTGCCACGCGTGGATCCGTGAACCACGCGCTGCGCGCAAGACGAGTCCATCGAGGTCGCGTCCGTCCGCGGACGCGCGGACGACGACCCCATCCATGTCGCGTCCGTCCTCGGGGCACATTCGCGACGCACCGATCCATCCTCCGCCCACCCCGATCGCGGATCTCGACGTCCCCGCCCCTCAGTCGCGCGCCTTGGGCCGACGACGTGAGCGCCACATCCCAAAGCCCGACCACCCCAGCAGGCACAGCCCGAGCGCCGCGGCGACCATCAGCGCCTGACCAAAGAGCCCGAGCAGCTCCCCGGTGTGGATCTGAAACAGGATCCGCGTCAGCCCCCACCGCCCCTCGCGGGTCGCGAGCACCTCGCCGGCCCCGTCGAGGTAGACCTCGGTCTCGGCGTCGTCGTCGAGCCACACGAGGTAGGGATCCTCGGGCTCGAGGGCCAGCTGGACGTCGGTCGCGGGCGAGCCGTCCCCCGCTGCCTCGGCCCGCGCGATGATCTGCTCGAGCGGCAGGTGGTCCGCGACGACCGGAGCGCTCGGCGGCACGTAGCCCAGCTGCCCGCGAAAGCTGAGCACCGCGCCCGTCACCGCGCTGATCAACACCAACACGAGGACGCCGAGGCCGACGGCGTTGTGCAGCTTGAACAGTGACTTGCGCGCGACGGCCAGGGTCAGCTCCGTGGTCCTTCGTAGTTGATCTGAGCCCAGATCACAAAAGCGCCCGATCGACCACGATCGGGCGCCTTGCATCGAAGAGCGCGTTCAGCCGATCAGCGAGGCCATGGCCGAGCCGATGTCCGAAGGCGTGTCGGCGATCTTCACGCCCGCGTCGCGCAGGGCCTCGAGCTTGGCCTCGGCCGTGCCCTTGCCGCCCGAGATGATCGCCCCGGCGTGGCCCATGCGCTTGCCCTTCGGGGCCGAGACGCCAGCGATGAAGCCGACGCAGGGCTTCTTGACGTGCTCCTTGATGAACGCCGCGCCAGCCTCCTCGGCCGCGCCGCCGATCTCGCCGATCATGACGATGCCCTCGCACGCGGGGTCCTCGTTGAACAGCTGGAGGCAGTCGACGAAGTTGGTCCCGTTGACCGGGTCGCCGCCGATGCCGATCGCGGTGGTCTGGCCGAGCCCGAGGGTCGTCAGCTGGTGGACGGCCTCGTAGGTCAGCGTGCCCGAGCGCGAGACCACGCCGATCTTGCCCGGCTTGTGGATGTAGCCGGGCATGATGCCGATCCGGCACTGATCCGGAGTGATCACGCCGGGGCAGTTGGGCCCGATCAGGCGCGAGTTCTTGCCCTCCAAGAAGCGCTTGACCACGATCATGTCGTTGACCGGGATGCCCTCGGTGATCGCGATGACCAGCGGGATCTCGGCCGCGACGGACTCCATGATCGCGTCGGCCGCGAAGGGCGGCGGCACGAACACGACCGAGGCGTTGGCGCCGGTCTTCTCGACGGCCTCGGCGACCGTGTCGAACACGGGCACGCGGTCATCGCAGGCCTTGGATCCGCCCTTGCCAGGCACGACCCCGGCCACGACCGAGGTGCCGTACTCGATCGAGAGCCCGGCGTGGAAGGCACCGGTCTTGCCGGTGATGCCCTGGACGAGCAGCTTGGTGTTCTTGTCGACGAGCACGCTCATTTGGTCATCTCCACGATCTTTTGGGCGGCGTCGCGCAGCGAGCCTGCCGAGGTGATCTTCAGTCCGCTCTCATCGAGCAGCTTCTTGCCGAGCTCGACGTTGGTGCCCTCGAGGCGCACGACCAGCGGGACCTCGAGGCCGACCTCCTTGACCGCCCCGATCACGCCGCGGGCGATCGTGTCGCACTTCATGATGCCGCCGAAGATGTTGACCAGGATGCCCTTCAAGTTGGGATCCTTGGTGATGATCTTGAACGCGGCCGTGACCCGCTCTTCGGTCGCGCCGCCGCCGACGTCGAGGAAGTTGGCCGGCTCGGACCCGAAGTACTTGATGATGTCCATGGTCGCCATGGCCAGGCCAGCGCCGTTGACCATGCAACCGATCGTCCCATCGAGCGCGACGTAGCTCAGGTCCCAGCTCTTGGCCTCGAGCTCCGCGGGATCCTCTTCGTCCTCGTCGCGGAGGGCTTCGATGTGCTTGTGCCGATACAGCGCGTTGTCATCGAAGTCGGCCTTGGCGTCGAGCGCGATCACGTCGCCGCCGCCGGTGATCAACAAGGGGTTGATCTCCAGGAGCGAGCAGTCGAGCTTGACGTAGGCCTTGTAGAGCTTGTCGAGGAAGCCCGCCATCTTGCGCGCGGTCTTGCCCTCGAGGCGAAGCCCGTAGGCGATCGCGCGGGCCTGATACCCCTGCAAGCCAAACGCCGGGTCGACCTGCACGCGCATGATCTTCTCGGGCGAGGTCGCGGCGACCTCCTCGATGTCCATGCCGCCCTCGGTCGAGGCCATGATCGTGATGCGGCCAGTGTCGCGGTCGAGGGTCGCGGCGAGGTAGAGCTCGCGGGCGATGTCCATGCCCTGCTCGATCAGCAGGCGCTTGACGACCTTGCCCTCGGGCCCGGTCTGGATCGTGACCAGGGTGCTGCCGAACATCTTCTCGGCCGCGTCCTTGGCCGCGGCCGCGCCCTTGACGACCTTGACGCCGCCGAGCTCCGGGTGCTCCTTGAACCGACCCTTGCCGCGGCCGCCCGCGTGGATCTGCGACTTGACGACGACGACCTCGCTGCCGGTCTCTTCGATCAGCTTCTGGGCCTCGATGCGGGCCTCTTCGGCCGTGAACGCGACCTGCGACCGCGGCACGGGTACGCCCGCGTCACGCAGCAGATCTTTCGCCTGATACTCGTGAATTTTCATGGTTTGTCCTCGTGTCGTCAGCTCGCGGCGGAGGTGTAGGGGAGCAGCTTGACGACGTCGCGGACGGCGTTGGCCGAGATGTCGAGCATCGCCTTCTCCTCGTCGTTGAGCTCCATCTCGATGATCTTCTCGACGCCGCCCTTGCCGATGACCGCGGGCACGCCGAGGTAGAGGCCGTCGTAGCCGTACTCGCCCTCGCACAGGCACGCGCAGGGCAGCACGCGCTTGCGATCGCGGACGACCGACTCGACCATGACGCAGGCCGAGGCCGCGGGCGCGTAGTAGCCCGAGTAGCCGAGCAGCCCGACGATCTCGCCGCCGCCCTTGCGGGTCCGCTGGATGATCGCGTCGATCTTGTCTTTGGGCAGGAGCTCGGTCAGCGGAATCCCGGCGACCGAGGTGTGGCGCGGGAGCGGGACCATGGTGTCGCCGTGGCCGCCGAGGACCATGCCGTGGATGTCCTCGACGCTGACGCCGAGCTCCATCGCAATGAAGGTCTTGTAGCGCGAGGTGTCGAGGACCCCGGCCATGCCGATGACCCGCTGCTTGGGGAAGCCCGACTCGTGGAGGGTCACGTGGCACATCGCGTCGAGCGGGTTGGCGACGGCGATCAGGACCGCGTCGGGCGAGTGCTCGACCACGCCCTTGGTCACGGCCCCGACGATCTTGCGGTTGGTCTCGATCAGCTCGTCGCGGCTGGTGTACTCGCCGGTCTTGGGATCCTTGCGGCGCGGGACCCCGGCGGTGATGACGACCACGTCGGAGCCCGCGGTGTCGGCGTAGTCCTGAGTCCCGGACAGGTTGAGGTCGAAGCCCATCGGCGGCCCGGACTCGGCGAGGTCGAGGGCCTTGCCCTGGGGCATGCCCGGCTTGATGTCGACGAGGACGACGTCCCCGAGGTGGCGCGACGCGGCCCAGTGGGCGGTGGTCGCTCCGACGTTTCCAGCTCCGATGACAGTGATCTTGTTGCGGCGTGACATGAGGTTCGATGCGCTCGTGGAGTGAGCGCGGCGGGTATACCGGCTGGCTCGGCGGGCCGTCCATAGCTGGATCCAAGCCGCGGATTTCGGCCGCTGAGGGACGCTCAGGGCCGGGCGGCCGCGGTCCTTGTCTGAGCCGATCGATTCGGCAACAACCGCGGCCTGGCGCCCTCGCCTTCGCCCCTGCCCGTACACCTCAACGAGGTCGAGGTCGAGGACGACGCGGCAGCGTCCGCAGCCAGGCTCGACCGAGCGATCGCGCCGCCGATCCAGCGCAGCATCCTCGACACCTCGACACCTCGACGGCCCCGGCGCGCGGCGGCGATGCGCGCGGCGGCGATGCGCGCGGCGCCGCTGGGCAGCCGAGCTCGCGCGCGCTCGCCGGCTAGCGCGCACGCGAGCGCGCCCTCGCGCGCGCGGCCTCGCACGCCCGGAGGCGTTATCCTCCGCGCGGATGCAGTATCGCGCCTTCGAACCGCACATCGAGATCTTGGGCGCCGCGGTCATGGCCGCGATCGGGGGCTTCGGCCCGCTGCGCTCGATCGTCGACCGCATGTTGTGCCGCCAGGGCCTGGTCGATTGCGGGGACCTAGGCGCGACCGAAGTCGATCTCGACAGCTGGTACTCGCAGCAAGCCTGGCTCGACGCCCTGCGCGAGGTCGACGAGCGCTTCGGGACCGAGATCCTGTTCAACATTGGAGCCGAGATCCCGAACAACGCGGTGTTCCCCGCCTCGCCCGTCGACGTCCACACGGCCCTCCAGTCGATCGACGTCGCCTACCACCTCAACCATCGCCGTCACGGCCAGGTCATGTACGACCCGGCCTCGCAGACCATGCTCGAGGGCATCGGTCACTACGGCTACGAGCGCGTCGGCGACGCCCACATCCTCATGACCTGCGTGACCCCCTACCCGTGCGAGTTCGACCTCGGCATCGTCACGACGATGGCCCGGCGCTTCGAGCCCCGCACGATCGCCGAGCACGTCGGTAGCGAGTGCCGACGCCAGGGCGCGCAGGCCTGCACCTACGCCCTCCGTTGGTGAGTGTCGATGACCCCACCGCCGTCAGCGACTCTGGGTCTAGTTTTCAAGGGGCCTTTCGAAAAGGCCCCTTGAAGATTCAGGTCTAGCACCCCGGGCTGCTAGCAGCCCGGGCTGCTAGTCCCGCGTGCTCGAACACTTGGTTCCGCGCGACTCGCGGGAGCGTCGAGTCTACAGCGGTAAAATGCAGAGGCCGAGGTCGACGTAGAGCGGCGGCGCGACGCCCTCTTCGAAGAACGAGACGCACTCGAGCGGCGCCACGCAGGTGCTCGGATCCTCGGTGACGTCGCAGAAGGTCGCGCAGCAGGCCGAGCCGTTGCAGGTCTCGAGCGACGCGGCGTCGGCACAGAAGTGACCGGGGTTGCAGTCGTTGTTGAAGCCGCAGGGCTCGCCGGTCGGGATGCCCCCGGCGGTGATGATGCACTGGAAGGTCTGGCTGCCGCCGCTCCAGTAGCAGCCGAGGCCGTCGTCGCACTCTTGCAGGAGCGGATCGCAGTTCGGCAAGCACACGGCGATCGTGCCGTCGTTGACGACGCGACAGCTCTGGCTGGCGTCCTCGCACGACGGGTTGTCGGCCCCACCCGTGCAGAAGGGGAAGCAGGTCCCGACCAGCACGCCATCGACGTCGAGCGCGTTCCAACATACGTGGTTCTCGTCGCAGTCATCGGTGCCCTCCGCCGCGCCAGCGTAGGTGCACTGATCACCGATCGTGCCCGCGCCCGTGACGGTCACGCACTTGTTGGCGTCCCAGGTCCCGCCAGTGCTGGCATAGGCCACGCACTTCTCACCCGCGGGGCAGTCCTGCGCGAAGGGGTCGCAGTCGGTGACCGAGATTGTGTCGTTCATCGGCACGAAGCCCTCGTCGCCGTCGCCGTCGCCGGGGTCGCCGTCACCGTCGCCGTCGGTGGGAGTCGCGTCGCCGTCGCCGTCGCCGCCGTCGGTCTCGCTTTCATCCGCGCTGTCGTCGGCGCCGGGGTCTTCGACCTTCTTGCCACACCCGAACGTGAGAGCGAATGAAAGAACCACAAGAACAGGTGTCGTGCGCATCGGGGGCAGTCTACGTCAAAGCAAGGCGGGCGATGCCCCCTCGAAACGGCAATGCGTTCGGCGCAGCCCTCGCCCAGCCCCCTCTCTCGTTCGCGCGAAACCACGCGGGGCTCCCCCAAGCCCAAGGGTACCCGGCGCCCCCTTCTGAGTCCGGGAGCCCCGCCCTCAACCAATCACCTCGCAGGCCGCGTCTTCGTGGTGAACGTTGTTGTCGGTCCGGCACTCGTGCCACGGGTGCTCGGGCATCCCGTCGTCGACAACGACCCACAGCTCCTGATCGCCGTCCTTGATCGCCTGCGGGACCAGATCGCCGTCGAGGACCACGTCCTCGGCCTCGGCCGGGTACAGGACCTTGGTCGTGACGCCCTGCCCGATCAGGCTGCCGCCCATGGCCGGATCGCCGTCATAAAAGCCGACCTTGACCCCGGCCGGGACCGACGCCTGGCCGATGTTGCGGACCCGGGCGACGACCTCGTAGCCGCCCAGGCACCGGGTCTGGATGTCGACGACCAGGTCGGGCGCGGAGAATTCTCCCTGCGGCTGGACGTTCTGGCGGAAGTTGTTGAGCCCCTCGCTGAGCCAGTTGGCCATCTCCTGGGTCGGCACGCTGCCATCCTCGTTGATGTTGGTCACGTGATAGTGGTGCTGATTCCAGATCCGCCGGGTCCGGACCCACTTGCCCTGCTCGTCGCCAAACACCCGCACGCCGGTCTGCTTGGTGTCTTCGCAGGTGATCGAGGAGTAGTCGTTCGACACGACGACGATGTCGGCGTGGCCGTCGTTGTCGACGTCGGCGACGACCGGGAGCTCGCGCAGGGTCCCGGTCGTGTTGCAGGTCTGCCACAGGACCTCGCCGTCGGTGCCCCGATAGATCCGCAGGTACCGCTCGTCGCTGTAGACGACCTCGGCCGAGCCGTCGCCGTCGAAGTCGAACACCGAGCTGCCGGTCTGGGCCGAGGAGCAGTCGTGGGTCTGCGAGATCCACAAGAACGCGTCGACGTCGGCGACCATCGGATCCATTATCTTGGTCCCGTCGAGCACCGCGTAGCCGACCCCGCCAGCGATCGCCACGTCGGGGGTCCCGTCGCCGTTGAAGTCGGCGACCGTCGGCGGCCCGCCACCGCGGGTGTTGCCCGAGCTCCCGGGCGGGCACAGATCCGGCGACAGCGGGCCGTTGATGTCGAAATTTTGGCGATCGAGCACGATCTGCTCGGTCTGTTGGTCCCAGTGATAGATGTGGACGCGGTGTGAGCTGAACTCGGCGACGATGATCTCGGGGTTGAAGTCGAGGTCGAGGTCGGCGGCCGCGGTCCAGCTGCCGGTCACGCCGGTCATGCCCAGGAGCGTGCCGTCGGCCTCGTAGACCGCCTGCGGGCCGGCGATCTCGAGGGTCCCGTCGCCGTCGAGGTCGATCGGCTGGACGGTGACCTGGGTGATCCCGAAGGTCGCCTCGGTCGCGCCGGTCGCCGCGTCGAGGACCCCGCCTTTGACGACGAGCTCGACCTGGCCGTCATGATCGAGATCGGCGAGCGAGGGCATCAGGCAGCCGCCGGTGTAGGACGAGATCCACAGCTCGCTGCCGTCGGGGTTGAAGGCCCGGACCTGGCCGGTGTTGGTGCACACGAAGATCTCGCTGCCCGGCATCCCGCCGACGTCCCCCGCGGTGAGCTCGACGCCAGGGTGGATCTGCGGGGCCTGGGGGTTGGCCGACCACTTGTCGACGAGCTGGCCGTCGACGATCGAGACCGCGTGGAGCGTGCCGTTGCTGTTGTAGTCGCCCTCGAAGAAGCTCGAGAACACGATCTCGGGGATGTCGCGCTCGTCGACGAGGCCGTCGCAGTTGTCGTCGTCGAGCTGGGTGACGATCGGCGACATCATGACGTGGAGATCGGGGACCTGAAACTTGAGCTCGGGCGCAAAGTTGGTCTCGGGCATGTACTCGCAGACCGGCAGGCAGGTCAGCTCCTCGTCGGGCTCGGGCCGCTCGCCGGGCGGGCAGTCCGGCGGGCTCGGCAGGCACTTGCCCGTGGCCACGCTCCCGCCCTGGCACATGTCCATGGCCCCGCCGGACTCGCCGAGGCTGTACTCGCAGTAGTCGCCCTCGGGGCACTCGGTCGCGTCGATGCACTCGTCGCCCGGGATCACGCACTCGGAGAACGAGCAGACCTCCTCGCCCGCGCAGCAGACCCCGGCACAGATCGCCGCCTCGTCACAGCAGGCGCCGTCGATGCACTGCTGCTGATCCTCGCAGGCCGGCTCGCACTCGGGCGGGAGGTCGGGATCGCCGACGGTCTCGCCCGCCTCTTCGCCGTCGGTCTCACCCGACTCGCCCGACTCGCTCGACCCGGACTCCTCGGTGCCCTGGGTGATCCCGACCTCGGTGTCGCCCTCGGCGTTGCCGTTGTCGCTGCAGGCGAGGACCCAAGGCGCGAGGCAAGGCAGGACGAAGGCGGACGCAAGACAACTACGGCGCATGCCCCAAAGGACCACGTGCGGCGGCGGCCCTCAAGTGTCTTCCCGGCCGAGCAGCGCCGAACACGCGCTTGCGCGAGGAGGACTGCAGACGCGACCGCGCGCGGCGGGGTTGCCCCGGCCCTCGCTCAGGCGCACTCGAGGCGCCAGGCGTCGAGATCCCACAGCTTGATCAGGGTCGAGAACCCGGCCGGGACCTGACCGCAGACCGTGTCGGCTGCGGCGGGGCCGTCGGCGGGGTCGTCGACATACTCGACGTGAAACACGGCCTTGCCGGCGTCGAGGAAGGGCTGGAGGAGCTCGCACTCATCGTAGGCGATGCACTCTTCGTTCAGGGCCCAGTCGAATTGGTCGACGAGCGCGTCGACCTGATCGAGGTCGTTCTTGAGCCCGATCGAGAGCCCGCGCGCGTGAGCCTCGGCGGCCAAGAAGGCGTTGTAGTCGAGCTGGTCGTCGGCGCTGAGGTCGAAGCCGGTCGGGTTGGTCCAGCCGTCGACGTTGTCGGGCTCGACGGCGTCGCAGCCCGCACTCTGGGCGAGATCGAGCCGGGCCTGCATGAGCGCGCGGACCTCGGCGTCGCGAATGTCGAGCCAGCGCTCGCCGGGCCAGCCGTCGAGCGGGTCGCCGATCGCCGCGGGCGGGAACTGGTCGGCGTCGGGCCGCCAGTCCTCGTGGGAGCCGGCGCTGAAGTAGCAGATCACGGCGCGGCCGTCGTCATGGAGCGAGGCGATCGTTGCAGGTGGGGTGTCGAAGAGATCGATGTCGTAGACCTCGACGTCGAAGGTGGTGTCGAGGTTGCCCGAGAGCTGCCACTGCCAGCTCGTGCCGGGGGTCGGGCACCAGGTCGCGCAGTCGCCGTCACCGGAGTCGCCATCGCCATCGCCGTCGCCATCACCGGAGTCGCCATCGCCATCCCCATCGCCGGAGTCGCCGTCGCCATCGCCATCGCCATCGCCGGAGTCGCCGTCGCCGTCGCCGTCGCCGGAGTCGCCGTCACCGTCGCCACCGGAATCCTCGTCGCCGGTCGTGTCGCCGTCACCATCACCAGCCTGGTCAGCACCCTCGCCCGCACCGTCTTCGGTGCAACCGGCGAGACTGAGGGACGCGAAAGCCAGGGATAAGGTCACAAGAGCGCGCACGGACATGCGACCACGGTGCCCGGCATCCGTGCCCTTGAACACTGGCAGCGCGTTCAGTATACAGGATCATGTCTCGGGCCCGGGCGTCGAAGGCAAACGAGGGCGAGCGCGTGGCCTGTGTCGAGCTCCCTGCCCTACCACTGCAGCTGCTGCTGCTCGATCACCCCGACTGGCGCGAGCACCCCGTCGCGGTCGTCGAAGCTGACCGCCCCCAAGCCAAGCTGCTGTGGGTCAACGAGCACGCCCGAAGGTCGCGGGTGCTGTCCGGCATGCGCTTCGCGGCCGCGCGCAGCCTCGCACCGCAGCTGCGGGCGTCGGTCGTCCCGGCCGAGCGCATCGAGCGAGCCGTGTCCGAGCTGTTCGCCGTGCTGCTCAACTTCTCTCCGCGGGTCGAGCCCGGCGAGCTCGCGCAGGCCGACACGTTCTGGGTCGACCCCTCGGGCATGGTCCTGCTGTGGGGGGATCTCGGCGCGTGGGCCATGGCGATGCAGCAGGCCCTGAGCGCGGCCGGCTTCGCGGCCACGGTCATCGTCGGCTTTCATCGCTTTCGCTGTCACGCGATCGCCCGGGGTCAAGGTGCCCGCAGCGATCGCACGAGCGCGTGGGTCATCGCCGATCGACGCCGCGAGGCCCGAATGGCCGCCGCCGTGCCCCTCGATCGCCTCGCTATCTCCCCGCGCCTGCGCGACGACCTCGCCGGCCTCGGGGTGCGGACCCTCGGCGAGTTCATGGCCCTGCCCGGGCCCGAGCTGCGCGTGCGCTTCGGCGTCGAAGCCGAGCGCCTGCATCAGCGCGGCAGCGACGGCCACTGGGCGCCGATGCAGGCCCGCGAGCTCGTCGACCCGGTCCGTGAGCGCGTGGAGGTCGATCCGCCCGAGGCCGACGTCACGCGGCTGCTGTTTCGCATCAAGCCCGTGCTCGAGCGCCTGCTCGGGCAGCTCGCAGATCGGGGCTCGGCGATGTCGGCTCTGCACCTGCGCCTGAAACTCGACCACTCCGAAGGACATGATCAGCGCCTCGAGCCCGCGGCTCCAACCCTCGACACCATGCAGGTGCTCGATCTCCTGCGCCTGCGGATCAACGCGATCGATCTGCCCGCGGGCGTCGAGGCCTTCGAGCTAGAGATCGAGGGGCAGTGCACGGATCCCCGCCAGGTTGCGCTGTTTCGTGCGCAGCTTCGGCGCGATCTGGAGGCCGCAGATCGGGCGCTCGCCCGCCTGGGCGCTGCGCTTGGGGCTGACGCAATCACGCGACCGCAGCTGCGGGCGGCGCATCTGCCCGAGGCTCGTCTGGGTTGGGTTCCGACCGCGCATGTGCGCTTTCCGGAGCGGCGGAACATGGCGGTTGAAGGGGAGTGTCCGCCGCGGGTTCGGCGCTTGCTCAACCGGCCTCGGCAGTTGGGGGCTCGGGCGCGGAGGGAGCCGGATGGGTGGGTTGTTGATGCGGAATTTGGGGTTGTGGGGCGGGTTGATGGGCCGTTTCGGGCTAGTGG
>NZ_PVNK01000137.1 GCF_002994615.1 Enhygromyxa salina | reverse complement strand
CCCAACCACCTCCTTCGATCCAAAAAACAACCAACCCCACCATCCCCTATGCTGGATGAGTGAGGACCGGTCGAAACGCGGGCGATACCCCAACCCAACCCCCCCGCGAGGGGGACGACCCCGCGACGCGAGATCGCGCGGTGTTCGACTCGCTCGAGCCCGACAGCCACGATGAAGTCCGGGTCCCGAGCATGCTCGAGCGCCTGCTCGAGACCGGCCTGCGCCCCGACGACTCACGCCTCCAGGAGGTCTTCCGCACGCTCGAGAACGCCGACGCCCGCGCGATCGACTTCGACTCGTTCTCGACGGTGATCGGCCCCTGCCGCGGGTTGATCGAGCGCGCGCTCGCGGGCCGCCTGACGATCCCCGACTTCTCGGCGTTCACGGCCGAGGTCGCAGCCTTGTTCGAGCACAGCCTCGAACGCCGCGACGGCACGCTCGCCAACTACATCCCTCAGCTCGCCCGCGTCGACCCCGAGCACTTCGCGGTTGCGATCTGCACGGCCGACGGTCAGATGTTCTCGATCGGCGACGCCAACCTGGACTTCTCGGTCCAGTCCTGCGCCAAGCCGCTGATCTACAGCCTCGCCCTTGAGGAGCACGGCGCCGAGCTGGTCCACCGCTACATCGGCCGCGAGCCGAGCGGACGGGGCTTCAACGAGCTGTCGCTCGACCCCGACGGCAAGCCGCACAACCCGATGATCAATTCGGGCGCGATCATGGCCTGCGCGCTGCTCCAGCGCGGCCAGGACATCGCCGATCGCTTCGAGTTCGTGCTCGACAGCTTTCGCAGGCTCGCGGGCGGCCGCAAGGTCGGGTTCTCGAACGCGGTGTACCTGTCGGAGCGACGCAGCGCCGACCGCAATTTCGCCCTCGGCTACCTGATGCGCGAGCACAAGGCCTTCCCCGACAACACCCAGCTGATCGAGACCCTCGAGTTCTATCTCCAGTGCTGCTCGGTCGAGGCCAACGCCGAGGTCATGGCCGTGATCGCGGCGACCCTGGCCAACGCCGGGGTCTGCCCGACCACGGGTCTGCGTCAGCTCGAGCCCGCGACCGTACAAAATTGCCTGTCGCTGATGTCGAGCTGCGGCATGTACGACTTCTCGGGCGAGTTCGCGTTCACGGTCGGGCTCCCGGCCAAGAGCGGGGTCTCGGGGGCGATCATCGGGGTGGTCCCCAACGTCCTGGGCTTTTGCTGCTGGTCGCCACGCCTCGACGAGCATGGCAACAGCGTCCGCGGCCTCGACTTTTGCCGGCGCCTGGTCGAGGCCTACAACTTCCACGCCTTCGACAACCTGACCGGGATGTCCGAGAAGAAGGACCCGCGCCTGACCCGGGCCCAGGGCTTCGCCGACGACGCGGGCCAGGTGACCTGGGCCGCGAGCTTCGGCGACCTCAAAGGCATCCGCCAGCTCGTCGCGCGCGGGGTCGATCCCGAGCGCGGCAATTTCGACGGTCGCACCGCCTTGCACCTCGCCGCGGCCGAGGGGCAGATCGAGGTCGTCGAGTACCTGTTGAGCCTCGGCGTCGAGCCCCGGCCCGTCGACCGCTTCGGCAACACGCCGCTCGATGACGCGCGCCGCGAGGGCCACGACGAGGTGATCAAAGCGCTGGCAAGCCGTGACAGCCGCCAGGACTGAGTCCCGCTAGGAAAAACGGGCCCGAGACCCTATGATCAGGCGATGGCGAGCGCGGGTGAGGAGGATGCCGTGGTCGGCGGTCGGCTCAACCGATTTCTTGGCCGCGCGATCATCTCCGTCGCGTCCTTGATCATCGGCGTACTGATCGGGTTCTCTCTTCGCTTTCGCGCGCCGATCGAGGCCTCACAAGTCGACGAGCCCCCGACGGCGCTCGGCGAAGCCTCAGATGTCGCGGCCCCCACGGCGTCCCCGGGCGGCGAGGCAGAGCCCGAAGCGGCCCCGCCTGCCGAGGGCGAGACCCCCGACGAGCCCGAGACCCCCGACGAGCCCGAGACCCCCGACGAGCCCGAGACCGAGACCGAGACCGAGATCGAGGTCGAGGTCGATCCACCAGCGATCGAGGGCCAGCTGACCGCCGAGGTCCGGGACATGAGCGGCCCCCGCACCAAGGCCGACATCCGCGCGGTCGCCAAGCGCCGGGCTCACGAGATCGAGCGCTGCGTCGGTCAGCACAGCGAGGGCCTCGAGCGCGTCCGCCACCACTTCCAGACCTCCGTGACCGCGGCCGGCGAGCTCTCGGCCAGCCTCTTGCTCCAAGGCGTCAACCCCGAGCTCGACGCCTGCGTCAAGCAGGCGCTCGAGGGCTGGAGCTACGGCGCCGCCAGCGACGCCAGCTTCTTCAAGCTGAAGCTGATCTGGACCGCGCCCTGAGGGCTCAGTCCTCGACGAACTCGCGCAGCTGCTTCGAGCGCTCGGCCTTGCGCAGCTTGCTGAGCGCCTTGGCCTCGATCTGCCGGATCCGCTCGCGGGTCACGGAGAAGTCCTTGCCGACCTCCTCGAGCGTGTGATCCGAGGCCTCGCCGATCCCGAAGCGCAGACGCAAGATCTTCTCTTCGCGCGGGGTCAAGCTGGCGAGCGCCCGACGGGTCTCGTCGGACAGGTGGCGATCGACGACGCCCGACCCGGGGTCGAGAGCGTTCTTGTCTTCGATCAGATCTCCGAGGCTCGAGTCGCCGTCTTCGCCGAGCGGGGTCTCGAGGCTGATCGGCTCCTTGGCGATGCGCAGTATTGCGCGGACCTTCTCGACGGGCATGCCCATCTTGGTCCCGATCTCCTGGTGGGTCGGCTCGCGGCCGTACTCCTGGACCAGCTGCCGGGTCGTGCGGATCAGCTTGTTGATGCTCTCTATCATGTGGACCGGCACGCGGATCGTGCGGGCCTGGTCGGAGATCGCCCGGGTGATCGCCTGACGGATCCACCAAGTGGCGTAGGTCGAGAACTTGTAGCCGCGCTGATACTCGAACTTGTCGACGGCCTTCATCAGCCCGATGTTGCCCTCCTGGATCAGATCCAGGAATTGCAGCCCGCGGTTGGTGTACTTCTTGGCGATCGAGACGACGAGGCGAAGGTTGGCCTCGACGAGCTCGGCCTTGGCCGCCTCGCGCTCGCGCCGAGCCCGGCGGAGGTCGTCGTAGAGCTTGACGAGCTCGCTGGCCGAGACGCCGAGCTCCTGCTCGACTCGACGGATGCGCTTGTTGGCGACCTTCATCCGCGAGATCAGCTCGTGGAGCTCCCACGGGTGGAGGCCGAGCTTGCGGCAAAGCTTGAATTCTTCTTGCTCGCGGAGGCGGACGCCCTCGAAGGTCGAGCGGAGCTCGTCGAGATCGACGCCGGCCCGACGCTCGCAGTCCTGGACCTCGCGCAGCGCCCGGCGCACGTTCTCGACCGTCTCGCTGAGCTCCTCGCTCATCTCCTCGATCGACTTCCGGCTCAGGCGCATGTCGATCATCGACCGAACCGCGGCCTCGTGCTGCTCGTCGCGCTTGGCGACGAGCTTGTCGCTCGGGCTCTCACCCTCGGGCAGCGGCTCGCGCAGCTTCTCGTCGAACTTGTCGAGCTCGCGCTGGTGCTTGCGCAGGCGCTTGAGCTGGACCCGCATGTTCTCGACCGCGGCCTCCTGGCCCGTCGGCTCCTCGGCCTGACCGGGACGCTTCTCGTCGGTCTTGGCCGGGATCACGAACGCGTCTTTGACCCGCACGAGGCTGCGGTCGACCCGATCACACAGGTCGACCACGTAGGGGATCGCAATCGGGCTGTGCAAGACGATGTCGACGACTTTGTTCTCGCCGGCCTCGATTCGCTTGGCGACCTCGATCTCGCCTTCGCGGGTCAGCAGCGAGATGGTGCCCATCTTGCGCAGGTACATCCGCACGGGGTCGACGCTCCGTCCGCGCTCGTCGATCAGGCGGGGCTTGGCCGCGGCTTTTTTGGATCGGCTGGTGCTTGCGCGCGGCTTGGTGGAGCTCTGGCTGTTGGTCATGAACACCCTCCTGGGTGGAACGAATCGGCTCGTGTGGGCACCCGACGCACGCGGCGCCAGACTCGGCCCGAGCGGCCTCGTGTTGCGTCCCCCTTGCGCCAGCGAGGACGCCAGGGAGCGTGGGGGTCGAAGTGGGGGGACGAAACGGTGTGCAGGTATATCCGCAAAGCGCCGCCAGGCCACTGTGCACGCGTAGAGAATGCGCGACGCGGAGATGGCGACGATCGGCGTTCGGAGCAGGTCTGGGCCGCGGCCAACGCCCGCGTGGACCACGCCGAGCCCAGCGGGCGCGCGCGCGCCTCGGGATCGACGGCCTGACCTTCGGGCCTGCGATCCCGATCAGGGGCGCGAGCGAACTCGCGGCGTGGTTCGATGTCCACGCGAATCGGCTCCACCGGTTCGATTCGCGCATCCTACCCCAAGGTGGGTTCGATCGCTTCGAGAGTGACAAAAGCTGCGGTGCGGCATCCCACGCGACGCGGCCTCGGTCGTCAAACCACGCGCTTCGCGGCTGCCCCGGGCGCGATTTTGGGGATCCAGGCCGGCTCCGAAAGCAAGTCGCGGGCCACGGATCTCGGATCGCTCCCACTTGGTGCGCCCTGGTCGGCGAGACCGCTCTCACGTAGTTGCGAAGGGCGTGGCCCACGAGCCGGATGGGTCAGCCAAACGCGCCGCAACAGCGCAGGTTGCGCTTTCGGACTGTCGGCGACCCTCATGCGCCAGCCCCCAATCGGGCGGGTCCCGCGAGGTACACCCAATCGCGCGACTCACGATTCGGGCCAGTCCGCGCGATATCCAGATTGTACCCTTGGCGATATTCGTGACCAGCGCACGCCCTCGCAGCCAACGATTGACAGACGCCCAAGAGTGCCCGTTTAATGGCCAGGAGTGGATGATCTGGCCGAGCGCTTCGCCCGTGCCGAGCGGCAGGGACTCATCGACCTTGTCCGCGCACGCCCGGGCATGCCAATTTCCGAATTGCTCGCGCTGCTCGAGGGTGGCCGAACGGGCCGCCTGCTCGGGACGCTGACCCTCGGCGAGTGCCGCGACGGCACAGCGGACGAGCAGTCGATCAAGCTCCACAACAAGGCCAAGCAACGCGCCGCGTACGACGCTCGGATCCTCGACGCCCTCCGCGAGGCCGACGAGCCGCTGTCGCCAACCGAGGTCCGCGAGCTCGTCGGCGGCTCCCCTGATCAGGCGCGCACCGCCCTCCAGCGCCTCGCTGCGGCCAAAAAGATCACGCGGACCTGGAAGTCCCGGGGCCACGGCTATCGCCTCCGCTAGCGGAGGCCCCGAGAGCTCACACTCCCGGCTCACAACGAGGCTCACGCGGACGCCGCAGGAACCACGATCCTTGTATAAGGATCGGCTCCGACCCCCAAAACTGCACAAAACTCCGCGATTTCACTGTAGGGTCCCGCGGTGATCTGGACCTCTCGGGCAACCTGGCTGGCGATCGCGTGCGCGACAGCCACGCTCCTCGGCTGCCGTTCGCGCAAGAACGTCGCCGAGCACATCCTCGCTGACCCCGCCCAAGGCCTGGCCACGGCGCGCTGCGGTGGGGCCGGGCAGATCGTTCGCCCGCTGATCATCGAGTGGCCGGCGACCGACCGCGCGTCGCTCGAGAGCCGCCTTCGCCGCGGCCTGGTCGTGATCCGCTACGACAGCTGCGTGGTCGAGGTCCTGCGTGACTGCGCCGCGCCCGAGGGCGCCTACGACTACCTCGGGATCACGCGCAAGAACGACCGCCTGGCGATCCGCACGGCCGACGAGCTCTACTTCAACATGCCGCTGACCGCGGTCAAGCTCGAGGCCAAGCTCGAGAAGGCCGGCGAGCTCAACGTCGAGATGGCGCTGGTCGGCAACTACGAGGCCCAGCGGGCGCGCTTTGACATCTCCGAGCTCCAGGGCCGCTGCCAGGGCGCGACCCACGTGATCGCGGCGGCGCAGGTCGGGGCCTTCGAGTTCTACACTGGCGCCGCGGCCGAGCTCAGCGCTGGGGTCGAGGTCGAGAACGTCGCGGGGGCCGGCGGCGCGAGCACGGCCAGCCGCGAGATCCTCAACCGCGACGGGGACGCGAGCGCGTGCGAGCGCTCGACGCCAAACGACAGCGCCCCGCCAGCCGAGTGCGGCGCGCTGCTGCGCCTCGAGCTCAGCGCCCTCGACGGCATCGCCCCGACCTGTCAGCCCGGCAGCGTCTGGAACGGCAGCGCCTGCGTGACCACCCAGCGCGCCGAGGCCGAGGCCCAGCAAGAGCGCGACGCGGCCAAGGCCCAGGCCCAGCAAGAGCGCGAGGCGGCCAAGGCGGCCAAGAAAAGCGAGAACGAGGAGATCGCGTGGCAGCTGTGCGCGATCCAGATGCAGTGCGAGGCCGAGTCCTCAGGCATGCTGCCGCCCGAGGGCGACGCCTACCAGCGCCAGATGCGGGCGTGTACGGGCATCACCAAGATCATGATCAACGACTACACCCGGCCGCAGGCGCGCAAGTGCATCGCCGACGCGCCGACGATGGGCTGCGCGGCGTTCGAGACCTGCGTGACGGGCCCCGAAGACGAGCCCGACCCCGACTGGGACACCGATCTCGACTCCGACTGGTGAGACGAACATGGCGCGGGTCGAAGGGTCGGCGAGCTCGCGCGCGGTCTGCCGCGACTGTGGCTCGGCGATCCAGACGGGCGAGCCTCGCTTTGGCCGCGATGAGGGGCCCCCGGGAGCACGCCGAACACGCTGGCGACACCTCGCGTGCGCGGCTCAGAGCATGCCCGACGCGCTCCTGCGCGCGCTCGAGCTCGGCGGCTGGCCCTCGGTCCCGGACGACGACCACGCCGAGCTGCGCGCGCTGATCGAGCGGGCTCGATCGGGTCAGCTCAGCGAGCCCTCGGGGGCCTCGATCTCGCTCGCGTCCGCGTCGATCAGCGGGTCGCTGCGACCGCGCCAGGCCGAGCGCTCGAGCTCGGCGATGGCCGCGGCGGCCGTGCTCGAGCCGGCCCACGACGCCGAGCAGCTGTCGCCCGAGCAGGCGCGCGCGTGGGTGTTTGCCGACGCGCTCCAGGCCCGCGGCGACGGCCGCGGCGAGCTGCTCGCGCTCGAGCTCGCGGCTGAACACACCGACGACCCCGCCCACGCCCGCCTCCTCCAGCGCGAGCACCGAGCGTGCTGGCGAAGCTTCGCCGCGCCCCTGCGCGCGTCCCGGAGCCTGCGCCTGCGCTGGGTCGGGGGCTTCTTGCTCGGCGCGCATCCGCAGGACCAGCACGAGCTCCACCGCCTGCTCGCGTCGCCGGCCGCGGCCGAGCTCGAGCGCGTCCGCGTCGACTTTTGCACCCAGGAGGAGCTCGAGCGCCTCGTCGGCGCCGCGCGAGCGCACGCCCGCCCGCTCGCGGTCATCGAGCTGCCCAATTCGCGCCTGAGCGGGCTCGGCCCCCTGACCACGCTCGACTCCCTGCGCCTGCTTCGGGTCGGCGATCGCTTCAACCCGGCCGTGCTCGCCAGGCTCCGGGGCCTGCGCGGGCTGGCCCTGCTCGGCGCCGATCAGGCGGGGGCCGAGGCGCTCGCGGCCGCGCCCGCGCTCGAGCTGCTCGACCTGACCCGCGTCGACCTTGGCCGCCTCGACGGCCTCGCCGCGCGGCTCCCGAGCCTGCGCCGCCTCAGCCTCGAGCGCGTCGACCTCGACCGCGGCCTCGGGTGTCTCGCCGGCGCCGAGCAGCTCGAGACCCTCCGCCTGCCCGAGTCGCCCCTGCGCGAGCTCGGCCCCCTGCCCGAGCTCCCCCGCCTGCGCGAGCTCCTGGTCACGCCGGGCAACCTCCGCCTCGTCCGCGAGCTCGGCGCGCTGACCAAGCTCGAGCGCCTCGCCCTGTCCGGCAACAACGTCGGCGAGCTCGACACCCTGACCAAGCTCGAGGCCTGCGAGCACCTGGCCCTGCGCGGGGCTCGGACCACGGCCCTGTCGCGGCTGCGTCACCTGCCGCGGCTGCGCAGCTTGTCGATCGTCGGCGGGGACATGCGGCGGAGCTCGGGGCTCGAGCGCCTGATCGAGCTCGAGCAGCTCAGCCTGGCCAAGCTCGCCAACCTCGACCTCGGCGCGCTCGCCAACTTCGAGCGCCTCGACACCCTGGTCCTCGCGCCCGGTGGCCGACGCCCAAAACAGCTCGAGACCCTCGCCACGCTCCCGAAGCTGCGCCGACTGAGCGCGCCGCTCGAGCTAATCGCGAGCGCCCCGCGGCCGGCGCGGGTGCTCGCCAACATCGAGGTCCTCGAGCTCGGCGACGCCGGCGTCCCGCCCCCGTCCTTGCTCCGCCAGCTCCCGAAGCTGCGCCGCTTGCTGCTGCCCGGGCGGGATCCGCTCGAGCTCGAGCGCGTCGCCAAGCAACACCCCGAGCTCGCGGTGTTCGGCGAGACGGCCCCGCGAGATCTGCTCGAGCGCCGCGATCCCTTCGACTGGCGCAACGTCGGCTGGGCGCCTCACGCAGGTTGCTCCCTTTGACCTGAGATCCCCGTCACCGCCTCGTGGACGGTCGCCCACTGCCGCCCCTCCCCGAGCCGCTCGCTCAGGCCCGAGCGCGCCATCATGTCGCGCACGGGCCCCTTGACCCCGGCGAAGTGCAGCGTGACCCCGCGCGCCGCGAGGGTCTCGTCGATGTTCCCGAGCGCGGTGTCGGCCGAGCTGTCGAGGCGGTTGATCGCCTTCGCGTCGATCACGATCGCCCGCGTATCGGGGGCCTCGTCGAGCAGGCCCTCGATCGTGCGCTCGAGGAATTCGACGTTGCCAAAGTAGAGCTGCGCGTCGACCCGAAGCACGATGACGCCCGCGGTCGCTACGGCCTCGGGGCAGCGCGAGACGTCGCGGTAGTCCGTGGTCCCCGGCATCCGGCCAAGGACGACCGCGTGGGGCCGCGCCTGCCGGGCCGCGAACCACACGACCGAGGCCCCCACGCCGATCGCAATGCCCTCGACGATCCCGAGGGCCAAGGTCCCCGCGAAGGTCAAGATCAGCAGGGCGAGCTCGGTCCGCTCGAGCGTCCACAGCTTGCGGATCATCGCGAGGTCGATCAGCCCGAACACCGCGGTCATGATGATCGCCGCGAGCACCGCCTTGGGCAGGTAGTAAAACAGCGGGGTCAGCAGGACCAAGGTCAGGACCACGACGCCGGCCGTGATGAGCCCGGCGACCTGGGTCCGCGCCCCGGCCTGGGCGTTGACGGCCGTGCGCGAGAACCCGCCCGCGACCGCGTAGCCGCCAAACAAGCTGCCGAGCAAGTTGGCCGCGCCGAGCCCCGTCAGCTCGCGGTTGGCGTCGATCCGCGGCGCGCCCGGTTCGGCGTGTTTGGCGACGACGGCCTTGCCGACCGACACGGCCTCGAGGAAGGACACGAACGCGATCGCCAACGCCGTCGGCGCGAGCGCCCGCATCGCGGCCAGATCGAACACGGGCAGCGCCGGCCGCGGGAGCCCGCGCGGGACCTCGCCGACGATCGCAACGCCGCGCGCGTCGAGGCCCAGCGACCAGACCAGCAAGGTCCCGACGAACACGACCGCGAGCGCGCGCGGGAACTCGGGCCGCAGGCGCTTGAGCACGACGAGGCTCGCAACGCTGGCGACCCCGATCCCCAGGGTCGGGAGCGAGGTCTCGGCGATCCGGCGCCCGGCCTCGTAGACGACCTCGTGCACGCGGCTGCTCCCGGTCAGGTCGATGCCCAGGAGGTGCTTGAGCTGCGACAGCCCGATGATCAGCGCCGCCGCCGAGGTGAACCCGCTGATCACCGGACGCGACAAGAAATTGACCAGAAAGCCGAGCCGCGCGAGGCCCATCGCCAGCTGCGTGAGCCCGACCATGGCCGCGAGCAGGATCGCAGACGCGACGTAGCTCGGGCTCCCGGCCGTGGCGATCGCGCCGACGCCGACCGCGACCAGCAGCGAGTCCATCGCGACCGGGCCGACCGCGAGCTGGCGCGAGCTGCCGAACACCGCGTAGGCCAGGAGCGGGACCGTCGCCGCGTAGAGCCCGTGGATCGGCGGGAGCCCGGCCAGCATCGCGTAGGCCATGGCCTGGGGGATCAGCATGATCGCCGTCGTCAGCCCGGCGCGCGCGTCGGCGGGGAGGTCGGCGCGGCGGTAGCTCGGCAGCCAGGTCAGGATCGGCAGCCAGGATCGCAGCCGGCCTCCAGTGAGAGCGCTCATGCTCGTTCATTGTGCAGGTGGCGGGCCAAGCTGCGGGCGAGCGGATCAGCGCAGGCGGCCCGATCGACCGCGTAAGTCGCGGGCCCCCCGTTGCACACGTTGCAACGCCGCGCCGGGCCGGAAACAATGGCCGCGCATGCGCCTCGACCCGATCCCCGTCCCCGCGCAGCTCGAGGTCATCGACTTCCACGGCATCGTGACCAACTCGCCGCGGATGCTGGAGTTCTTCGAGCTCCTGCGTCGGGCCGCACGCAGCGACGCGAGCATCTTGATCCGGGGCGAGAGCGGGACCGGCAAGGAGCTGGCCGCGGCCGCGGTCCACCGCCTGTCTCGGCGCCGCGCGGCCCCCTTCAAGGCGATCAACTGCGCGACCTTGACCCCGGAGCTCGCCGCCTCGGAGCTGTTCGGGCACGTCCGCGGGGCCTTCACCGGGGCGATCCGCGAGCGCGCCGGGCTGTTCGCTTCGGCCAACGGCGGGACCGTGTTCCTCGACGAGGTCGCCGAGCTCTCGCCCGACATCCAGGCCCGGCTCCTGCGGGTCCTGCAAGAGCGCACCTTCGTGCCGGTCGGGGGCACCGAGCCGACCCAGGTCAACGTCCGCCTGCTCGCGGCGACCAACAAGTCGCTGCGCGACGAGGTCGAGCACCGCCGCTTCCGCGAGGACTTGATGTATCGGATCCGGGTGGTCCCGATGTTCCTGCCCCCGCTCGTCGAGCGCGAGGGCGACATCGAGGCCCTGACCTGGCACTTCATCAAGCAATTCAACGCGCGGTCCGAAGCCCGCGAGCGCGACACCGACGACGAGCTGCCCTGGCGTCGGCTCGAGGCGATCGCCCCCGATGCCCACGCCCGGCTCCTGGCCTACCAGTGGCCCGGCAACGTCCGCGAGCTTCGCAATGTGATCGAGTATGCCTTCGCGATCGGCGAGGGCCCGGTGCTCGAGGCCCACGAGCTCCCGCCCGAGCTGCGCGGCGAGCCCCCGCCGCGGGCCACCCGTGCCCATCAACACTCCATGTCGCCCGAAGACGACGAGCGCGCGCGGATCATCGAGGCCCTGCGGATCGCGGGTGGGCTCAAGAGCCAGGCCGCGGAGCTGCTCGGCATCAGCCGCACGACCCTGTGGCGGAAGATGCGAGAGTACAAGCTCGACGGCTGAGCTGTGACCGCCAGCTCCGATGCGCCGGGTCCTGGGATCGGGCATCATCGTAGCCATGACCCGTCGTCTGGCTGTTGGCATTGGTGTGATCTCCGCGTGTGTCCTCGGCTTCGGCCCAGCCTGCACGAGCGACGATGACGGCGGGAACGATCAGGCCGAGGCCGCGACCGAGAGCGAGGGCGACTCGGGCGACGGCGACTCGGGCGACGGCGACGGCGACCCCGGCGATGGCGACGGTGATCCCGGCGACGGTGACGGCGACTCCAGCGCGCTGACCTACTACAAGGACGCCAAGCCGATCCTCGACGCCAACTGCGTGACCTGCCACGTCGAGGGCGGCATCGGCCCCTTCGCGCTCCAGACCTGGGCCCAGGTCGAGCAGTGGGCCCCGATCATCGCGCCTTCGATCGCCGATCTGAGCATGCCCCCGTGGCCGCCCAACCCCAGCTGCAACAGCTACGAGGACGAGCGCCTGCTCGGCATCGATGAGCGCGAGCTCCTGCTCGAGTGGATCGACGCCGGGTTCCCCGAGGGCGACCCCGCCGACGCGCCGCCCGATCCCGAGCCCCCGGCGCCCTTCGAGGCCGACTTCAGCGTCAGCTTGCCCGAGCCCTACACGCCCACGCAGGTGCCCGACGACTACCGCTGCTTCGTGATCCCGTGGCCGGACTCGCTGACCGAGCCGACCTACGTGACCGCGCAAGTCGTCGAGCCCGATCAGCTCCAGCTCGTCCACCACGTGATCAGCTTCGTCGCCGACCCGGACGACGCCGACTTCTACATCGGCCTCGACGAGGCCGACCCCGCGCCGGGCTACGAGTGCTTCGGCGGGCCTGGCAAGCTCGACTGGACCGCGCGCTGGCTCGGTGACTGGGTCCCGGGCATGGACGCCTGGTACGCGCCACCCGGCAGCGGCATCGAGGTCCAGCCGGGCTCGTCGCTGATCGTCCAGGTCCACTACAACAACCTCAACGCCGAGCCGGTCGCCGACCAGACCACCCTCGGCTTCCAGATCAGCGACACCGTCGAGCGCCCCGGCACCTTCGTGCCCGTGACCAAGTTCGAGTGGATCGCGGGCTTTGGCAACATGACGATCCCCGCGGGCGAGGCCAACGTCCACCACAGCGCGACCCTCGACCGCGAGCACGAGCTGTTTCAGTACACGCTCGCGAGCCTCGGCGTCGGTCCGAGCGAAGAGGTCGACGTCTGGCGCAGCGCCTTGCACATGCACCTGCTCGGGACCCAGGCCAGGCTGTCGATCACCCAGGACAACGCGAGCGAGGACTGCCTCGTGCAGATCGACGACTGGGACTTCAACTGGCAGGGCGACTACATGTTCAACGAGGCCGTGCCCTTCGGGGCCGGCGACACCATGCAGCTCGACTGCTGGTACGACAACACCGAGGCCAACCAGCCGATCGTCAACGGCGAGCCCAAGCAGCCCGAGACCGTCGGCTGGGGCGACGGGACCTTCGACGAGATGTGCCTCGGCATCATCTACGTGGCCCGCAAGTAGGCGTCGCGCGCCTGCCCGGATCCGCGCAGGTGCAGCTGACGCCGGACGCGGTGACGGTCAATCTCGTCCGTCACCGGCCGGCGCCTGGGCCTAAATCAGGCGCTGAATTGAACAAGCTGAATGGTTTCGTGCGAGTACGAGGCCTGTTTGAAAGGCCCCTTGAAGACGAGAAGACCTGAGTCGAGCGCGCAGCGCTCGACTCAGGTCCAAGAGCCCGCGGGTCACAGACCGGGCGGACGGGGCGGGAACGGGACCCCACCGGGTCCACCGGGGATGCCGCCGCCAGACCCGTCGGGATCACCGGGGTGCGGCCCGGGGTCGGGCGACATGCCCGGGAACCCCGTCGGCAGGCCGCCCTCACTTCCGCCACAGCAGGCCGAGGCCAGGCCTGAGCCGGAGTCGCAGGTCACGGCCGCGCACATCGGAGGGAAGCTGACGTCGGGCGAGCCGCACCCGACCCCGGCGTCGAAGAACAGCGTGCCCTCCGAGCGACCGGCGCAGTAGTCCTCGGCGATCACACAACGATCGAAGGGCTCGGGATCGTCGCCCTCGATGCACTGGGTGAAGCGTTGAATCCGAACGTCGCCGAACCCACAACCCGACCGGCAGTTGTTGTCGTTGGGGTCACAGCTGCGCGCGTAGATGCGGTCGAGGCCGAGGGCATGGGTGACGTCGTGGTGTATCGCGCCGCCGTCCCAGATCGGCTTGGCCAGGCCGTCGGACGAGAGAATGTGCAGCGCGATGTGAATGGCCTCGTGCATGAACCCAATAAACATGTACCCGGCGACGACCGCGTCGACCTGGTCGGCGGGCACGCTGTCGGCGATGTTGGCGAGATCCTGGTTGAACGCGTCCTCGTTGATGCCGATGTCGGCGGTCAGGAGCTCGCCGTCCTCGTCCCAGCGCGTTCGGGTCTCGAGCGGGCTGTCGCTCCGGGCCCCCCCGAGCGGCAGGCCCCCGGGGC
>NZ_PVNK01000136.1 GCF_002994615.1 Enhygromyxa salina | reverse complement strand
CTCCGACGACCCGCCCGACCCGCCCGCCGACTCGGACGAGCCTGCGCAGGACGACGAGCCCGGCGACACCGAGGACGAGGAGGACGACCAATGAGCGGCCGTGGCTTCAAGCTGCTCGCGCCTCCGCCCGAGCACATCCGCAAGCGCGCTCGCGCGCTCGGGACGATCTGCGTGTTCTTGGTCGTCGCCTTGCTCGCGCTGACCTCGATGGCCGACGACGGCAGCCTCGTGACCGAGGCGCCCAAGGTCAGCGTCGGCATGGGTATCACCCTGCTGCTGGCTGCGCTCGCGGCCATGGTCGTGCTCGGCATGCCGCTGTTCGTGATCATCGGCGTGCTCGCGATCTTGTGCTTCGTGCTGCTCGGCGAGGACTACCGCGGCTACGACACCCTCGATCTCCTGCCCGAGAAGGCCTCGGAGATGATGGGCAAGAACGTGCTGCTGGCGATCCCCTTCTTCGTTGCGAGCGGGGCGATCATGAGCGCGGGCGGCATCGCCCAGCGCCTCGTCGACTTCGCCCGGGCGCTGGTCGGGTGGATGCCCGGCGGTCTCGCGATCGCGGCCGTGTTCTCGTGTGTGATCTTCGCGGCGATCTCGGGCTCGAGCCCGGTCACGGTCATCGCGATCGGCTCGATGATGTACCCGCAGCTGGTCAAGGCCGGCTACGACCGCCGCTTCACCCTCGGCCTGGTGACCTCTGGCGGCTCACTGGGCATCCTGATCCCGCCCTCGATCCCGATGCTGGTCTACGCGATCGTCGCGTCGAGCGCCCAACCGATCGACGTCGCCGAGCTGTTCCTCGCCGGGGTCGTCCCGGGTCTGTTGATCGGCCTGCTCATGGCCGGGCGGGCGCTGTTCAACGCCGAGAAGGTCGAGCGCGAGCGCTTCGAATTCAAGGTCGTGTTCCAGCGCCTGCGCGAGGGCGTGTGGGCGATCAGCTTGCCGGTCGTGATCCTCGGCGGCATCTATTCGGGCGTGTTCACGCCGACCGAGGCCGCCGCGGTCTCGGTCATCTACGCGCTCGTCGTCGAGCTCCTGATCCACCGTGACATCGGCGCCCAGGACATCCCCAAGATCCTGACCGAGGCCGTGGTCAACATGGGCACGATCCTGATCATCATGGCGCTGGCCTTCGGGCTCAACGCCTTCTTGGTCGAGGAGATGATCCCCGAGCGCGTGGTCGACTGGATCCTGGCCCGCCACCTGACGCCGATCACCTTCTTGCTGATCGTCAACGTGTTCTTGCTGCTCGTCGGGGCGCTGATGGACTCGATCAGCGCGATCCTGATCATCGCCCCGCTCCTGGCCCCGATCGGCGCCAAGCTCGGCATCGATCCGGTTCACCTCGGGATCATCTTCATCGTCAACCTCGAGATTGGCTACCTGACGCCGCCGATCGGCATCAACCTGTTCGTCGCCTCGTCGGTGTTCCGTCAGCCGATCGGTGAGGTCTCGCGCGGGGTGATCCCCTTCATCGGGCTGATGTTGGTCGGGCTCGTGGCCGTGACCTACGTGCCGTCGATCTCGCTCGGGCCGGTCAACAAGATCATGCGCGAGAAGGCCTTCTACGAGCCCTTCCCGGATCCGCCCGAGGCGCAGAGCCCCGGCGCCGAAGACGACCCCAACAGCGACGCCGACGTCGAGGGCGACCTCGGCAAGCAGGAGCCGGTCATCGGGCCCGAGGGCGAGCGGATCAAGTCCGTGGCCGAGATGATGGCCGACGCCGAGACCGAAGGCGACGAGGACCTCGACGACGAGGATCTCGACGACGAGGATCTCGACGAGACCGAGGGCGAGCCCAAGCCCGCGTTCGACTCGAGCGGGATGAACTTCGTGCCCGCCGACCCCGACGAGGATGAGGACGAGGACGAGGACGACGAGCTCGAGCCCGCGTTCGACTCGAGCGGGATGAACATGGTCCCGGCCGATCCCGATCCGGACGAGTGAGCGTCGGCGGTTGCGGGGTTACTCGTCGACGGCCCCGTCGACGGCCCCGCCGACGGCCCCAATCGTCCCGTCCGCGAGGCGATCGAACACCACCCAGCGCCCGTCGAGCAGGCGCTCGTGGGGCAGGTAGCGCGACTTGTAGGCCATCGAGGGGCACTCGGCGACGTAGAGGCCGAGGTACAGCCAGCGCAGATCCCAGCGCTTGCACAGCTCGATCTGCAAGAGGATCGAGAACACCCCGGGGCTGAGCTTGGTCAGCTCGGGATCGAAGAAGGTGTAGACGGCCGAGAGCGCGTCGCTGCCTCGATCGACGATCGCCACGCCCGCGAGCCGGTCTTCCTCTTCGAGGACGTAGCGGATCTCGAAGCTCTCGGTGCACGAGTCGACCAAGAACGCGCCGTAGCCGGTCTCGTCGATCGGGTCGCCCTCGCCCATGAGCTCGCGGCCGATCTTGTGCTTGTTGTAGAGCGCGACCTTGTCTGCGCTCAGCGTCGGCTCGCCGATCTCGACCCGGAAGCGCTCCTGGCCCCGGCGAAGCAGCCGCCGCTGGGTCTTGTTGGGCTCGAAGGTCTCGACGTCGAGGCGGATCGCCTCGCACGCCGAGCAGTCCGGGCACCGGGGCCGGTAGAGGACCAGGCCCTGGCGACGGTCGCCCGCGTGGAGGCGCTCGCTGAACTCGGCCGCCGTCAGCGGCCGCGTGGGTAGGCGCATCGGCAGGCGGGCGACCCGCGAGTCGAGGTAGGGACAGTGGGTGTCCTCGTCGTAGACGAGTAGCTCGGGTGGGTGGCCGTCGAGCAGCCGTGGCCGTCTTGTGCCCATGCTCATGGAGGGGTGAGGAGGCGTCCGGGAGCTCCGGACAGGGCTACGGTAGCACGCGCGGTCGCGGGCGCCGGTCTGATGCTCGTAACGCGGGTCAGAGCCGGGACGGCAGGCGCTCACGGACGAGCTGCTCGAGCGCCCCAACCCAGGCGGGTTCCGCGTTGAGCGAAGGGATCAACTCCAGCGTCTCGCCGCCCGCGGCGACAAAGTCTGCGCGGGCGCGGACGCCGATCTCTTCGAGGGTCTCGAGGCAGTCGGCGACGAAGGCCGGACAGAACACCGCGAGCTTGCGGACACCCCGCCCGGCCAGCGCCGGGATCACCTGATCGGTGTAGGGCTTGATCCATGGCGTCCGTCCGAGCCGCGACTGAAACGAGATCGACCAGCGCTGCTCGATGCCGTGCTCGGCGCCGAGCTCGAGGCTGGCGGCCAGCGCCCGCGCGGTCGCGAAGCACTGAGCCCGGTAACAATTGCGGTTGCCGTCGACGAGGCGCTCGCAGCAGTCGGGCTTGGCCACGCACAGCTGCGGATCCGCGCTCGCGATGACCTGGCGCTCGGGCAGGCCGTGGAACGAGAACAGGACGTGATCGGGCGCGAGCGCGTCGAGGCGCGGGCGCCCGACCGCCGTGAACGCCGAGATGAACGCCGGGTGGTCGTAAAAGGGCGGCACGACCGTGATGAAGGGCGTGTTCCACAGCTTCGCGACCGTGCCGTAGACCTTGTCGAGCGCCGAGCCCGTCGAGCTCGATGCATAGTGCGGATAGAGCGGCACGAGCACGATGTGGTCGCAGCTGCGCTCGCGGAGGCGAGTCAGCGCGGCCTCGATCGACGGTGAGCCGTAGCGCATCGCCAGCTCGATTGGGTGCTCGGCGATACGCTGACCGAGGGCGGCGACGAGCGCCTGGCCATGGACCAACAGGGGCGAGCCCGCGTCGGTCCAGATCTGGCGGTAGGCCGCGGCGCTCTTTTTGGGCCGCGTGGGCAGGATGATCAGGTTGAGCAGCAGCCAGCGCCCGACGGGGTTGATGTCGATGACCCGCGGGTCGGACAGAAACTCACGCAGGTAGCGGCGCACGGGGCCAGGCTCGGGCGCCTCGGGGGTGCCGACGTTGACCAGCAAGATTCCGGTGCGGTGGAGGGGCGCCGACACGACGGCGCCACCATGACCCGGGCGTTGCAGCGGCGCAAGCGGTCCGTGGTACACCCCGAGGCGATGGCAGACCTCGCAGGAAAGACGCTCTTCATCACTGGCGCGAGCCGAGGCATCGGCAAGGCGATCGCGCTGCGGGCCGCGAAGGACGGGGCCAACGTCGTGATCGCGGCCAAGACCGCCACGCCGCACCCGAAGCTCGAGGGCACGATCTACACTGCGGCCGAGGAGATCGAGCAGGCCGGCGGCAAGGCCCTGCCGCTGATCGTCGATGTCCGCTTCGAAGATCAGATCCGGGCCGCGGTCGCCAAGGCGGTCGAGACCTACGGCGGCCTCGACGTGCTCGTGAACAACGCCAGCGCGATCATGCTGACGGGCACGCTCGAGACCCCGCTCAAGCGCTACGACTTGATGCACCAGGTCAACGCGCGCGGGACCTTCGCGTGCTCCCAGGCTTGCATCCCGCACCTGCTCGAGGCGGCCAATCCCCACATCCTCAACATCTCGCCGCCGCTCAACTTGAACCCCCGGTGGTTCCAGGGCCACGTGGCCTACACCATGGCCAAGTACGGCATGAGCATGTGCGTGCTCGGCATGGCCGGCGAGTTTGCGCGCAAGGGCCTGGCCGTCAACGCCCTGTGGCCCCGGACGCCGATCGCAACCGCCGCGGTCGAGAACCTGCTCGGCGGCGAGCAGATGATGAAGCAGTCGCGGACCGTCGAGATCATGGCCGACGCCGCCCACGAGGTCCTCACCCGCGACGCCAAGCAGTGCACGGGCAACTTCTTCATCGACGAGGAGCTGCTGCGCGAGGCCGGCGTCGACGACTTCACCAAGTACGCGGTCGACCCCAGCCAAGAGCTGCTGCCGGACTTCTTCCTCGACTGAGCTCGGGTCGGGCGACGACAGGCCGAGAGCTCGTGTTGGCGCGGGTCCTCGCCGTGCTCGCCCGCATGGTTCGGCGGGCCAAGCGACCCGCGCGGGCGCCCGGGGTGCCGAGGTCCGGCGCGCGGCGATCTCCGGTCGCCGAGTAAATAAATATAGTCGATTGGCGACAGTGCGGATGAAAATCGCGGGCGCGATAGCATGACAGCCACGCCAGCAGATCTGACATTGACGTCGCGCTGAACATGAAGTCGGGTCGAGATGGGCCTAGCAGCGCGCGGGGCGGCCTTGCGAACGGGTGGGCGGCGAGCATGGCCCAGGTTACGAAACTGCCTGGCTGGGGAGGAGATGGCGCGGTCTTGGGTTGACCGTTCGATGCGGCGCCTTAGCTTCAATCCATCGGCACACTCCGGACTGAATCCGAATCACGCCAGTTCAAACCGGCTGGCCCGAGCCGCCAGACCCGCATCCGACCTTCAGGAGATCCCATGACCGACAACAAGCAAGCCACCGACTACCCGCTGCTTCCGCTGCGCCGAGGCGTGCTGTTGCCCGGGTCCGTGTCCACCCTTCCAGTTGGGCGCACCCGCTCGCTGGCCCTGGTCGACGCCGTCAGCGTCGGCGACATCATCGTCGTCGCCTCGCAGCGCGAGCCCGAGACCGAGACCCCGACCCTGGCCGACATCCACCCGATCGGTGTGCTCGCCAAGGTCCACCGGGTCGGGCGCAGCAACGACGGCAGCGCGCGCCTCGTCGTCGAGACCCGCGAGCGCGTCGGGCTCGAGCAGGTCGTCCAGAGCTCCCCCTACATGAGGGTCTCGGCGATCCCCGCGCCCGATCAAAACGGCGACGCGACCGAGGCCAAGGTCCTCGCCGAGTCCCTGCGTGAGCATGTCCGCGAGCTCGCGGGCGACGCCGGCGGCAGCCTCGTCGAGGCCGTCGCCAAGCGCCTCGAGCCCAGCGCGCTCGCCGACACGATCGGCGCCCACCTGCCGCTCGAGCGCCACGCCGAGGTCGAGGTCCTGATGACCGTCGACGTCGTCGAGCGCCTGCGCCTCGTCGCGCGCTTCGTCAACGAGGCCAACGAGATGCACGCGATGCGGCAGAAGATCGACGAGGAGGTCCGCAAGCGCCTCGGCAAGCACCAGCGCGACGTGATCCTGCGCGAGCGGATGAAGGCGATCCAGTCCGAGCTCGGCGAGGCCGACGAGAGCGGCGAGGTCGACAAGCTCGAGACCAAGCTCGCCGAGGCCGAGCTGCCCGAGGAGGTCCAAAAGGTCGTCGACCGCGAGCTCAAGCGCCTGACCAAGCTCAACCCCGCGCACCCCGAGTTCAACGTCGCGCGGACCTACCTCGAGACGATCGCCGACCTCCCGTGGTCCACGCGCGCCGAGGTCACCGACGATCTCGACGAGGTCGCGGCCCAGCTCGACGCCGACCACTACGGCCTCGACGACGTCAAGGAGCGGATCCTCGAGCACATGGCGGTCTTGAAGCTGTCGGGCGGCAGCAAGGGCACGATCTTGTGCCTCGCGGGCCCGCCCGGAGTCGGCAAGACCTCCCTCGGTCGCTCGATCGCCGAGGCCACCCACCGGCCCTTCGTGCGCATCGCCCTCGGCGGCGTGCGTGACGAGGCCGAGGTCCGCGGCCATCGCCGAACCTACGTCGGGGCGATCCCCGGTCGGATCGTCAACGCGATGCGCAAGGCCGGGGTCAAGAACCCGGTGATGCTGCTCGACGAGGTCGACAAGCTGTCCCAGGGCTGGGGCGGCTCGCCCGAGGCCGCGCTGCTCGAGCTGCTCGACCCCGAGCAAAACCACACCTTCACGGACCACTACCTCGAGCTGCCCTTCGACATGTCCGAGGTCATGTTCGTGGTCACCGCCAACGATCTGAGCAAGATGTCGCCGCCGCTGCGCGACCGCCTCGAGATCGTCGAGATCAACGGCTACACCCCCGAGGAGAAGCTGAAGATCGCCCGCGGGCACCTGCTCCCGCGCAAGCTCGAGGAGAACGCCCTCGGCCCCGACGCGGTCGAGATCGACGACCTGGCCCTGCGCCACGTCATCACCGACTACACCCGTGAGGCCGGCGTCCGGCAGCTCGGGCGTGAGCTCGGCAAGCTCGGGCGCTCCGTGGCCCTTCAGGTCGCGCGGCGCAAGCCCGACGAGCCGGCCGAGGCCGTGCACGTCGCGGCCGAGGACCTCGACGAGTATCTCGGCAAGCGGCGCTTCTTCAACGAGGTCGCCGAGCGCACGGCGGTGCCCGGCGTCGCAACCGGGCTCGCGTGGACGCCGGTCGGCGGTGACATCCTGTTCATCGAGACCTCGCAGATGCGTGGCAAGGGCGGGCTCAAGATCACCGGCCAGCTCGGGGACGTGATGAAGGAGTCCGCGCACGCGGCCCTGACCTACGTGCGCAGCAACGCCGACGCGATCGGGGTTGACCCGAACTTCCTCGAGGACCGTGACATCCACATCCACGTGCCGGCCGGCGCCGTGCCCAAGGACGGCCCGTCTGCCGGGGTCACGATCTTCACCGCCTTGACCTCGCTGCTGAGCGGGCGTCGGGTTCGCAACGACACCGCGATGACCGGTGAGTGCACCCTCCGCGGCCGCGTGCTGCCCGTCGGCGGCATCAAGGCCAAGGTCCTCGCTGCGCACCGGGCCGGGATCACCCGGGTGATCCTCCCCCACCGCAACGCCCGCGATCTCGAGGAGGTGCCCGAGGAGGTCCGCTCGCAGCTCGAGTTCATCCTCGCCGAGGACATGAGCGAGGTGATCGAGGCCGCGCTCGAGGACGGCCACGAGCCGGAGCAGTCACAGCTCGGGCTGACGGTCCTCACCGATGTCGACAGCTCCTCGCCGACGCTGAGCTGAGTTCACAGTCCAAAGAGGGGAGCGTGACAGCCCCCGCTGCCGGTTCGCCGGTGGCGGGGGTCGTCGCGTCTCGCTATCGACAGCTCTGGCCGGGGAACAGCTTGGACAGGCTCTCGCGGGCGGTCGACGCGACCATGGGGTTGGCGCGGCTGATTCGGCACAGCGCGTCGCGGACCGCTTCGCTGGGGGCGTCGGCGTGGCCGAGGGCGATCGCGAGCTCGCGCGCGAGGTCCGGGTAGCGACCATCGACGAGCAGCTCGGCGACGTAGTCGGTCCCGGCCGAGTCATGCTCGACGAGCTGCCGGGCGGCCTCGCCCCGCTGGCTCAGATCCACGCCTGTGTCCTCGACCAGCTCGCGCAGGGCCTCGAGCGCGCTCGGGTCGGCGCAGCGGCCGAGGGCCCCGACGGCCGCTCGACCCACGCGGGTGTCTGCCTCGCCGCTTTCGCTGACCGGGCCCGAGATCTTGGCCAGCGCGCGCACGGTGGACTTGTCGCAGCTGCCCCGCTCGGCCACGCGGCTCAGGGCGGCCTTGCGGACCTCGGGCCAGGGGTGAGCCTGGCTGCCCGCGAGCCAGCTGTGATCGGCCGCGAGCTCGGCGTGGCGATAGCCGAGCTGGGCGAGGCGCGGGGCCTCGGCGGTGGTCAGCGACAGCTCCGAGACGAGGGTCGAGGCCTCGTCGCCGGGCATGGCCTCGAGCGCGAGCGAGACCAGGACCTCCCCGGCCTGGGAGCCACCGAGGGCGGCCTCGCTCTGCTCACGGACGACGGCCCCGAGCACATCCGCGCCGAGCCCGAGGCGGCCGAGGCCGTCGATCGCCGCGACCCGGACCTGGAAGGGCGAGCTCGGGTCGCCGGCCAGGGCCTCGAGGCGACCCGAGAAGGCCTCGTCGAGATCGCAGCAGGCGGCGCGGAGGATCAACAGCTGGGCGAGGCGGCTCTCGTCGTCGGCGTCGGCTTCGAGGTCTTCGTCGATGCCGGCCGCGATCGCGGCGCGGTCGGGGCTGTGCTCGCGCGCGCGGCGGATGAGCGCGCGGCGGAGCGTGTCTTGCAGCTCTGCGGCGCCGCGACCGACCATGGCCATGAGCTCGCCGAGGGCCTCGCGCTGGGTCAGCTCGACCAGGGCCTCGAGCAGGAGGCCGCGCTGCTGGTTGCTGAGCTCGCGATCACCGACCAGCCCGATCAGCACGGGGGTCGCGGCGGCGCCCTGCTGACGCAGCAGCTGGATCCACAGCTCGGTCGGGCGCTCGTGGAGCATCGCCGCGCGCAGCTGCTCGCCGAACATCCCGACGTGCTCGGGCCGCTTGAGCGCCGCGAGCACGTTGAGCAGGCGATCGCGCTTCTCGGGTCCGGGCGCGGGGACCCGCTCGAGCCGGGCGACGACGGCCTCGGCCGCGAGCGCGGGGTGATCTTCGAGGCGCGCGCGGGCGTCGAGGTAGGCCTTGCCCCGATCGACGAGGATGACCTCGACGTCGGCTGTGGCGGCGTCGAGATCGTAGGTGTCCGACACCGGGGCCGCGGCGGGGGGGGACTCTTCGGGTGCGCTCACCTGTGGCGGCGCGAACAGCTGCAGGGCCAATGCGACGGTCAGCACCGCCGCATCGTGCCACATTCACCTCAGAGCGCGAACGCGGCGACGACCCCGCCGCCGATCAGCGCCAGGGCCAGCAGCAGCCACCACGTGATGTCGGTGCCACCCACGAGGTCGTCGGCCGCGCGGGTCGCTACGGGGGTCGCCGAGCGGGTGATCCGCTCGTCGCCTCGGGGCGCTCGATCGACGAGCTCGACGACCACCAACAAGTCTCCGGCGCGGCCTCCCTCGACCACGCCACCGTGGCCGCGAAGGCGCAGCACCGCGCGGTCGGGGAGCTCCTCGGGCAGGTGGAGCTCGACGCTGCCGGGCTCGTCGTCGGCGAGGACCGCCCGCTCGACCAGCTCGCCCTCGGCGGCCAGCCGAGCCGGGACCGGGGCGCGGAGCGAGGCTCCGAGCGCCGCGCGAGGGACCTCGACGCTCACGCGCAGATCCGGGCCGCGCGGGCGATCGTCGTCGTCTTCGAACACGCTGCCGAGCTCGGCCACGCGCGCAGTGTCCCCGCCGCAGGTCCGGCCGGCAAGTCGCGCCAGCGCTAGCAGCCCGGGGTGCAATGCCTCGCGCCGCCTCGCTTGGCCTTTTCGCCGAGGGCTTTGTCGCCAAAACTTGCAGTACGCCCGGTACAGCGGCGTTTTGGCTTCGCGCCCTCGGCAAAAATTCCGGCGCGAGGCGACACGAGGCATTGCACCACGGGCTGCTAGAGCTCGGCGCATATGGCGAGCAGGACGATGAGCGCCAGGACAATCAACAGCATCAGTCGTCGACGGCGGTGCATCGCGGCATCATAGCGCCTGCTACGCGAGCTCCAGCGCCGTGAACATGAAGCGGCCGACCTTGGCCAGCTCGGTCGCAGGCACATGGATCGCGCCGCCGTCTCGCTCGACTCGAACATGATGTTGGTGGACCGGCGTCCACCCGGGTAGGCTGGGTCGTGGCCGAATCCCAGCCCCTCCATCCGGCTTACCGCCTGTCAGGGCTGGCCCGACCGGTCGATCCGACCTACTCGACAAACATGGCCATGGCCGTGCTCGCCGTGGTCGGGATCGTCGTCGCGGCGATCTACGCCTTCGTCGGCGGCGCCAACCCAGGCGCCGCGCTGCTCACGGGGCTCAACGTGGGGCTGATCGTATTTTTCTCGTGGGCGCTGACCCGCGAGCTGTCGCCCGACGACAACCCCGCCGCGTTCGTGGCCGTGGCCCTCGCCCTGGCCGTGTGGCCGCGGGTCGGCGCGCAGTCGATCCTGTTGCTGGCGGCGGCCCTGCTCGCCGCGCGCCTCGTCAACCGCAGCACGGGCAAGGCCGCCGAGCTCGGCGACACGGCCCTCGCGACCGTGGGCTTCGCCGCGCTCGCGTGGTGGGTCAGCTGGACCGTGGGGGTCGTCGGCGCGGTCGCGCTCAGCCTCGACGCCGTGCTCGCGCGGCCCGGAGACCAGCCCGCGCGTCGGCGTCACCTCGGCTGCGCGGTCGGGCTCGCGCTGGTGACGGCGGCGCGTGTCATCGTCGGCGTCGAGGCGCCGAAGCTCCCCGCTCACCTTCCCGTGTTCGCAAGCATCGCGGGCCTGTGTGCGCTGGCGGTGCTGCTCTATCCGAGGCCCAGCTCGGTCGGCGACGTCGATCGTCGGCCGCTCTCGCGCGCGCGGGTCCGCGGCGGCCTCGCGATGGGCTTGCTCGCCGCCGCCTTGGTCAGCCTCGATGGTGGGATCGAGCTGGAGCGCGCGGCGGCCCTGTGGGCGTGCGTGTTGGCGGTCCCGCTGGGCTTGCCGATCGTCGCCCTCCGCCGCCGCAGCAGCAACAAGCGATGAGTCGGCGGGGGTCGGTTTTCGTGGCGCCGAAGCGAACGGTCGACGTGGGGGCTCGCTGTCAGCGCAGCTTGATCCGCCAGATCTTGGCGTTCGACTGATCGGCGACGAGCAGGTCGTCGCCATCGAGGGCGACCCGAGCGGTGAAGCCCAGGGTGGACTCGATCGCCGGCCCGGGGACGCCGCCGCCTTGCACGCCCGTGCCCGCGATCGTGTCGATGACCCCGTCCGGAGTGACCCTGCGGATCTCGAAATTGCCGCGATCGCCGATGTAGAGGGTCCCGTCGTCGTCGCGGGCGAGGCCAAAGGGCTGCTCGAGCCGGGCCTCGGTCGCGGGGCCGCCGTCGCCCTCGTGGCCCCCGACGCCGCTGCCAGCGACGGTCGTGATCGTGCCATCGACGGCCAGCCGCCGGACCGCGTGGTTGAAGGTGTCGACGATGAAGAGGTTGCCCTCGCCGTCGAGCTCGAGCGCGGTCGGCCAGTGCAAGCCGGCTTCGGTGCCCGGCCCGCCGTCACCGCTGAAGGTCGCCGCGCCGGTCCCGGCGACGGTCGTGATGACGCCGTCTTCGATCTTGCGCACGCGGTTGGCGAGGCTGTCCGAGACGTAGATCGAGTCGTCGGGCGCGACCGCGATGCCGTCGAGCTGCATGAACAGGGCCTCGGTCGCCGGACCGCCGTCGCCCTCGTCGCCGACCGTACCCTCGACGCCGTCGGCGGCCCCGGCGATCGCCTCGAGCGTGCCGTCTTCGCCGACCGCGAGCACGCGGGGATCGTGGTAGGACACGAACACGAGCTGGCCGTCGCTGAAGAAGCCGAAGTCGATCGGGTTCTCGAGCGGCGTGTCCAAGAGCGGCAGATCGACCGCGGCGAAGGCATGAAATCCGCTGCCGACCACGGTCTCGACCCGGCCGTCGTCGGCGATCCGACGCAGCCGCTGATTGTTGAAGTCCATGATGTAGAGCCGGCCGTCGGGGCCGCGGCGCGCGGCCGAGGGCAAGAACAGATCGGTCTGCTCGGGCGCCAGGCCATCGCGGTTGTAGCCGAGCTCACCGGTGCCGACGACCAGGCAGATCTCGCCGGGCTCGGGCAGCTCGCACGGCTCCCGGGCGCAGGCCGACAGCGACAGGGACAGCGCGAGCAGCCCGTGGTGCAATGCCTCGCGCCTCATGTGCTCCCCGCCGCCATCACTGCGCAGGTGTGACCATCAGGGCGACCAACTCCCAGCTGTTGGGGCCGTGGTTGTGGACGTGAAGCTGCATCTCGCTGCCGGCTGGCACGGCGCGATCGATCGTGAAGGTCTCGTCGATCTCGGCCGCGTCGCTCGGGATCGGGGCATGAAATTCCCACTCGATCTCGCCGTCGATCGACAGCGCCAGGTAGCCCTCGCCCGGGTCGGGCGCGGTGAGCACGTCGTGAAAGGCGAGGACGTTGACGACGTCGCCGGGGACCAGGGCCTCGAGCGTGGCCTGACGCAGGGTGAGGTAGTTGCAGAGCTCGGTCTCGATCTCGAGGGTCTGCTTGAAGGGATCGAGGTACCAGCCCGCGTCGTCGCAGACGGCGTCGGCCGGCCGCTGGTCCGCGAACAGGTCCACGCTCGGGTCGATGACCCGGGCCCAGCCGTCGACCCGCGCGAGCGCGAAGGGCTCGCGCTCGGGCTCGGGCGTGGGCTCGGCCGGACACCCACACAGGACCACGGCGCTCGCAACCAGCGCCTGGACTGACCGCTTCAGGGGACCGCGCACGTCCACTCGTAACCGTCGGGGCCGACCCCGCAGCCTGTGTGACAGCCGATGCAGCGCGGGGCGTCTTCGTCGAGCACGCGACGGTCGAGATCGACCCGCTGCCACGCCCAGTCGAGGGTCTCGGGCGCGCTCTCGTCGGGCAGTCGGCGCATCACGGTCCACTGCTTGATCGGGCCGGAGCAGGTCAGATCACCGAAGTCGTACTCTTCTTTGAGCACCACGGCGTCGACGGGGAAGGGCTCGACGCGCTCTTGGTAGGGCGCGAGCGCCGAGGGGCTGGCCAGGATCCGGATGTTGTTGAGATCGTGGTCGCCGCTGCCCCGGCAGTTGCGAACCTCGACGTAGCTGCTCTCGTAGTCCGCCGGAAAGTCAGGCTCGGCGCCGTCGTCCTGGGTGTCGTCGGCCGGGCACGCGCTGAGCAGCGCGACGCCGAGGGCGGCCGTCAAACTCCAACTGCAGCGATGAAGGGCGCCGATCATGGCATCACGATGGTCCGGATCACGCTGTTGCCAGTGTCGGACACGACCAGGGTGCCGTCGGCCCACTCGACACCAAAGGGCAGGTTGAGCAGCGCGTCCTCGGGCGGACCGCCGTCGCCCTCGTAGCCAGATTCGCCGCACTGGCCGACCGCGGTGCGGATGATCCCCTCGCTGTCGATCGCGCGGACGCAGTGATTGTAGACGTCGGTGAAGTACAAGGTGCCGTCATCGGCCAGCGCGAGGTCGACGGGGAAGTTGAGCTCGGCCTCGAGCGCGGGCCCGCCGTCGCCCGAGTAGCCGTTTTGGGGCACGCCGTCGACGGGCGCGGTGCCGGCGACGCGGCGGACGAAGCCCTCGGTGTCGATCATGCGGATCAGGTGATTGGCGGTGTCGGCGAAATACAGGTTGCCGCTACCGTCATACAGGATGCGCCCGGCCGGGGACGCGGACTGACCGAAGGGCTGGGCCATCCGCATCTGCGTGGCGGGGATGTCGTCGCCGGAGTAGCCGGGCGTGCACGGCTTGTCACAGTGCTCGTCCGGATCGCCGCAGGTGAATTTGCCGGACGGGCCGTTGGGCCCGTCGGGGCACTGGACCGGCTCGACGCCCTCGGCGCACGGACCGGGGCCGCCGGGGGCCGGGGCGTCGACGATGCAGCGGCCCGCGAGCAGGTGGATGTCGCCGGCCTGGTCGACCATGCGCAGGACTTGATTGGCCTGATCCATGATGACCAGGTTGCCGTCGGGATCGAAAGCCAAGCTGGCGGGGAGATCCAGCGATGAGCTCTCCGCGGGCCCCTCGTCGCCGAAGTAGGCCCGCTTGCCGTCACCGCAGGTGTCCGAGACGAGGCCGGTCGCCCGGTTGACGATGCGGACCTTGCTGTTGTGCCAGGCCGCCATCACGATGTTCTCGCCGCTTTGGTCGAAGATGATGTTGGTCGGATGGTTGAAGTCGCCGTTGGCCGGATCGTCGAGGCTGCCGCCCAGCTCGCCGCGCCCGGCGACCCAGCTGAGGTTGCCGTCGTTGTCGAGCAGGCGCAGGCGGTGGTTGTTCCAGTCGAGGATGTAGATCGAGCCGTCGGGGGCCGTGAGGGTGTCTTGGGGCAGCGACATCTTGGCCTCGAGCGCCGCGAGGACCGTGGTGTCGGCGTCGCGGTCGTAGCCGTTCTCGCCGTTGCCGACGATCGTGCAGATCGTGCCTTCGATGGTCGGATCACACGATGGCTCGGGCTCGGCGGGGCAGCCGGTCAGCGCGAGGAGGGGCCCGAGCGAGAGAACCGAGCGGCCCGACAGGAGCGAGGGCCGGGTCATCGGGCCACCTTCACGATCCGCGAATTGAGTGAGTCCATCACGTAGAGGTTGCCCTCGGGATCGAAGGCGACGCCAAAGGGGCGGCGGAGCTTGATCTCGGTCGCGAGCTGGCCCTCGGCGTCCTCGATGCCGAGCTCACCCGTGCCCACGACGGTCCGGATCACCCCGGTGTCGAGGTCGATCGCGCGGACCTTGCCGTTGTCGGTGTCGGCGAAGTAGAGGTCGCCGTCGGGGCCAATCTCGAGGTCGCGGGGCGCGTTGAGCTGGGCTTCGAGCGCCGGGCCGCCGTCGCCCGCGGCGCCGCCCTCACCCGTCCCGGCGAAGCGATCGATCGTGCCCGAGGCGAGGTCGAGCACGCGGATGGTGTCGGCCTCGGTGTCGGAGATGTAGAGGCGACCCTGGTGGTGGACGATCCCGCCGCTGGGGTTGGGGTTGGAGCCCCGGGCCCACGAGAACTCGGCCATGAGCGCGGGCCCACCGTCGCCGGCGCTGCCGAGCTCTCCGGTGCCTGCGATGGTTGTGATGAGTCCGTTGGTGTCGATCATCCGAATACGAGCGTTTTGTTGATCGACGATATAGAGATTGCCCGCGTCGTCATAGGTCGCGTCGCTGAGCTGCTTGAACAGCGTCGAGGCCGACGCGGGCTCGCCGTCGCCAGCGAAGCCCGCACCGCCGCCGCACACGACCTTCACGAACGCGGTGTCCGGATCGACCGTGAGCAGCTTGTGGTTGTGCCACGCGACAACCAGGACGTCGCCGTCGGGCTGCAGCAACAGGTTGGTCGGGTGATTGAGCAGCCACTCGCTGCCCTCGGCGCCGGTCGGAGGCAGCCCGCCGAGGGGACCGTCGCCAGGAAAGATCGGGTTGGTCGAGCCGATGACCGACTCGACCGTGCCATCGGGCAGGATCCGGCGGATCAGGAAGTTGTTGAAGTCGGTGACCCACGCGCTGCCGTCGGGCAGGAACAAGAGATCTTGGGGCTGGCTGAACGAGGTCTCGAGCCGATGGTTGTCGCCGTTGTAGCCCTCGCCGGTCCGGAGCCCGGCCCAGGTGCACGCGTGGCCCGGCTCGAGGTCTCGGCAGGCCGCGTCGGGGTCGGGGTCGGGCTCACGGTCACAGCCTGGCCCGAGGCCGAGCAGCGCGCACAGTGATGTCGCGATCGAGAACCTCAGTTTTATCTTTAGTTTACTCATAATCCCTCGCTGGGGATGGAGGGCCCCCGATGGATCATCACGCCCTCGTCAAATGGTGGGCTGTAGACTTGCCCGCCGACTGCCCACATGCAACCTTCGTCATCGATCCACGCCGCGTGCAGGGTGTGGGCGAGGTTGAACCCAAGGTCCTCCTCGGCCCAGCCGCCCGCGTCGGAGCGCGTGAACACGGCCCCAAACGCACCGACGGCGACGCCGAGGCCGTCGTCACCGAGCACGACCCCCGACAACCCGGGCGGCGGGGGAGTTGGCGTCACGTTGGTCCACGCGTCCCCTTCGTACTCCAGGATGATGCCCGTCGCCCCGCCGCCGACCGCGGCGTAGCGGCCCTGCTTCGCGTGAACGGTGAACAGCGACGAGCCGACTCCGGTGTCCTCGTACTGGAGTGATGCGCCGTCCCAATGCAGGGCCACGCCGTTGCTGCCGACGAGGTGGGCGTCGTTGGCGGTGGTCCCAAACACTTTCCAGACCGCGGAGTCTGCGGTGACCTCGGCCGGCAGCGAGGGTTCGGGGATCCAGGCGTCGCCGGACAGGCGCCAGGCAAAGCCGCCGCTCGCGTCCGAGGCACCGCCGACGGCCCAGACATCGTCCGGGGTCGCGCCCCAGATGCCGAACACGGTCTCGGTCCCGGGTGTGTCCATGAGGGTGTAGTCCCCGTCCTCGTAGCGGAGGATCACGCCGCCTTCGCCGCCCATGTAGACGGGACCCTCGTCGAAGCCGAACACCCACCACAGGTTGCCCTGTGACTCGCCGGTGGGCACCCGTGACCACGACTCGCCGTCGAAGTGGATCACGGTCGGCCCGGTCCCGTCGAGGGCGTCGCCTCCGACCGCCCAGACATCTCGTGAGCTGGTGCCCCAGACCGAGAGCAGAGCGCCCGACAACCCGCGATGGACCAGCTCCCAGGCGTCTTCAGTCGGTGGAGTCGGCTCGGGACAGGCCGCCAGAGATGACGCTACGACGAGAAGTAGAAGCTGGCGATGCACGACGGGGTCAGGCTATCAGGGCGGGAATTGCGAGACAACGCGTGGCCGCGAGCGCAGCGGTGGCGCCGAGGGGGGGACGGGACGAGCTCACCCTCCTTGGTGCCATCAGCGATGCGAAGCGATCACCTGGGCTCGCGCAGCAGCTGCGCGGCCGCGGCCGCGCTCGCCGGGAGCCCTGCGCCGCAGTTGGCCAGTAGCACCACCGCCCGACGCCCGGGGACGAAGAGCAGCTCCGCCGCGAACGCGACGTTGTTGCCGCTGTGGCCGTAGGCGCGGGTGTCGGCGTCGAGCGCCCACGAGCGGAGGCCGTAGCCGTAGCGCTCGTCAGCTCGGGTGGGGCTGCGCTGCTCGGGCGGCAGGGGAGCGCCAGGCTCGAGCATCGCCGCGCTCCCGGGCAGGCGCTCGGTACCGATCGCGAGGGCGAAGCTCGCGAGGTCTGCGGCCGAGCCGAGTACGCCGCCAGCCGGGTTCATCCAGCGCGGATCGCCGGGCATGAAGTCGAGATCCTCGCGGACCGGGATCGGGTGGCGATCCTCGTCGTGGGTCAGGTGGCCACAGGCCGCGGCCTCGGCTCGTTTGGCCTCGGCGGTGAAGCTGCTCAGGCCGAGCGGGGTCGCAACGCGCTCGGCGACGAGGGCCTCGTAGTCTCGCGCGGCAGCGCTGGCGACCATGGCCCCGATCAGCGAGTAGCCCGCGTTGCTGTAGTGGTACTCGCCCGGTCGGCCGACCTCGCTGCGGCCCAGCGCGGGCAGCCACGCGCCGTCGAGCTCGACGAGGTCTTCGGGGGCGATGTCACGCAGCCCGCTGCGGTGGCGCAGGAGCGCGGCCAGGGCCGGGTCGCGGCCAGACGGGCTCTCGTAGCCGGGGACCACGGCGCTCGCGGTGGTCGTGAGCGAGAGCCGGCCCTCGTCGACGAGAGCCAGCGCGAGCGCGGCGGTGACCGGCTTCGAGATCGAGCCGAAGCGAAAGGGCGTGCTCGGCTCGACCCGCGCGGCCTCGCTGAAGCAGCGCACGCCGAGCTCGAGGTGGAAGGGATCGACGCCGGGCTCGGCGACCGCGAGCGCGACCCCGGGGATGTCGCGCTCGATCCACTCGGCGCACACGGAGCGGATCAGGCCGTGGACGTGGGGGGCGGCGCCGACGAGCGCGTCGCGGACACACGCGCGCTTGTCTGCCGCCTTGGGGTCGGTTGGCTCGGTCGGCTCGGCCGGCCCGGTCGCGTCGGATGCGGGGCCGGGCGTCTCGCGCTTGGTCGGCTGCGTCTCGGTCTGCGAGCGGCTACCCGAGTAGCAGCCCGCGATCAGAACCGCCGTAGCGATGACGCCGCGGCCCGGAGTCGACCACCGGGCGCGGGCCGAGCTCGACACTCAGTACAGCGCCTCGAAGATGCCCGCGGCACCCATGCCGCCGCCGATGCACATGGTCACCATCCCGTAGCGACCCTTGCGACGACGCAGCTCCGACAGCAAGGTCGCGGTCAGCTTGGCGCCCGTGCACCCGAGCGGGTGGCCGAGGGCGATCGCCCCGCCGTTGACGTTGACCTTGGCCGGATCGAGCTTCAGCTCGCGGACGACGGCCAGCGACTGCGCGGCGAAGGCCTCGTTGAGCTCGAAGAGATCGATGTCGTCCTTGCTGAGCCCGCACTGACGCAGGACCCGAGGGATCGCCTCGACGGGGCCGATGCCCATGAGCTCCGGGGCGACGCCCGCGACCGCGAAGCCGACGAAGCGCGCGAGCGGGGTCGCGCCGATCTCCTTGGCCTTGGCGGCGGACATGATCACGCTCATCGCCACGCCGTCGCTGGTCTGCGACGAGTTGCCAGCGGTGACGCTGCCCTTGACGTGGAACACCGGGCGCAGCTTGGCGAGCGCCTTGGCGTTGGTGTCGGCGCGGGGGCCCTCGTCGGTGTCGAAGGTGCCGCCTTCCGTCAGGGTCACGGGGACGATCTCGTCCTTGAAGCGACCCTCGGAGATCGCGGCGATCGCCCGCTTGTGGCTCTCGAGCGCGAACGCGTCCTGATCTTCGCGGCTGATGTCGAACTTGCGCGCGACGTTCTCGGCGGTGACGCCCATCGAGACGTAGACCTCGGGCCGCTCGGCGATCATCTTGGGGCTCACGCGCGGCTTGTTGCCGCCCATCGGGACCATCGACATCGACTCGATGCCGCCGCCGACCCCGACGTCGAGGGCGCCAACCATGACGCGCTCGGCGATCATGGCGATCGTCTGCAGCCCGGAGCTGCAGAAGCGGTTGACGGTCAGGGCCGCGGTCTGGTCGGGGCACCCGGCCCCGATCCCGATCGTGCGGCCGACGTTGAGGCCCTGCTCGGCCTCGGGCATCGCGCAACCGATCGCGATGTCCTCGATCATGCCGGGCTCGAGCCCGTTGACGCTCGCGATGGTGGCGCGGAGGACCTCGGCGCCGAGGTCGTCGGGCCGGGTGTTGCGCAGGGTCCCGCGCGGGGCCTTGCCGACGGCCGAGCGCTTGCTGGCGACGATGACTGCTTCTCGGAGTTCTGCCATGTGCTTGCTTCCTTTGCGTTCAGTCTCGTGCTCAGTTGCGCAGCGGCTTGCGCTTGTCGAGCATGTGTTGGATGCGGGCGAGGGTCTTCTCGGTCCCGCACAGTGACAAGAAGGCCTCGCGCTCGAGGTCGAGCAGATCCTGGGCGGTGACGGTCCCGGCGATCGGCTTCATGCCGCCCGACAGGACGTGGATCATCTTGGTTCCGATCAGCTGGTCGTGCTCGCTGGCGAACCCGCCCCAGCCGAACTCGTGGATCCCGAGGACCAAGTTGGCGCCTCCGGGCGCGCCCATCACGTGGATCGGCTCGTTGCGGTCGGGCGGCACGTAGTTGCCGGCCGCGAGCGCGAGCGCGGCCCGCTTGGCGTCGGCGACGACGCGGTTCTTGTGGAAGGTGATGCCGTCGTTGACGCTCAGCCAGCCCGTGTCCCGGGCTTCGAACGCGGACATCGAGACCTTGCCGGTCGCCGCGGCTTCGAACCCGCGCCGGACCCAGTTGAAGACCTCGCCGGGCTGCAGCTGGGCGGCGTGGGCCGAGGCCCGCCGGGCGATCTCTTTCATGCCGCCGCCAGCCGGGAGGACCCCGACGGCGATCTCGACCAGGCCCATGAACAGGTCCGCGCCCGCCTGGATGTGGTCGGCGTGCATCGAGACCTCGCAGCCGCCGCCGAGGGTCTGGCCGTAGGGGGCGACCACGACCGGGAGCGGCCCGTGGCGCAGGTTCATCAGCGTCTGCTGGAGCGCGTTGACGGCGGTGTCGAGCTCGTCCCACTTCTTTTGCATCGCGGCCATGCCGATCTGCAAGAGGTTGGCGCCGCGGCAGAAGTGGTCGTCCTGCGAGCCGATGACCAGGGCGTCGAAGCCCTTCTCGCGCAGGAACTCGGGGGCCTCGCTCATCAAGGTGACCACGCCCTCGTCGAGGACGTTGGCCTTGCTGCGGAACTCGAGCAGCGCGACGCCGTCGCCGATGTCGATCAGCGCGGCCGAGGAGTTGGACTTGATCTCGCGCTCGGGCTTGTGAGCGCCGAGGATCAGCATCCCAGCGGGGGTCTCGACGTCGACGTAGGCCTCGCCGTCGAAGATCTGCTGGTCCTTGCCGGGCCGACCCTTGTACCAGGTCGCGTCATCACCCTGGGCGAGCAGCTTGACGATCGAGGGCGCCGGCTCGATGCCCAGCTCGCGCATCTGGGCCGCGCACCAGGCGGGCCCGGCCGCGTCCATCAGCTCGAAGGGCCCCATGCCCCAGCCGTAGCCCCACTTCATCGCGTCGTCGATCTGCTTGGGCGTGTCGCAGATCTTGCCCGTGAGCGTGGCCGAGTAGTTGAACAGCGGGAGGTAGACCTTGCGGTAGAAGTCGCCGGCCCGGCCTTCGAGGCGCATGGCCTTGTTGACCTTGGCGGCCGGGGAGCCGCGCAGCCCCTTGAGCTCGGGGAAGTCGGGCTTGATCTGCTCGCGGTACTCGCCCGTCTCGAGGTCGAGCGAGAGGATCACGCGCTTGCCGCTCGCGTCCTTGGTCTTCTTGTAGAAGCCCTGGCCCGCCTTGTCGCCGTACCAGCCCTTGTCGAGCAGGGTCTGGAGCGCGGGGCTGATCTGCATCTTGTCGTGGAGCGGATCGTAGTTGTCGGCGCTCGGGTCGCCGCTGAGGGCCTCACGCAGGTTGCGGATCACGTGGCCGGCGACGTCGAGGCCGACCATGTCGCCGAGGCGGTAGCTGCCGGTCTTGGGCCGCCCGACGGGCTTGCCGTTGAGGGTGTCGACCTCTTCGATCGTGTAGTTGCCCTCGGCGGTCGCGGCGAAGGTCAGGAGCATCTCGCCGATGCCGATCCGGTTGCCGATGAAGTTGGGCGTGTCGCGGCACAGGACCACGCCCTTGCCGAGCACGCGGTCCGAGAAGCGGGCGACGTCGTCGACGATCGCCTGAGCCGTGAACTTCGAGGGGATGACCTCGAGCAGGTGCATCCACCGCGGCGGGTTGAAAAAGTGGAGGCCGAGCAGGCGCTCGCGCGCGCCCTCGGGCAGGGCCTCGGCGATGTCGCCGATCGGGATGCCCGAGGTGTTGGTGGCCAGGATCGTGTGCTCGCCAGCCGCGGCTGCGACCTGCTTGAACACGCTGCGCTTGATGTCGAGGCGCTCGACGATCGCTTCGATCACGATGTCGCTCTGGCCGACAGCGTCGGCGAGATCGTCGTCGAAGTTGCCCGCCGTGATCCGGGCTGCGAAGCCCTTGAGCATCAGTGCGGGCGGCTTGGCTTTGGGCAGGGCCTTGAGCGCCCCGGCGGCGAGCTTGTTGCGGGCGGCCTTGGGGGCGTCGGCGCCGACGCCCTTGGGTACGATGTCGAGCAGGTAGGTCCGGATGCCGGCGTTGGCCAGGTGGGCGGCGATACCTGCCCCCATCGTCCCGGCACCCAGCACTGTGGCCACGAGCTGGTGAGGAGGTCGATTCAGCGTCACGGGGCGGACCATAGTCGCCGCGGCCGGCCTTGGCTACATGGAAGGGGTCACGCGGGCGCGCGGGTTGTGCGCGAATGCGCACGGCGCAGCGATCTCGGCCACCGTCGAATGGACCCAGCGGCTGCTGCGTAGCCCCACGGGCGGGCTGTCCTGCGCAAACCCTCGCGCGGTGGCCGAGAAGATTCTCCGTAAAATGGCCCCAGGCGACCGAGTTGCTAGAATTGCATGGGTCTTGGGTGTGTCGAGCAAACGTCGAGCCTACGGGACGATCAGCGCCGCGCTGATCGTGGGCCTGGCGTTCGGGGCTGCCGAGGGCTGCGTGACCTCCGAGCCGCTGGCCTCGGTCCCGCCCGACGAGGTCGTCGATGCGCAGGGGACACAGGTCGAGGTCGCGAGCCGTGAGCTCAGCACCGAGCCGTCCGAGCCCGAGCGTCCGCCGCCGTGGTCCCCGCCCGACGAGCCGATCCTCGACGGCGTCGACGGAGCCGCGCAGCTCCTCGCGCGCGGGCAGGCCGAGGCCGCGCTCGAGCAGCTCGAGGCCGCCAACAAGCTCGACACCGTCGAGGGCGAGGCCGCGCTCGAGCCCGAGTCGCGCGAATGGTTCCTGGCCGGGGCGATCGCCGGTCGGGCGTACATGCAGACCGGCCAGTGGGAGCTGGCCGTGCTCGCGCTCGAGCCCCTCGCGGCGAGCAAGAAATTCGCCGACATGCTCCCGCGGGACATCGTCGGCTACGAGCTCGCTCGGGCTCGGACCGCGTGGGCGACCGCGGGCGGCCTCGATCCGACGACCGCGGACATCCAGCTGCGCAAGGCGGTCCGCGAGCTCGGCAAGCTCAAGGGGGCCAAGCCCAATCGGATCCAGGCGGCGCTGCGCGTGGCCCAGGGCGAGGCGATGGTCGCGATCGCGGGCGCCGACAAGCGCTCGCGCAAGACCGCGGCCAAGAAGGCCGACCAGGCCCTCGAACGCCTGATCTCGAGCTTCCCCAACCACGCGGAGGTCGGCGAGTGGATGCTCGAGCGCGCCCTGGCCAAGGAGCGCGCGGGGCAGACGAGCGAAGCGGCGGCGGCCCTGCGTCAGGTCTCGATCGACCGCGCAGGTGAGCCCGAGGCCGCTCGGGCCTGGGCCGAGCTCGAGCGCCTCGCCGCCGAGCACGACAAGATCGAGGCTCGCCCGCTCGATACCGCCGAGCGCCTCGCCGCCGGTCAGGCCGCGCGGATCCTGCGGCGGATCGAGCGCTCGAAGGAGCTGCTCGAGGGGGTGTGGAACGATCCCGAGCAGCCCCGCCACCGCCACCGCGAGGCCGGCCACTCGCTCGGCTGGACCTACTACAAGGCCCGCGAGTACAGCCGCTGCGCCGACGTGCTCAACGAGCTCTACGCCGACGTCCGGTCGATGAGCACGCGCAACGATCTCTCGCGCTGCCTCGAGCGAGCCGGGCGCTACGACGAGCTCATCCAGCTGTGGGTCGAGGTCTACGACGGCAACAAGAGGGCGTCCGGGTCCACGGCGCTGTGGAACGCGATCGAGCTGGCCGTCAACGGCGGCGAGTACCAGCGCGCGAGCGAGCTGCTGGCCGAGTTCGAGACCCGGTTCAAGGGCCACGGGAGCGAGCGCCGCTGGCTCCGCGCGTGGCTGCCGATGCGCCTCGGTCAGGATGACGAGGCCCGGGACGCGTTCACCCAGTTGCTCGACAGCGGTCGAACGGGCGGGCGCGAGCGGGCGATCACCTACTTCCTGGCCAAGCTCGAGCTGCGCAGTGACGACCCGGAGATCCGTCAGCAGGGCGTCGCGCGCCTGCGCGGCCTGGTCGACACGGCCTACCAGCGGATCGCGGCCAACGGGGTGATCGGCGGTCACCCGATCTACTACGGGCTGATGGCGCGTCAGCGCTTGCTCGAGGCGGGCGAAGATCCTGGCGAGCCGCCGCGGGTCGAGCCGATCGAGCACACGCAGCCGTGGATCGGCCATCGCGAGACCCTCGCGCTGCTGGCCAAGATGGCGGCCGAGCACGGTGACTCGTTCAGCTCCCTGGTCCGGGCCGAGCAGCTGTTCGCGGCTGGCTGGCACGAAGAGGCCAGCCGCGAGGTTCGGATGGCCGCCGACGAGTTCATCAACGGCGCGAGCGTCTACGGCGGCTCGTCGATGCCCGGGACCCGGAGCGAGGCGCTCGTCGCCGGGCTCGCGTGGGCGCCCGAGTGGCGTCAGCCCGTGGCGACCGCGGGCCGCAACGCGCGCAAGGCCATGCGCGACGAGGACTACCGCGCCGTCCTCAACGCCGACTTCTCTCGGCTGACCTGGGCGATGAACGAGCCCTACCGCTTCGGCAAGCTGTCGAGCTCCGGGGAGCCCTACCGCGCCCGCTGGCACCTGCGCGCCTATCGGGAGCCAATCGAGCGCCACGCCTGGGAGCGCGAGGTCGATCCGCACCACCTGTGGGCGCTGATGTACACCGAGTCACGCTATCGTCGGCACGTCGTCTCCTACGTCGGCGCGCGCGGGGCCCTGCAGATCATGCCGTGGACCGGTCGTCAGCTCGTCGAGGACCTCGGGGAGATCGAGCGCGGCGAGCGTTTTGATCCGGATATCCTGTTCTTGATCGAAGACAACAGCCGCCTCGCGACCTACTACATCAGCGAGCTGCTGACCAAGTTCCACGGCCAGCCGGCCTTCGCCTACGCCAGCTACAACGGCGGCCCCAACAACGTCGCGCGGTGGCTGGCGGCCAAGAGCCAGGGGCCGACGGGGGTCGGGCTCGACGAGTTCATCGAGGAGATCCCCTTCCAGGAGTCGGCCCGCTACGCCCGGCGGGTGATGGAGGTCCACGCGACCTACGATCTGCTCTACCGCGGAAGCCTGCCGACCTGGACCAACGAGGTCGATCCGGTGTTCGAGGACAACATCGACTACTAACCCAAAGCCCAAAGCCCAAAGCCCAGAGCCCATGGCAAAGCCCGTGAACCTGGCCCGATGTCGGGCAAGGTTCACGGGCTTCGATCGCCGGGGCGCTGTGAAGGATCAGGCGGCTTCGGCCTGTTCGGCGGCCTCGTCCGTCGCGTTCACGACTTCGGGCGGCGGCAGCTCGTACTGAGCGAGCAGATCCTCGCGCGCGGCCTTTCGCAGCGTCTCCCAGATGAAGTCGTAGACGTCGAGCAGGTCCCGGGGCGGGAGCCCGGCGGCCTCGAGCTCGTCGGACACGGTCTTGGCCATGTGCAGGTAGCGGGCGTAGTTCTTGAAGCGCGGGCGCCTCACGGCCTTGAAGTTGGGCAGCAGCATCGTGCCCTGTTCGGTGTACACGCTCGGACGCACGCAGGTGTGGTGCTCGGGGTCGACGAGCCCGCCGATCATGCTGACGATCGGCCAGGTCGCGGCGTCGCCGAGGTAGCGCACGAGCACGTTGAAGCGGCGCTCGGTGTCGTCGTCGTCCATGTCGCTTTTGAGCCAGTCGTAGATCGCAACCGAGAGGTCACGCGACGGCCTGATCTTGCGCAGTTTCTTGACGTGTGAGCTCGGGACCAGGTTGCTGCCGGTCGCGAGGGCGAGCAAGCGGTCGAAGATTTCGTCCCAGTCGCGAGCCTCGATCAGCGGCTCGAGCTTGTCGACGCTGAGCCGATGGGCGTCGCTGATCGCCGGATCGCGGTGCCGCTTGAGCCGCTTGCGTGCATCGAGGCCGCGGTACTTCTTCATCCACGCCTTGCCACTGAAGCCTTCGGGGAAGTTGCGACGAAACAGCAGGATCTGATCGCGGAGCGTGGGCAGGCGGGTTGACTCGGTGACCGAGTCGGCGCGGGCGAGGCGTGTGAGCCTGCGAACCGCCTTGGCGCTGCCGTCGCCGGGCGCCTGCGCGTCTTCCAACAGGTGGTAGTAGCCCTCTTTGAACACGCGCATCTTGCCATCGGAGAACTGATATCCGCGCTTGCCGTCGCGCTCCCACAAGAGCCCTGCGACGCCCCAATGGCCGCGCTTGCTATGACGATACAATGGAATATTGGTGGTGGTGGGTTGGGCTACTTGCTGCATCCGGCGATCTCCTTACAATCGGCGTGGCTGGGGAAGGGGAGGCCTCAATGGCTCCCTGCGACTATCATGAGTGGCGCCAACGACTGGCGACGAGTGGCGTGTCGACCGGAGATGCGCAGCACCTCCACGGGACACGAACCTCCACACTATAACACGTCTGAGACCGAACGCAAGTCTCAGGCCAGTCTGCGCGGGTTGGCCCGCACAGATCGACGCTCAGTTGTGATCGCGAGCGACGCTCAGCTCATCAGCTTGTTGATCGCGATCTGCCAGTGTTGGCGTGCAGGCGGTCGAGCGCGAACACGAATTCCTGATTCTTGTCCTGATTCTTGTCCTGATTCTTGTCGAAGTGGAACAGTCGCTTCTTCTCGACCTCCATCATCACCTTCACGTTGGTCCCGAAATACTCGATGTCGAGCTTGACGTCGGTGATGTCGAGCTTCTGACGCAGGCCCATCGGCGTACTGGCGTACTGGCGTACCGTGGCTGAGTTGGCGGCGCGGCCTGCTGTTGCTGCGCACGCAGGGCCAGCATCACCAGCATCACCAGCATCACCAGCATCACCAGCATGACCGGCGAGGGCGGCGCCGTGTTGGTCGTGGCCTGCGCGCCCTGTGCAGGCCATCCGACGTGGGTGGACCAGATCGCTGTGACGCTGACCGGTGATCGAGGGGGCGTGACGGGATTCGAACCCGCGGCCTTCGGAGTCACTCCGAGCCGCGCTGGGTTCTTCAGCAGCCTGCTAGCAGCCCGGGGTGCAATGCATCGTGTCGCCTCGCGCCGGAATGTTCGCCGAGGGCTCGAAGCCAAAACGCCGCTGTACCGGGCGTACTGCAAGTTTTGGCGACAAAGCTCTCGGCGAAAAGGCCAAGCGAGGCGGCGCGAGGCATTGCACCCCGGGCTGCTAGGAAGTTTCTCCGTCGGTGGGATACTGCGCCCGCCGTGCCGCCCTTGCCGCAGTCCTTCTTTCGCGTCCCCGTCGACGAGCTCGCGCCCGCGCTGCTCGGCTGTCGGATCAAGCGTGGGCCGGTCGTCCTGGCGATCACCGAGGTCGAGGCCTACGCCGGCCCCGAAGACACGGCCAGCCACGCGCGCTTTGGTCGGACCGAACGCAACGCCGCGATGTGGGGGCCCGGCGGTCGGGCCTACGTGTACCTGTGCTACGGCGTCCACAACATGCTCAACGTCTCGGCGGGTGAGCCCGGGCAGGCGTCGGCGGTGTTGATCCGGGCGTGTGAGCCGGTCGCGGGGCTCGACGAGATTCGTCGGCGTCGGGGTGGCAAGTCGGGCGTCGAGCTGCTGGCGGGGCCGGGCAAGGTCGGCGCCGCGCTCGAGCTCGACACCAGCTGGTCCGGGCACCCGCTCCACCGCTCTGGCGGTCTGAGCCTGCTGCCCGGCGACGCGCCGCGGCGCGTGCTCGCGGGGTCGCGCGTGGGTATCGACTTCGCCGCGCCGGCCGACCGCGATCGTCCGTGGCGATTCGCGGCAGCCGACACGGCCTGGGTCAGCCACGCAAAGGGCCTGGCGTGCCTCTGAGGGGGCGTGAAGGTTCGGTGCGCGGTATTGAGCGCGCGCGAATGCGACCCGACCGCACCCGTTCTAGCCGCCCCCAGCGCTGATAGACTCCGCGAACATGCGCGCCACCCTCGATGCCCTTCGCTGCACCGTGCTGTTCGTCGTCCTCGCCTTGCTCGGCGGCTGCGCGGGCAAGGACAAGGTCCTCGTGCTCGTCGCCGACAACCACCCGACGATCAACCTGTTCGGCTTCGAGGAGAGCGAGCTCCACCACATCAACAACACGGTCGAGATGCACCGTAACGTGTTCCTGGTCCGCTACGACGTCGAGCGGCCCAACGAGCTCGACTGGATCAACTGCCCGATCGACGCGACCTACGTGTGGGACCTGTCCAAGGGCCGCCGGGTCGAGAGCATGTACATCCGCTCCTTCCAGGAGCTACAGGCCAAGGTCCCGGTCAACTACGCGCGCTTCGCTGGCTACGTGAAGAACGGCAAGGCGCTCGAGTTCAACTACGTGACGGTGGGCTCGTGGGAGCTGGTCAGCGACTTCAGGATCCCCAAGGACGATCCCGACTGCGAGCGCGCGACCCACTACGTGACCACGCTCAGCGTCGGCGCGTTCAACTTCTCCGAGGAGAAACAGATCGAGGGCGGGCTCAGGGCGGAAGAGACGACCACGGGCGCGGGGGTCGGCGTGGCCGCTGGCCGCGGCTCGGGCGAGAGCACGCAGATGGGCGACCTCGACTCGTGCATGGATGACCAGGCCGCGCTCAACGACTGCTTCACCCCGCTGCAGGTCCTGATGATGCCGCTGGCCTCGCGCCACTGGGACGACGGCAGCCCCGCGCGGGCCGTGGAGCCCGAGCAGCCCGAGTCGGCCCGGGTCGCCGCGGACGCGAGCCCACGGACGCCGGCCGAGGGCGAGCGTCAGGTCGCCTCCGATCTCACGCTCCACGTCGACGAGAACGCCTGGCGGCCGGGCTCGTTCATGGCCGCCGCCTTGCAGCAGCTGCTCGTGACCGCCTCGCGGATCGACAACACGACCAAGTTCGGCTTCGACGACAAGGGCAGCACGGTCGTCGCGGGCTTCTTGCGGCCCGACCACCCCCAGCACTTTAGCCGGCCCTTCGAGGCTGGCATGACCTACGCGGTCATCGGCGCGAGCGCGACCGGGGCCAACATCGACATTCAGATCACCGACTCGAGCGGCAACGTGATCGCCGCCGACACCGACCCCGACGCCAACCCGACGGTCAGCTTCACGGTCCCGACGACCGACAACTACCGGGTTCAGCTCGCGGTCGTCGGACAGGACGAGGAGTTCGGCGCGATCGTGGTCATGCAGGACGGCGGCCTCCGGATCGAGGCCGAGATCCTCCAGAAGGTGTTCCAGCGCTTGCTCGACTCGGGCGCGTTCGCCTCGGCCAAGGTCCAGGACCTCGGCTTCCCCAACGGGCTGGTCTTCCACGAGAGCGACTGGGCCGTGCAGGGCACGATCCTCTATCCGGGTGAGGCGATCCGCCAGCGGGGGATCACGCTCGGGAGCAAGTCGGCGGTGTTCGGGGCCGTCTCCCACGAGGACTCGTTCAACGTCGACCTCGAGGTCATCGACGCGAACAGCGGCGAGACCTTCGCGGACCATGAGCCCGACAGCAACCCGATCGTGATCGTCGATCAGCCCGATCCGAACACGAGCTACGATCTGCGCGTGATCTACGGCGAGGGCGAGTCGGCGACGCTGGCGACCTCGCTGATCCTGATCTTGAGCGACTGATCGGGGACCGGGCACCAGGGGCGCCCGCGAGCAGCACGATCTTGCCCGTGCCCGAGCCGAGGTCCACGAAGTGATCGTCAGCGTGGAGCTCGAGCCGCGCGAACAGCTCGAGCGCGGCGCTCGGCAGCAGCTCACCGTAGATGGCCGACCCCAAGGACTGGTGGACCCGGCGGGCGTCGGCCATGGGGATCGAGAAGCCGTCGAGGCCGCGGTAGAACCGGTCGAGCGGGCGGGGCGGATCGCCTGTTGGCGACCCTACAGCCACTCGACTCGCTCCACCGTGGCGCGCAACTATGCCAGCGCGTCGCCGACGTCGACGTCGATCTCGACCAGGAGGTCGCCGGCGATCAGCGAGTCTCCGACCCCGACCGCGAGGCGCTTCAAGGTCCCGGCGACCGGGGCTCCGACCACGGTCTCCATCTTCATGGCCGAGAGCACGACCAGCGCGTCGCCAGTCGCAACCTGCTGGCCAGCCTCGGCCCGGAGCTCGATCACGACCCCGGGCATCGGCGCGCCGACGGACCCGGGCTCGTCGGGCTTGGCCCGCTCGCGGGTCACGGTCTCGTGGGCGACCGAGGCGTCGGGCACGAGGATCGAGCGGGGCTGGCCGTTGAGCTCGAAGAAGACCTCGCGCTGGCCGTCGTCGCGGACGTCGCCGATCGCGGTCAGCTTGACGATCAGCAGCTTGCCGCGCTCGATCTCGAAGTTGATCTCTTCGCCGAGGCGCATCGGGGCGATGAAGTTGCGCGTGGGCAGGAGCGAGACGTCGCTGTAATCGCGGCGGAAGGCCATGTATTCGTCGAAGACCGCCGGGTAGAGGGCGGCCGAGACCACGTCGACGTCGCGGACGTAGGCGCCCCACTTGGTCTCGAGCTGGCGCTGGAGGAGGTCGAGGTCGAGGGCCGGGAGCGTCGCGCCGGGCCGGCCTTCAATGACCGGGAGGCCGCGGACGACCTTGGAGCGCAGGGGCTCCGGGAACCCGCCGTGGGGCACGCCGAGGTAGCCCTGGAAGAACTCGACGACCGAGCGCGGGAACGAGAGGGTCTCGGCCCGCTCGCGCACGAGCTGCTCGTCAAGATCGTTTTGGACCATGAACTGGGCGAGGTCGCCGACGACCTTCGAGCTCGGGGTGACCTTGATGACGTCGCCGAGCAGGCGGTTGGCGGCGGCGTAGGCCCGCTTGATCGCCTCCCAGCGCCGCGCGAGGCCGAGCGCGCGGGCCTGGAACTGCAAGTTGGTGTACTGCCCGCCGGGCATCTCGTGCATGTAGACGTCGGCGCTGCCGCTCTTGAGGCCCGACTCGAACGGAGCATAGAGGCCGCGGACTTGCTCCCAATAGCTGTTGAGCGGCGAAATACCCCCGAGCTCGAGGCCGGTGTCGCGCTCGGTCCCGGCCAGCGCGGCGACGATCGCCCCCATCGCGGGCTGCGAGGTCAGGCCAGCCATGGCGTCGAGGGCGACGTCGACGACGTCGGCTCCGGCCTCGGCGCAGGCGAGCATCGAGGCCACGCCGGTCCCGGCCGTGTCGTGGGTGTGGACGTGGATCGGCAGGTAGGGGAAGGCCTCGCGCAGGGTTCGGATCAGGAGCCGAGCGGCGCCGGGCTTGAGCAGGCCGGCCATGTCCTTGATCGAGAGCACGTGGACGCCGCGATCCTGCAGCTGCCCGGCGAGGTCGACGTAGTACTGCAGCGAGTACTTGGTCCGCTCGGTCGAGCTGACGTCGCCCGTGTAGCAGATCGCGGCCTCGATCACCCCGCCCGCGCTGCCGACCGCGTCGATGCCGAGCTCGAGGTTGGGGATGTAGTTGAGGCAGTCGAAGATCCGGAACACGTCGACGCCCGAGCGCCGCGCGAGCTCGACGAAGCGGCGGACGACGTTGTCGGGGTAGTTGGTGTAGCCGACCGCGTTCGCGCCCCGCAGCAGCATCTGAAACGGGATGTTGGGGACCAGCGCGCGGAGCCGCTCGAGCCGATCCCAGGGGCACTCGCGCAAGAAGCGAAGCGCGACGTCGAAGGTCGCGCCGCCCCACATCTCGAGCGAGAAGCAGCGGCGCAGGACGTGGGCGGTGGCCGGGGCCGCGGCCGCGAGCTCGCGGGTGCGCACGCGCGTCGCGAGCAGGCTCTGGTGAGCGTCGCGCCAGGTCGTGTCCATCAGCAGCAGGCCCTGGTGCGCGCGCACGGCCTTGGCGAAGGCCTTGGGCCCCTGCTCGAGCAGGATCCTGCGCCAGCCCTCGGGCGGCGGGGTGTCGATCCGGGCGAGCTCGGCGGGCAGCTCGGGATCGGGCCCGGGCTTGGCGTCGGACGCGGGCGCGACCGTGGGCCCGTTGACCGCGACCTCGCCGAGGAAGCGCAGCGCTCGCTGGGCGCGGTTGCGCCGACGCGGGAAGGTGAACAGCTCGGGCGCGCTGTCGATGAAGTCGGTCCGCGCGTCGCCCGAGAGGAAGGTCGGGTGGCGCAGGACGTTCTGAAGGAAGGGGATGTTGGTCTTGACCCCGCGGATCCGAAACTCGGCCAGCGCGCGATGGAGCTTGGCGGTCGCCGAGCCGAAGCTCAGCGAGTGGGCGGTGACCTTGGCGAGCAGCGAGTCGTAGTGGGGTGAGACGCGGGCGCCTGCGTAGCCCGAGCCGCCGTCGATCCGGATGCCCATGCCCGCGGCCGAGCGGTAGGCCTCGATCCGACCGGTGTCGGGCTGAAAGCCGTTGAGGGGGTCTTCGGTCGTGACCCGGCACTGGATCGCGAAGCCGCGGGTTGCGATCGCGTCTTGGCTCAGGCCGAGCTCGGCCAGGGTCGCGCCGCCAGCGATGCGGACCTGGGCCTGGACGAGATCGACGAGGGTGACCTGCTCGGTGACGGTGTGCTCGACCTGGATGCGAGGGTTGACCTCGATGAAGTAGTGGCGGCCCTGCGCGTCGACGAGGAACTCGACGGTCCCGGCGTTGCGGTAGCCCGTGTGGCGCGCGAGCGTGACCGCGTCGCGGAGCACGGCCTCGCGCAGGTCGGGGTCGAGGTGGACGGCGGGCGCGACCTCGACGACCTTCTGGTGGCGGCGCTGGACCGAGCAGTCGCGCTCGAACAGGTGGATGACGTCGCCGCGAGCGTCGGCGAGGATCTGGACCTCGATGTGGCGCGGGCGCTCGACGAAGCGCTCGATGAACACGGTCCCGTCGCCGAACGCCGACTCGGCCTCGGACCGCGCGCGCTCGAAGGCCGAGCCGAGCTCGGCGCGCTCGCGGACCACTCGCATGCCCCGGCCGCCGCCGCCCATCGCGGCCTTGATGATGACCGGCAGGCCGTGGGCCTCGACGAAGGCCTCGGCCGCGGCGAGATCCTCGATCGGCCCGTCGCTGCCGGGGACGACCGGGACGCCGGCCGCGATCGCCAGCGCGCGGGCGCGGGTCTTGTCGCCGAGGACCTCGATCACGTCCGGCGAGGGCCCGACGAAGCGGATCCCGGCGGCCTCGCAGGCCCGGGCGAAGTCGGCCCGCTCGGACAGGAAGCCGTAGCCCGGGTGGATCGCGTCGACCTGGCTCTGGCGGGCGAGCTCGATGATGCCCTCGATGTCGAGGTAGGCGGCGACGGGGGTCTTGCCCTCGCCGATCAGGTAGCCCTCGTCGGCCTTGTAGCGATGGAGGTGGACGCGGTCCTCACGGCTGAAGATCGCGACGGTGCGGATCCCGAGCTCGGTCGCGGCTCGGAACACGCGAATGGCGATCTCACCACGGTTGGCGCACAGGAGCTTGCGGATCGGCCGATCGGGCACGGGCGGATTGTACCCGCCTCGCAGCGCCTCCAAAGCGCCTATTCGATCTCGTTGGTCGACGAGCTGCACTCGCTCAGGCCGAGCCGGTCCTGGTAGGCGCAGTTCCACTCGATGAGGCGGGCCGAGATCTCGGCGGCGGTCTGGGCGTCGCCGGCCGTGACCGCCTCGAGGTAACCTTGCCAGTCCGCGCTGTAGGCATCGGCGTCGAAGCCCTCGGGGCTGAGGGCCTCGCGCATGCTCGGGAGGATGACCTGGGTGTAGATGACACCCTCCCAGGTCTCGGCGATCGCGTCGGGGGTCGCGAGCTCGGCGGAGCTCACGGCCTTGTCGCAGTACTTGCGCGCGCGCTTGGTGAACGCGACCGCGAGCTCGCGCTCGATCTGGGTCGCGTCGATGTCGGCGGGCGCCGCGTCGAGCTGGGCGCGGATGCGCGCGAGCCCCGGGCCGTTGCGATCGGCGAGGCGATCTTCGAGGGCGTCGACGAGCTCGCGGGCCTCGGCTGCTCCGAGCGCGGTCCTGGACTCGGCCTCGGCGAGGATCAGCCGATAAAAGACGGCGTACATGCCCTTCTCGATCTGCTGCTTGGCGGCCTTGACCTCGGCGCTGGCCTTGGCCGGATCGTCGAGCGCTGCGCGGCCGTTGGCGAAAGCCTCGGCGATGCTGGCCTCCCAGCCCTCGCCGCCGCGGGCCGGGAGGGCGTCGGCGCGGGTCGCGAGCTTGCGCAGGCCGCCGCTCCACAGGCAGTGGGCCTCGTCCCACCGGGCCAGGGCCTCGGGCCCGGTCGCGCGCTCGTCGGCGACCTCGGCGAGGAGGCGACGCATCTCGAGCAGCGTGACGGCGCGCAGCCGCGTGACGATGCGCGTGAGGTCGGCGCGGAGGCTGGCTTGGTCCCGCTCGGCCAGATGAGCGAGGAGCTCGTTGGCCCACATGAGGTCGGTGGGCTCGCCCTCGGACACGCGCCCGAGCGCGCGGTCGCTGTCGGCGAGCCAGTCGAGCAGGTTGGCCTCACCTTTGGTCCGGGTCAGGATCTCGCGGATCTTGCTCGGCTCGAGGGGCCACTCGACGCCGCGGTAGACGTCGAGGCGGTCGAGCACGGCCATCGCGTAGGTGCACGACTCGCTGGCGAGGGCGCCAGGTGAGTCGTCGGGCGGGGCGGGCTCGCGCGCGCGCTGGCCCGTCGTGGCCTGCTGATCTTCGCTGCGGTGACTCTTGCAGCCGGTCACCAGCGTCACGCAGGCCACGGCGCCCGCCAGCACCCGGGACAGACCCACGGTCAGGGCTCGCATGACGCTGCTCCTACTTGGCCCGCTTGACCTTGATGATCTTGAACTCGGTCCGCCGGTTCTTGGCCCGGCCTTCCTCGGTCTCGTTGCTCGCGATTGGATCGGACTGGCCGGCGCCGCGGGTCTCGAGCCTGTCTTCGCCGACGCCGCCGTCGACGAGGTACTGCTTGACGCTCTCGGCCCGGTTCTTGGACAGCTCTTCGTTGTACTCGGCGGTGCCCTCGTTGTCGGTGTGGCCGACGATCTCGATCCGGATGTCCGGGTAGTCCTTGAGCACCTTGATCGCGCGGTCGAGGACCGGCTTGGTGTCTTCGCGGATCTCGACGGAGTCGGTCTCGAACTCGATGCCCTCGATGATGCCGCTGAACTCGCGGACGTCTTCGGGGATCTCGTCGGGGCAGCCGTCCTCGTCCTCGAAGCCGTTGTCGGTCTCGGGCCGGTCGACGCACTTGTCGACCTTGTCGGGGATCCCGTCGCCGTCCTTGTCGCGGATCGGGCAGCCGTCGGGCTCGACGCCGGCCTCGTAGGGGCACGCGTCTTCGGTGTCGACGAAGCCGTCCTCGTCGGTGTCGCGCGGGGGGCAGCCGTCGGGCGAGACGCCGGGGGTGTCGGGGCAGTCGTCGCGCTCGTTGAGGAAGCCGTCCTTGTCGCGGTCGGGGTCGGGCGGCGGCTCTTTGAGGGGCTTGGCCCGGCCGAGCGTGAAGCTGAGGCCGGCGAGGAACTCGGCGTGGCTGGTGAACGAATTTTGCGTGGCCTGCTTGGCGGCCAGCACGTGGCGGCCCTCGAAGCGCAGCGCGACGTAGCGGTGGAGGTAGAGCTTGACGCCGCCGCCCCAGTGGATGGCGGGGTCGACGTCGCTGCCGAGGATGATCGGGTTGGACGACACGCCCATGGCGCCGGCGCCGACGAGCACGAAGGGCGCGACGTTCCACCACGGCAGCTGCGCGATGACGTGGCCGCGCGCGGTCCACAGCGGCGCGAGGTCGTTGGTGCTCGTGCGGACCTTGGCTGGGATCGCGGCGCCCTCGACCTCGACGCCGATGTAGCGCTCGGGGAAGAAGGCCGCGCGGAGGCCGGCCTCGCCGTTGACGACCCACAGCGGCTTGTGGCCGCTGGCCGGATCGTAGAAGTCGTGGTTTTGCGCGGGGAAGAACATCCCGCCGAACAGGCCGATCTCGGCCATCATCCGCTCGGGCGCCCAGCGCTTGATCCACGGGACGTCCCGGCGCTTCATCTCGCGGGTCTCGGCGACGACGCCGACGCGCAGCTTCCACGGCAGCGCGTCTTTGTTGGTCGCCGTGGTCGGGCCGTCGAGATCGGCGGCGAGCGAGGCCTCGGCGCCCGCGTCGTCGGACGCCGCGGCGCTGGGCTCGGCCTCGGGCTCACCCGCGCGGGCCGAGGGCGCCGCCAGCAAGAGGGCCGAGAGTCCGAAAGGAATGAGCGATAGCAGGCGCGCAGGGGTTGTCATCGAGTGAGCGGGCTCGCAAAGGGGGATGGAGTCACGCGTGAGGGAGAGATCACTCGCAGGCTTCGGCTTCTTCGATGCAGCCTTCCGGCTCCGGATCGTTGCCGTTGCCTGCGATGCAGGTCAGACAGTCTTGGTCCGACGCGTCGGGCCCACATGCGCCCTCGTCGGCGCACTTGTTACCGATACACTCCGCCAGCTTGATGAGCTTGTAGGCTTCCTCGGTGGTCAGGCCCTTGTCGCACTCGAGGAAGCAGCTCAGATCGGGCTCGGGCTGGGGATTGAAGAGCATGATCGTCTGGCAGGTGATCAGGCACTCGATCGCGTCGCGGCAGGTGGTCTCGGCCGGGCCCGTGTCCTCGGCGGTCCAGTTGTCGTCGCCGCCCTCGTCGGACTCGTCGCTGTAGATCGCTACGGTCTCGCCGCCGTCACCGGTGGTGCCGTCGTTGCTGCTGCGCAGCTCGTCGGAGTCGAAGCAGCCGCTGAGGCCCCCGGCGCCGACGATCACAGCCAGGACCGCGGGCACCAAGACAGAGTGTTTGGTCATGGGAGCCATGCCTACGTGGGCCAAGGTAGCAGTATTTGGACCTCACGACGACCTGAGAGTCGGGCCCTCGAGGCCTGCGCGAATTGACCACGACATTCATGTCATGGGGTACGAGTGAGCACTGGCAGCGCACAGATCCACTCCAGGGTGGGGGAGCGTGGCGAGCCTTTGCGGTCAGCGTTTGCTTGTCTTGGCCGGCGGAGGCCGCCAAAATGCAGGCATGCTCCGTGCTTGGCTTGGTCGCGCCCGCTCTCCCCGCATCGGGCCTGGAACGCGAAGGTTGGCCGGCGGCGCGGCCCTCGGAGCCGTGCTCGGCATGCTCGCCGCGACCGGCGGATGCCGGGGCGAGGACATCTACTTCGACTGCGAGTATCAGGAGTCGGAGTTTCGGGCCGAGGTCGCTCGGACCTCGGAGCTCCTGGTCCCGATCCCCCAGGGCGAGCCCTACCCCGTGGCGATCAAGTTCTCCGAGGCCGGCGTCAACACGCTGCTCGAGGGCGTGGTCGGCCAGGACGTGCCGTTCACGGGCGAGCTGCCCTTCGTCTGGTACACGGGCCCGGGGACCCTGAAGTTCGAGGCCACCAGCGCGCCGGTCATCGAGCTCGAGTCGCTCGAGGGCTGCCCGACCTGCGTGCAGTACTCGTTCGACTTCAGCTGCGTGATGTACGGGCTCGACGACGAGCCCCAGGGCGCGGGGGTCGGGAGCGTGAAGTTCCGCATTCCGATGGAGCTCGAGCCCAAGGGCGAGACCTCGACGGTGCTGGTCGCCGACTACTCGCGGCTGCGCGTTCAAGAGCTGTACCTCAACGCGTTTGGGCTCGAGACCGAAGAGCACCCGGCCCTCGTCGAGGCGCTCGGGTTGTTCATGGAGGAGAAGATCCGCGAGAGCTACGGGGCGACCGAGCTCCTGACCCTCGACTCGTGGGAGATCGGCGAGGGCGACGTTCGCCTGCTCGCGCGCAAGCTGCTCGTGTTCCCGGAGCAAGACACGATGGTCCTGGCCATGCAGAGCAACCTCGCGCTGCCGCCCGGCGGGGGGCTCGAGATCGACGGCGAGATGCCGATGGGCGTGCCGATGGTCGTCGACTTCGACATCGCGCTGTTCGAGTCGATGGTCGATCGCCTGATGGACGAGGGCGAGATCCCGCGGATCTACGACGAGGACGGTGTGCCCGACGAGGACGGCAACTACGGCGTGACCCTCGAGCACATCGTCGGCGCGCCCGGGGGCCAGGAGTTCATGACCACCCAGTTCAAGGTCTGGCGCTTCGCCGACGGCTACTGCGGCTATGCCCTCGCGACCATGGACCTCGACGTCGACCTCGTCGAGGGCGAGGGGGTGGTCCTGACCGCGGGCGAGGTCGCGGTCCTCGGTGGTCAGGGGGCCGGGGCCGTCGCGGCCCAGGAGAGCCAGCTCGTCGAGGACAACCAGGACGTGGTCAGCACCTTCCGCGATGGCGTGGCGGGCAACCTCGGGACCACGATCAACTACGACGCGCTGGCGATCGAGGGCAGCTCGATCGTGTTCACCACTTTGGCCAAGGACGTCGAGGTCGACCACCTCGAGACCTGGATCGACTTCTTTTTGGTCGAGCCCAGTGATAGTGATCCCTGAGCTCCGAGCTCGGAGCTCGAAGGGCAGCGACAAGGTGGAGATCGACGCACGAATTCATGGCCGCCCACGGGTCGGCGAGACTCGCAGCGGTGACGCTGGCTTCGTGCGCAGGGTCGACGGGGTGACCTGGGTCCTGCTCGTCGACGCTCTCGGGCATGGGCCGCTGGCCGCCGACGCGGCCGAGCTCGCGCTCGACGAGGCTGGCGCGTTCGAGGCCGAGCTGTCAATCGACGCGGGCCTGCGTCGCCTGCACACGCGGCTCGTGCATTCGCGCGGGGCCGCGGCCGCGCTGCTGCGCTTCGAGGCCGGCAGGGTCAGCCTCGGCGGCGTCGGCAACGTCGAGCTGCGGACCCTGGTCGGACCGGCGCTGCCCTACGTGCCCGCCAACGGGGTCCTCGGCCATCGGGTCCCGCGCATGCGCTCGACCGAGCTCGAGCTCAGCGGGACCGGACGGGTCTTGCTGTTCACCGACGGCATCGAGCGCTGCGCCCCGCTGCGGCAGCTCGGCTCGCTCGACCCCGACCTGCTGTGCCAGCAGCTGATCGCCGAGCACTCGCACGACCGCGACGACGCAACGGTGATCCACGTCAGCTACTCGACCCAAATCGAGCGCTGAATTGAAAAAGCTAGTGATTTAGGGCTCGTACTCGCCGAGAGGCGAGCGTTTGGGGTCAGCGGAGGGGGCTTCGCCGCCGCAGCGAGGGGCCTGTTTGAAAGGCCCCTTGAAGACTCGACCTAAAGACTTCCCGGCCGTCCGCAACTCTGCCACGCACTGCCGCTGCGCGGACTCGCTTCGCTCCCCTCCGAGGCGGCCGCAGGGGCGAGGCCGGTTAGGGTGCTGTGGTCAAGACCGCCAGGCAGGCCCGGAGCGCGTCGCCGAGATCTCGGTAGCTTGGGACCTCAAAGATGTCGAGATCCATGTCGACGAGGACCTTCGCGGTCTTGGGGCTGATCCCACAAAACACTCCCTGGGCCCCGATCAGGCGGAGCGAGCGGATCATGCGGGCGAGGTACTGCACGGTCTCGCTGCGAAACTCGGCGCCGGTCAGATCGAGAATAGCGAAGCGGGTCGCGCTGGCGGCCACGCGCTCGAGCAGCACGGCGGTCATGTCGGTCGCGCGCTCGTCGTCGACGGCGCCGATGATCGGCACGCACAAGATGCCCTTCCAGACCTGGAGGATCGGCACGCCGAGCGCCCGGATCGTCGCGTTTTGGATCTCGATCAGCTCCTCGTTGCGGAGCCGCTCGCGCTCCTGTTGGCGTCGCTCGGTGATGTCGGTGTGGACGCCGGCCATGCGCACGGGCTTGCCCTCGTCGTCCCATACGCCCTGACCGCGGGCCTGGATCTCGCGCCAGCTGCCGTTGCGGGCCCGCATCCTGAACTCGACCAGGTAGGGCTCGCGCCGCTCGAGGTGGGCCTCGACGGCGGCCTGGACCTTGGGTCGATCGTGTTCGTGGATGAGCTCGAAGAAGGCCGCGGCGTTGCTGGCGATCTCGTCTTGCTCGTAGCCGAGGATGCCCGCCCAGCGGCTCGAGAAGACGGTCTGGTCGGTGGTGAGATCCCAGTCCCAGACCCCGTCGTTGGTCGCCTCGAGGACCAGCGCGCTGCGGGTCTCGGCCTCGCTCAGGGCGGCCGCGAGGCGCTCGTTCTCGGCGCGCAAGGTTGCGATCGTGCCTCTCGCGTCATCCATCACCGTGGACCTCCAAGCTCGCGCTCGCGCTCGCGGACGCCGAACAGGTCTTGGCTGAGCAGGTCGTCGTCTTGGTCGGGGCCTCGCCGAACTCGGGTGATCCCCATCGAACCGAGGGCGTCCTCGAGCGTGGCCACGGTCTCGATCCCGCGCAGCTCGATGCCCATGGCCTCGAGGGTCATGGCGATCTCGGGCTTCATACCCGAGAGCACGGTCTTGGCCCCCATCATCCGAGCCGCGAGCGCGAGGCGGGCGAGCGTGGCGCACAGGTGACTGTCGAGGGTCCAGACCCCCGAGAGATCGACGAGCACGCCGAAGCTCTCATCTTTTTGGATGCGCTCGAGGACCTCGGTCACGAGCTGATCTGCGTGGGTGTCGCTGACGTCGCCGTGCAGGGGCACGAGCAGGCAATCCCACAGGGGGATGCAGGTCACGTAGTTGATGTCGTCCATGTCTTGCGTCCCCCATAGCGAAACGCGGTCGTCACGATCGTGCCGGCGGCTGAGGTCTCGATGTGGAAGTGATCGGCGAGCTCGCGCGAGCCGAGCAGCCCGCGGCCGAGGCCCGTCCGGCTGCGGTAGTCGCCGGCCAGGATCTCGTCGAGGTTGGAGATCCCGGGGCCGTCATCTTCGGCGACGATGATGATGTGCTCCTCGGTCGCGTCGACACGAAAGCGGACCCGCCCCCCGCTTGCGTAGCGCGCGATGTTGCGGGCGAGCTCGCTGACCGTGGTCACGATCTTCTGGGCCTGGTAGCCGCGGACGTTGACGAGCTTGCAGGTCTCGCGCGTGACCATGCGCGCATGGTTGAGATCCGACTCGTTGCGGATCGGGACCACGAGCTCATCGTCCCGGCGTTGGGCGGCGTCATTCATACAGGTTCGTTCGGCGCGATGCCCCGTAACATTGTAGGGCACAACGGGGCCATGTCGGGCGGCGTTGCTTGCCTTTGTGTAGCCATGTAGTTTGGCGCGCACTGCCCCTGCGTCAGATGCGCGCAAGTGGCGCCGCCAACTCGATGACCTCTCCCACGGATCTCCGCGCCGCCCTCCACCAGCAGTTCGGCTTCGACGCGTTCAAGCCGGGGCAGCGCGAGGTGATCGAACACTTGCTGGCTGGGCGCTCGTCGGCGGCCGTATTCGCGACTGGCGCGGGGAAGTCGCTTTGTTACCAGCTGCCCGCGACCCTGCTTCCGGGTTTGACCCTGGTGGTCTCGCCACTGATCGCGTTGATGAAAGACCAGATCGGCGCGCTCTCGGCCCGGGGCATCGTGGCCCACAACCTCGACTTCACGCTGAGCTTCGACGCCTACAAGGCCGTGATGGACGAGGTCCGCGATGGGACCGCGCGCCTGCTCTATGTCGCTCCCGAGCGCTTCAACAACGAGCGCTTTCGTCAGACCCTGCAAGACGTCCGCGTGTCCTTGTTCGCGGTCGACGAGGCCCACTGCATCTCGGAGTGGGGCCACAACTTTCGGCCGGACTATCTCAAGCTGGCCATGTTCGCGCGAGATCTCGGCGCCGAGCGGATCTTGGCCCTGACCGCGACCGCGACCGAGCCCGTGCTCGACGACATCTGTCGGTCGCTGAACATCGAGCGCGGGTGCGCGGTGCGTACGCCCTTTTATCGCGCCAACCTCACGCTCGTGACCACGCCCGTGTCGGCGGTCGAGCGCGATGCGGCCCTCGTGGCTCGCTTTCGTGACCGCCCGCGCGGACCGGCGATCGTCTACGTCACCTTGCAGCGGACCGCCGAGGAGGTCGCGGAGACGCTCGCGCGGGCAGGGATCGACGCCAAGCCCTACCACGCAGGCATGGCCGCCGAGGCTCGGGCCTCGACTCAGGACTGGTTTACGGCGTCGGACGACGGCGTGGTGGTTGCGACGATCGCGTTCGGGATGGGCATCGACAAGGCCAACATTCGCTACGTCTACCATTACAACCTACCCAAGAGCCTGGAGAACTACTCGCAGGAGATCGGTCGCGCCGGGCGTGACGGCGCGCCCTCGACCTGCGAGATCCTGGCCTGCGTCGACGACCTCGTCGTGCTCGAGAATTTCGTCTACGGCGACACCCCAACCCTCGCCGCGATCGCCGGCCTGATCGCGCACCTGTTCGCGCAGGGCGAGCAGTTCGACGTCGCCTTGACGACCTTGTCGCGGGCCTATGACGTCCGGGTGCTGGTGCTCCGGACCCTGCTCACCTACCTCGAGCTGCGCGGTCACCTCGTCGGCGGCACGCCCTTTTACTCGGTCTACGAGTTCAAGCCGCTGATGCCCTCGGCGAAGATGCTGGCGCAGTTCGCGGACGGCGAGCGCCCCTTCATTCGCGCGGTGCTCTCGCGCTCGAAGAAGGCGCGGGTGTGGTTCTCGATCGACGCGGCCGAGGTCGCCGCGCAACTCGACGTCGACCGCGGTCGGGTCGTGCGCGTGCTCGACATGTTGGCCGAGCGCGAGATGATCGAGCTGCGCGCGAAGGGCGTGCGCCATCGCTATCGGGTCGTGCGGGCGCCCGAAGATCTCGACGCGCTCGCGGCCGAATTGCACGCCCAGGCGATCGAGCGCGAGGGCGACAACATCGATCGACTCGGCCAGGTCCTCGCGCTGATCCGGCGCGACGGCTGTCAGGTCTCGGCTCTCGGCGCGCACTTCTCCGAGCCCCTCGACGATCCCTGCGGCCACTGCTCGTGGTGCATCTCGGGCACGGCGAGCGCGCTGCCGACGAGCCACGGCGATCCGATCGACGAGGCCGTGTGGCAGCGTGCGCTCGCGCTGCGTGACGAACGCTCGCAGGTTCTCGGCCATCCGCGGACCCTCGCCCAGCTGCTGTGCGGGATCCCCTCACCGGCCCTGACCAAGGCCCGGCTCAGCAAGCACGCGCTGTTCGGCGCGCAGCGGCGCGTGGCCTTCGCCGACGTGATGCGCCGCGCGGAGGAGCAGCGGCCGCGCTCACTGTAGCTCGCCTTGCGGCTCGTACTAGCCTAAATCATTCAGCTCTTTGAATTCAGCGCTTGATCTAGGTCTAGCTTCGCGGGCGCGTCGCGGGCCTTGATGATCAGGTACTGCAGCGGCTCGTCGTCGCGGTGGTTGATGAGCTCGAGGGTCTCACCCTGCGGCAGGTAGACCACGTCCCCGGGCCGGAGGCCGAACTGCTGCTTGCCGACGACCGCCTCGCCGAGCCCCGCGATGCCCACGACGATCTCCGGAAATTCCTGCTGGCGGTGTCGGCCGACGCGCCCGCCGGGGTCGAGCTCGCACGCGAGGACGGCGGTGAATGGCGGCGCCTTTGTCCGCAAGAGGTTCCAGACTTTGACGGTGCCGATCCCGCCGAACAGATTTTCGCGCGGATCCGGGGCGCCCTTGCTGTTGATCTCCACGGCCCGACTCTAACAGGCTCCTGAAGAACCCATCACGGCCCCGCAGATCTCGTGCTGGTAGGATGCTGGCGATGGCTCGCTTCGCCCTGGTCCGTGTCGCGCCCATGGTCATCGCCGCTTCGCTGCTTGGCTGCGACCCGTCGGGCACCAGCACCAGCCCCGACCGCAGCGAGCCCGCGCAGGCTCGCCCGCTGCCCGAGAGCGAGGGCGATCCAAACGGCGGCATCCGCCTCGTGCTCCACGATCCCAGCGCCAGCGCGGGGCCGGCCGATCGCTGCGAGGTCGAGCTGTGCACCGCGCTGCTCGAGCTGATCGAGGGCGCGCAGACGAGCATTGACTTTGCGGTCTACGGGGTGCGCAATCAAAGCGCGATCGTCGACGCGTTGAAGGCCGCCAAGGCTCGCGGCGTCGAGATCCGCGGGATCGTCGACCGTGACGTCGACGGCGACAACTACTACACCAGCACCGACGCCGTGGCGACGACGCTCGGTCAGGTGCGTGACGATCGCAAGGTCGACCAGGCCCTCGAGCGCGAGCAAAAGGCCAGCGACCGCAGCAACCGCTTCGAGGCCGAGCCGCCGTGTCAGCGCCCGGAGGGCTTCGCGGGCTACGTCCAGTGCCTCGCCTACGACCTCGGTGACCGCTGCCTGCTCGCGACCCACGCCAGCCGCGAGCCCTTTGGCGCCGACGCCGACGGCAACACGGGCAAGGCCTTCAACAAGATCATGCACGACAAGTTCTTCGTGGTCGACGGCCGCTACCTGTGGACGGGCTCGACCAACGTCAGCGACTCGGGCACCGGGGGCTACAACGCCAACCTCGTCGTGGTCCTCGACTCGCCGACGGTCGCGAGCTGGTACACGCGCGAGTTCGAGAACATGTGGGTCGACGGCAAGCACCACCAGCGCAAGCCCAAGAGCGGCGAGCTGCGCACGACCGTCGGCGACGCTGAGGTCGAGGTCCTGTTCTCGCCCCAGGACAAGGCGATCAGCAAGGGCGTGCGCCCGCTGCTCAAGAACGCCAAGACCCGGATCGACATCGCGGTGTTCTTTTTGACCAACAAGGCGATCACCAAGGATCTGATCGAGGCTCACCTCCGCGGGGTCGAGGTCCGGGTGATCCTCGACGCGACCGCGGCCACGAACGGCTACACCAAGCACGAGCTCCTGCGCGAGGTCGGGATCCCGGTCAAGGTCGAGGCCTGGGGCGGCAAGATGCACATGAAGTCGGCGGCGATCGACGGCGAGTACGTGATCGCCGGCTCGATGAACTGGACCTCGGCCGGTGAGTGGGACAACGACGAGAACACCCTGCTCATCAAGAGCCCGGCGCTCGCGAGCCAGTATCACGAGTTCTTCGAACAGCTGTGGGCGGGGATCCCCGAGCGGTGGGCGGCGGCCAACCCCGATCCCGAGTCGCGTGACTCGGGGATCTCGTGCAGTGACGGGTTCGACAACGACTACGATCACCGAGCCGACGGCGAAGACCCGGGCTGTGGCGACAACCCGCCGCCGCTGGCCGAGCTGCCGCCGCACTGGATCGTGACCAAGGACAAGATCACCTGTCAGCACCCGCCGCGCAGGTGAGGGGGTCTCGACGCAGCTGCCTTGGGCCGCTGACGAGGGGCTCAGCCGTCTGTGAACAGCGCCGACGCCCGCTCGACCTCGCGGGCGAGCCGGGCCCAGCGCTCGAGGGTTGCGAGGTCTTCACAGCCACGGATTCGGACCTCGTCGTCGGGAGCGAGCGGGACATTGCGGACCTCGAGCACCGCGAGGATCAGCTCGACGAGGGTCGTGCGCCGGCCTTCTTGGCGGCCTTCTTGGCGGCCGAGCAAGAAGGTCCCGCTGCGTCGTTCGATCGCCCAGATTTCTTCTTGTTCTTCCACGCTCAATTCTCCCATGACGATTTCCTTGTGAGCCTCCGGCAGCGCCGCCAAGATGGTCGCCGTGTACGAGTCGCGCTTGTCTTTCGGCAGCTCGAGTGTAGCCCGAATCCCAACCCTTGCAGCCTCGACGTCGCCCTGGCACCCGTGCAAGGCGGCAGCCAGCACAGCTGCCGTCGGGCGCCGTCGAGCCTGATCGAGGTCGACGACCCGTGGGACTGTGTTGACGTCGAGAACCAGCACATCGACCATCGGAGGCGGGCCGACCTTCCACGCTGCGAGCGCCGCGGACAGGCGCGCGGAGTAGGAGACGACCACGACCCAGGTCTGGAGCTGGTGATCTTTGGCCACCGCGGCCTGGTAGTAGGGGAGGGTCCAGCGCTTGCCGTGGTCGAGGTCACCCTGGGCCTCGACGCAGATCGCGATCCCGACGCCCGGTCGCCTCGGGTCCTCGTAGACCAGGACGAGGTCTGGGTAGTTGGACTCGACCTGCCCCGGCCGGCCGGGCGCGTCGCGTTCGACCTCGGCTCGACGATCGATCGGCGTCCCGGTTACGGGCCGCTCGAGACCGAGAAGATCGAAGGCGAGCCAGGGATCGTCCCGGAACAGCTCGAGGGTCCCCTGGTGAAGTTTGCCCGGCACGTAGGCGGTGTCGGCCCGGCCAGAGGGGGGTTTGCAGCAATTCGATCGTGTTTTGTCGGGTGCGCGAGCCGTGTCGCTGCGGGTGTGGCGCGGTGAGAGCCTACGGGCTCGTTTCGAGCGTTGCTCCTACTCTGGCGCGGTGTCGCGCTCGAGCAGCTCGCGGGCGGTCGCAACCGCGTGCTCGGCTCCGGCGAGCACGAGGGTCTCGCCGGCCTCGATCCGATCGTGGCCCGAGGGCATCGAGGTGGTCCCGTCGGCGCGCGAGATTGCGACGACCGTCGCCCCGGTCAGCGCGCGGATGTGGAGCTCGGCGAGGGTCTGACCGCTGGCCCACGCGCCGCTCGGGACGACGATCGCGGTCGTCGAGCCGAGCCCGGGCAGCAGCTCGTGGGCGGCTGGCAGCGACGGGGATTGATCGTCGGCCATCTGCCGCTCGAGCAGATCGACCAGCGCGGCCGCGCCCGCGCGGACGTGGCCTTGGAGGTTGGTGGCCGAGCGCCAAAACAGCACGGAGAGCACGACCGTGATCATGGCCAGCCCGAGCAGGCCCCAGGTCGGGCCGACGAAGGGAGCTGTCAAGACGACGACCGGCACGCCGACGGCGAGCACGACCATCGACTGCAGCGCGACGACGAAGGCGCGGCGCGGCGCCTGGCCCGGATCGAGGACGCCGGGTTTGCGCGCGGGGATGACTCGCTCGGCGAGCAGGTGACCCGCCCGACGGGCCGAGCGCAGCATCGCGATGACCAGCGGGAGGGTCAGCAGCACCCCGGTGCTGATCACGACCAGACCCAGCCACGCCGGTGGGATCGGCACGCTCGCGCCGATCCAGGCGCCGAGCTCCTCGCGCCAGCGCGCGACCAGCACCCAGATCGTGGTGATCGCCGCGCCGTCGACCGCGATCACGATCGCGGTGTTGCGCAGGTGTGAGCGCCTCCCGGGGGCCGGCGCGGCGTTGCGCGCGGCCTCGAACCATGACTCGCACAGGCTGGCGAAGGTCTGCAGCGGCCGCGGCAGCGTGCGGTCGACTGCGTTTGCGACCCGATCGGACACCCGCGCCATCAGCGGGGTCGTGAACGCCGTGAGCACCGCGACCGTGACGACGACCGGCTGGAGGAAGGGGCCGACCACGCCCGCGCTCGCGCCGATCGCCGCGATGATGAACGCGAACTCGCCGATCTGGCCGAGCGCGAGCCCAGCCGTAACCGAGCGGCGGACGCCGTTGCCGCTGAGGATCCCGGCGGTGCTGATCGTGGCGAACTGCGCGGTGATCACGATCGCGGCGACGAGGGCCGAGAGCCCGAGGTGCTCGAGCGCGAGGATCGGGTCGACGGACATCCCGACCGAGACGAAGAACACCGCCGCGAACAGGTCGCGGACCGGGTGAACGAGCTCCTCGATCTGGTGGGTGCGGCCGGCCTCGGCGACCAGCATCCCGGCCAAGAAGGCCCCGAGCGCGACCGAGTAGCCGAGGTGCTCGGCCAAGGTCGCGAGCCCGAAGCACAGCGCGATCGCGCCGACCAGCAGGGTCTCGGTGCTGCCCTGATCGGCGATGAAGCGGACCAGCCGGGGCACGATGAGCAGCCCGACGATCGTCAGCGCGACCAGGAGCCCGATCAGGTTGGCCAGCGTCGAGCCGAGCATGTCCGAGGACAGGCCGGCTCCGGTTGCGACCGCGGTCAAGACCGCGACCAGCACGATCGCGGCCAGATCCTGGACGACGAGCACGCCAAACACCAGCTCGCGGACGCGGGGCTCGGGCGGGCGCTCGGCGAAGACCTTGGCGACGACCATCGTGCTGGAGATCGCGATGCAGGCGCCGAGGAACACGGACTCGATCAGTTCGAAGCCGAGCGCCCGCCCGAGCCCGAAGCCAACCGCCATCATCGCGCCGACTTGAAACAACCCGGTGAAGCCGGCCGTCGGGAGCACGCGCAGGAGTCGACGGATGCTGAACTCGAGCCCGACCGCGAACATGACCAGGACCACGCCGAACTCCGACAGCGCGGCGATGCGCTCGCCGTCGGCGAAGATCGGGATCGGGATGTAGGGGCCGACGACGAGGCCCGCGAACAGGTAGCCGAGCACGCTCGATTGACCGAGGCGCTGGAAGATCGCGCTGATGATCGCCGCGACCCCGAGCACGACGGCGAAGTCTCCCAAGAAGTGATGCACCGGCCTTGTATGACTGAGGCGCGCCGAGGGGGCAACCGTGCCACCGGGTGCTCGGCACTTGCACCGGGAGCCCGCGCTGGACCATGCTCGGGGCGTGCGCCCGCCGAGCGAAGCGCGTCGTCAGCAGGTCGTCCGAACGGCCGCGCTGGCCGTCGGATTGGTCTTCGGGGGCGCGAGCACGGCCGCGGCGGCGCAGCCGTCTGCGGTCGAGGGCCCCGCCGAGCCCGAGCCCGAGCCCGAGCCGAGCACGCCGGCGGACCCTGAGGCCGAGGACATCCCCTCCGAGAGGCCCCCGCGGATCTCGGGCACCTACCTCGGGATGACGATCTGGCCCGCGCTCAGCTGGGCCTACTCGCCCAACCTCGAGGTCGATCAGAGCGCGGTGCTGCCGGGCGGCGGAGGGGCGCTGCGCCTCGGCCAGGCCGTGTACCCATGGATGACGATCGGTCTCGACGCGAGCGGCGGCTTCTATTTTGGGCGTGACACCTTCTTCACGAAGGGCGGGCTGCTGATCGAGCTCGGCTTTTACCCCGTGCCGCGCTTTCCGTTCTCGTTTCGCGCGGGGTTTGGGTTCGGGGCCGGCCTGATCCTCGACGACCGAAGCGAGGAGCGCGGCGGGGTCGGCGGTCCCCGCTTCATGGGCAGCGTGCGCTATGAGTTCTTCCCCCAGGCCGAGCGCAAGCGTCCCCGGCGACCCGGGGGGTGGGTCGTCGGTCCAGAGCTGGGTTGGCGCGGGTTCACGCCAGCGGCCAAGGGCCGGCCGATGAGCAACACCGTGCTGCTCGGGCTGTGGTTTGGCTACTACTGGGGACGCTGACTGGCCGCGCGCAGGGTCAGCAAGGTGATCTCGGCCGGGGAGCCCGCGCGGTTGGGGGGGCCCCAGTAGCCGGTGCCAGCGCTGACGTAGATCATCGTGTCTTCGTGGCGGGCGAGCCCGTGCACGTAAGGCTGCATCAAGTGGATCAGCAGGCTCATCGGGAAGTACTGGCCCGAGTGGGTGTGGCCCGAGAGCTGGATGTCGAACCCGGCCTTGGCGGCGGCGTAGATGCTGCGCGGTTGATGGGCGAGCAGCAGCGAGAGGTCGTGCTCCGGGGCGCCGGCCTTGGCCTGGGCGGGATCCGAGAGGTGGCTGGGCTCGTGGCGGGCGGCGCCGAGGTCGGTGACCCCCGCGAGCAAGAGCCGCGCGTCGCCGCGCTCGATGACGCGGTGTTCGTTGACGAGGACCGTAGGCCCGAGGGCGTTGATCGCCGCGCACCAGGCCGGGCCGTCCCAGTAGTACTCGTGGTTGCCGGTCACGAAGAACGAGCCGTGGCGCGCGCGGAGGTCGGCGAGGGCGGCGAGCTCCGGTGAGAGATCGGCGACGAAGCCGTCGACGAAGTCGCCGGTCAGCGCGACGAGGTCGGGGTCGAGCTCGTTGACGGCGTCGACGACCTTGCGCAGCCAGGTCCCGCGGATCGTCGGGCCGACGTGGACGTCGGTCAGCTGCACGATGCGCAGGCCGTCGAGGTCGGGGTGGAGATCCGTGATCGGGACGTCGACCTCGACGACCCGCGGGACCCGCCGGGCCTCGACGAAGCCGACCGCCGAGAGCCCGGTGGCCCCGCCGACGATGCCGTAGTTGGCGACGTCGGCGAAGAACTTGCGGCGCCCGGGCGAGACCAGGTCGGAGGTCGCGGTCGGCTCTTCCGGGCCCGAGCCCCGGCGCTCGTGCCAGCGCTTGCGAAGCGCGAGGCCGCCCTGGGCCACCAGCCGCGGAGTGTCGGCGATCATCGTGAAGGTGATCAGCAGCGACGACAGGCCCATGAACACGAAGCCGACCCACTGGAGGAGGTCGGTGTCGGCGCCGGCGACGTCGAGGCGGCGGCCAAAGAAGCCGAGCATCGGCACGACCGCGAGCGCGACCAGGACGCCCCAGATCATGCGCCGGAGCCACGGCGGGTACTCGCGACCTTGCCGGACCAGCCGCCGGGCGACCCACACGTGGAGCGCCGCCCACATGGACAAGAAGGTTGCGAAGAACAGCACGTTGGCGAGGGGCATCGTGTCGTCGGTGAGGTGGGGCCGGGACGTCGAGACCCGCGGCGCTGCGCCTGGGTCATACGAGAGCGCGGCCCAGATGCTACTCCCCTGGTTGTGGCAGCGCTCAAATGCTCGCGTAGACCGGCGAGATCGGCCGCCCGCGTCGGGCGAGCGCGACCACCACGCGTTCGAGCCGTCCTCGCCCTCGCAGCCTGCCCGCAGCCTGCGAGGGCGACATCGCCAGCCGCCGGTCGCCGTCGCGCAGGCCCAGCGATCCCAGCGGGCTGCCGCCGTGGATGTTGCGCAGCTCGTCGATCCACGAGCTGGTTGCGATCGCCAACGCGAGACCGAAGCTCGGGATGTTGCCTGTTCCCACTGTCCCCGCTGCGAGTGTCGCAGTCACCCGGGCGCGCGGCTTGCCGTGATGAACTCAGTTCGCGAGGACTGGCTGGTGCTTTGTCTGGTGCGTTGTCTGCTGCTTCGTCGAGACACCGAAGAAGATGAAGTGCGTTCCCCCGGTGAAAGTGGTTGCTCGATCCGATCTTCGCGCAGCCGGGAAACGCCCGTAGAGACGCATCTGCGTGACCGTGGCCGCGCACAATTTTTCGCGACCCGACGCGAACGCGATCGTGGCTGCGCCGTCACCTTCGGCGTGAGTCGAGGTGCGGTGTGCGGCGCTGGTCAAGCGAGTTGAACCGTGTTTATACCGCCCCCCAAGGGCAGGTTGATCTAGTGAAGCGCTTCAAGATCCTCGGCACCGGAATGGCAGTCCCCGAGCGGGTCCTGACCAACCACGACCTCGAGCAGATGGTCGACACCTCAGACGCCTGGATCACCGAGCGGACTGGCATCAAGCAGCGACACATCGCCGACGCCGAGACCTCGTCGGCGACCCTCGGCGCGAGGGCGCTGCGCAGCGCGTGCGAGCAGGCCGAGCTCGAGACGAGCGAGCTCGACGTGATCGTCGTCGCGACCTCGTCGGCCGACACCGTGTTTCCCTCGACGGGCTGTTGGATTCAGAACGAGCTCGGGATCCGCGGGATGCCGGCCTTCGACATCGCGGCCGGGTGCACGGGCTTTTTGTACGCGCTCGAGGTCGCGGCCTGCATGCTCGCGGCGGGCTCGGGCAAGCGCATCGGCGTGGTCGGCTGCGAGGTCATGAGCAAGGTCGTCGACTGGACCGACCGCACGACCTGCGTGTTGTTTGGCGACGGATCCGGGGCGATGGTCATCGAGTCCTGCGAGGAAGACACCGGGCTGCTCGCCTCGAACTGGGGCGCCGACGGTGGCCTCGCGCCGATCCTCTACCTGCCCGCTGGCGGCACGCGGATGCCCGCGACCGCGCAGACCGTGGCCGAGGGCATGCACACGGTGAAGATGACCGGCAACGCCGTGTTTCGCCACGCGGTCCGGGCGATGACGGCCGCGGGCAAGGCCGCGCTGAAGGACTCGGGGCTCGAGGCCGACGACATCGATCTGCTGATCCCGCATCAGGCCAACATGCGGATCATGGAGGCCTGCCGCTCGCGCCTGAAGATCCCGGTCGAGAAGATGTTCTCGATCGTCGATCGCTACGGCAACATGTCCGCGGCGACGATCCCCGTGGCGATCCACGAGGCCCGCGAGGCCGGGCGCATGGGCCCGGGCACGACCGTCGCGCTCGCGGCGTTCGGGACCGGGCTGACCTGGGGCGGCGCCGTCCTCCAGACCTGAGGCGGGCTCCGCAACCCTCAGGCGTTGACGACCGCGACCCAGGTCAGGGCCGCCAGCGACGCGTGCCCGCTGGCGAGCGCGAACGCGGCGACGCGCATGCGTGTCTCGGGGGCGCTGACCAGGACCAGGACCGACATCGACAGGCCCGCGCCAAACCACAGCAACGCGACCTCGACCAGCTCGGGATCACCCTCGGCGGACAGCAGCGCGCGTCCGACCAAGACGAGAATCGCGAGGGCGCCCCACCACAACCCGCGGTGCCCGATGCGCGCGACGCCGCTGCGCCGGGTCCACAGCCAGGCCCCGCTCGAGCTCAGCGCCCGGCCCAGGGCCGCCGCCGAGATCACGGTGGCCCGAGCCAGGCGTGGCCACAGCCACCTCGCACTGACGGCGGTCGCTCCGGCGAGGGCGCGCGCGGCCGTGGTCAACGCGTGAACGGTCTTGGTCGTCGCCTCGCGGACCGCGGCGACCGCCTCGGGGTCGACGAGGGGGGGCGGCTTGGCCCGCGAATTACTCGATTTACCCGCGCCCACGGTCGATTTGCGCGCTGAACGCTTGCCTGGCGAGGGAGCCATCGGCGCGAGTGTTTCAGCTGTGGGCGAGGCGTCAACTTTCTCGCGAACACGAGCGCGGCGATACCCGCGGTGGTAGCCTCCCGCTGTGACCCGAGGCCGGCTCATGATCCCGACGCTGCTCGGTCTGTCGCTGACCGTGAGCGCGGTGGAGGCCGAGGCCAAAAAGTTGCCGGCGAGCGAGGCCAGGTCAGTCCCGCTCCCGCCGCCGCGCGAGCCTCCGGCCTGGGACCGCGCCAACGAGATCGGCAACGGCGGGGTCGTGCCCGAGGGACCCGAGGCCACGGGCGTGAAGCCGAGCGAGCCCAAGCAGCTCGTCGAGGCCACGGCCACGGTCTGGGCCCTGGCCGGGAGCCGGTCGTGGACGGGCTGCTCGAACGTGGCCGCCGAGGCCGGCAAGCAGCTGTCGGGCTACGGCGAAGAGGTCAACAACTACCGCGAGAATCACCACTGGGGGATCCAGGCCGGGGAGTGCCCCAACGCGCCCGAGGTGCTCACGATGGCGGCGCGCAGCGAGCTGCTCCGGCGCTTCGATCTGCCCGAGGGCCTCGACGGCGAGACGGATCTGAGCCTGCTCGAGAGCTCGGTGAGCGAGAGCCGCGCCCAGGCGATCGCGTGGATCGACGACGCCCAGACCGAGCTCCAGCGCCGCCGCGACCCGCGGCGTCTCGGGCTCGAGTACTGGCGCGGGCGGGCGCTGTTGTCCTCGGGTGACCTCGTCGGCGCGCGGGCGGCCCTCGAGCGGGCGCTGCGGCGGGCCAGCGTCGAGGGGTGGAAGCTGCGCCGCCTCCTCGCGCTGGTCGAGCTCTACGAGGGCAACCTCGAGGCCGCGCTCGTGCTGGCCAACCGCGCGTTCCTCGACTCGCCGAGCAGCGATCGCCTCGGCTCGTACTACGTCCTCGCCCTGGTCCTCGATCGGGCCGGGGATCAGGGGGGGGCGCGGCGTCGCATGGGGATCGCGCTCGACCGTGACGACGGCCGACATATGCGCGTGCTCGAGACCGCGATGCCGCTGCATGAGCGCCTCTACCTGCGCGCTTACGCTCGGACCGTGCGCCGAGAGAGCAGCAGCGCGCTGCGGCTGTGGGACGCCTACCTCGCCCGACCCGAGCCCGAGGCGCCCGAGCGTCGCCTCGCCGAGCGCCACCAGACCGCGCTGCAGCCCTTGCCGAGCAACCTGGGAGGCCCGGCCCACGCCAACGAGGGCGCGGCGGCCAGTCAGTCCGGCAACAAGAAGTCGAGCGTCAAGAAGGCGACCTCCAAGAAGGCGACCAAGAAGGCGACCAAGACCAAGACCAGCGCCAAGGTCCGGCGCAAGGTTCGGGCGGGCTCCAAGCTCGTCACGGCCCGGCGGCGGCGCCCGGCCTAGTTTGCAAGTCGCGCTAAAACATCGTACGTGAGCCCCCATGGTCCCATCCGTCCCGCGCAAGCCTGTCACCGTGCCCGACATCGTCGCGCGCAAGCGCGACGGCGTGCCGGTCGTGATGGTCACGGCCTACGACGCAACCTTTGCTCGGCTGGTCGACGCGTGTGACGTCGACATCGTGCTCGTCGGCGACAGCCTCGGGATGGTCATGCAAGGCCACGAGCACACGCTCGAGGTCACGGTCGAGCACATGATCTACCACGCCCGCTGTGTGCGCCGTGCCCTGCGCTGCGCTCACCTGACGGTCGACATGCCGTTCATGAGCTACCAGACCACGCCCGAGGCCGCGGTCGAGAACGCCGGGCGCCTGGTCAAGGAGGGCGGCGCGGCCTCGGTCAAGCTCGAGGGCTGCGCGCGGGTGCTCCCGGCGATCGAGCGCATCGTCGCCGCCGGCATCCCGGTCATGGGCCACCTCGGGCTCACGCCCCAGAGCGTCCACGCCTTCGGCGGCTTCAAGGTTCAGGCCCGCAACAGCGACGCCGCCGAGCGCCTGCGCAGCGAGGCCGCCCAGCTCGAGCAGGCGGGGTGCTACTCCATCGTGCTCGAGGGCATCCCGGCACCGCTCGCGACCGAGGTCTCGGCCTCGCTCTCGATCCCGACGATCGGCATCGGCGCAGGCAAGGGCTGCGACGGGCAGGTCCTGGTCATGCAGGATTTGCTCGGCCTCGACGACAGCTTCAAGCCCAAGTTCGTCAAGCGCTACGCGACCCTCGCCGACCCGATCCGCGAGGCCTTCTCGGCCTTCGCCGCCGACGTCCGCGCGCGCGCGTTCCCCGGGCCCGAGCACAGCTTCGGGATCAAGAAGTCCCGCGTCCGCGCGGCGCCTGAGCCCGAGCCCGAGCCCGAGCAGACCCAAGACGAGCCACCTCGGCGCACGGGCGGCTACGGCCCCCGCTGAGTCCCACGGAGCCCCTCGTGTTGGTCCTGCGTAGCGTGTCCGAGCTCTGCGAGTGGCGGACCGAGCTGGCCACGCAGGGGCGGTCGGTCGCGCTGGTCCCGACCATGGGCTACCTCCACGACGGTCACCTCGCGCTGATGCGCGAGGGTCGACGGCGGATCCCGCCCGCGCGCGGCGAGCTGGCGATCTCGATCTTCGTCAACCCCACGCAGTTCAACGACCCGGCCGACCTCCGCAGCTACCCGCGCGATGAAGCCGGCGATCTCGCCAGGGCCGAGTCGGTCGGCGTCGACGTGGCCTTCGTGCCCGACGACGGCCAGCTCTACGCGCCCGCGGCCAGCACCTTCGTCGAGGTCGGCGGCCTCGACGAGCACCTGTGCGGGGCCACGCGGCCGGGGCACTTTCGCGGCGTCTGCACGATCGTCGCCAAGCTCTGGCAGCTGTTTCAGCCGAGCGTGGGTTTGTTCGGGCAAAAGGACTACCAGCAGCTAGCGATCGTCCAGCGCATGCATCGCGACTTGTTCTGGTCGGGCGAGGTCGTCGGCGTGGCCACGGTCCGCGAGCCCGACGGGCTGGCGCTGTCGAGCCGCAACGCGCGGCTGGGCCCGAGCGCCCGCGCGGCCGCGGTCGCGATCCCGCGCTTTTTGGATCGCGTGCGCGAGCGCCACGCAGCCGGTCAGCGCGAGGCCGCAAGCTTGATCGCAGGCGCCGAGCAGGCGCTGGCGCCGGGGCGCATCCACTATGTGTCGGTCGTCGACGCCGAGCAGCTGCAGCCGGTCGAGCAGGTCGATCGCCCGACCCTGGTCGCGGTCGCGGTGTTCTTCGACGGCGTGCGCTTGATCGACAACGTCCTGCTGGGCTGAGGGGCTGGATCAGCTCGGCCAACGGGCCCACGGTCTCGAGCAGGGCAGCGGGCCGGGTTTGGTCGTCGCCCAGCAGTGGCGAAATCGAGCCGACATCGTCTGGCGGTTGCTGCCGATTCAGTGACCACAATAACGCCATCTACAATCGCGTCGGCGGGCCGAGTGAAGGGCGCTGGCCAGGGCGTTGGGACATCTCACGGGGCTGCCATGCCCCGACCCTTGTCGACACCGCGGCGTCGCGCCTCACGAGCATCGCGTCAGGCTCACGTTCATGGGCCCTGGGGCCAGCTTCACGTGGTCGCGGCATTTGCGTGCGTTCGCGAGAGGTCCGGGGGTCAATGACCACAGCCGATCCGAGCGACCGCAATTGACCCCATCGCAATTGCTAAATGATCACCAGCGCGCCGATCGGGCGCCCGAGGTTTTGCTTTGACTTGGAGGCGCGCGGCTGTGTAATCGAGGCCATGGACTCTGCTCGCCGGACTTCGCGTAGGACCCTTGGCCTCGCGTGTGTCTCTTCGTTGGCCCTGACCGCCTGGGTCGCCAGCGTGGCCTGCTCACCCGAGCAGGACCAGGAGCTCGCCCGCGCCCTGGTCGGCCCCGATGGCGGCTCCGTCAGCGGGGGCGGCGTGACGGTCGAGATCCCGGCGGGCGCGCTCGCGGTCGAGACCGAGATCATCCTCCGCCGGGCCGACGCCTCGCTGACCACCGCCGGCTACGAGCAACAGGGCGACACGGTCACGATCGAGCCGGTGGATCTGCGCCTGGCCCTGCCCGCGACCGTGACCGTCGGGGGCGGCGGCGACGACACCAGCGTGCTCGTGGCTGCCGTCGACCGGACCGTGGCCTACCCCGGCAACGTCGCCTACGTCGAGTACCTCGGCGACGTCGCGCTCGCCCACGGCGGCGCACCGACGATCACCTTGGTCGACCCGGAGCTCGGATCGAAGCCGTCCCAGCCCGGCGGCGACTTCGTCGACAACCTTCACTTCGAGCTCGACCTCGACGGCACCCATCGCGTCGACTTGCTGCTCACGGCTTGGGACTTCGACGGCGAGCAGACCGTGCTCAACGGCAAGGGCCACTGCGGGTTCAAGGTCGCGCAGCTCGAGGGCGGGAGCGTGACGACGGGCTGCGCCGCGGGGGTGGTCACGGCCTCGATCAACGCCGCGGGCGACCACGTCTCGTTTGACGTGCTGCCGCTCCACGCCCCGGCGATCGACGCGCCAGTCAGCGTCGGCGTGATCGCGGGCGACGAGGAGCTCGGCTACAGCCTCGGCTACTTCCAGTTCGACACCGGCAGCTGCTACCTCGAAGAGTGCGACGGCAACGGCACCTGCGTGGCCAACGGCGAGCCCGCGTGCGAGTGCGCCGAGGGCTTCGCCCAGGCCCCGGACGATCCGCTCTCGTGTGTCTGCGTGCCCCAATGTGACGGCCGCGCGTGCGGATCGGACGCGTGCGGGGGCAGCTGTGGTGACTGCGACATGGGTGAGATGTGCGTCTATGCCGAGGGCCAGTGCGTGCCCGAAGGCGGCGACGGCGACGGCGACACCGGCGACGGCGACGGTGATACAGGCGACGGCGACGGCGACACGGGCGACGGCGACGGCGACACGGGCGACGGCGACGGAGACGGCGACACGGGCGACGGCGACGGCGACGGCGACGGAGACGGCGACGGAGACGGCGACGCCTGACCACCGGGCGCATCGACTCAATCGAGAATCATACGTGGGAGCTTCGGGAGTTACAGATCATGACCAGGTATCGACAGCGTGACCTACGAGCAGCCTCCAAAAACCTGAGGGCCCGAGCGAAGCGAGGGGGTCGGGCCCGAAGCCCGAGTCAGGAGACGATGAGGACGCTCGGGGCCTTGACCCTCGTCTTCGGCGGCTTCGCCCTCGGCGGTTGTCAGGCCGAGGAGCCCGAGCAGTGCGTCTCCAACGAAGACTTCTTCAAGGAGCAGATCTGGGCCCCGGTGATGTCGAAAAAATGCATCACCTGCCACAGCCCGACCGGCGTGGCCAAGAGCTCGCAGTTCGTGCTCCAGTCGGCGGACTGGACCGGCTACCTCGAGGCCAACCTCGCGACCGTCGAGCGCCTCGCCAAGCTCGAGTACGAGGGCGAGCCGTGGCTGCTCGTCAAGCCGACCAACACCGTCGACCACGGCGGCGGGGTCCAGATCGAGCGCGGCAGCGCCGAGTATGACGCCTTCGTCGAGCTCGTCGACCGGATCAAGAATCCGGTCGAGTGCGCCGAGGACGGGACCGAGATCGAGACCTACTTCGCCGACGTCAGCACCCTCAGCGACGTCGAGACCCTGCGCAAGGCCAGCCTCAGCCTCGTCGGTCGGCTGCCGACGCCGGAGGAGGAGCTCGCGGTCGCCAACGGCGGGCTCGAGGCTCTCGACCTCGTGCTCGACGAGATGATGACCGAGGACGCGTTCTACGAGCGCCTCATCGAGCTCTACAACGACCACTTCCTGACCGATCGCTACCTGCCCAGCGTCGACGCCATCGACCTGCTCGACGGCGAGGACTACCCGAACAGCTACTGGTTCGAGGCGATCGAGGACGAGGCCGAGCGCAACCTCGCCCGGGCGCGCAGCAACGAGGCCGTGGCCCGCGAGGCCCTCGAGCTCGTCGCCCACGTGGTCCGCAACGACCGCCCGTTCACCGAGATCCTCACCGCCGACTACACGATGGTGAACCCGTACTCGGCCCAGGTCTACGGGATCAACGCCAACTTCCAGGACCCGAGCGACGAGAACGAGTGGGTCGAGGCCAAGCTCTCGGGCATCCCCCACTCGGGCCTGCTGACCTCGCACATCTGGCTCAACCGCTTCCCGACCACGGCGACCAACCGCAACCGCCACCGGGCGCGGATGGTGTTCAAGTTCTTCCTCGCGACCGACGTGCTCAAGCTCGCCGAGCGGCCGATCGACCCGAGCTCGATCGAGGACTTCAACCCCACGCGCGAGAGCGACGCGTGCACGGTCTGCCACGCCAACATCGACCCGGTCGCGGGCGCGCTGCAAAACTGGGACGACCAGGGCCGCTACCGTCCGCCCGAGATGGGCTGGTACCAGGAGATGTTCGCCCCGGGCTTCGGCGACGCCGAGCTGCCCGCGGGCGAGAAGCTCGACGCCACGAGCTGGCTGGCCGGGCAGATCATCGGGGATCCGCGCTTCGCCGCCTCGCAGGTCGACATCGTCTACCAGGGCTTGACCGGCGCCCCGCCGCTGCGCGAGCCGAGCGACCCGTCCGCGCCCGACTACCTCGGCAAGCTCGTCGCCTTCGACGCCCAAAACGCCGAGCTCCAGCGGATCGCCGACCTGTTCGTCGAGTCGGAGTTCGACCTCAAGACCGTCATCAAGGAGATCGTCAAGTCGCCCTACTACCGGGCCAAGAGCTTCGACCCCGGCTGGAGCGAGGACGAGAAGGAGTCGGTCGAGGCCCAGCAGCGCCTCGACGAGCTGGCCCCGGTCGGGACCGCGCGCTGGCTGACGCCCGAGCAGCTCGAGCGCAAGGTCGAGGCCGTGACCGGCTACCCCTGGCGGGAGTCGGTCAACGGTCAGAGCTACCTGCTCGACTTCAACGAGTACCGGATCTTCTACGGCGGCATCGACTCCGACACGATCGTCGAGCGCATGACCGTGCCCAACGGGATCATGACCAACGTCTCTCAGCGCATGGCCAACGAGGTCGCGTGCTGGAACACCGCGCGCGACTTCACCAAGCCGGCCGCGGCCCGCAACCTCTTCCCCTACATCGACCCCGGGTTCGAGCCCGAGGACGACAACGGCTTCGAGATCCCCGCGGTCACCGAGGCGATCCGGGTCAACATTCAGTACCTGCACTGGCGGCTGCTCGGGGAGCAGCTCGACATCGACGATCCCGAGATCGACCGCAGCTACGCGCTCTTCCTCGAGGTCTGGCGCGACGGCAAGCGCGGGATCGAGCTCGGCGAGTACTCCGTCACGCTGCCCGGCGAGTGCCAGGCGACGAGGGACTTCTGGTCCGACCAGGCGCTCGCCGACGCCGAGCGGATCACCAGCGACACCAACTACACGATTCGGGCGTGGATGGCCGTCATGACCTACATGCTCTCGGACTACCGCTTCTTGCACGAATGAGCCACGGAGGACCAACACCATGAATCGTCGAGACTTCTTCAAGTTGGCCGGCCTCGCGGGCCTCACGCTCATCCCTGGCTCGAGCGCCGCGACCGGCGGCATCGCGGGCGAGCCCCTGACCCCGCGGGCCTACGAGGGCACCTTCTGGATCTTCGTCAACGCTGCCGGGGGCTGGGATCCGACCTCGCTGTGCGACCCCAAGGGCCGCGCGAACGAGATGGATCCGGACCCGATGAACATGTACCTGACGAGCGAGATCCTCAGCGCGGGGAACATCAACTACGCGCCGCTCGGGTACAACGACACCTTCTTCCAGAAGTACTACCAGGATCTGCTGATCATCAACGGGATCGACATGCAGACCAACGGCCACGACAGCGGCTCGCGCCACACCTGGAGCGGTCGCCTGGTCGAGGGCTTCCCGAGCCTCGCGGCCTTGGTCGCGGCCAACGCCGGGCCCGAGCTGCCGATGTCCTACCTGAGCTTCGGCGGCTACGATCTGACCGGGGGCCTGGTCGCGCGCACGCGCAGCGGCAACGTCAACGCGCTCGGGCGCATCGCCTACCCCGAGCGCTTCGACCCCAGCAACGCCGACGATCGCTTCCACTCGGTCCGGGCCGCCGAGCTGATCCAGCAGGCCCGCGACGGTCGCCGAACCACCCAGGAGATGGAGGCCACGCTGCCGGTCGAGCAGGTCGCGATGAACCAGATGTTCACCGCGACTGACGGCGCCAACGAGCTCAAGCTCCTGCAGCAGTACCTGCCCGACGAGCTGGCCCAGGACAACGCCCTGCGTCGCCAGGCCCAGGTCGCGCTCGCGGCCTACCGCGCGGGCATCTCGATCGCCGTCAACCTCAACTACGGCGGCTTCGACACCCACGGCGACCACGACAACGCCCACATCCCCCGGCTCCAGACCCTGCTCGAGGGCGTCGACGCGATCTGGCAAGAGGCCGAGGCCCAGCAGGTCGCCGACAACGTCATCGTGGTCGTGGGCTCGGAATTCGGGCGCACGCCCGGCTACAACGCCAACAACGGCAAGGACCACTGGTCGGTCTCCAGCATGATGCTGATGGGCAAGGGCATCAGCGGCAACCGGGTCATCGGCGGGAGCACCGATCGCCACCAGCCGCTGACCGTCGACCCGGGCAGCTTGAGCCTGAGCGAGAGCGGGATCCGCATCGAGCCGCAGCACATCCACTACGAGCTGCGCAAGCTCGCGGGCATCCACGAGGGCGACTTCGCCACGATGTTCCCGCTCAGCCCGGCGCAGCCGCTCAGCGGTCTGCTCAGCTGAGCTCGCCAGGAGCTCGCCAGGAGCCCGCCGGGTTCTCGGCGGGTGCCTGCGCCGATCGCAGCTGCTTCGGGCCATCACTTACCCGAGCGGCCTCGCGCGTCGTTGCGGCCCTCGAGCGCGCAGGCGCGGTCAGCCTCTCAGCCGCGCCGGACCGGGTACAGGGCCAAGAAGGCCACGCCGACGCAGGCGACGATCGCCATGACCCCGACCTCACCGATGCTGCGCAGCCCGGCGTGGTTCGCGGCGAGCAGACCCGAGAAGCCGGCGACCGTGGTCATGGCGGCGAGCAGCGAGGCCTTGCCCGTAGCAGCCAGGGTCGCCTTCTTGCGCCCGTGCCACAGGTGGATGCTCGCGTCGATGCCGAGGCCGACGACCGCGGGCATGACCACGAGGTTGAAGAAGTTGAGCCGCATCGGCCACAGGCCCATGACCGCGACCGCGAGCGTGACCCCGAGGCCGAGGGTCGCAAAGCAGGCCAGGGTCCCGCCGACGCGGCGCACGTCGATCGCGATGAACAACAAGATCACCCCCAGGGCGAACAGCGGGATGCGCTTGGCGTCGCGCTCGACGAGGGTCATGAGATCCGCGAACACGAGGCGGCTGTCGGCCGCGCGGACCTCGGTGCCCTCGAGGATCTCGTCGAGGCGCTCGCGGACGGCGACGAGCTCGTCGATGCTCCAACCCGCGATCCGCAGATAGGTGTGGGCGATGCGATCGCTGCGGCCGCTCTCGCTCTCGCGGAAGGGTTCGAGCGACCAGTCGGGCAGCTCGTCGACCGTCAGCGGGTCGGCCTTGGCCATGCGCTCGAGCGCCTCGAGGTGGGTCTGGTAGCGCCGGGCCTCGTCGTCGAGATCGGGCAGCTCGGCCAAGAGGTCGTTGGTCCGGGCGCCGATCTGCTCGATGACCGGGGCCTTGGCGGCCTGGTCTGTGGGCATGATCGTGCGCAGGCTGTAGACCTCTTTGACCCACGGCTGGCGGGGCTCGCCGATGTCGATCGCCCCGGGCAGGAGCTCGCCGGACTCCTCGATCGCGATCAGGCGATCGACGACGACGTCGAGCTGCTCGGGGCTGTCGGCGACGAGCGCGAGCGACTTGTAGCGCCCGCCGGTCTGGCGGTAGGAGATCTCCTTGTTGCTCTGCGCGTCGCCTGCGTTGCTCGCGTTGAGGACCCGCGTGTCCTTCTCCATCTGGAGCTTGGGCGCGCCGTAGAGGGCGACGCCCGCGAGCAGGACCAGGAGCACGTAGCGGGCCTTGGCGAACCACCCGGCGAAGCGCGGCACGATCGGTGCGGGGCTTTGGTCCGAGAGCTCGGGCAGCGGCGCCCGAACCTTCGGCGCTCGGCGCAGCGGCCCGATCAGCACGTCGATGACCGGGACCAGGATGATCGCCGCGACAAAGCACAGGACCACGCCCGCCGCCGAGATCGCCCCGAACTCGCGGAAGGCCTTGAACTCGGCCAGCATCAGGACTAGCAAGCTCGCGGAGGTCGTCGACATCGTCGCGAGCAGGGGGCGAAAGTGCTCGCGGATGACCGCTGGCCAGTCGGCGTCGCGACCTTGGCGCTCGCGCAGCGCGTAGAGGTGGACCGAGAAGTCGACGCCCATCCCAAACAGGACCGCGAACAAGAACACGGTCAGCGCGTTGAGCTGGCCGAAGCTGAGCTTGGCCACGGCCAGGGTCAGGCTCATGGCCACGGTCATCGGGACCATGACCAGCGGCAGGACCCGGAGGTTGCGAAAGCCGAGGAGCAGGACCGCGAGCACCAGCGAGGCCGAGATCCAGGTCGCTCGCCGGGCGTCGCGCAGGATCGTGTTGACCGGGCCCGAGACGTTGTAGGCCGAGACAACCTGAACCCGGGTCTCGGCCGCCACGCCCTTGGCCCGCAGCGACGCGGCCCGACGCTCAACCCGCGCGATCGCGTCCTGGGCGAACTGCACGTCGGTCGCCGGTTTTGACAAGCTCGCGTGGATCGTGCGGATCTTGCCGCCCTCGGCCGCGTAGGGCATCCCGACCCGAGCGGTCCACGGGATCTCGCCGCGCTCGTTCTCCTCGGGCCAGATCAGCGCGATCTCTTTGGGGTCGAGCACGCCCTGGGCGAGCAGACCTTCGCGCTGATCACGGAGAAACTGCTCGAGGTCGGGCCCCTCGCCCGGGGGCTCGTCTTTTTGCTGTTCGGGCTGGGGCTGTTCGGGCTGGGGCTGCTCGGGCGCGGGCTGCTCGGCCTTCGGCTCGGGCGCGCCCCAGTCGAGCTCCTCGAACTCGTCGTCCCAGTCGTCGCCGACGCTGACGTCCGAGGTGTCGACCTCGCCCTCGACGAGGCCGGGGCCCATCATCCGCGCGATCGCCTGCTTGCGCTCGGCCTCGAGCTCGTCGCGGAGCTTCTCGAGATCCTCGAGCTCGAGCATGTACAGCGCGTGGGCCCGCAGCGGGGTGTAGTCGCGCTCGACCGTCAGCGAGGTCGTCTCGGGCCAGCTCGCGACCTCGGCGGCGATGCCCAGGACCATCGCGTTCGCGTCGCCCGGGCTCGGGGCCTCGATTGCGATCACGAAGCCCTCGGCGCTGCCCTTGCGCTCCTCGAGCAAGTCGAGCGCGGCGACGCTCGGCGCAGACGCGGGCAGCAAGCTGCGCAGATCCGTGTCGATCGAGATCGACGCGCCAAACCACACCGCGAGCAGCCCGAGCAGCACGGCCGTGATCAGGGCCACGCCGCTGCGCGCCTTGCCGCGAGTCAGCCATCCGACCAGGTTGGCGCTGCGACGCGCGAGGGGCCCGGGGCGCGCAGGCACGGTCTCGGTGGCCATCGGTCGGGAGCGTAGCAGTGACTGGCAAGCCGTCGAATGCGCCGGCTCGCCAGCGCTCGCCGACCAGCGGATCCACACGTGAGCTTGCCCTCTAGGCGCGGGCACTAGCGGGACCCGGCCATATCCGGCAGGATTCGTCCGACGTCCGGTCCGCCCGGGCGACGCCCTCCGATGCCATCCCTGCAGCAACCTCCCGAGGCGAGCTTGATCGCCCTGAACGCGTCGTGTATGCGGACGGCGCGCTGCGGTCTTGCTGCGGCCAGTACGAGGGCTCTGTGAGTCGCACCTTCAAGGTCCTGACCCCGACTGAAGCACGGATCGTCGGGGCGCTCGGACAGACGATGTACCCCCGCGAGGGCGGCATCCCGATCGACGCCGCCCAGGCGCGCGCGATCGAGTACGTCGACGAGTGGCTGGCGGCCTTGCCTTTGCGCGAGCGCGTGCTGGTGCGTCTGATGTTCGTGCTGTTCGAGGTCGCGATGCCCGCGTTCGGCCCCAGCCGCACGCGGACCTTCACCCGGGCCGCGCCCGAAGCTCAGTACGAGTACCTGTGCGCGTGGGAGAGCAGCCGGTTTTACTTCCGCCGGGCGTCGATGTTTGGGCTCCGCTCGGTGTTCGCGTTCGCGTACCTGGCCGACCCCGAGGTCCAGCGCCAGATCGGCGTCAACGATGGCGTCGACGTGCTCCGTCGTCAGCGGGCCGCGAGCGTGGCCGACCAAGTCGGCGCCGACATTGATCCCAACGCCAACGTGGCGGTCCTCGTCGACGCCGTCGATGCGGTCCGCGTGCTCGACCGCGAGCGCAGGACGGCCGCGAGCGGGGGCGAAACCTAACTATGCGTGTTGAAAAACTCGAAAACCGTTGGTCGACCGAACAGCTGATGACGGGCGTCGAGCTGCCCGAGTGGCTCGAGATCCTCAAGGCCAACGACTTCAAGGTCAGCCCCGAGTACTACCACCGCCTGGCCTGGATCACCGGCTGGGGCATCCCCTCGACCGTGCTCGGCCGCCTCGAAGAGGCGATCTACGCGCGCAAGCTCGCGCAGATGCAGGTCGATCCGACCCCGGTGTTCTTGCTCGGCCACTGGCGCACGGGCACCACCCACCTCCACAACCTGTTCGGCCGCGACCCCAACCACACGGTCCCGACCTACTACCAGGTCATCTTCCCGACCTCCTTCCTGCTCACGGGTGAGGTCGTCCCGCGGATCGCGGCCGGGGCCCTGGCCGAGACCCGGTCCTACGACAACGTCAAGCAGGGCTGGCACGAGGCCGCCGAAGACGAGATCGCGCTGGCCAAGCTCACCGGCTTGAGCCTCTACCTCTCGTTCATGTTCCCCGACGAGGCCGCGCGCTACGAGAAGTACATCGACTTCCTCGAGGCCACGCCCGACGAGCGCGAGCGCTGGAAGTCGGCGCTCGTCACCTTCATCAAGCGGATCATGCTCGCGACCGAAGGCAAGCGGGTCATCGTCAAGTCGTGCCCGCACACGGCGCGGATCCGCATGCTGCTCGAGCTGTTCCCCGACGCGCGCTTCGTCCACATCCACCGCAACCCCTACGAAGTGTTCTCGTCCACGCTCCACATGCGCTCGCAGACCGACTGGGAGAACTTCTTCCAGCGTCCGCAAGAGGAGTTCATCACCCAGCGCTGGGAGCACACCGCCGCGATCGGCAAGCGCATCTACGAGCGCGTGATCGAAGACCGGGCCCTGATCCCGCCCGAGAACTTCGTCGAGATCGCCTACGAGGACTTCGCCGGCAACGAGCTCTCGATGCTCCACGACATGTACGCCAAGCTGCGGCTGCCCGACTGGGATCGCTACGAGGCCACGATCCGCCCGTACCTCGACTCGCTCAAGGGCTACAAGCGCAACAAGCTCAACATCAGCGAGGAGCTGCGCGAGTTCGTCTACGACCGCTGGCGGCTGATCTTCGACACCTACGGCTACTCCAAGGACTATCCCGCGTGACCGGAAGCATGAAAGAGCTCATCGAGGGCCACCTGGCCTCCGCCACCCACCTGTCCAAGCGCCACATCCACCCGCGCTTGCTCAAGATGTTCGAGATGGGCGGGCTGTCGGCGGCGTTCACCCGCGGCGACGGCCAGTACCTGTGGGACAAGGACGGCACCCGCTACCTCGACCTGCTCGCGGGCGGCGGCGTGTTCTTCATCGGCCGCAACCACCCCAAGGTCAGCGCGGCCCTGCGCGACGTCATCGATCTGCAGCTGCCCAACCTCTGCGTCGTCAACGCCTCGGCGCTCGGCGGGCTGCTGGCCGAGCGCCTGCTCGAGCTCGCCGGACCGCCCTTCTCCAAGGTCGTGTTCGCCAACTCCGGGTCCGAGGCGATCGAGGTCTGCATCCGCTTCACCCGCTACATGACGCGGCGGCGCCGCTTCGTGTTCTTGGAGGGGGCGTTCCACGGCCGGACCTACGGGGCGATCTCGCTGTGCGGCTTCGGCCAGATGAAGGAGGGCCAGGATCCGCTGATGCCCGTGTGCACGCCGATCCGGCCCAACGACATCGGGGCCCTGCGCGCCGAGCTGTCCAAGCAAGACGTCGCCGCGCTGTTCATCGAGCCGGTCCAGGGCATGACCACCGAGGTCATGGACGCGGCCTACCTGCGCGAGGCCGAGGCCCTGTGCAAGCAGTACGGCACCGTCTTGGTCGCCGACGAGATCCAGACCGGCCTCGGTCGAACCGGCTCATGGTTCGCGAGCAACGCCCTCGGCGTGCGCCCCGGCATGATCACCGTGTCCAAGACCCTCTCGGGCGGGCAGGTCCCGGTCAGCGCCGTGCTGATGTCCGAAGAGGTCTACGAGGGCGTCTACAGCAAGTTCAAGGCCGGGCCGATCTACTTCTCGACCTTCGCCGAGAACAACCTCGCGATGGCCGCGGGCCTCGCAACCCTCGACGTGCTCCGCGACATCGACGCGCCGGCCCGCGCGACCGAGCTCGGCAACCAGCTCCGCGCCGGGCTGATCGAGCTGGCCTCGCGCTACGACTGCATCGATCGGATCAGCGGCAAGGGCCTGATGATCGCTGTCTACTTCAAGCCCTCGGATCAGCTGAGCCTGCGCGTCCAGCAAGAGCTCGTCGGCGCGGCCGACAAGGGCGGGTTCGCGGCCGCGGTCAACTGCGAGATGTTCGCCAACCAGCGCGTGCTCGTGCAGATCCCGGGGCCCGAGCTCAACGCGATCAAGATCCTCCCGCCGGTCACGATCAGCGACGAGGACGTGCGCTACTTCCTCGGCGCGTTCGAGGACGTGCTCGAGAGCTACTACAAGGTCGGCGGCCCGGTCGTGTCGCTCGCGGGCGGCGTGGTCAAGGACGCCATGCGCAAGGTCAAGCGGGCGGTCCCGGGCCTCGGCCGTGACGAGGCGCTCGAGCCCGCGGCGGCGGCCTCGCCGTCGATCGCCGAGGCTGAGGCTGAGGCTGAGCCCGAGCCCGAGCCCGAGCCCGAGGCTGCGCCCGAGCCCGAGCAAAAAAAAAAGTCCAGCTCCCCCGAGCCGAGTCTAGGGTTCTAGAGTTCGTCGACTACACCAGCCCGGTCATCGATCACTGCGACTTCGCCGTGATCGGCTCCGGGCCTGGCGGGGCCTACCTCGCCCAGCGCCTCGCCGCTGGCGGCAAGTCCGTGGTCCTGGTCGAGGTCGGCCCGGTCGTGCGGACCCACGACTTTCGCAAGGAGGCCGGCTCGACCCTGGCCCGCTACTTCTTCGACGGCGGCCTCCGGCGGACCAACGGCAACCTGTTCATGCCGACGATGCAGGCCCGCTGCCTCGGCGGCGGCTCGGTGTTCAACTCGGCGATCTGCATGCGCACGCCGCTGTTCGCCGCCAACAAGTGGCGCAGCGAGCACGGCGTGATCGGGATCGAGCCCGAGGCCATGCGCCCGCACTACGAGCGCGTCGAGTCCTTCATGGGCGTGCGCGAGGTCGACCCGGCGGTGCAAGGCCGCCGCAACGAGCTGTTCGCCGCCGGCTGCGAGGCCGTCGGCGCGACCGCGACCGTGATCTCCCGCAACGAAGAGGGCTGCCGCGGCTCGAGCGAGTGCTTCACCGGCTGCCCGACCCGGGCCAAGAAGTCGCTCGACGTCCGCGGCGTCCCCGAGATGGTCGAGGCTGGCGGCCGGGTCTACACCTCGGTCCGCGCCGACACCCTGATCATGGACGGCAAGCGCGTGCGCGGGGTCGAGGGCGTGGCGATCGAACCGTTCACGGGTAAGAAGGGCGAGCGCGTGCGGCTCACGGCCCGGTGCACGATCCTCGCCGCGGGCGCGATCGCGTCGCCCGTGATCATGCAGCGCAGCGGCATCGACCGCGCGCCGGTCGGCCGCAACCTCCAGTTCCACCCGGGCACCGCGCTCATGGGCCTGTTCCCCGACGAGGTCGCGCCGTGGAGCGGGGCGACCCAGGGCTACCACTGCCTCGACTTCATGGCAGACGGCATCAAGCTCGAGTCGCTGTGGGTCGCGCCCTCGCTGCTCGCGTTTCGCTTCCCGGGGATCGGCGCGGGGCTCAAGGATCTGGTGTCCCGCTACAACCACATGGCCTCGTGGGACGTGTGGGTCAGCGGCGAGGACTCCTCGGGTCGCGTGCGCGCGCGCCCGGGCGGCGGTCACGACCTTCGCTATCGGATCGAGAAGCCCGACGTCCAGCGCATGCAAGAGGGCATCGCCAAGCTGGTCGAGATGTACTTCGCGGCCGGGGCGACCGCGGTCTATCCCGGGGTTCACGGCTTGCCGCCCGAGATCAGCGACGCCGCCGACGCGAGGATCGTGCGCGAGGCGGACCTCTCGCCGAGCGACTTCCCGATCGCGTCCAACCACGTGTTTGGCTCGACCTCGATGGGCGAGGACCCGAAGCGTCACGTCGTGGATTCGAGCGGGGCGGCGTGGGAGGTCGATGATCTCTATGTGTGTGACACGGGCGTGTTGCCGACGACGCCCGCGGCCAACCCGATGCTCACGATCATGGCGATCGCCGATCGCATGGCCGACACCTTGCTGACCCGCTACTGACATGACGCTGGCGACCGTCTTGATCGTGCTGGGCGCGATCGTGCTCGGGATCTTCAGCGCGATCGCGCCGCTCGGTCCGGTCACGGTGCTGGTGATTCAGCGGGCGATGAACGGCGACGCCCGGGGGGCTCTGCGGATTGGTCTCGGTCGGGTGCCGGCCGAGGTGCTCTACAGCGCGCTCGCGACCTTTGGGATCACCGCGCTGCTCGAGCAGTTTCCCGGGGCGCGGCTGGCGATCGAGATCGTCGGGATGGTGGTGTTCTTCGCGGTTGGGGTCTGGCTGGTGGTCCAGGACCCCAACCGCCCCGCCGACGCAGCTGCGCCCGACGAGGAGCCACCGCGGCGGCGCTGGGGCGACTGGTCGGGGTTGATCATCTCGATGCTCAACCCGACCCTGGTCTTGTCGTGGTCGGCGGTCGTAGCGATCGCGGTCACGATGATCGGGGTCGAGCCGAGCTTGACGCAAAAGATCGTGTTTCCGCTCGGGCTCGGGCTCGGGATTGCGCTGGGCTACGTGATCCTGGTCGAGGTCCTGCGTCGGCATGGGGCGCGGATCGAGGACCGCTTCGTGCGGGGGACGATTCGGGTGATGGGGGTGGTGTTCATCCTCGCGCCGCTGTGGAACGGGTTGCGGCTGCTCGGGCTCGTCTGAGGGCTGGGCTCAGCCGGGGCAGCCGTCTTCGTCGTGGTGGCCGTCAAAGGTCTCCGGCTCCATCGGGCACTGGTCGTCGATGTCGAGGATGCCGTCGAGGTCGTTGTCGGGCTCCGGGCAGCCGTCCCCGTCGTCGAAGCCGTCGAGGTCCTCGGGGTCGGCCGGGCAGGCGTCGACTTGATCGGGGATGCCATCACCGTCGCCGTCGGGCCCTTCGGTCCTGCGTGAGGGCGGCGGGGGCTCGCCCGCGGTCGGCTGCGGCTCCTCGTTCTCGATGAACAGCCAGGGCTCGGCCGCCGCGTCGCCGGGTGTCGGGTTGCCTTCGCTCGCGGGCTCGACGCTGCGCTCGTGGGGGTGACAGGCGCCAAGAGTGAGGAGCGCGATGACGACCGAGGCCGCGCGGAGTGTTCGATCACGAGGTAGTGACGGCATCGTGGCTGCGAGCATAGCGCTCTGGGGCTCGGCGCGAGCACGCAGTGGTCCCAAACGGTCGATGCTCGGTCGTGCTGGTGCTCGATCAGCTCATGCTCGTTGATGAGCCCCGCGCATGGCGACAGGAGGTCCGAGTTTGGGGCGTCGCCTCTCGAGCTGGGGTGCAGAGAGCTCTTGGTGCGAGAGCTCCATGTCGGTCGGCTGGGCGTCGAAGATGCTGTCGCGGGGGCCCTCGCCGTCAGACAGACCCGGAACGGACTTCGGGCACGCGACCTCAGCCTTCGCTGACCACCGCAGTGTGTCGCCCGCTCCCGCGCCGGACGTCGACCTTGGCGTGGCTACGATCGGCCTCGAGCGCGGCGATGATCTCGATCACCGAGCTGACCGTCTTGCCGTTGATGCGCTCGAGCACGTCGCCCTGGCGCAGCCCGAGCCGGTGGCCGAGCCCGCCTTCGACGACGCGCTCGATGACCACGCCGCCCGCGGTCTCGCGGACCTCGACGCCGAGCCGCGCGGGCTTGCCCTTGTAGAGGTCAGCGGAGCGCTTGGACTTGGGGGTCGGCGTGGGCGTGGGCGTACGGCCCGAGGGCATGCGCGCGAGGGAGCCGGGCTCTGGACGCTGGCCGAGCTCGACCTTTAGCTGCTCGCGCTTGCCCGCGCGCATCAGCTCGAGCGTGACGGTGTCCTTGGGGCTGTACTCACCAATACGCGTGCGAAGCTCGTCGAAGTCTTCGATCGCCTTGCCGTCGATCTCGATCACCTGATCCCCGGCCTGCAGCCCCGCGAGCGCGGCGGGCGTGCCCGCGTGGACCTCGCCGATGATCGCGCCCTTTTGCGGCATCGCCCCAAACGCGGGGGGCTCGTCGCGCCCGCCGACGCCGAGCCAGCCGCGGGTGACCTTGCCGTCCTTGATCAGCTTGGGGATCACGACCGTCGCCTGGTCGATCGGGATCGCAAACCCGAGCCCGTCGTGGCCGCCGACGGCGGTGTTGATGCCGATGACCTCGCCCGCGAGGTTGAACAGCGGACCGCCGCTGTTGCCCGGGTTGATCGCGGCGTCGGTCTGGAGGAAGTCGGCGTAGCCATCTTGATAGAGCCCGAGGCTGCCGCGGCCCTTGGCCGAGACGATCCCGCGGGTCACCGTCTGCTCGAGGCCCATCGGGCTGCCCATCGCCACGACCCAGTCGCCGACGCGCAGGCCCTCGCTCGAGCCAAAGGTCACCGCTTTGAGGCCCCTGGCGTTGGTCAGGCGCATGACCGCGACGTCAGTCTGGGGATCGCTGCCGACGACCGTGGCCTCGAAGCGGCGACCATCTTGGAGGTGGACCTCGAACTCGTCATTGCCCGCGACGACGTGGTGGTTGGTCACGACCAGGCCGTCGGCGGAGATCACGAAGCCGCTGCCGATCCCGCCGCCGCTGCGGCGCCCGAACATCCCGGACCTGCTGCTGCGCGCCTGGATGCTGACGACGGTGGGCTGGACCGACTCGATCAGGGGCGCGAGGCTCTGGTTGGGGTCGTACTGCTTGGACGCGACGACGGGGCTCGGACCAGGGGGGGACGACACAGACGGAGAAGCCGCCGGGACCTTCTTGGCGGTCTCGGCGGCTTCGTCGGGCTGCGTCGGGGGGCTGGCTTGGGCCTCGTTGGAGCAACCGGCGCTCGTGATCAGCGCCGGCGCTCCAAGGACACAGAAGGCCAGGAAGAACAGACCGTGAGGGCTCAGCTGACGCACGCTCATCGGGCGCGAGGAACAGGGGCTCGGCGAGATCATTCCCAGGGATTTTCGACCCACCGAAGAGCTGGCGAAGAGCTGGCGAATTACTGCACGAGATCGGCGATCTCGGGGTCGAGGAGCACGCCAGCCGCGACCAGGCGCTCGGCGTCGCGTGGATCACTCGTCCGTCGCCAGCGCTCGTAGACCGTGAGCAGATCGCCCTCGGCCCCGTCGTCGGCCGCGATCATCCGGCCGAGCAGCGCGACGATCTCGCGGAAGCGATCGGCGAGCCGGGCGAAGACCTGCAGGCGGGCCGAGCGGACGTGAAGCTCGCGGTAGGCCGCCTCGCCGATGCCCGAGACGTAGGCGACGTTGACGGGGCCCCGATCGAGCGAGCGCGGGACCACGCCCGCGATGTAGAGCGCCCGGTCGCCGACCTCGCGCAGGGCCCTCGAGCCGTGCTCGCGGGCGGCCAGAAATTCAGTGGCGAGGGCCGGGCTCGTGCGCCCGGCGACGTTGGTCCGACGCGCGTGGGCTGCGAGCATGTAGACCAGGTAGGCCTCGATATCCTCACCGAGCGTGTCGCGCTTGCCGGCGCGGGCGTGCCTGAGTTGTTCGAAGAAGAAGGACTCCAGCGTGCCCTCGAAGGCAAGATCGACCGTGTGGCTCATGATGCTCTTTGGATCAGGGTGGTTCCTCGACTGTCGTTATTCTCACGCTAGCAGGCTTGGCGGGCGCATCAAGAGCGCGGATCACTCGTTTGTGAGTTGGCTCGCTGATGTTCGGCCCAAAGTTTCTGTCTCGCGGCCTTGATCGCTCTGGTTGCAGCTTTACCCTCCGCCCGCTGGCAGTCGGACACCCCGACTGCCAAAGCGCTCCGCCGCCACCTTTCCTGGGTCATTTTCCGCGCTCGCACCGAGCCGGTCAGACGCAGGGCGGCCAACGCCACATCACTCCTCACTCCTCACCCGCGACCCGACTGTGCATCCAGGGTCCGGGCCCAGACATCGGAGACCGCACCAAATGAACGTTCGTCCCCTCAACGACCGCGTGCTCGTCAAGCGCCTCGAAGAAGAGGAAAAGACCGCTGGCGGCATCTACATCCCTGACTCCGCCAAGGAAAAACCCACTCGCGGCAAGGTCGTCGCTGCTGGCAGCGGACGCGCCGACGACGACGGAAAGCGCAAGCCCCTCGACGTCAAGGCCGGCGACGAGATCCTGTTCGGCAAGTACGCCGGCACCGAAATCAAGATCGAGGGTGAGGAGCTCATCATCATGCGCGAGGACGACATCCTCGCCGTGATCGAAGGCTGAGCCCTCCCTTCTTCAAACCCTAGCTGAGAATCAGAGAATCAAAGGAGATCCACCATGGCAGCCAAAGAAGTACGCTTCGATGCCAGCGCCCGCGGGGCGATCTTGCGCGGTGTCAACACGCTCGCCGACGCGGTCAAGGTCACGCTCGGGCCGCGCGGCCGCAACGTCGTGATCGAGAAGTCCTGGGGTTCGCCCACGGTCACCAAGGACGGCGTCACCGTCGCCAAGGAGATCGAGCTCGAGGACAAGTTCGAGAACATGGGCGCGCAGATGGTCAAGGAGGTCGCCTCCAAGACCTCCGACGTCGCCGGTGACGGGACCACGACCGCGACCGTGCTCGCCCAGGCGATCTACCGCGAGGGCCTCAAGATGGTCACCGCCGGTCACGACCCGATGGAGCTCAAGCGCGGCATCGAGCTCGCCGTCGAGTCCGTCGTCAACCACGTCCAGAAGCTCTCGGTCGAGACCAAGGGCGAGGAAGAGGTCGCGCAGGTCGGGACCATCTCGGCCAACGGCGACGAAGAGGTCGGCAAGCTCATCGCCGAGGCCATGAGCAAGGTCGGCCAGGAGGGCGTGATCACCGTCGAGGAGAACAAGGCCAACACGACCGAGCTCGACGTGGTCGAGGGCATGCAGTTCGACCGCGGCTACCTCAGCCCCTACTTCGTGACCGACCAAGACCGCATGGAGGTCTCCTACGAGGACGCCTACATCCTCCTGCACGAGAAGAAGATCTCGAGCATGAAGGACCTCCTGCCCGTGCTCGAGCAGGTCGCCAAGCAGCGCAAGCCCCTGCTGATCATCGCCGAGGATGTCGACGGCGAGGCCCTCGCGACGCTCGTCGTCAACCGCCTGCGTGGGACCCTCGAGGTCGCGGCCGTCAAGGCCCCGGGCTTCGGCGATCGCCGCAAGGAGATGCTCAAGGACATCGCCGTCCTGACCGGCGGCAAGGCCCTGACCGAGGATCTCGGCGAGAAGCTCGAGAGCATCCAGCTCAGCGACCTCGGCACCTGCGGCCGGATCACGGTCGACAAGGACACCACCACCATCGTCGACGGTGGCGGCAAGAAGGACGACATCCAGGCCCGCGTCAAGCAGATCCGCGCGCAGATCGAGGACACCTCCTCGGACTACGACCGTGAGAAGCTGCAAGAGCGCCTCGCCAAGCTCGTCGGCGGCGTCGCCGTGATCAAGGTGGGCGCGGCGACCGAGGTCGAGATGAAGGAGAAGAAGGCCCGCGTCGAGGACGCCCTGCACGCCACGCGTGCGGCCGTCGAAGAGGGCATCGTCCCCGGTGGCGGCGTCGCGCTGCTTCGCTCGAGCACCGGGCTCGACGAGCTCAAGGCCAGCACCGAGGAGCAGCAGGTCGGGATCTCGATCGTGCGTCGCGCGGTCGAGGAGCCCCTGCGCCAGATCGTCTCCAACGCGGGCGGCGAGCCGAGCGTGGTCGTCAACAAGGTGCTCGAGGGCGAGGCCGGCTTCGGCTTCAACGCGCGCAGCCAGGAGTACGGCGACCTGGTCAAGCAGGGCGTCATCGACCCGACCAAGGTCGTGCGCACGGCGATCCAGAACGCGGCGTCGGTCGCTGGCATGATGCTGACGACCGAGGCGATGGTCGCCGAGGTGCCCAAGAAAGAGGCCCCCGCCGCTGGCGGCGCGCCCGACATGGGCGGCATGGGCGGCATGGGTGGCATGGGCATGTGAGCCCGGCTCACTCACCCTAGCCAATCAAACAACGAGCCCGCGGCATCCGCCGCGGGCTTTTTGTTGGTTCGAAGAGCCGACTACCATCTCGGGGTGAAGTCCGGGCCGAATCCGCGTCGAGTTGCTGTGCGTACGCTGCGAGAAGTCGAGCAGCGTCAAGGCTTCAGCAACCGGATCTTGTCCGAGCAGCTCGAGCGCTACCCCGAGCTCGCGCGCCGGGATCGAGGGCTGATCACCTTGTTGGTCTACGGCGTGCTGCGCCACCGCGCGCGGCTCGACAAGCTGATCGACTCGTTCGCCGACAGGCCGAACAAGATCAAGGGGGAGCTGCGGATGATCCTGCGCGTGGCCGCGTTCGAGCTCGTCGAGCTCGAGCGTCCGCTGGGCATCGCGGCGGCCGAGGCTGGCAAGCTCGCGCGGCGCATCGATCCGCAGGGGCGGCTCAAGGGGATGATGACGGCGATCTTGCACATGATCGATCGGGACTGGCCGATCATGGACGTGGCGATGAGCGACGGCGAGGTCGTCGACGCCCTGAGCCTGCGCTGGTCGCTGCCGCGCTGGCTGGCGACGCGCTGGGTCGAGGCGCTCGGGGCCGAGCGCGCGGTCGCTCGCGCGCGGGCGCTGAGCGTGGCGCCGACCGTGGATCTGCGGGTCGACCTTCACCGCGGCGGCGCGGCCGAGCTGCGCGAGGCGCTGCTCGCCGAGCAGCCCAAGCTCGAGTTCGTCGCGTTGCCCGAGGCCGCGGGGGACCAGCCGCAGTGCCTGCGGGTCCGCGGCGGGGGCGACCTGTTCTACGGGCCCTCGTTCGAGGCCGGGCTGTTCTCGATCCAGAGCCTGGGCAGCCAGCAGGCGGTGCGGGTCCTGGATCCCCAGCCGGGCGAGCGGGTGCTCGACGCGTGCGCGGGGATGGGCACCAAGACCGTTCAGATCGCCGAGCACATGCAAGGGCGAGGGGAGCTCGTCGCGGTCGACAGCTCGGGCGAGCGGCTCGCCGTGCTCGAGGGCCAGCGCGAGCGCGCGAGCCTCGGCGGCGAGCTGAGCGTCGAGATCGTCGAGGCCGAGCTCGGCGCAGCGCTCGAAGCCGAAGCCGCGACGCACCTGCGCGAGGCCAGCTTCGACGCGGTGTTGCTCGACGCGCCTTGCACCGGGCTGGGCAACCTCGCGCGTCACCCCGAGCTGCGCTGGACCGCCAACGAGGCCGACATCCGCGACCGCGCGAGCTTGCAGGCCGCGCTCCTGCGTCAGTGCGCGGGCTGGGTTCGACCCGGGGGGCGCCTGGTCTACGCGGTCTGCAGCCTCGAGCCCGAGGAGGGCGAGGCGATCGTCGCTGGCTTTTGTGACTCGGAGGCCGGCCGCGACTTCACCCGCGAGCTGACCCAGGCCTGGACCCCCGAGGACCACGAGAGCGATGGGTTCTGGCTGGCCCGGCTAGTGAAACAGCAGGTGGATGCCGGCATCTGACGCGTAGACGACCCGCGAGCTGTGCGGGTGGCTCGCCTCGAGCGCGACGAAGTGCAGGTTGGGCGCGTCGAGACCAACGAGCTGGGTCCACGCCTCTTGAAAGTTGGAGAAGCGCTCGAACCTCGAGCGCCCCTGAACGGTCGCCTTGCAGTTGGTCCCGAAGGTCCCCGCATGATCGCTGGCAGCCTGGATGTGCCAGACCTCGCGGCTGGCGTACTGCATGCGCAAGGCGATGCGGGCGGCCTTGGCCCAGGTCCTGCCCCCGGGGTCGCGCATGGCCTGGCGCGCGAGCTTGCGATCCACGGGCCGGAGGTAGCGGTCGATCGCAAAGTTGGCCGCGCGCGTGGCTCGGTCGCCCGGGGCCCGGTCCAACCCGCCGAGCCCGTAGCCCCAGTTGTCGTAGCCCTCGCAGCCGCGCGGGGCGGTCCAGCGCCAGCCGCCCGTGTCACCGCGCCCGACCCCGGGTCGCAGCGAGGTCTGGCCCGGCGGGAGCTTGCGGGTCATCAGCGGAAACACGTAGAGGCCCGGGTTGGTCGGCACGTAGCGGACGTGGATGCCCTCGTTGTCGAGGTGCTCGTGGACGCCCGCGCCGAGCAGCGCGTAGCGATGGACCGTCTGACCTCCGGCCGAGTGCCCGAGCACGACGACCGTGTCGAGCTTGGGGAATTTTACGACCGCCGCGCGCAGAAACTCGTCGATCACGTCAAACGAGGACACGCTGTCGGCCTTGACGATGCCCACGGGGGTCTCGCGCGGCCAGCGTCCCGATGTTGTAGGTGCTTCGGTCCCAGGTCCACACGCGCTTGTCCTCGTCGGTGTAGGGCTGCCACTGGGTCGTGCGCTGGAAGGTCGGGGCGACGATCGCGATCGAGCTCCGGTCGAGCTCGGGGTCGAGCTGCTCGGCCCGGCGCAGGGCGTTGGTGACGCTGCGCAGCTGAACCAGCCCGGGCGGGACGTGGAGCTGCGCGAGCGCCTCGGGGGTCGTACCGACGACGCCGTGGACCACGAAGATCATGCGGGTGACCGCGGGGTTCGGCCGCCCGTCGAGCTCGCTGCCCGGATCGCAGTGGTAGGGCATGCGCCCGCGGTGGAATTCGGCGTTGGCCCAGCGGCGAAAGCTCAGCTTGGCCTCGACGCACTCGCCGGGCTCGCACTGATCGAGCTCGGCGGCGGGCTTGTAGGGCGGGGGGCCAGCGTTGCGGCCCGCGCAGGCCGCGACGCCGAGGATGAACGCGAGCGAGAGAGCGAGGCGCGCGAGCGCGGTGGCGACTCGGGGCACGCGCGCAGTCTACCCGCTCGAGGGTCCGACGCGGGGGCTACACTGGTGGCGATGGCGGCTCCGGAGCCGAGTGAGGACGACGACGACGACCGGCTCCGGGCGGTCGTGCGCGGCGCGTGGATCGACGGCGAGGCGAAGGCGCCCGAGCCCGACATGCTCGCGCGCGAGGAGCCGCTCGAGATCCGCGTCAACCAGGTCGCGATCGCCGTCGTCATGCGGACCCCGGGCGACGACGAGGAGCTCGTGCGCGGCTTCTTGCTGTCCGAGCGGATCGTGGCCGAGGTCTCGGCCATCGCCAGCGCTCGCCACTGCACGACGGTCGACACGCCCGAGGCCGAGGACAACGTGATGCTCGTGCGCCTCGGCCCCTCCGTCGAGGTCGACCTCGCGGCCCTGCGCCGCAACCTCTACGCGAGCAGCTCGTGCGGGGTCTGTGGCAAGGCCAGCATCGAGGCCGTGATCGGCGAGCCCGGGCTGGCCCGGGCCGGGTTGCCGCTCGGGCTGCGCGTGGCCGTCGACACGCTCACGGCCTTGCCCGAGCGTCTGCGCGCCCGCCAGGACGTGTTCGAGCGGACCGGGGGGCTCCACGCCGCGGGCCTGTTCACCGCGGACGGCCAGCTGCTCGCCGTGCGCGAGGACGTCGGTCGCCACAACGCCGTCGACAAGGTGATCGGCTGGGCCGCGGGTGAGGGCGTCGCGCACGAGCGCTGCGTGCTGATGGTCTCGGGCCGAGTGTCGTTCGAGATCGTCCAAAAGGCGCTGGCGCTGGCGATCCCCGTCGTCGCCGCGGTCTCGGCTCCGACCTCGCTGGCCGTCGAGCTCGCGCGCGCGGCCGGCATGACGCTGGTCGGCTTCGTTCGGGATCGGCGGCTGTGCGTGTACGCGGGCGCCGAGCGGGTCTACTCGACCGCGAAGTCGGTGTAGCGCTCGCTGACCCGGGTCTGGCCCTCGGGCGGCCGTGATTTTCCAGTCGCTCACCGCGGACTCAACCGCCGGGCGCTTCGTGTATGCTCCGTCGGACCTGCTCTGGAGACCCTGATGAAGCGCTTGCCACTGTTGTTGTCGATCCCTGCTTTGACCCTGTCGCTCGCGACCTCGCCCGGCTGCGGCGACGACAGCCCGGCCGACGGCGACTCGAGCGAGACTGGAGGCGACGGCGACGGTGACGGTGACGGCGACGGTGACGGCGACGGTGACCCCGGAGACGGCGACGGTGACATGGTCGAGGAGCCCGCTCCCGAGGTCGCGTGGCCGACCCTCGAGTGCGACTCGCTGGTCCCCGAGTACTGCCTGTTCCCCTTCCCCAGCAACGTGTTCACGGCCGAGGACGCCGACTCGGCGACCGGCCGCCGGATCGCGCTCAACAGCGATCGGCTCCCGAGCAAGAACGACAACCCGATCCTCGCCGACCCCTTCAACGAAGGCGACGGCTTCTCGGCCGGCCTCGCGATGCTGACCTACATGCCCGGCGCCTCGACGACCGGGCTGCCGACCTGGAAAGACATCGAGACCTCGCTCGACCCGGCCTCGCCGACCGTGCTCATCAACGCCGAGACCGGCGAGCGCGTGGCCCACTTCGCCGAGATCGACGCCTCGCTCGCGGGCGCGACCGAGAACGCGTTCATGATCCGCCCGGTCACCCGGCTCGAAGACAGCACCCGCTACATCGTCGCGATCCGCGACGTCGTCGACGCCGGCGGCGCCACGCTCGAGCCCAGCGCCGAGTTCCGGGCGCTGCGCGACCTGCTGCCGACCGAAGACGCCGACGTCGAGGCCCGGCGCCCGCTCTACGCCGACATCTTCACGCGCCTCGCAGACGCGGGCGTCGAGCGCGAGTCGCTCCAGATCGCCTGGGACTTCACGACCGCGAGCCTCGACAACAACACCGCCAACGTCCTGCACATGCGCGACGACGCCCTCGCGACCTACACGCCCGAGATGGGCCCGACCTACACGATCGACAGCGTCGACGATGAGTGGAACACCGACAACATCGCCTACCGGATCGAGGGCACGATCGACGTGCCGCTCTACCTCGATGATCCCAACCCCGGCGGCCGCCTCGTCTACGGCGACGACGGCTTGCCCGAGGTGCAAGGCGTCGCTCAGTTCCCCTTCTTCGTGCTGATCCCCAACAGCGCGATCGACACCCCGGCGCCGCTGCTGCAGTACGGCCACGGCCTGCTCGGCAGCGCCGAAGAGCTCGGCAGCGGGCACATGCGCTCGTTCATCAACGAGTACAACTACATCCTGTTCGCCGTCGACTGGGTCGGCATGGCCGACGAGGACGCGCTCAACATCGCCGCGTTGCTCAACTCGGGCGAGGTCCACCTGTTCCAGGATGTCAGCGATCGCCTCCAGCAGGGCCTGGTCAACTTCGTCGTCGCCACGCGCATGATGAAGACGAGCTTCGCCAACGACGTGATGTTCGGCAGCTACATCGATCCGAGCGCGGCCTACTACCTCGGCATCAGCCAGGGCGGGATCTTTGGCGGGACCTTCATGGCCATCACCCAGGACATCGAGCGCGGGTGCACGGGCGTGCCTGGCCAGCCCTACAACATCCTGCTCAACCGCAGCGTCGACTTCGACCAGTACTTCGCGATCTTGCAGCAGGGCTTCACCGACTCGCGCGACCTCCAGATCATCCTCGCGCTGATGCAGGGCCTGTGGGACGAGGCCGAGCCGACCGGCTACAGCTTCAAGATCACCAACGATCCCTTTCCTGACACGCCCGAGCACCAGGTCCTGATCCGGGCCGCGATCGGCGACCACCAGGTGACCACGCTCGGCGCCCACATCATGGCCCGGGCCGTCGGCGCGCCGCACCTCGACACCGGGATCCGCGAGATCTGGGGTCTCGACTCGGTCTCCGACATGAACGTCGGCAGCACCTACGTCGAGTACGACTTCGGGCTGCCCGAGGACCCGCTCGAGAACGTGCCGCAGACCGCGTGCGACGACCCCCACGGCAAGCTGCGCAAGCTGCCCGAGGCGCGCGATCAGCTCGACAACTTCTTCCAGACCGGGATCGTGCAAAACTTCTGCATGGACGGGGTCTGCTCGTTCCCCGAAGACAACGGCTGCTGAGTCGCTAGCTCCGCGGCGGCAAAGCTTGCGCGTGGTCTGAGGGGGGACAGCCGTCCCCTCTCGCGACACGATCGCCGCGTGCAAATGCAACGGAGGCGAGCGTGAAGTGGGCGTGGCGGATCGGCCGGGTCGCCGGCATCGATATTCGCGTCCACGTGACCTTCTTGGCCCTGCTGGCCTGGATCGCGTGGATCAGCTACGCGACCACCGGGACCGCGGCGGGCGCGATCGACGGTGTGATCCTGGTCTGTCTGGTGTTCGGGATCATCGTGCTCCACGAGCTCGGGCACGCGTTGACGGCCCGTCGGTTTGGGATCCGCACCCGCGACATCACGCTGCTGCCGATCGGCGGCGTGGCCTCGCTCGAGCGGATGCCCGAGGACCCGCGCCACGAGCTGCTCGTCGCGCTCGCCGGGCCCGCGGTCAACGTCGTGCTGGCCTCGCTCCTGGCAGTGGTCGCGCTCGGGCTCGGCGAGCCGCTGGTCCCGGGGGCGCTCGACCAGTCGGTCTCGATGGTCGTGCGCTTGATGTGGATCAACGTCATCCTGGCCCTGTTCAACCTGCTGCCGGCCTTTCCGATGGACGGTGGGCGCGCGCTGCGGGCGGTGTTGGCCCTGCGTCTGTCCGACCTTCGCGCGACTCAGATCGCGGCCGGGCTCGGCCAGGCGATGGCCGTCGCGTTCGGGATCATCGGCCTGTTCGGCAACCCGCTGCTCGTGTTCATCGCGCTGTTCTTGTGGATGGGGGCGTCGGGCGAGGCGCGAGTCGCGGAGGCCAAGTTCGTGGCCCACGGTGTGCCGGTCGCGGCGGCGATGGTCCGCGACTTCGAGGCCGTGAGTCCGAGGGCGCCCGTGCTCATGCCCCTGCGCCGGGTGATCGAGACCTTCCAGCACGACTTCCCCGTCGTCGACGACGGCCGGGTCGTCGGGATGCTCAGCCGCGAGGCCCTGCTCCAGGCGCTCGCGGCCCACGGGCCCGAGGTCAGCGTGGCCGAGGTCATGCGCAGCGAGCCCAAGATCGTCCACCCGAGCGACAACCTCGACGACGCGCTGATGCGTGTCATGCAAGACGGCGAGCCGATGTCCGTGGTCGACAGCCAGGGGCGCCTCGTTGGCATGCTGACCGGGCAGAGCGTCACCGGCTTCTTGACGGCCCGCCAGGTCCTGCGCAAGCGGGCCGAGCGAGGGCAGCGTCTCCCGGGCGGCCGCATGGAGCTGCCGGTCGCGCGGATCCTCGAACAGTCTGCCACGACTCGAGTCGGGGCCCCGCGCTGAACGCGAGCGCGAAAATCGAGCGCTCGACGACCGCGGCGCCGCGGACAACGATTGGGCCGACGATGGCAAACTCAGCTCCCCGTACCCCTACAATCGGCGGATCGAGCCAGCTCGATCGGATCGAGGCCCAGCTCGGCCGGATCGAGACCCGGCTCGAGCGCGCCGATCCCCTGCTCGCGCAGCTGCCTGGTCTGCTCGCAACCTTCGGCAACACCATCGACGACATCGCGGGGCGCGATGGCGAGGTCAACTTTGATCTGCGCCTGCGCCGGGCCCTCGCGGTCATCGTCAAGCTCGGTGATCCGGGCCTGCTCGAGGCGCTCGAGCGCCTGCTCGAGCCCGAGACCATGGCCGTGCTGGCCGACGCGGGCGCGCAGCTGCCGAGCGCGGCCGCGGACCCCGGCGAAGCGCGCGGCGTGTTCGGCTTGGTCGGAGTCCTGCGCGAGCCCGAGGTCCAGCGCGCGACCAGCTTCTTGATCCATTTTGCCCGTCGGCTCGGGCGCACGCTCGATGCGCGCGACTCCAACAGTCCGGGCGCCGTGACCGAGCGCGAGGAGGCGCAGTCGTGACCAGGCATCATCAAGTCGTCATCATCGGAGGCGGGACCGCGGGCATCAGCGTCGCCGCGCGGCTCCACAACCTCGCGCCCGAGCTCGACGTCGCGATCGTCGAGCCCTCGCAGGTCCACTACTACCAGCCGCTGTGGACCTTGGTTGGCGGCGGCGAGTTCGCTCGCGACGTCACCGCCCGACCCGAGGCCGACTACATCCCGTCCGGCCACACCTGGATCTGCGACGCCGTCGAGGGCTTCGAGCCCGAGCAAAAGCGCGTGCTCCTGCGCGAGGGCGAGCCCGTCGAGTACGAGCAGCTGGTCGTGTGCGCGGGCATCCAGCTCAACTGGTCCGCGATCGAGGGGCTCGAGGACGCGATCGGTACGGGCGGGCTGTGCTCCAACTACAGCTACGACACCGTGGCCTACACCTGGGAGTGCATCTCGAGCTTCCGCGGCGGGCGGGCCGTGTTCACGGCGCCCGCGACCGCGATCAAGTGTGGCGGCGCCCCGCAAAAGATCATGTGGCTGGCCGAGGAGAATTTCCGCCGCCGAGGCCTGCGCGACGACGCCGAGGTCAGCTTCGCAAACGCCGGGGCGCGGATCTTCGGCGTGCACAAGTATCGGATCGCGCTCGAGCGGCTGGCGGTCGAGCGCAAGATCGTCACGCGCTTCGGACACAACCTCGTCGGGGTCGACCCCGGCAAGAAGATCGCGCGCTTCTTGACCGGCGAGGAGACCGTCGAGCTCGACTACGACATGATGCACGTGACGCCGCCGCAGTCGGCCCCGTCCTTCATCGCCGACAGCCCGCTGGCCGACGAGGCCGGGTGGGTCGAGGTCGACAAGTACTCGACCCAGCACACCCGCTTCGCGGACGTGTTCTCGCTCGGCGACTGCAGCAGCTTGCCCTGCGCCAAGACCGGGGCCGCGGTTCGCAAGCAGGCGCCGGTGACGGTCGCCAACCTCCTCGCCCACCGCGGAGGTCAGCCGCTCGAGGCCGCCTACGACGGCTACTCCTCGTGCCCGCTCGTCACGGGCGTCGGCCAGGTCATGCTCGCCGAGTTCGACTACGACGGGAACCCGTGCGAGAGCTTCCCCTTCGACCAGGCCCGGCCGCGCTACAGCATGTACGCGCTCAAGGCCTACGGGCTGCCCGAGCTGTACTGGAACGGGATGCTGCGCGGACGGATGTGAGCCGGCCGCTCAGGCCAGGACCAGGCGCGTCTTGGCCGGCGGTCGGGTCAGCGGCACGAAGGTGGGGCGCGGCAGCTCGCCCTCGACGAGCGGCCGTCGGCCCCACTTCGACAGCGTCCGCGCGACGTGGACCAGGAACATGGTCCCCTCGAGCAGGGCCATGTGATAGCCGAGGCAAAAGTGGGCGCCGCCGCCGAACTGGCAATTCTCGATCGGCGTCGGCTTGTGCCCGAGGTCCAGCCACCGCTCGGGCCGCCACGCGTCGGGTTGCTCGTAGCGGGCCTCGTCGCGGGACAGGTGCAAGAAGCTGGTCCCGACCACGGTCCCGGGCTCGATCCGATAGCCGGCCAGCTCAAAGGTGGTGTGGGCTCGGCGTGAGTCGATCGTAACCGGCGGGTACAGGCGCAGGCTCTCGCGGAACACCCCGAGGGCGTAGGGGGCCCGGCTCATGAGCTCGGCGTAGTCGTGGGGCGGGTCGCCGATCGCGGCCGCCTCTTCACACAGTCGATCCCAGCGCCGCGGTGAGCTGCCGAGGTGGAGCATCGACCACGCCATCGTCGACGCCGTGGTCTCGTGGCCCGCGAACCCGAGGATGAGGAGGTTGTCGACGAGCTCGGACTCGCTCTGGCCCGCGCCCTGATCGTCCTTGCCGTGGACCATCGCGCCGACGAGGCTGTCGTGGTCGTCGCGGGCTCGGGCGTCGGCGATGATGGCCAGGACCCGGGCCTCGAGCCAGCGCCGGGCCCGACGGGCGCGCCACTTCGGCGTGCCCGGGAGGTTGATCGGGATGTCGATCAGGCCGAGCAAGAACTCGGCGTACCAGCGCGACCACTGGGGCAGGTCGCGGACCTCGATGCCCATGACCCGGAAGATCACCTCGAGCGCGATGACCTTGGTCTGTTCGACGATCGCCACGCTGTCTTGGCCCTGCCAGGTTGCGACGCGGCGCTCGAGGGTCTCGGCGATCGTGTCGCCGATCTGCGCGCGGGACAGGCCCGCGGGCGTGAACGCGTGGCTGCTCGCGGTCCGCATCCGCCGATGATCGGGGCCGTCGACGGTCAGCATCGATTTGCCGAGGAAGGCGGCGAAGTCTCTGAGGTGAGACGAGTCGGCGTGCTTGGACTTGAACACCGCGAAGCCCGGCTCGGACACGACCATGAGCGTGCGGTTGCCGAAGCCCAGGTCGATCCAAAACACCGGTCCTAGCTCGCGCGCGGCGTCGCGCAGGAAGCGGTAGGCGTCGCGGTTGAGCCGCGGGAGGTGGCCGAAGAGCGGCCAGCGACCAGAGAGTGTCGGGGCATCTTTTATATTCTTCGGCATCGGACTCCTCGTACTGAGTACCTCGACACGCGAGCTTCGAGTAGTCCGGGACGCCTGAAACGCTACGACTGCGCGAGCGACCTGAGCTTCGCCCCGACTGGATCGGCGTATTTAGGTGTCTTTCAGGAGCTCTTCGAGGGTCGGGGCGCCAGACCGTGCGAGCAGCTGGGAGACCAGCCCGACGCCAGCCTCGATGTCGATGTGCTCGGACCCGAGGTACTCGAACGCGGTGTCGATGTCGTTCCAGCCAAAGCCCCGGATCTTGAGCCCCATCCAGCCGAGGGCGGTCGCAATGCCCCGCGCCACGCTGCTGCCGAGCACCGCCGCGATCCGCTTGTCGTGCATCGCCTGGACGAGCTTGCGGCGCTGCCGGCTGTGGACGTTGATCGAGCCGATCCCGATCCCGAGCATGCGGTGGGTGGAGTCGCGCAGGATGTCCTCGACGAAGTGATCCCAGTTTTCGTCCGGGACGGGACCCTCCTGGGTCAAGGAGATGATCACGTCATCGGCCACAACCCAGGTATGGGGCCAAAAAACGCCTTCTGGCGGCACATTGAACGCTGGCTTGACCATCGGGGCGTGATGGGAGGGGCGGGGCCGAGCGAGTCTAGGCGCGTTGGCGCGCGAACACCAGTGTGGCGCAAGCGCACCCTGTCGCACACTGGATCTGGAAAATTTACCGTCAGAGTGGATTTTTGTTGACCGCGTCGGTAGGTGCTTGGTACACAAGGTCGTACACAAAAAAACCCAGTCCAAGGATCGGACAGAAGGGGTAGAGCCATGGAAACGGCCACGATCATCAGCACCAGCGAGCGGCGCATCGGTATCGACATCCAAGGACCTTGGGGATCGATGCCGGGCAGCTTGAGGCTCCCATTTCGTTCTGGGGTGAACCCCCACGTGGACGCCGTGCGCGAGCAGAACCTCGCTTGGGCGATCGAGCTCGGTCTGATCCCCGAGGATGACCACGAGCTCGCCGACGCCCTCGCTCGCTGCCGCTTCGAGGAGCTCGCGGGCCTGTGCCACCGCGACTGCTCGCTCGAGGCGCTGCGCCTGATCACCAACTGCTACACGGCGATCTTCGTGTTCGACGACATGCTCGACGACGCGAGCTCGGAGATCGGCGGCAACGAGGCGCTCGCCGAGCACGTGACCGCGTACCTGTCTGCGGCCGTCGCCGATGAGCCGCGCCCGCTCTTGTGCCTGAACGTCCCCGCTCGCGCGCGGATCATCGCGGTCGGCGACGCCTACGCCAACGTCGCCAAGCGGCTGCTTCGGTACACGAACCGGGCCGGGCTCCGCCACTACGTCGAGGGCATGCGGACCTACTTTCAAGGCTGCGTGATGGAGACGCGCAAGCGAAACAAGCGCATGACCCACGTCGCCGACTACACGATCGTGCGCCTGCGCTGCAGCGCCGTGTACCCGACCCTCGACATCGGGGCGATCGTCGAGGACTTCGACGTGTCCGACGAGGTCCGCGAGGATCCGGCCTTCCAGACCATGATGTCGGCGACCAACCTGTGCGTCTCCTACGTCAACGATCTCTTCTCCTACGCCAAAGAGTCGAGCGCCGGAGAGCACAGCAACCTCGTCGCGGTCTACGCGACCGCCTACGGTATGGGTCTGCGCGACGCGATGGACGCGGCCATGCGGACCAACGACCGCGTGGTCGAGGAGTACTTCGAGGCCAAGGCCCACTTCGAGCTCGAGCACGAGGTCGACGAGGCGACGCGCGGCTACATCAAGATCATGGAAGACTGGATGCGCGGGAACTTCGACTGGTACCACCAGCGTCGGACCGAGCGCTACGCGCACAACCTGACCGCTGCGATCCCGGCCTGAGGGCGGTCCGAGCAGGTCAGGCCGGGCGCGCGGGCAAGGAATTTTCACGCAGGGCCGCAGGCGGCGGCGCAGATCGGGTCGCGGGGGGCTACTGGCACTCGGACCCGCCGCAGGCCCCGACGCGCTCGCTCGCGTTGCCGGCCCCCATCGCGCACCAGTCGGGCCACGGCGAGGGCAGCTCGGCGAAGTCCTGATAGGGCGAGTAGCCGTCCTCGAGCCAGTAGGGGTGGGCGTACATGAACTCCCACGCGGGCGCGAAGATCGGCAGGTCCGGCTGGTCGGGGGGCGGCTCGAAGGGCGGGGTCGCGTGGGTGCAGTTGTGGATGCACTCGAGCACCGGGTGGCCCTCGCCCTCGAGCTCGCTCTCGAGGTCGACCGAGCCGACCGCGAAGTCGATCGCAATGCAAAAGTCGTCGCGTCCGCCCCACAGGACCATGGCCGGCATGATGTTGCCGCCGGCCTGCCAGGGCTTGACGAGCCCGCCGACGCCGCCCGAGAGCGAGAGGAAGCTCGACAGGTTGTCGCCGTGGCGGCTGGCGAGCATGCTCGTGAACATCGCCCCGGCGCTGACGCCCATCGCCGACACGCACTCCTTGTCGACGTTGTACTGCTCGGCCGTGCACGCGAGCAGGTCATCGAACATCTCGAAGTCCTCGTTCATCAGGAAGTCGAGGTCGGTGACCGCGAAGGGCCACTTGAAGGGCACGAGCTGGTTGATGTCGCGGCCGTCGGGGATCACGGCCAGGAAGCGGTAGTGATCGACGGCGTCCTGGACCTCGGCCTTGTTGTAGAACGAGTTGGCGCTGGCCCCGAGCCAGTGGAACATGAACATGACCGGCAGGACCTCGTCGTCCTGCAGATCCGAGGGCGCGACGAAGATGAAGGTGCGGTCGCCGCCGCCGGTCGAGATCACGTTCTCCATTCCGGACTCGAACACCGGGCAGGTGCCGCCGTAGGTCGGCAGCGGCGGGGCGAGCTCGGCTCCGTCGGGCGGGGGGGTTCCGCACAGCGGGAGCATCGGTCCGTCGCCGTCGCCATCGCCATCGCCCGTGTCGCCGTCTCCGTCGCCCGTGTCGCCGTCTCCGTCGCCCGTGTCGCCGTCGCCGTCGCCCGTGTCGCCGTCCCCATCACCGTCTCCCGAGTCGCCGTCGCCATCTCCGGGATCGCCGTCGCCGTCTCCGTCACCCGTGTCGCCGTCGCCGTCCCCGGAGCTCTCGCCCGTCGCGCTCGTACCGTCGGTCTCGTCCCCGCCGACGCCAGCATCGTCGGCGCAGCCCGAGGCGAGCAGACAGAGGGCCACGGGCAGCGAGAGCGCGAAGTATGAGCGGTCCATCCGCGGATGATACCCAAGCACGGGCATGCGGCACGATTCCCCGCGCCGAAGCTCCGTGCGCGTGACCCGAGCCCCTTGAGGGGGCCACGCATGCCGCTGCGAGGCTCATCAGGGCCGACCGACCGAGGGAGGGAGCGATGCATGCGAGCGAGCGACTGCTCGCGGCCCTGCTCATAGACCACCCGTCGCCGCGTGGGCGGCGTGGAGCCGGAGGAACTCGGCCTCGTGCTGGTCCTCGATCTCGACGTGGATGATGTTGAGGTAGGTGTAGGCCGACGAGGCCAGCAGCGTCAGCAGGCCCTGATCGTCGAGGTAGCCCGCGAGCACGGCCTCGAACAGCGGATGGCCGACGTCGATCTCGGTCACGCCGTCGGCGTGGCGAAACAGCGGGCCGCGCCGGACGGGCTCGCCGAGCACGAGCGACTCGAGGTGGTGGTTCGAGACCAGCCCGGCGTTCGCGGCTCGGACCAGGCGCAGCTCCTCGCGCAGGGCCTCGAGCAGCAGCTCCTCGGGCAGCGGGGCCCGGGGCTTGGCGCGGGCTCCTTTGGACTTGGCACGCTCGGCTCGCTTGGCCTGTTTTTTTGGTTGGGCCTGCCCGGCCGCCGCGAGCTTGGCCGCGGCCTCGCGCTCGCGCTCGGCCTCACGGGCGGCGCGTCGGCGGCGTTGGGCCTCGCGTTTGCGGGCCTCGGCCTCGGCGCGTCGGCGCTGCTGCTCGCGCTCGCGCTGCTGCTGGCGCTCGCGCTCGCGGGCGCGCTTGCTCTCGCGCCGTTCGACGGCCCGCTGGTGGGCGATCTCCTCGGCCGAGGGCCCCGACCACAGCTTCAGCGAGGCGAGCTCGAGCGGTCGCTCGCGCTCGGCCGTCTCGGCGCTGATCCAGCGACCGGTGCTGAGCTCGAGCACCGCCAGCGTCCGCAAGCGCTCGTAGAGCTGCTCGTAGCGGTTGCCCTTGCGCTTGCGCTTGCGCTTGGAGCGTCGCTTGCGAGCGCAGCGAGGGTGGAGGCGCATGAACAGGTCGTGGAGACGCTCGCGGAGCTCGGACAGCAGGCGCCGCGCGTCGCGGTCGCGGGGCGCCTCGGCGTCGACCCGGCGCTCGAACTCGTCGATCAGTCGGTCCCACAGCGCGGCCGCGAGGCGCTGGAGCAGCCGCTCCTGCGCTCGGGTGAGGGTCGCGCGGCTCCAGTTTGAGGTGATGCTCAGCCCCTCGCCCCAGACGGCGCCGCCGCACCAGCACAGGTCGGAGATCACGCGCTTGTCGGCGACGTGGCCGTCTGCGCCGAACAGGACCTCGGCCTGGTCGTCAGCTAGCCACAGCCAGCCCTCGAGGTCCTCGCCCTCGACCTCGACGACGAGCAGGGCCTGGTCTGGGGGTTGGCTGGGCATCCGCGGCGAGTTGGCCTTGCGGGCCGCGAGCTCGCGGCGGCGCTCGATCTCTCGATCGAGGTCGCGAACGTCACCAAAGAGCGCCTCGAGGGCGGCCTCGACGTCGGGGGCGTCGAGCACGACGACCGGCGTGTCGGGCAGCTCGAGGCTGGGGCGGCGGTAGGCGATGCTCGCGATGCGCCCGCGCTCTCGGGCCTCGGCCAGCTCGAGCGCCGACCAGGGCTTGCGCGCGCCCGCGAACACCGCCAGCCCGGCGAGCCGCTTGAACATGGCTGGACGCTTTGCTGCCCGGGCCTGGTAGCCGCCGACGCCTGGCGGCCACCCGACCAGGAGGTGACGGACGAGCTCGGCGGCGCGGCCCTTGTCGCGCGAATTGAGGCCCGAGTAGCGCGTCGCGAGCTCGGTCAAGAGCGCGTCCGTCTGGGCCCGCACGAGCTTGCGGACGCGCTCGCGCTCGCGCGAGGTGATGTCGGTGTGGGCCTCGTTGAGCTCGAGCTCGTCGAACTCGATCGCGCCGACGAGGGCGACCGGCCGGGCCGGGAGCTCGACGACCGCGACCTCGCGCGACTCGGTGAACACGCGGATCTTGCTGCGCTCGATCTGGCTGGGTGACTCGCGCGAGATGCCGAGCTCGCCGCGCACGCCGGGTGAGCTCAGGGGCAAGAGCACGATCGCCGAGCCCCGGGCCACGCGGATCTCGGAGATCGTGCGTCGCCGCTCGAACCGGGCCCGGCCGATCAACCAGTCGCTGACCAGCTCGAGCCCGTCGCTGCCGAGGAGTCGGTCGAGCAGGTTCTGCTCGACCGGATCGAGGACCGAGACCTCGAGCGTGACTGTGGGCTTGGACTCGAGATGGAAGTCGTCCGCGACCCAGCTGATCGGCTCGCCGGCGCCGACCCGCGCGAACAGCTGGTCGAGGGGGACCGTGCGCGCCGTCTTTGCCCCGCGCTGGGCTGGCTCGAGGCGGCGCAGCAGTGGGAGCTCGAGGAGCTCGGTGAAGGCCGGCAACAGCCCGCGGCGCAGGACCAGGAGGTCTTGCTCGGCCTGGCTGATCCGCCGGTTGGGTCGTCGGAGCCGCCCGCGGACGGCCTCGGCCGTCGGCAGCTCCCCGCGGCCACGCAGCGATCCGATCGCGCGGTCGAGGTCGCGCCTGGGGTAGCGCTCGAGCAGCTCGAGCAGCGCGGCGAGCTCGGTCAGGGCCGCGTCGAGCCCGAGCTCGTGGCGCAGCCACACGAAGGCCTGGGCGAGCCTGCCCGGGCCGAGGACCACGCCCGGGACCATGGTCAGAAACCACCACTCGCAGCGGAGCAGCTCGTCGGGCGCCGCGCGGGCGCGCTCGAGCTCGAGCTCGACGAGCGCGACGAGGCCCTCGAGCAAGGGCCCGCGCAGCGAGAGCGGATGGGCGAGGGCCTCGAAGCTCGGGGCGATCTCGAGCGCCTCGCTCTCGACCCAGGCGCACAGCCCCGGCAGCGGCAGCTCGAGCTCGACGTGGCACAGCTTGCGGGCGCGGTAGTAGACCTGGACCGGGGTCTGACCCTCGGTCGCGGCCGTGAACGCGTACTCGCGCAGGCCGAGCGCGCCACGCAGCTCGGGCTCGGCCGCGCGCAGCTCGACCCGAACCAGCGACGCGTGGGGCAGGGCGAGCTCGGCCTGCGGGCACTCGAGGAACGCGTCGCGGCGACGGAGCTGCGCGAGCCGCTCGGCGAAGGGCGCGAGCACGTCCTTGCCCAGGAGCGCGCGCAGGGCCTCGCGATCAGCTTGTTCGAGGAGCAGGACCTCGGCGTCGAGGGCGGGCAGCGGCCTCGTCCCGGCTTCGAGCCAGGCGAGGCGCTGGCCCTGCGCGACCCGAGCGGCGAGCTCGGCGAGGCTCGCGGGCTCGCCGTGGGCGCGGTCGTAGAGCGGGACCCGCAGGAGCTCATGATGATCCTCTGCGGGTCCGTCGAGGCCCCAGCGCGGCGTGATCGCGGCGCCGAGGCGCTTGACCTCGCGCCTGGCCTGCCTGCGCGCGAAGCCGAACTGATCGAGGAACGCGGGGCCAAAGTCTGCCTGACAGGCCTGGGCGACGTAGGTCCGCAGCAGCGCGCGCAGATAGGGGCTGATCGCGCCCGAGCCCGCGAGCTTGGTGATCGCGCGCTCGAGGGCCTCGAGCACGGCCACGAGCGCGGCCGCGAGGCTGCGGGTGGCTCGCGCTTGATCGTAGTCCTCGTTGGGCTCGAGCGGGGCGCTGACGACGGCGCACAGGCCGGGGACCGGTCCGTCGAGGGCGAGCTCGCGCAGGAGGCAGCCCTCGGTCAGCAGCCGGACCCAGCTGTCGCCGTGGCCGAGCGATCGCAGCCCGAGCTCACCGCGGATCGGCGCGGCCGTGTCGTCGTCACCGCTCTCGGCCCGGAGCTCGCCCCGGATCGGCTCGCGGATCAGGTAGTAGCCCTCGCCGAGCTCCGGGAGGTGGCGGCGGGTCATGAACTGGAGCCGGCAGCGCTGCCGCTCCCACTCGCGCCGCAGCGCCGGGGTGTAGTCGTGGAGGCGAGCGCCGAACAGCTGTTCGAGCAGGGCCTGGGCCGGGCCGGGGTCGATGCGCAGGACGAAGGGCACGTCGACCGGCGCAAACTCGAAGTCCTCGCTCGCGTGGCGCAGCGGCCCCTCGGCCTCGATCAGCGCGCGGGTGCTGATGTTGGCCGCGCCGACCACGGGCCACAGCGGGACCTCGGCCACGGTCGCAAGCAGCGGGTCGTCGATCAGCGCGCGGCGCAGCTTGCTCGGGCGCGAGTAGTTGGCGTGCTTGGTCAGCCACTCGATCAGCATGTCGTCGGCCCAGCTCGGCGCGCCCTGGGCCAGGTAGCGCTCGGCGAGGCGGGCGATCGCGTGATCCTGGGCCGCGATGATCCGGTCGATGACGGCGTCGTAGCCGGCGTCGTGGAGCAGCTTGGTCTGGGACACGTCCTTGCCGAAGCGCGGGCTGTCGACGATCGCCTCGAAGCCCGCGACCGCGCGCTCGTCGAGGGCGAGCTCCTCGATGAACACGCCGTTGGAGACCAAGAAGGCCCGGGGGCGGCCGCGCAGATCTGCGCTGCTGAGCCCGATCGCCGCCTGACCGATGGGCTCGCCCTCGTCGGTGACCTCGACGCTCGTCCACGGCTCCCACTCGAAGGTCATCGGACCCGAGACCTGCGCGCCGTTGACGACGACTGGCCGCCGCGACCACCGGCAGTGCGCGCGCAGGAGCACGACCTCGTCGAGGGTGTCGCCGAGGCTGCGGAAGAACTCGACGATCAGCCCGGGGCGGAAGCTGTCTTTGACGTGGATCCAGTTGCCGGGCTCGCCCTGAACGCGGGTGAGCTCGTCGGGTTGATCGGGGCGCAGCTCGAGCAGCGTGCCCTCGCCGTCGTCGCCGATGCTCGTGATCCGGACGTAGCGAGGGTTGATCGCCATGGCCGAGTTGACGGCGAAGGCCAGCTGCGCGAGCCCGCGCATGCGCGCGAGATCCTCGGGCCGGAGCTCGTCGACCTCGGTGAACAGCGCGCCGTAGATGTTCTCGAGCTGCTCGTAGGCGAAGGTCGAGCCGTCAAAGCGCAGGTGGAGATCGTCGCTGTCGACCTCGAACTCGAGCGAGGTCGCGCCGTTCGAGAACGCGGCCTCGACCAGCAGCAGCACGTAGCGGTTGGGATCGGCCAGCTGATACTGGCGCAGCTTCTCGCGCGCCTTCTCGGGGTCGATCGAAAATCCACCGCGGGCCTCGACCGCGCCCGCGGCCTCGAGCCGTGCGAGCAGGTCTGGCCTGGCCCTCTCCCGAGCTTGGGACCGCTTGTCTTTGGAGGCTGGCTTGGTCATGCGCGGGCCCCCACTCGCAGGATGCGGCGATCGTGGGTCAGGGTCGCGAGCTTCTCGTCGGTCTCGGCGTCGAGGCGGCTGCCCAAGAAGAAGGCCTTGACCGCGAGGTAGGCCCCGAGCTCGGGCTCGGTCTGGGCGAGCGCGGCGATCGTGCGGATCGTCGGGTGGTCGGCGTTGAGCACGACGACCCGGCGGCTCGCGAACAGCCCGGTCCCGAGCTCGCCCGCGTCGTCGAGCGCCGTGGCCTCGCCGAACTCGGCCTGGGTGATCGCGACGCGCTCGGCGACCGAGGACTGGGCGTAGTCGAGGTGACCGAGGCGGACCCCGCCGATCTTCGCGCCCCAGTCGTCGAGGAGCCGCGCGACCTCCGAGGCCAGGATCTGCCAGCGCACGGCCTCGTCGGTGTCGCGCGGGGGCAAGGCGGTGCACCACTGCTCGAGCCGGACCGTGTCCGGGGCGAGGGCGTCGAGGAGGGCCCGGCCGCGGATCCAGGGCTCGGGCAGCCACACGACGGTCGCGCCCTCGCGCTCGAGCAGCTCGGCCAGCGGGCTCGGGCCCCGGGCGATGATGACCCGGCGCCGCTTGGGCTTGCGCACGGCCTGCCACCCGACCAGCGCGCCGCTGGGGCTGCGAAACAGGGCCGCGTTGGGGCTGACCGGGACCGCGTGATCGGCCTGCTCGTGGAAGCGCGCCGCGTCCCACAGGTACTCGAGCCACTCGCGTTGCTCGTCGTCGGGGCTGGCCGCCGGGTCGGGCGTGAGCTCGCGGATCGCGGCGTCGAGCTTGGCGAACACCAGCTCGCACAGCTCGCCCGCGATCAGCTCGTTGACCGCCGCCATCAGCCGGGTGAAGCCAGCCTCGCGGATCACGTCGTCGCGGGTCAGGGTGTGCTCGAGCTTGGCCGACGAGGCCTTGAACGCGATGCCGGGGATCATCGGCTCTTCGACCAGGGTCAGGCCGCGGTTGTAGAAGCCGGCGAAGGCCTCGCCGTCGCGGGGGTGGCCGACGACGACCTGCTCGTCGTCCCGCCCGCGGCTGACCTTGCAGGGCAGCTCGAGGTCGAAGGGCTCGTTGATCAGCTCGCCGTCGACGCGGATCTCGCCGCTGACGTGCTTGCACCAATAGCGCACGACCTCGCTCGCGCGGGTCCGGAAGGCCTCGAACTCGGACGCGCTCGCGGGCTTGTAGATCTCGATCTTGGTCCCCTCGACGGGCTCGTCGCGGCGGATCAGCGAGAAGCGGCGCTGCTCGTCGAACACGATCCGCCAGTGCTCGCCGTCGCGCGAGGTGTCGATCGACACCGCCTGGGGCGCGATCGCAAACACCGACACGAAGCCGATGCCGAACTTGCCGATCTTGGTCAGATCGCCGTCTTTGCTCGACGAGAACAGGCGCGTGAGCCGGGTGTCGATGATCTCGCGGTTCATGCCCGCGCCCCAGTCGTCGACGTGGATGACCATCAGGTCATCGGTCGGGCCCGGGCGGTGCTCGAACCACACCTCGACCTCTTCGGAGCCGGCGTCGAGCGCGTTTTGGATCAGCTCGCGAAAGAACGCCATCGAGTCCGAGAACTGGTTGACGAGGCGGTCGAGGGCGTCGTCGACGGACAGCGGTTCCGGCTGCGGCACGGCTGCGCCAGGATACTCGCCCGGGCCGACCCCGCCAACCGGCTCGGCGAAGCTCGCAGCCAAGGTCGCGCCCGACTCTGGGGATGGCCCGCGGGCTAGCAGCCCGGGCTGCTAGCGGGAGATCTCGACGGACTTGGGCGTCCAGTGAGGGTGGGTCTCGAGTCCCACGATTCGGTTTCGGCCGGCGTCCTTGGCCTCGAGCAGCGCGTGGGTTGCCTTCTCCCGCGCCTCCCGGGCGGTAATGATGCTACCCGGATTCAAGGTCACAAAGCCGATCGACACCGTGGGGTTCGAGCGAAGCGCTGACAGGCGATAGCGAATCTTCGTCATCCGCCGTTGGAGCTCGCACAGGAATTGGCGGGCGCCTTCGTAGGACATGTTGGGCAGCAGCAAGATGTACTCATCGCCGCCCTCCCGATACGCGCGACCGCGAAAGAACACGTGGGCCTCGAGGCCCTGCTGAAACTGCGGGAGCAGGTCGAAGTCGACGGTCGTGTGGCCAAATTCGGTGTTGATGTCCTTGAATTTGTCGATGTCGACGAAGGCGAGGGTGATCGGCACCTCGCGGATGTCACAGCGCTTGCGGTAAAACTGAAAATCGGGCGTCACGCGATTCGCCGACAACAGAATGCGGAATTTGACGTCGTATTCGAGGGGCGGGTCGTCTTGGGGGAGTTGCCCGACCAGCTCGGCCTGGTGGACTGACATGTAATCGGTGAGGACCGGCATCCGCTCGGGCTCAATCAGGCGCAGCTCGTTCAGCAGCCAGTCGATGGCCTGAATCTCTTCATCGAGGACCATCACGACCTTGCTGTCGGTCGTGCGGCTGCGCGGAACCTCGATCTCGGCGGCACGCTCACGCCGCCACAGCAGCAGCGCCATCTTGATCATCGGCGCGAGCGGGTCACGGCGCATGTCGTCCACGGTGCGACTGTTGTTCAACCAGCTGCGGAGGGTCTCGAGCTTGACGTAGAAGCGCCCGACCTCTTGGGGCGTGACCTGGAGCGCGTCCTTGATCGGTTTGGCGATCTCTTGCCTGTAGAGCCTGTCGAGCGCGCGGACGGCGACCGTCAGCGCGTGGAGCTGGGCGTGGTGAGAGGGGGTCTCCACGATCGCACTCTACACTCGATCGACGGGGGCGATGCGAGCCTCGAAGGCCGCGAGCCTGGGGCTTTATCCTGCGCGCGGAGTGCGCGGGCTCCAGCTGTCGACGAGGGCCTCGATCTCGGCGCGCAGGGCCTCGGACACGGTCAGATCGCGCAGCGCCTCGTCGAGTGAGAGCTCCGCGCCAAGGTCGACGAGGGCGTGGAGTCGCGCGAGCTGATAGCCGAGGCGCAGGAGCGCGAGGGCGGGGGGCAGGTCATCTTCGCCGTCGAGCTCGTGGGTGACCCAGCAGGCATCGTCGATGTGGCGGTGGTGCTCGACGACGCCCTCGCGCGCGAGCTGGTCCATGATCGCGGGCGGGAAGCACAGATCGAGCTGACCCCCCCGGTGGACGTGGCCGATCTCGTGGCCGCCGGGGCCGAAGAAGCCGATCGCGTTGCCCCGGGTCTTGGCCACGCGGAGCTGGTCGAGCTCGCAAAGGCCCGCGACGAGGCCGTCGATCAGCGCGCAGCGGCCGGGGCTCACGCCTCGCATCGACTGCGAGGCCCGGGGGGCCGCGGCTGGTTCGACGCCCTCGTCGGCGTCTTCGTCGGGGTGGTCTGCGGGGTCGTAGAGCTCGCCCGCCCACAGGTTGGCGATGACCGCCGTGATCGCGGTTGCGAGCGCGACCCCGATGAAGATGCCCAGCGTGTCGGCGAGGTAGCTGCCGACCAGGGCCAGGGGGATCGCCAGGAGCAGGCTCCGCGTCGCCGACAGCAGCGTCGAGCGGATCGCTCGGTCGATCGCGTTGAAGGTCGCGCTCACGACGCTGACGAGCGCGTGGGCGCCGTAGGTCACGGGGATGACCCAAAAGAACAGGCGCAGGACCTCGTGAACCTCGGGGTCGTCGGAGAACGCGCTGGCCACGAAGTCGCCGAGGGTGATCAGAAACAGCCACGCGCCCGCGCCCCACAGCAGCACGAAGCGCCGCGATTGCCGGAGCGCCTCGGCCGTGCGATCGCGGCGAAGGGCGCCCCAGTTTTGTCCGACGAAGGGCGTGAGCGCGGCCGACAGGGCCATCGGAGCGATGAGCACGAGGCCCTCGAGGCGCGAGCCCACGCCCCACGCCGCCACCGCTGCGTTGCCGTGGGTGGCGATCAGCGCGGTCATGACCCCGGTAGCGATCGGCGCGAGCATGTTGGTCAGCGCCGCCGGGACCCCGACCGAGAGGATCGAGCGCCACGACTCGCGCAGCTCGGCGAGCTTCGGCGTGTGCATCTCGATCATGTTCAGGCGCTTGCCGAGCACCCACAGCGCGCCGACGAAGGTCAGGAGCCGCGCGGCCAAGGTCGCGAGCGCGGCCCCGCGCAGGCCGAGGGCGGGCACGGGCCCGAGCCCGAAGATCAGCAGCGGATCGAGGAGGCCGTTGACGATCGCCGCGACCATCATGATGTACATCGGGGTCTTGGCGTCGCCCGTCGCTCGGATCGCGCCGGAGCCCATCATCGGGATGACCAGGAAGGCCGCGCCCAAGAACCAGATCGTCATGTACTCGACGACCAGGGCGAGGATCGGGCCCTCGGCGCCGAGGCTCGCGAAGAGCAGCCGCTGGGTCACGAGCCCGAGGCCCGAGAGCAGCGCGACCACGAGCACGCCGAGGATCAGCGCGTGGGTCGTGAGCCGTCGGATCTTGCGCTCGTCACCGCCGCCGATCGCCCGGGCGATCGCCGAGGTCGTCCCGACCCCGAGGCCCATGGTCGCGGACATGACCAGCATGATCACCGGGAAGGTGAAGCTGATCGCCGCGAGCTCGTCGGTCCCGAGCTGGCCGACGTAGTAGGTGTCGACCAGGTTGAGGGCGATCAAGAACACGATGCCGAGCGACATCGGCAGCGCGAGGCTGACCAGGGCCGAGCGGATGTCGCCTTCGACCAGGGTCGCGCGGGGCGGCTTTGGGGCTCCGGGGGTAGACATCGAGCGGTTCGAGCTTACGCGAAGCTCGGCGGGTGGTTTCGTGGGATCCCCGATGTCGGGCTCGTGGTCGGGGGGCGACCTACATCGAGCTGGCCATGCATGGTTGAGGCGGGCGAGAAGCGTCAGCCTTCGCGCTCGAGGACATCAACCCGCAGCGCCCGCCCCTCGACCACCGGAAAGCCCAGCGCCGTGTAGGCGTCGGGATCGACATCTGGATTGGGGACCAACTCGACCGCCCCCGCCCGAGGGATCTCAACAAAGACTCCCCGCGGCAGCGCGGCCCCGATCAGCAGCGCCCGGACCCGCAGCGCGTCCTCGCGCAGCAGCTCCGGCAGCCAGATCATCCGCCGCCCCACGCGGACGCCGAGCGCGTCGAGGAGCTTCCGATCGCGGCCCCGGAGCCGTCGCAGCTGGCCCTTGGCCGCGCTCCGATGGATCGTCCCGAGCCCGCGCTCGAGCTGGTACACGAGCCCCCGGCCATCGCTCGACAAGCGCTCGACCCCCGGCCCCCGCAGCGGCGCGAGCAGCTGCCCGGCGAGGTCCCGGGCCCAGGCGACCAGCCGCCGCTGGATCCGGGCGCGGGCCCCAGCGCCGAGCTCCTCGATCGTCAGCGCGACCTCCGGCCGAACCAGGTCGACCCCACGAACGAGCTGGCCCAGCTCGCGGTCGCCGTCGAGGATCGTCCCGCGCTCGTCACAGGAGAAGCGCTCGTGCGGCGCCGAGACCAGGTCCTCGACCCAGGCGTCGTCGCGCGTGTCGACCCGCGGGGCGTCACCAAGGTCGAGCTCCAGGAGCTTGGCGAAGGGCCCCTCGGCGACGGCCTCACGATCGACCCGGGCCCGCCGCCCGAGCTTGGCCTGGGCGGCCCGGCCCCTCTCGCGTCGCCCGGCCCCGCGTCCCCGGGGCGCCGCCGCTCGGCCCTCGTGCTCGACGAAGCGGGCGACCAGGCGCTCGTGGAGCGCGTCGCTGAGCCGATCCTCGAGGGCGCGCGTGCGCCCCTGCCAGCTCTGGGCGTCGACCAGCCACGCCTCGCGGTTGCTCACGTAGGTCCAGGTCCGGACGGAGGCCACGCGGCGCATGAGCACGTGAATGTCGCCCTCGCTGTCGTCGATCCGCGCGATCTGTCCGGCCATCCAGTCCGGATCGATCCGCCCTCGCGGCCCCGCGAGCTGGCGGTAGATCTCTGCGAGCAGATCGGCGTGGCCGTCGAGCACCAGCGTCTCGGGCCCGCTCGGCTGCGAAGACAGGCGCAGCGTCAGCTTGCGAAAGTCGGGGATCTGGCAGACCTGCCACAGGAGCTCGACCGCCGCGCGCCCCCTGGCCCGCGCGCGGATCTCTTCGCGCCGCGCGAGCGAGGCGAGGGCGTCGTAGTCCTCGGCCTGGCGGACCAACTCCAACACCTTGCGCGGCGACTTCTGGCGCAGCGAGCCCAGCAGCGCGTCGATCGAGCCAAAGTCGAGGTCGCGGTCCGAGGTCCGCCAGACCACCCGGCGCAGGGCCGCAAAGCGATGCATCTCGATCGCGTCGACGACCCGCTTGGGCAGGCCGGGGACCGGCGCGAGCGTGCAGAATTGTCCGTCAGCGTGGGCGCGGCCGGCCCGACCGGCGATCTGCGCCAGCTCATCGGCCTCGAGCTCGCGCCGCTCGTGGCCATCGAACTTGCGCAGCGAGGCGAACGCGACCGTGTCGACGTCCATGTTGAGGCCCATCCCGATCGCGTCGGTCGCGACCATGTAGTCGACCTCGCCGGCCTGATACAGGGCGACCTGGGCGTTGCGGGTGCGCGGTGACAGGGCGCCGAGCACGACCGCGGCCCCACCTCGACGCTGACGCAGGCGCTCGGCGAGCTCGTAGACCGCGTTGGCCGAGAAGGCGACGACGGCCGTGCGCGGGGGCAGGGCGCCGAGCGACATGCTCCCGGCCCCGCGCAGCTGGCTCAGGCGTGGGTGGCGGTGGATCTCGGCGGTCGGGACCAGCTGCTCGAGCACCGGGCGAATTGTGTCGGCGCCCATGAACCAGGTCTCGCGGGCGCCGCGGGCGTGGAGCAGGCGGTCCGTGAACACGTGGCCGCGCTGGGGGTGCGCGGCCAGCTGGATCTCGTCGACGGCGACGAAGTCGACCTCGCGCTCGACCGGCATCGACTCGACGGTGCACACCCAGTAGTCCGGCCGCGGCGGGACCCGCTTCTCTTCGCCCGTGATCAGCGCGACCCGGGACTCTCCGATCCGCGCCGTCACCCGGTCGTAGACCTCGCGCGCGAGCAGGCGCAGCGGCAGACCGATCATCCCGCTGCGGTGGTCGAGCATGCGCTCGATCGCCCGGTGGGTCTTGCCGGTGTTGGTCGGCCCGAGCGCGGCGGTGATGCCGACGTCGGGCGGCGCGGGTTGCCCGTGCACGCGGCCAAGGTAGCAGGGGGGCTCGCGGGTGCCCGGCCTGGGCCCGTCGGGCACGCCAGGAGCCCGCCTGTGCCGACCTGAATCCACGCGCGAGCGATGGTCTTTGATCCATGAGTCGGGGCTGACGCCCGCGTGCTACACACGGCCCAGGAGATTGCCATGAACTCGCACGACAAAGGTCAACCCCGCGGCCCGCGATCACCCTCGAGGGGCCTCTTCACCGTCGCCCTGCTGCTCGCGGCCGTCCATGGCTGCGGGCTCGTTGGGGTCGAGCCCGAGGAGATCGACCTGGCCGAGGGCTCGGAGACCGGGGGGCTCGACACCAGCGCCGAGGATGGTCCAGGGGACAGCGGCGGGTCGATGGGCGGGGACGGCGATGGAGACCCCGGCGACGGCGACGGCGACGGCGACGAGGGCCCCGACGACTCCGGCGACGGAGACGGCGACGAAGCCTCGACCGCAGAGGGCGACGGCGACGGAGACTCCACCGGCGACGGCAACGGCGACGGCGACGGCGATCGAGGCTGCGAGCCTCCGACCCCCGACGAGTGCGGCGAGTGCACCGCGCAGATGTGCTGCGACGAGCTCCTGGCCTGCACCGACGATCCCGAGTGCGGCTGCTTCCTCGACTGCCTCGCGGACCTCAACGACGCCCAGACCTGCGTCGACGACTGCAACCTCGATCCCGAGACCAACGCGGCCTCGCTCGCCCTCGACGAGTGTCAGCTCGGCGGGTGCGAGCAAGCCTGCGGCTGACTCGGGCTCGGGCTCGGGCTCGGGCTCAGCGACAGCGGCGCGGGGAGCCGGCGCGGGTCCACACGGCCTCGCGCTCGAGCCCCTCGTAGAACTGATGCAGCCGCCCGCGCAGCTCCTTGTCGAGCTCCGCGGTGGTGTTCGGCAGCAGCTTGGCCCGCTCGCGCAGCCACGCGGACCAGTAGTTGATCTCCGCCTCTTCCCACGCCTGCAGCAGCTCGAGGGTCGGCGTCCGGGCGTCGCGGGCGGCCTTGTCGGCCCGGTGGCGCTCGAGCCACAGCGGCCAGCAGGCCTCGCGCCACAGATGGTGGGCCATGGCCACGGCCATCCGCGCCCGCGGGCCCGGCTCGATCGTGACCAGCGCGCCGCAGTGGCGGCAGTTGAGCTCGACGGTCTGGAGATAGACCGCGGACTCGAGCTCGGCCCCGCACTGGCTGCAGCGCAGCGCGGCCTGCTCGGTCGCGGCCATGGTCAGGAGGCTGCGGAGCGCGTCGGCGAAGATCTTGGTCTCGACGCGCTCGAGCTCGATCTCGATCTCGTCGATCATGTGCTCGGCCCGGGCCCAGGCGGCGTCGGCCTGATCGTAGGCTTCGGCGTCGTGATACTTGTCCTGGACCTGGTCGTTCCAGGCGTCGCTGATCTTGGCCTGGAGCCCGAGCCCGCGCATGCGCATGCCCTGCCAGGCGTTGCTGACCGGGACGGTGTCGCCCCCGGTCTGGGCCAAGAGCGCGGCGCAGCCGGCCAAAGACTCGCTCATCAGCAGGTCAAAGCGTTCGCGGATCTTGGCCAGGAATCCATCCCAGCGGGCATCGAGGGCGTCGGTCATGAGGTCTGTCCACAGTAGCGGCAGCTGAGGTCGCTGCGATCTTGGCGTGGCGCGCCGCAGCAGCGGCAGCACTCGGCGCTGGCGTCGGCGGACCCGACCATCGCGGCGGGCGAGCTCGCCGCGCCGGCCAGGGCGTTGGCGAAGATCGAGGCGGTCGTGACCACGGGCCTGACCGCGCCGACGTAGTCGCGCACGGCCTGGTCGACGGCGTTGGTCAGCTGCCAGGGTTCATCCATGTGCTTGCACAGCGGCGCGACGGCGGCGTCGAGGGCCCAGCGCAGCTCGAGCAGCAGCGCGCCGCAACGCTGGCCCGGGCCCTCGCGCAGGTGCCGAGCCCGGGCGTCGGCGGCGAGGCCCTCGACTCCGAGCTCGGCCAGCGTCGCGTCCCAGCGCGGGTCGCCGCCGGCCGGACAGCTCGAGGCGAGGGTGACGATCGCGGTGATCGCCTCGTGCCCCTGGCCGAGCAGCGCTGCGTCTGCGGCGGCCATCAGAACGAGATGTCGTCGTCGGCCGAGGCGGCCTTGTACTTGGCCTCGAACTGGTCGCGCAGCGCGGTGTAGCGCTTGTGGAGCTCAGCGTCGTTGCGCATCGCGTTTTGGCTGATGTACATCGACCACCAGCCGCCGACCTGGCCCCACTCCATCGGGCTCATGCCGAAGCTCTGGAGGATCGCGGCGGCGTCCTTGCCCTGCTCGGAGCCCGCGGCCTGGGCCATCTCGATCTCGCAGTAGCGCTCGAGGGTGATCGGCGCGTCGGCCTCGGACGTGGCCTCGCCCGCAGCGGCAGACGCCGCGGCCCCGGCGAACTGGCCGGCGCCCGCGGACTGGAAGTGCTTGCTGTACTCCATCGTGATCGTCAGCGAGGTGTCCCGGCTCATGCGGGCGTTCCACTCGGCCGAGACCCGGTCCCACTTGGCCCGGTCGACGCCGAGCTCGGCGATCAGCGGCTCGGCCTCGCCGCCGCCGGCGATCTTGGCCTGGACCTTGGCCCACTGCTCGAGGGTCACGCCCTCGACCGGAGCGAGGTCCTCGGCGAGGGCCTCTTGCTGGTTGCCGATGTTCATCGACGCCATCGCGACGCTCTGGGTCGCGTTCATCTGGGCCTGGACGAGATCGCCGGCCGTCGGATATTTGGCCCGCGCGGCCGGTGACTGGCTCCAGCGCTCGAAGGTCGCCTTGACCTGATACCAGTGCTGGCTGTTGCGGATCCCGTACTCGCCGAAGAGCTCGGCGCGCTCGTCTTCGTCGTCCCACTTCTGCTCGATCAAGAACTGCGCGCCGAAGTAGCGATCGATGTCGTTGTCGAAGTCGAAGCTCGCGCGGTCGTCCTTGGCCTCGAGGGCGTAGTCGCGGCCCTCGTCGTCGTCGTCGTCGTCGTCGTCGTCGTCGTCGTCATCGTCGGCGACGGCGGCAGCGGCGGCGGGCGGAGCAGCGTTGGAGATGTCCGGGGCTTGCTTGCGCAGACCGAGGGCGGAGAGGATGGTGTCGAGGAGGCCCATTCGGTGCGGACTTTACGCGCTCGGACGCCCCCGGCGCCAGGGCGCCCGGGCACTTGGCCGACCGCAGGGCCTATCGCCGTTATACCGGCTCGTAGAAGACCTCGTAGAGGATCAGGCCTGAGGCGGGGGCCGTGCCGGGCGCGGCCTTGCGGTCTTTGGCCGCCAAGATCCGGGGGATCTCGGCGGCCGCGGTCCGGCCCTCGCCGACACGAACGAGGCAGCGGACGATGTTGCGGACCATCTTATAGAGGAACCCGTCGGCCTCGAGGATGAACTCGACGACGCCCTCGCGCTCGGAGATGTCGAGCCGCCGCAGATCTCGGACCGTGTTCTTTTGCTGAAAATTGGGTCGCGTGGCGAACGAGGCGAAGTCGTGCTGGCCGAGGAAGTGGGGCGCCGCCGACTGCATCGCGGCGACGTCGAGGGTCCCGGAGATCGTCCACACCCGCGGCTTTTGATCCGCGGGGCACGGGCCGCCGGTCCACACGACGTAGCGATACTGCTTGCCGGTCGCGCTGGTGCGGGCGTGGAAGTCGGCGGGCGCCTCCTCGACCGAGGTCACCTCGATCCCCTCGGGCAGGGTCTCGTTCAGGCGGCGGGTGAGCTCGTCGGAGATCGTGACGCTGGCCGGGAGCGAGGCGGTTGCGACCTGGCCCTCGGCGTGGGCGCCACGATCGGTCCGCCCGGAGCCGGCGATCGTGATCGGCTCGCCGCAGATCGCCGACAGCGAGGCCTCGACGGCGCCCTGAACCGTTGGCTTGGTCCCGTGCCGTTGCCAGCCGAAGAAGCGCGAGCCGTCGTAGCGCAGGACGAGCTTGCAGTTGCGTTGGGTTGGGGTGGTCACGGGTGGTCTGGGGGCGGGAGGCGGCGGCCGAGGTCGAGAAAAGCACGCAGCTGTGGCACGCGTCGAGTCGCTCGGCCAGCCGTGTAACTACCAGAGCAGGCGCCGGGTGTGGCCGCCCCGCGTGAATTCGTGGCCGTCACGGGGTCCCCGGCAGGCTCGCGAGCACCTGCGCGGCGAAGGCGTCGGTGTTCCAGCTGGCCGGCGCCCGGGTCAGGCCGAGGCGCACGATGACCGCCCGGCGCGAGGGCACGATCAGGACCGACTGCCCTTCGTAGCCGACCATCTCGAAGGCGTCGGTCGGGACCGAGGGCAGGCGGCGATCGTCGGGGTCTTCGGCCGCGCCGAGGTTGGTCTGAAACAGGGCCCCGTACTCGCCGCGCGGGGCCGCGGGCGCGGGCGTGCGCGAGTACGCGACCCAGCCCTCGGGCAGGATCCGGCGCCCGTCGAACACTCCATCGTCCAGGTAGAGCTGCCCGAGCCGGGCCCAGTCGCGCGCGCTCATCAGCGCGAAGGAGCTGCCGACGAAGGTCCCGCTCGGATCGAGCTCGAGCACGGCGCTGCGGATGCCGAGGGGCTCGAACAGCTCGCGGGCAAAGAAGGCCAGCTGCGCGCTCGGGTCGTCGAAGCGGTCGCGAATGATCCGCGCGACGATGTTGGCGGTCCCGCTCGAGTAGGCGTAGCGCGTGCCCGGCTCGGCGATCAGCGGCTGGTCGATCGCCAGCGCGGCGCAGGACTCGTCGACGAAGAGCATGTCCGAGCCCGCGCCGAAGGGCCCGTACTGCTCGTCGAAGGCGAGGCCCGAGCTCATCCGCAGCAGCTGGCTCGAGGTGATCGCCGCGCGCGGATCGTCGGGATCCTCGCGCCACTCGGGCACGGGGGCGGGCGCGTCGAGCTCGAGCTCGCCACGGGCGACGAGCAGCCCGAACAGCGCATTGGTCACGCTCTTGGCCATCGACCAGCCGGGCAGGGCGGTGTCGGCGTCGAAGCCCTCGGCGTAGCGCTCGGCGACGAGCCGGCCGTCGTGGGCGACGAGCACCGCCCGGGTCCTGCGCGAGGCTTCGGGGTCGGGCTCGGCGAAGGCCCGGTCGAGCGCGGTGTTCAGCGCCGCGCGATCGAGGCCCGGTGGATCCGGGCGCGGATCGTCGCCGTCTCCGAGCGGCCACGGTGGCTGGGGCCCAGGGTCCAGCGGCGCTCGGACCGGGCGGCGCTCGGCTGCCCAGGCCTCGGTCTGGGTCGCTCCTGCGCTCGTGCTCAGGGTGCACCCCGCGTCGCGGCGTCGCCGAGCCTCCTGCCTGGCGAGGCCCAAGACCGAGGCCTCGACCCGTTGAGCGCTCGCATCAAATTCAACTCCCACGAAGCTGACGCTGGCGAGCTCTTCGGCGAGTATTTGCTCGGGCGCGCGGCCGCTGACGAACGCTGCAGAGCAGCCGATCTTGGCCGCGTAGCCGGTCGCGCGGGGCAACATCACGCGCACGGCGTAGGTCCCGAACGCGATCACGCCCAGTCCCAGCGCTCCGAGCGAGACGTACAGTGCTGGCCTTCGCTTGCGCTTGCGCTTGCGCTTGCGCCCGGGCCTGGCCGCGACGCCCTCGGTCTCATTCACGCGCGCAGCATAGCAGCGAAGCCACCGAACCACGAGTTCGCAGCGCCCTCAAACGGATCGGCGCTCTCGCAGGTGGTCATGGTAGAGCGTGGCGCCGAGACCATGCGCCTGCGCCCCTACCAGATCGAGGCCGTCGAGGCGGTCATCGCCGCCCGGCGTCGCGGGGTCCGCCGCATGGTGGTCGCGCTGCCGACCGGCGCGGGCAAGACGGTGATCTTCTCCGAGCTGATCCGGCAGGCCAAGCGCGACGTCCTGGTCTTGGCGCATCGAGACGAGCTGCTCGCCCAGGCCAAGGCCAAGATCGAGGCTGCGCTGCGTCGCTGCGAGGACACCCGGCGGGTCGAGATCGAGCGGGGGCAGACGCGGGCGAGCTCCAGCGCGCGGGTGCTCGTGGCCTCGATTCGCTCGCTCCATGAGGGGCGCATCGGGCGGGTGCTCGCGCGGCGTGAGCTCGGGTTGGTGATCTACGACGAGTGTCACCACGCCCTCGCCGATGGCAATCGGGCCGTGCTCGAGCGCCTCGGCGCGTTCGAGCCGGACTGGCCCGGGACCCTGGTCGGGTTCACCGCGACCACCCGTCGCGGCGACGGCCGCGGGCTCGGCGAGGTCTTCGAGGAGATCGTCGCCGAGCGAACGCTCGAGCAGATGATCGCCGACGGCTACCTGCGGCCGCTGCGAGGCATCCGGATCGAGACCAAGGTCTCGCTCGAGGGCGTGCCCCTGCGCGCCGACGACTTCGAGCTCGACGCGCTCGAGCAGGCGGTCGACGTCGAGACCCGCAACCAGCTGGTCGCCCGGAGCATCACGGAGCTGTGCCGCGATCGCAGGACGATCGCGTTTTGTGTTGGGGTCCGCCACGCCGAGCACCTGTGCGCGGCGCTCAATCGCCTCGGCGTGCGCGCGGCGATCGTCCACGGTGAGATGCCCAAGGCCGCCCGCGAGCGGACCCTGGCCAGGTTTCGTGACGGGTTCTTTCGGGTCATCACCAACGTCGGGGTCTTGACCGAGGGCTTCGATGATCCCGGAGTCAGCTGCGTGGCGATGGTCCGGCCGGTCCGATCGGAGTCGCTCTACTTGCAGTGCGTGGGTCGGGGCATGCGCCTGCACCCGAGCGCGCGCGACTGCCTGGTCCTGGACTTCGTCGATCTGTCCTCGCTCGAGATCATCACCACGGCCACGCTCGAGGCCGGCAAGGGCGCGCCGCCGCCCGAGCGCGAGGCCAAGGGCGAGCGGCCGGCCTTCCTCCCGCTGCCCGAGGACGATCGAGACGAGGCGCCCGCGACGCTCGACGAGATCATCGAGCGCCTGTGCGAGTTCGATCCGCTGACGATGGCGCAGCGCAGCGAGGCGGCGGCGATCTCGATCAACGCGTGGTTGTCGCTGGGGGCGCGGGGGATGATGCTTCACTTCCTCGATCACGACGCGCAGCTGCGTCAGTTCGAGCTGCGCCCGGGGCCGCGCAGCGGGGTCGAGATCTGGCTCGACGATCGACGGCTCACGCGCTGCCCGACCATGGCCGACGCGATCGAGGCCGTGGACTACGAGCTGCCCAAGCACGGCGAGCCCGGCAGCGCGCGGGCCGAAGCCGACTGGCGCCAGCACCCGATCACCGCGCCGCTCGAGCGGGCGCTGGCCGAGCTGCGACCTCCGCGGCGGGCCCAAACTGTCGGCGACGCGATCGCGCACCTGGCCCTGGGCCTGGCGCTGGAGCGACCATGAACAAGGGGGCGCGAGTTGGCCAGGCTCCATCTTCGGCAGCGTGTTCTCGCCGCTGATCACCTTTCACGAGGACATCGTCGCCGAAGTGCTGCGTGACGGGTACCGCGAGCGGGGGGCGACATCACCACAGTGACCCGTACAACCATCATGCCGCACCACGAACATTTGCTGCGTTCGACACGACAAACCATCCCGGCCTGTGGCGGCAGGAAGTTCGCAACCCCCGGGGTTGCGGGGAGCACGAGTTGGCGGAGCCTTTGGATGTGCCGGACTCGACCGCCGAACACCGAGGTGCTTCGCCCAAGTACGGCGCCTCGCTCGTCCTGCTCGTCCTCGCGTGCTGGCTGAGCGCCGCCCCTCGAGCCCACGCGACGACCCTCGGCTCACTGCTCCAGCACGTCCTGTGGGCGGGCCCCAACGCGGGTAACTCAAGCCCACAGCGCACGCCCTCGTCGCCGGTCGGCACGATCCCGGGCACCTTCAGGGTCGACGAGCGGGGCGCCGCGCGCTTCTCGATCCCGCTCGAGGTCCCCCGCGCGGCGCGCGGGCTCGAGCCCGACCTCTCGCTCGAGTACGACAGCCAGCTCGGCAGCGGAGCGCTCGGCGTCGGCTGGGCGCTCGGCGGTCAATCGGCGATCACTCGCTGCGCTCACACGCTGGCCGAGGATCACGAGCTCGCGCCCGTGCGCATGACCAACGACGACGCGCTGTGCCTCGATGGCCAGCGCCTGGTCCTCGTCGACGGCGCGCCATTCCAGATCGGCGCGACCTATCGGCTCGAGCGCGACGACTTCTCGCGGATCCGCGTCATCGCCACCGCCAACCACCTGAGCCACGCCTGCGAGGGCGGCTACGGCTACGGCTTCGAGCAGCGTCGGCGCGACGGCACGATCGCGACTTACGGCTGCCAGCAAGACGCGACCGTGACCACCCACCTCGGTCCGAGAACGTGGGCGCTCTCGAGGGTCCGCGATCGCTTCGGCAACTACGCCGACTACCGCTACGCCTACGAGAGCGAGACCGTGACCGACGCCGAGGGCCAGGTGCTCGGCGAGGCCGAGGTCGAGCACTACCTACTCTCGATCGACTACGGCGCTCATCTCGAGCTCCACACACCCACTCGCCAGGTCCGCTTCGACTGGGAGCCGCGGCCCGACCCCTGGCAAGGCTGGGAGCTCGGCGCACCGCGACGTCAGTCCAAGCGCCTCGCGGGGATCTCGACCTACGCCGCGGGCGCCCTCGTTCACCGCTACGAGCTCGACTACGACACGCCCACGGTCACTGGTCGCAGCCTGATCACCGCCGTGCGCCACTGCGACGGCGAAGGCGTCTGCAAGCCCGCGACGACCTTCGAGTGGGAACCCGGCGAGCTCGAGCTCGACGCGCTCGACAACGGCGCCAACTTTGGCGGCCTGCTGACCTTCCCGTACATGGCCTTCGAGGGCGACCCGCAGGTCGTCGCGCCCGCGGTCCTCGCCCAGACCGTGCTCGACGCCAACGGCGACGGCCGCACGGACATGTTGCTGGCGGCGGGCGAGGGCAGCATGAGCCCGCCGGTCGGTCGCGGCTGGGAGCTGTGGACCTCGCAGCCCGCCGCCTTTGGCGGGGACCAGGGCTACTTCTGCGGGACCTCCGACCCCGACTTCGAGGCCTGCGCCGACAATGGCCGCTACCTCGTCCACGAGGCCGCAGCCAGCGGCGCGCTCGCGTACAGCACCTACGACGATCTCGGCTTCGCGATCCCACCGATCTTCGCGGCCGACTACGACGGCGACGGCCGCGACGACGCCTACGCGCTCGGCGACAACCTGCCCCTGGGCGGCGGCGCGCCGCCTGCCGGGTCCAGCTTCTACATCGTGCGCAGCTTGCCCGAGGGCGGCGTCGAGCAGCTCGAGTTCGACCCCGGCACCGATCCCATCTGGTGGTTCTCCGGCGCCGACCAAGACGGCGACGGTCTCGGCGACCTCCTGTTTTGCGGCGGCGAGGCGCAGCTCGACGCGAACGACGAGCCCGTGACCGCGACTGGCACCTGGCACTTCGTCCCCAATGTTCCGGGCCAGGGTTTCTCTAACAACCAGCTCGTCGACACCGAGCTGGCGTGCTCGGCCTACGACAAGCTCCACCACTTTGATCATGACGGCGACGGCCTCGCCTCGCTGGTGCTGATCCCTGTGTGGGACCCCGAAGCGCACGCGTGGATCGGCTCGCTGTCGTGGCCGGACTACCGCGCGCTAAAGCTCGACCCCAACGACGGCTGGGCGGCCTCGCTCGAGCCTGTCGGTCTGCCCCCGGACCTCGCCCAGCGCTGGCGCCCGAGCATCGCCGCCAACTACAACGTCGCGCACACCGGCGACGACCTGCCCCGCTCGCAGCAAGGCTTTGGCCTCGACCGTGTGCTCGACGTCAACGACGACGGCCTGCCGGACATCCTGCGCTACGAGCTGACGATCGGCGACGGGCCCGAGCAGCTCGGCGTCATGATGCAGACGATCGTCGTTGATGACGCGCCGTGGGACGAGTGGGGCGGCCTGCGCTTGTGGATCAACACGGGCGCGGGGTTTCGTGACGGCGGCTGGGTCATCGAGGCCAGCGAGCCCGGCGATCGCCTGTTTCGACGCTTCCTGGCCTCGGGCGTTATCGACTTCGACGGCGACGGCGGCCTCGACTTGCTGATCCCAGTCGAGGACCCCGAGGACCAAGACGGCTACTGGGACTGGTCGGTGCTCGTCAGCGAGGGCGACGGCAGCTTCACCGAGCACCCCGACGTGTTCGAGTTCTCGCTGCCCGAGTACACCCACCTCGCGCGCACCTTCGGGGCCTTCGATCTTCGCGGTGACGCGCTCCACGACGTCGGGGTGTTCCACGCGGGCGAATGGGTGCTGTGGCAGCACGCCGGAGCCGCGCCCGACAAGCTCACACGGATCGAGAACGGGCTCGGGGCCGAGATCGAGATTCACTACCGCTCGCTGACCGACTTCGACGCACCCGCAACGCTCTACGCCCTCGACCTCGACGCGTGTGCCTACCCCGAGCGCTGCGAGCGAGCGCCGCGGTTGGTGGTCGAAGGGCACGTGCTCGACAACGGCCTCGCGGGCGATCAGCGTCGCTTCGAGCATCGCTACGGTATGGGCCGGAGCGATCGTGAGGGGCGCGTCGGGCTCGGCTTCGAGTTTCACGAGACGATCGAGATCGACGAGCAGGACCGGCCGATCTTTCGTCGACGCGTCGACTATGACCACGCTTACGACCCGGTGCTGCGCGCCTTCCCCCACGCGGGCATGCCCGCCAGCGTGATCACGGATCAGCGCGATCCCGAGACCGGCCGTCACGTGGTCTCGTACAACCAGCGACAGTTCGGCCTCCTCGCGACCACGCCGCACAGCTACTACCCCTACGTCTCACAGGAGATCGCGCGCAGCTACGAACTTGCGAGCTGCGTCGAGACCTTCTGCGAGCCGCTCGACCTCGACCCGGACAGTCGGACCCGCGAGGTCATCGACACCACATTTGAGATCGATGACTACGGCAGCCCGAAGCTGTGGACGGCGTGGGTCGACACGGGCTCGACGACGATCGAGTACCGCCACGAGCGCGAGTACCTCCACGACGCCAAGTCATGGCTGCTCGGCCTGCCGGTCCACGGCCGGCTTCGATTTCTCGAGCTCGGCGAGGAGCTTGGCGAGCGCGACTGGGTTGCGGCCTACGACCCGGACACTGGCGCGCTCGAGACCCACATCCTGGAGCCGACCGAGCCCGACTACTTCCTGCACACGAGCTACGTCTACGACGAGCACGGCAACCTCACCGACCAGCTCTCGACGGAGATGGGCGGCGAGCAGCGCGGATCCTCGGCCGTCTACGACGAGCACGGCGTGTTTCCGGTTTTTGGCAGCAACGCGCTGGGCCACGGCTCGGAGCTGGTCTGGGATCCAGGCCTCGGCGTGCCGATCGAGGCGATCGATCCCAACGGCGTGCGCGTGGTCGCCGACTACGACGGCCTCGGCCACCTCACGGGTCTGCGCAGCTTCGTGGGTCAGCTTCCGCGCGGGGCCGAGACCACCTTCACCTACGAGATGCTCGGCCTCAACTTCGCGGGCGCGGTGCTCGAGATCCGCAGTGACACGGCCGGCCACGGCTACGAGGTCACCCACTACGATCGTCTCGGCCGCGTGATCGACACCCGCCGTCCCGGCCTCGACGGCATCCCTCGCGACGTGCACACCCACTACGACCGGCTCGGCCGCGTGTCGCGGGTCAGCCTCCCGACGCCGCTCGGGGCGCTGCCAGCCGGGCACGAGCAGATCGCGTACGACTTCGCTGGTCGCCCGAGCCACCACCAGCTGCCCGACGGGACCAGCCAGACCTGGCTACACGACGGGCTCGAGACGGTGCACATCGACATCGGCGGCTCGATCTCCGTGCGCGAGCACGACCTCGGCGGTCGCCTGGTCCGGAGCATCCGCGCCCTCGGAACCCCCGATGAGGAGCAGATCTGCTTCGACTACGGCGCCTGGGAGCAGCTCACACGGGCGCGGCCGGACTGTGTGCTGGACACGCCAAGCGGCATCACCACGGGCGAGGCCCCGCCCACGATCAAGACCTTTACCCACGATGACCTCGGCCGGCTGATCGCCAGCTACGACCCCAGCGAGGGCCCGCGCAGCTACTTCTACAACGGCCACGACGAGCTCGAGCTCTACGTCGACGGCAACGACCACGAGGTCTCGCTCATGCGCGACGCCCTCGGCCGCGTGGTCGCCCGCGTCGACGTCGACGGCGAGACGACCTGGACCTGGGACCTCGACTTCATCGGTGAGCTCCACGCGAGCGTGAGCCCCGACGGCCACGAAGAGCTGTTCACCTACGACGACTTCGGCCGGGTCCAGACCCACACCAAGGTCATCGGCGGCGAGAGCTTCGAGCTCGGCTTCGTGTACGACGAGTTCGACCGCGTCGCCGAGCTCCACTATCCGGCGTCCGAGCAGCTCCCCCCGTTCTGGGCGCGCAAGGTCTACGCGGCCAATGGCGAGCTGACTGAAGTTCGAGCGGGGCCGGACGACGCGCTGCTGTGGCGGGCCGAGGATGTCGACGCGTGGGGCCGCGTGAGCGTCGAGCGCTTCGGCAACGAAGCGGTGACCGAGCGCAGCTACGACCCGCTGCGGGCGTTCACGCGCACGATCGTTACCACCTCCGCGCTCGGCGGCACGCTGCAGTCGCTCGAGTACCAGTGGAGCCACGACGGCACCCTCGAGCGCCGCGACGACCTCGTGCACGGCCAGCACGAGAGCTTCGACTACGACTTTCTCCACCGCGTCGCGGCCGTCCACACCGCCAACGGGCAGCAGGCCTACTCGCGTCACTTCGCCTACGACAGCCTCGGCAACCTGGCCTTCGCCACCGACCGCGGCGAGTATGAGTACGACGAGAGCGGCCGCCTCGCGGTCGCCGACGGCAGCAGCCACCAGTGGGATCAAAACGGCAACCTGCTCGCGCGCGCGGGCGCTCGGCCGGTCGGGCTGACCTACACCGCGTTCGACAAGCCAGCCACGATCGACGACGACGGCGCGCTAGCCGAGTTCGAGTACGACGCCTCGCAGGCTCGGGTCTACCGCTACAGCGAGCAGGACGCCCGCGAGACGATCTACGTCGCGGATCTGTATCAGCGCCACCACGACGATCTCACTGGCGAGACAGAGCACCATTACTACGTTCCCGGCCTCGAGCGGATCGTCGCCAACGTGGTCGACACCGTCGACTTCGCCGCCGCGACTCGTGCGACTCACTATGTGCACGCGGATCACCTCGGCTCGACCGACGTCGTCAGTGACCAACTCGGCGTGGTTGAGCAGCGCCTCTCCTTTGATGTCTGGGGCCAGCCCCGCGACGCCGAGGATTGGACTCTGCCCGAGGAATTCGCCGAGCTCGGCGCCGTCAACCTCGGCTACACCGGGCACGAGCTGCAGCAGGACGCTGGGCTCGTGCACATGCGCGGGCGGCTCTACGACCCGCATCTCGGGCGCATGACCGGGGCGGATCCCTTGATCGTCGCGCCGACGAGCACGCAGGGGTGGAACCGCTACGCTTACGTGCTCAATCGGCCGCTGACGCTGACGGATCCGAGCGGCTTTTCGCCACCGAAGAGCGAGCCCGACTCGAGCGACGACAGCGAGGGCGGTGGGTACTCCGTCTCGGCCCAGGGCATGCTCGGCGCGAGCACCTCGACGCCGGGATCGGGGCCCGGCGGCGGCACGCGCTACGGCGGCAGCTCCGTGCCCAGGGCGGACCAGCGGCCCGGCGACAGCGGTCCGCCCGCGACCGGGTCTTCGATGGTCGCGCAGGTGTTGCTCGACACCGTGCACTACGCCGGGCGGCGGCTCGGAGGCGGGGTCCCCTCGAGCCCGATCGGACCCGCGATGGACGGCCTCGTCCGGCCGGAGAACCCGTCGCAGGAGCAGCGGCGCTTGCAGCACGCCGACGAGTACGGCGAGCGCTTCGTGCAAAACATGCAGGACCCGCCCGACTACGTCGACGCGTCGATCGGGCTGACGATGATCTTCATCGGCGGCGACCTCGAGCTGGCGACCGGGCTCATCGAAGGGGCGGCGGCGAAGATCGCGTCGCGCCGGGCGGCGAAGAAGCTGGCTGACGCGGCGGCAAAGAAGGCGGCGAAGAAGGCGGCGGCGAAGAAGGCGGCGAAGAAGAAGACAGGGGGGAAGGGACCCGTGCTGAAGGGCCAGGCCGGCGAGGACGCTGTCCGGCGGGTGTATGACATCGGCAAGAAAAGGAAGATCAACATCCATGGTCGCGACCGGATCCCCGATGGAGTCACGAAGGATGTGGTCAGCGTCGTGAGTGAAGTCAAGAACACCCAGAAGCTGAGCTACACTCGCCAGCTGCGAGACTACGCCGACTACGCCGCGCAGACCGGCCGGGAGTTGCATCTCTACGTCAGGCGCGACACCAAGATCTCGCGACCCCTGCAGCGGGCCATCGACGCCGAGATCATCATCTTGAGGTACATCCCATGACCAAGAAGAAGGTACCGGCGGAAGGGCCGGTCACGGCAGAGGAGCTGGTCGAGCGGCTCCACGCTGACCCGGACTGGCTACGCCGTCGAGAAGAGAAGAGGCGAGAGGTCATGGAGTATCAGGCCGAGCTCCGTAAGGCCGAGCTGCCGGTCATCGAAGACCTCAAAGCGGTCGGCATCGAGGTCAACCGCCTCTGGGATCTCCAGAGCCTAGACGAGCCCTACCCCGAGGCGTTCCCGATCCTCCTCGACCATTTTCAGCGACCGCACCGCGGCGAGGTTCACGAGGACATTGGCCGCGCGTTTGGTGTACGCGAAGCCTGGCCGCTGTGGCCGACGCTGGTGGAGCTCTACGAGCAGGCGACAGACAAGCACGCGCAGGATGGCATGGCGGTCGCCCTCAGCACGATCGGCAAGCAACACAAGGAGCTCCTCGATGACGTGCTCGCCCTCGTGAAGGATCCGAGCAACGGCCCGAGCCGGGTGCTCCTGATCGATGTCCTGTCGGGTTCCCGCGAGCCACGCGCCTATGAGGCGCTGGTCGAGATGCGAGACGACCCCGACCTCTACAAAGAGGTCGAGTTCCGGCTCAAACGCAAGGAGCGCGACGCCAAATACCGGGCCAAGCGCCGCCAAGCCGGCTCGTGATGCGCGTGTATCGGCGGTCAGGGAGTTGGGCGCTGCATTTCATGCGTGGGGGATCCGGTTCGGTGGCGGGCGCTGCAGATGGGCGCCAAACTCGATGAACTTCATGGAAGACTCGAGGCCGGCGAGTGCAGCGAGCACCCTCCTTCCCAAGCGGGCTCCCGGCATCCGTGGGCGTAGGTTCGGCCAGGATCGAGGCTGCGGGGCGCGTCATCATTCGAGAGATTCCGTTCGAGTGAAGAAGAAGGAAAAACAGCAGAAAATCGACGTCGGGCCAGGGTCGATGACGTTGGCTGAACACCACGCGTACTTGAAAGAAGCGGGTCTCTACGAGCAAGTCCTCGAGAACCAGCGGAAGCGGGAAGAGAAGGTGCGAAAGGCCCAGGCCGAGCTCCGCAAGGCCGAGCTGCCGGTCATCGAAGACCTCAAAGCGGTCGGCATCGAGGTCAACCGCCTCTGGGATCTCCAGAGCCTAGACGAGCCCTACCCCGAGGCGTTCCCGATCCTCCTCGCCCATTTTCAGCGACCGCACCGCGGCGAGGTTCTCGAGGACATTGGCCGCGCGTTTGGTGTACGCGAAGCCTGGCCGCTGTGGCCGACGCTGGTGGAGCTCTACGAGCAGGCGACAGACAAGCACGCGCAGGATGGCATGGCGGTCGCCCTCAGCACGATCGGCAAGCAACACGAGGAGCTCCTCGATGACGTGCTCGCCCTCGTGAAGGATCCGAGCAACGGCCCGAGCCGGGTGCTCCTGATCGATGTCCTGTCGGGTTCCCGCGAGCCACGCGCCTATGAGGCGCTGGTCGAGATGCGAGACGACCCCGACCTCTACAAGGAGGTCGAGTTCCGGCTCAAACGCAAGGAGCGCGACGCCAAACACCGGGCCAAGCGCCGCCAAGCGGGCTCGTGACGCGCGATGTCGTCGGTGGCGGGGGTCGGCGCGAGCTCGTCGACCACCACCGAGGCAACGTCACAGCTTGTCGACCACGCGCAGCAGGGCCGCGAGCGCGCCCTGGCCGAGCTTCTCGCAGCGCGCGGGCGACCAGCCAAACTCGCGGTCCGGCGCGTCGGCGTTGTCCTTGAAGGGCATCTCGAGGGTCATCGAGAGGGCCCCGAAGGCGTCGGCCAGCCAGTTGGTCGCCATCGTCATGTTGGCCTTGCCAGGCGCGGCGACGGGGTAGCCGTGCTTGGTCTGAAAGTCCGGGTTGGCGGCGACGAGCTCGGCCTCGAACTCGGCCTGGAGCTCGCGCCTGGCCGGGCTGACCGACTCGACGCCGTCGGGCCCGGCGATGAAGTTGTAGGGCAGGGCCTCGTCGCCGTGGACATCGAGGGCGAAGTCGAGGCCGGTCTCCCGCATCTTCTCGCGGACGAGGTAGACCTCGGGGCTGCGGCTCATGCTCGGCTCGAGCCACTCGCGGTTGAGGTTGGCGCCCGCGGCGTTGGTCCGCAGGTGACCGCGGCGGCTGCCGTCGGGGTTCATGTTGGGCACGATCCAAAAGTCGGCCTTGGCCAGCAGCGCGCGGGCGACGGGGTCGGCGGGATCGAGCAGGCGGGCGAGCAGCCCGTCCATGAAGTGCTCGGCCATGCTCTCGCCCGGGTGCTGGCGGGCGAAGATCCAGCAGCGCTTCTTGCCCTCGCGCGGGGCCGCGCCGCCCTCGGTCACCCGGCACAGATCGAGATCCTGGCCGTCGAGGGTCCGCCCGAGCAGCTCGTGGTGGACGCGCGGGGAGTGGAGGCAGCGGGCGATGAGGTCGTGGTGACGCTCGATCGAGTAGGGCGCGAAGTAGGCGTACCAGACCGCGTCGCGCTCGGGCGTGTGGGCGATCGTCAGGGTCCCGTCGCCGTAGCTGGTGCCCTCGACCCGGCGCCAGGTCTGGCGGTCGTAGCTGTAGCAGGCGCGGTAGTCCTTCCAGCCGTCGACGTAGCTGGCCTCGCCGGCGTTGATCAGGTTCAGCTTCAGGGGGGTCCCGCGCACCCCGCAGACCCGGAAGTAGAACCACTGGAAGTGATCCGCTCCGTGGTCCTTGCGGATCCGGAGCTGGACCTTGCCGGGCTCGCTCGCGTCCACGATCTCGATGTTGCCTGCGTCGAAGTTGTCGCTGATATCCACGGGTTTCTCCTCTTCGGCCGGGTCCGGCGCGTGCGCGCAACGTAGCGCGCCCGCTCGGGGTCAGGCCAGCGCGGCCTCCCCGACCCCCGCGCGGCGGACACCGCTCACGGGCCAAGGTGGCCCTGTGCAGGGGTCTGCGTGGCGCTGAGCGCCAGATCTCGGCTGTCAGCATCCCGACACTTGCACCCTCGCCGGGCGAAGCCGCACACTCGGCGGCCACGAAGGTATGGACCCTTCGAACACCGACATGGGCGGCCGCGCCGACATCGACTCCAAGACCCTCGATCTCGAGGACGTGGAGGACGTGGGCGACGCCGCGCGCGATCGAGATCTCGACTCGGGCCGCCACGCGGGCTCTGACCGGGGCTTCGACCGCGACCTCGACGACGATCTCTACGACGACGGGCTCGCGCCCGAGGCTGGCGGCCGTCGGCCCTCGCTGCTCTCGCTCCTGCTGCTCGCGGCCGGCGCGATCTGGATCGTCGTCGCGCTGCTCAAGCTCAGCGGAGCGCCCGCCGATGGCGCCCCGCCGATGGCGATCGGCGACCACGCCGAGACCGGCAGCTCGCTGCCGAGCCTCGACGAAGAATGGGTCGAGCCCGGCGATGAGGCTGGGCACGCGTCCGATTCACAACAGGCCCCAGAACCGGCGAATTCTGGCGAAAATAGGCCTGTTTCGGATAGGTCCGATCCCATTTTGCCGTCCGAAGATGGCAACCCCGCGAGCGAGCGCGGCCCGCCCGAGGACTCGCTGTTGGCCGGCAAGCGCTGGCCACAGGACTACGTCGCGCCCGATGTCGTCAGGTACACGATCAAGCGCGGCGGCTCGATGAAGGTAGTAGCAAATCTTTACAAGATATATCACCACGAGATCGAGGCGCTCAATCCTGGGGTCGAGCTCGACCGTGAGCTCCCGCCGTCGACGAAGCTCATCGTCTACCGGGCCACGCCGGGGATCTCGAGCCAGTCGGTCGGGTTTCCTGGCAGCGGCACCGTGGAGGGCGGGATGCCCATGCTCGACGGTCCTGGGCGGATCCTGAGGCACACGCCGTGGAAGGCCTGGGCCACGAAGACGACCGTCGCGACGATCGACCTGGTCCTGCGCGAGTGGGCGCGACGCTACCCCAACCGCCAGCCGATCATCGTCGGTAATTTGAGTGCACGCAATGGCGGTCGGCTCAAACCGCATAGTTCTCACCAGTCAGGACGTGATGTTGATTTGAGCTACCCGCAGATCTGGGATCACAAGAGTGAGCTCGCGCCCCAGGTCATGACCGAGCGCAACCTCGACCGCGAGCTGACCTGGTCACTGCTCGAACTCTTGCATGAAACCGGCGGGGTCGAGGTCATCTTCATCGACTCGAAACTGCAGGCCCTACTTTACGAATATGCCCTGGAAACCGGTCGATACAGCAAAAAAGAGCTGAAAAACTGGATGGAGCATCCGGGTTCCCCTGGAAGTGGTTCGCCGCTCATCCAGCATGTTCGCGGCCACGGCGATCATCTTCACGTCCGGTTCAAGTGTGCGCCGAGCGAGTCTCGCTGCGCCTCGCGTGAGCGCTGACGCGCCCGAGTCAATCAGTACTGTGCAAATTATAAATCGAGGCATCCTCATGGGGGTGCCTCGATTTGTAATTTGAGCACTTTCCTCAGTTGTGGAGGTTGTTGTACGCGTCGTTGTGGGCGGCCTTGACCGAGCGCGCACCCGCGGCGCTCGGCTGGGCGGGGAAGGGCTGGGGCGCGCCGCCCTTGCTCGGCGGGCGCGAAGGTCCGTGGTCGAAGGCGACGCTGGCGGTCGAGACGGCCCGACGGGCCTGGCGGGCGAGGCTCCTGAGCTCGGGCTCGAGCGCCGCGAGCCGCTCGGCCTGGGCCCGCAGAACCTCGTCTTCGAGGGTTTTGGCCGTGTTTTTGGCCCACTTGACAGCCTCGGCCATCCGCGCCTTGGACTCGTCGAGCTGGCCGGCGCGGGCGAGCGCGAGGACCTGCAAGGTCGCGGCGTCGGTCCGAGCCCGGGCCCCGGCGCGGGCGATGTCGAGGTCGCGCCCCGCGTCGATCGCCTGGTCGTCGGCGCTGGCCCTGACCGAGAGGAAGCTGCGCTCGAAGCGGCTGCCGGTCCCGGTGTAGACGTCGGTGAAGCTGAGCTCGAGGTCGCTGAGCTCGACGGTCGCGCCCTCGCTGTGAGGCCCGACGGCGAGGCGCACGATCAGCTCCTGGGTCTGACCCTCGGAGATGCTGCCGAGCACGATCTCGTTGTGGCCGAGCTGGGCGTTCCACTGGACGGTGTGGCCGACGACCTCGATCAGCGACACGCCTGGCCCGAGGCCCATGCCGAGGCGGAGGTCGCGGGCGACCGTGCGCTGGATGTGGAGGAGCTCGTCGCGGAACAAGGCGGCCACGGCGTCGGGCTCTTCGACGAAGCGGAAGTGGCCGTGGGTCGCCTCGGCCAGGCTCGCGAGCAGGACCTCGTCGTACTCGAGGCCGTAGCCGAGCGCGGTGATCTCGGCTCCGCGCGCGGCGAACTCCTGGGTCAGCGCGGCGATCGGGGCGGGGTCGTTGGGCACGCCGTCGCCGAGCAGGACGACGCGCTCGAGGACCTGGGGGTCGGGCCCGTTGTTGACCCACACGCCCGCGCCCGCCTGGACCCCCGCGCCGGTCTCGGGCTCGGGGGTCGCCATGCTGATCGGCGCGGCCGCGAGCTGGCCGAGGGCCTCGCGCATGCCGCCAGCGAGGTCCGTCGTGCCCCAGGCCTGCATCTTCTCGATCTCGGCCTTGGCCGCGGTCCGGCTGTTGGCGCCGATCAGCGTGGCCGACATCAGGGTCTCGGCGCGGGAGTGGAAGACCACGAGCGAGAAGCTGTCGCCGTCGGACAGGCTGTCGACCAGCTCGATCGCCGCCGCCTTGGCGCCCTCGATCGCGTCGCCCTTCATCGAGGCCGAGGTGTCGACGACGAGGACCACGCGCGCGGGCGGGCGGGGCAGAGCGAGCTCCTCGGGGGCCTCGACCCGGATCCGCGCGACCAGCTCGCTGCCCCGCTCGGCCGGGACCAGGGCGTTGGCGAGGGCCCAGTCGAGCTCGAGGTCGACGGGCGCGACGTAGGGCCGCTCGGCCTCGACGAGCTCCTGGGTGTGGTCGAAATTCTCGACCCGCTCGGCGTCGAGAGGCCCGAGCGGCCCGCCGCCGCCGTCGCGGTCACAGGCGGTGCCCACGAGGGTCAGCGCGGACAGCAGCAGGACCCTCTTCCAGGACCTGGGGTGGGTGGAGACGGCGCGAGGGGAGCGGTCAAGGCGTTGCATGGGCTTGCGAGGGCCCACAACGCGGGCTTTTTCGAGGCTCTTACAGACACGCGGGAATCGAACGCGCGCCACCCCCGAGCCCCGAGTCGGGCAGAGCGCGAACTCATGTTATCCAACTGGCCCGTGGACCCCCGCCGCGAGGCTCGCCTGGCCCGATGGGCCCCGTGCAGCAAGGGCTGCGTCGCCGCCCGTGTGCTCGCGCTCGCGTGCGCGGTCTCGGCCCCCGCGATCGTCGAGGCTGCGCCGCCCGAGGCCGCGCCTGCGCCCGCGCCCGCGCCCGAGCTGGTCCCGCCCGTGCTCGAGAACGAGGTCCAGCCCTACGCCTACCCCGAGCAGCTGCTCGAGCGCGACGAGCCCCCGGGCGGCGAGGTCCTGGTCGAGTACGTGGTCGGAGCCGACGGCGTGCCCAAAGAGATCAACGTGCTCGACGGCCTCGACCCCGTGCTCGACGCGATCGCGGTCGAGGTCGTCGCCGCGCTGCGCTTCTCGCCGGCCACCTACGAGGGCGAGGCGGTCGAGGTCGTGCTCTCGATCGCGATCCCGTTCACGCCGCCGGAGCCCGAGGCCGGCGAGGGGGAGGGCGAGACCGGCGAGGGCGAGGGTGAGGTCGAGACCGTCGAGACCGGCGAGGGCGAGGTGGGGACGGGCGAGGGCGAGGGCGAGACCGAGGAAGCCGAGCGGCCGCTGCGGATCTCCGGTCGCGTCCGCGAGGCCGGCAGCGGGGTCCCGGTCGTCGGCGCGACGATCCTCGCGGTCCCGGCCGGCGACTACCCCGAGGGCAAGGTCCGCCACAAGCTCTACGGCGACGAGCCCGAGCCCGCGTGGATGGTCAAGGCCCTGTCCGACGACGACGGCGGCTTCGATCTGCGCGGCGTGCCCGACGGCCTCGTCCGCCTGATCCTGCTCGCGCCCAACTTCGAGCGGCTCGAGTGGGTCGTCAAGCTCGACGCCGACCAGCGGCTCGAGACCAAGTACTTCCTGACCCGGACCTCGGCCAACCCTTACCGAACCGAGGTCGCAACCGAGCGCGATCACATGCCCGAGGCGGTCGTCCGCACGATCACCGTCGAGCAGATCAACCAGATCCCGGGCACCCAGGGCGACGCGCTCAAGTCGATCCAGAACTTCCCCGGGGTCGCGCGCGCGTCCTTCGGGGCCGGCCAGCTGGCGATTCGCGGGGCCGCGCCCGGGGACTCGGGCGTCTACCTCGGCTACCACGAGATCCCCACGCTGTTTCACTTCGGCGGCCTGACCTCGGTGTTCAACTCGGACATCCTCGCCCAGATCGACTTCATCCCCGGCAACTTCGACAGCCGCTACGGCGACGCGCTCGGCGGGATCATCAACGTCCAGCCGCGCAAGGGCCGACGCGACGGCTTCCACGGCTACGTCGACACCGATCTGTTCGACACCGGGGTCCTGGCCGAGGGTCCGATCGGCAAGGGCAGCTTCATCCTCTCGGGTCGGCGCAGCTACGTCGATCTGATCTTGCCGCTGGTCATCCCCGACGAGGTCGGCTTCGGCCTGACCCTGGCCCCGCGCTACTGGGACTACCAGGCCCTGTTCGACTACCCCGTCGGCGGCGGCGAGCTCTCGGTCCGGGTGTTCGGGTCCGACGACCGCAGCAAGCTGCTGTTCACCGAGCAAAACGACATCAGCGAGGACGACCGCAACGCGCTCGAGACCATCCAGTGGTTTCACCGCGTCGACCTCGTCTACCGCAAGGTCGACGGGCCGTGGGAGTTTCTGGTCACGCCCTCGTACAAGCGCGAGTTCTTTGGCGGGTCGATCTTCGGCAACTTCGACTTCGAGGCGAGCACCGACACGCTCTCGGCCCGCGCAGAGATCAGCCGACGCCTGGCCAAGAACCTGCGCCTGCGCGTCGGCGGCGAGTTCATCAACGAGTGGTGGCGAGGGCGCGCGGACATCGTGCCCTTCGGCGACAACGCGGTCGGCACGAACTCGGGCGACGCGACCGTGCGCGAAACCACCTACACGCGGATCGTGCCGAGCCTCTACACGACCTTGACCTGGCGCGTGGCCGAGCGCCTGCTGCTGTTCCCGGGCCTGCGCCTCGACTGGTACGCGGCGCCGCAAAACCGCGCGGCCGTGGATCCGCGCCTGCGCTTCATCGCCAACCTGACCGACAAGACCGCGATCAAGGGCGGCGTCGGGCTCTACAGCCAGGGCCCGGGCGAGGTCGAGAACGACCTGTACTTTGGCAACCCGCGGATCGGCCTGTCGCGCTCGTTTCACACCAGCTTGTCGCTCGTCCAGCAGATCCCCTGGGACGTCAGCGTCGAGCTCACGGGCTTCTACAAGCGGCTGTGGAACCTGACCAGCGCGTCGACGCGGATCATGCTGTGGCCCGGCGAGGACAGCCCGCGCCCCGAGAGCTTCGCCTCGACCGGGACCGGCGACATCTACGGCGGCGAGATCCTGCTCAAGAAGGAGCTCGGCGATCGCTTCTATGGCTGGGTGTCCTACACGCTGATGCGCTCGGTCCGGGTCCCGGCGCCGGGTGAGCCGCAGGAGCTGTTCGACTTCGACCAGACCCACATCCTCACGCTGATCGCGAGCTACGACTTCCCGTTCAACTGGCGGGTTGGGGCCCGGCTGCGGGTGGTGTCGGGCAACCCCTACACGCCCGTGGTCAACGGGGTGTTCGACGCGACCTCGGCGGCGTACATCCCGATCCAGGGCCCGGTCAATTCCGCGCGCCAGCCGACCTTCCATCAGCTGGATCTTCGCGTCGACAAGACCTGGGTCTACAAGCGGATCAAGGTCACCAGCTACCTCGACATCCAGAACGTCTACAACGCCGAGAACACCGAGTTTCTCAGCTACAGCTACGATTTTCGGGTCACGCAGCCGGTCCTCTCGCTGCCGACGGCGCCCTCGATCGGGCTCAAGCTCGAGTGGTGAGCGGGCGCGATCGCGTCTACCATCTTCACTGCTCTCGCTCATGTCCGCGCGCAGCCCCAGTGTTCGACTCGTAGCCGCCGCGATGCTCGCGCTGAGCGCGTTGGGCTGCCGCGGCGTCATCGAGGGCACCGAGCCGTGGACGCCGCCGAGCTACTGGGCGCAGGAGCGCTACATCGAGCTCGAGGGTCTGAACATCTGCTACCTCGAGGCCGGGCCCGCCGACGCCGAGACGATCGTGTTCGTCCACGGCTGGAGCGGCAACGTCCAGAACTGGTGGGATCAGTTCGAGCACTTTCAGAGCCGCTACCACGTGGTCGTGTTCGACGCGCCGGGTCACGGCAAGTCCGAGCGCGGCGACCACGTCGACTACTCGATGGCGCTGCATGTCGAGCTCGTCGACGAGCTCCTCGACGCGCTCGAGGTCGACGAGGCGATCGTCGTCGGCAACTCGGGCGGCGGCTGGATCGCGGCCGAGTACGCGATCCAGCACCCCGAGCGGGTGACCAAGCTGGTGCTCTCGGACTCGACCGGGACCCGCTACACGGGCTCGGCCGGGGCGGTCCTCAACCTGCTGACCGCGCGCTGGCTGCAGATCGCCAACATGACCACGGGCGAGCACTACCCGGGGCTCGACCCCAAGAGCCAGGCCCGGCAGGAGTTCGTGAGCAGCTTCGCGGGCACGGTCGAGGAGGCGCCCTACCTCGAGGCGCTCGCGGCTCTGCTCGCGCCGACCTACGAGCGCATCCCCAAGAGTCGGCTGGCGCAGATCGAGGCGCCCACGCTGATCTTGTGGGGCGACGACGACGCAGTCGTGCCGATCAACGCGATGAAGGTGTTCGACAAGGCGATCCCCGACAGCCAGACCTACATGGTCCACCTCGGCGGGCACACCCCGATGATGAACTCGCCCAACGAGTTCAATTGCGCGATGGATATGTTCCTCGGGGGCGGTGAGCTGCGCGAATGCAAGCGCTACGCGCTGACGCCAAAGAAGCAACGCGACCGGCTCGCGGGGCGCGACTGGGGTCCGCACTACGAGAACTGAGCCGGCGAGACGAGCTGGCACGACCTGGGGCCGCTGCAAGCAGGCGCGAGGCGGTGTCGCGCTGTTGGCCGGATCTGCGACATTCGCAGGCTCTGCGGGTCTCGCAGGTGACGAGCTCGGCGCGAGCGCGCCGCGCGTCACCGCGCCGTCCAAATTTCCAAACCATGTTGGAGATATTCAACCAGGCACACGATTTGCTTTGTCGGCGTCCGAGCCGAAGGCAAATCAGCATGACTACAACTTCGTTGATCCGATCACTCACCGCCGCCGCCGCCGTCCTCGTGGCGGGCTGCGACAGCTCCTCCTCCGACACGATGTCCGGCGCGACCGGGACCGAGACCGCGGGTTCGGAGACCTCCGGTTCGGAGACCTCCGGGTCGGATACGTCGAGCACGGATACGTCCGACGGGGGCGAGGGTCTCCACCCTGCGTTCGCAGAATTCGACGTCGACAACACCGACATCTACCTCGACGGCGACGAGGTCGTGCTCGAGACCAACGGCTTGCCCAACCACACTTCACCGTACTGGGGCTCGGGCCACGAGCTCTACGAGGAGCCGGTCGAGGGCTGGGAGGACAACGCGACCCCGAGCCTGATCCCGGGCTACGACGGCAGCTTCACCCTGCGGGTCCCGGGCGACCCGGAGATCGCCGACACGGCGACGGAGACCCCCCTCGACGTGATCGGGCTGTCCGTGAGCGGCGCCGCGATCTTCAACGAGCAAGAGGGCATGGGCATACTCACCGAGGGCGTCGCCGCCGGCCTCGACTACTCCGGCGGACACATCGGCCCGAGCCGCTACCACTATCACACGGAGCCCAAGGCGATCACCAACGACGACGACACGCTCGTCGGCGTGCTGACCGACGGCTTCTTCATCTACGGCCGCAAGTGCGCGTCCACGGGGGACTACCCCGACGACCTCGACGCGGCGGGTGGGCACACCAGCACGACCCAGCACACCGACACGCCGGAGTACCACTATCACATCGAGAACATCCTGTTCCTCGATAGCTACTACATCATCTTCGACGGCGACTTCCAGGGCTCGCCGGGAACCGTGCAGTGAACCGTCGACTCCGCACGCTCACGCTCGCGGCCGTGCTGGTCATCGCGGGCGCGTCCGCGGCCGCGGCGTTCGAGCCTGCGATGGTCGTCGACGAGTCCGAGCTGGTCCTCGCGCCGCTCGAGGGGCGCTGGTACTACGAGGGCGAGGCCTTCGAAGGCCGGGCCGAGGTCCGCGGCGAGGACGGTCGCCTGCTCGAGTCGACCGAGTTCGCCCAGGGCAAGAAGCACGGCGAGGCCATCTCGTTCCACGCGAACGGTCAGCCGCGCCGACGGGCGACCTACGTCATGAATCGGCTCGCGGGCCGCGCCCGGGCCTGGTCGCCGAGTGGCGTGCTCATCGAGGAGTCCAACTACAAAGACGGCGTGCGCCACGGAGTCCAACGGACGTGGCACTCCAACGGTCCGCTGGCCAAGGAGCGGCACCTCGTCGACGGCCATGAGCAGGGCATGCAGCGCGCGTGGACGCGAGAGGGCAAGATCTATGTCAACTACGAATACAAAAACGGGCGTCGATTTGGGCTCAGGCGCTCGAACCTGTGCCTGGGGCTGGACGATGGCGTCATTCAACTCTAGCAGCCCGGGGTGCAATGCCTCGCGCCGCCTCGCTTGGCCTTTTCGCCGAGGGCTTTGTCGCCAAAACTTGCAGTACGCCCGGTACAGCGGCGTTTTGGCTTCGCGCCCTCGGCGAAAATTCCG
>NZ_PVNK01000135.1 GCF_002994615.1 Enhygromyxa salina | reverse complement strand
TCGAGGCCGCGTGCGCGGGGGGCTGGGGGTCGACCTGCGCTGCCTCGGCTGCGGGGGGTCGCGGGAGCTTGGCGGCGATCCGCACGCGCGCGTGAATTTCGGAGGTCGTGTCGTCGAGCTCGACCAACTCGGCCTGGCCCGAGCTGAGCCAGCTGCGTAGGTCCATCGGAAAGGCCGGATCGTCGGCGAGCATGTGGACGACGGTCCCCGCCGGGTGGGCGGTCGCGGCCTTGGCCAGCGCGATCACGGGGCCCGGGCACTGGACGCCGCGCAGATCGAGGGTGACCTCGGGCGGGGCCGGGGCCGCGGCGGCGCTCGGGGGCTGGGCTGGCGCTTCGGAGCTCATCGCGCGGCCTCCGACTGGCGCAGCTCACCCATCAGCGAGAAGATCTCGCGGAACACGTGGTGGTACTCGGCCTCGAGCGCGTCGACGAAGCTCGCGGTGTTGACGATGTCGCCCTGCTCCGCGAACGCACGGGCGGCGCGGGCGAGCCGCGCGAGGTCCGTGGCCCCGACGCACTCGGCGGCCGAGATCATTTGTCCGCACGAGGACATCACGCTGCGGCAGTCGGCGGACTCGAGCGCGACGTGGAGCTCGGCGAGCCACTGCGGGACGCGACCGACGAGGCAGTCGAGGCTCGCGAGCAGCTCGCGGGGCGCGTCGATGCGCAGGCTGCCGACGACCTCCTCGGACAGCCGACCGGTGCTCGGGCTCGCGGTCGTCGGTGAGCGCCCGAGCGCCCCGGCGACCCGCTCGCCGAGCTGTCCGAGGCCGGCGGGGATGAGGATGAACGCACGCGCGCCGCGGGCCCGCCAGTCGGTCGCGGCGTGGTCGGCCCCGCCGATGACGATGATGTGCAAGCCTTCATGGCGCTCGCGCAACACGGAAATGGCCGCGCTCGCGTCGATCTTGGCGAGGCCGGCGTCGACGACGGCGACCGCGAAGGTGCCCGGCGGAGCTTGGATCAGCTCGAGGACATCGCAGCTCACGACCTCGACCGTGTTGGCGAGGTACCCGGCCACGAGCGCGCGCAGCACCGGGTTGGAGGTCACGATCGCAACCGGGGCGGTGTGGGCTTGGGTCGGCGCTCGCGCCCAGCTCGGCTGCGGCTGCGGCTGCGGCTGCGGCTGCGGCTGCGGACCGTGGCTGTCCGCCGTGAGCTCTTCGAACGCGCGCCGCCACGCCGGGAGAAACTCGTGGACCGTGGGGCGAAGGCGGGCGTCGGGGACCAACATGCGCGAGATGATCGCGGCGACGGCCGAGGGCGCGTCGGGCCTGAGCTCGAGTGGATCGGGCCCCTTGGTCGAGCCGACCCGCCGGGCGAGGCCGCCGTCGTGGTAGTCGTCGAGCTGGGGGTGGCCAGTCAGGGCCCACCACAAGATCGCCCCGAGGCTGTAGATATCGGAGCGCGGGGTCACCTTGCCGACGAGCTGCTCGGGCGCGAGGTAGCCCGGCGTGCCCATCGGCCCGAGCGTCTTCGTTGGCGCGTCGAGCATCTTGGCGACGCCGAAGTCGAGGACCTTGGCAAACAGGCCGGCCCTCGACTCGCGCACGATCACGTTGCTCGGGGACAGGTCGCGGTGGACGACCCCGGCCTCGTGCAGCGCGGCGAGGGCCTCGCCGAGCTGCTCGCCGAGGGCACGGAGCTCGTCGAGAGGCAGCGGCGCCCGCCGCGAGAGTCGCTGCGCGAGCTCCTCGCCCTCGACATACTCCATGGCCATCGCCGGGACGTCGTCGGCGAGCGCGTCGGCGATCGTGCCGCCGACCGCGTCGCCGACCGTGCCGCCGACCGCGTCGCTGACCGCGTCGCCGGCCGCGTCGCCGGCCGCGTCGCCGACCGTGCCGCCGATCGTGCCAACAGTGAAGATCGTGACGAGGTTGGGGTGCGTCGCTCGGGTCGCGGCGCGGGCCTCGATCTCGAAGCGACGGCGGACCTCCGCGGCCCGGCTGCCCTCGAGCAGCTTCAGGTGCGGGACCTTGACGACGGCCTTGCGGTCCGTGCCCAGCTGTTCGGCGAGGTAAGCCGTGGCGAAGCTCCCGGCGCCGAGCTGGCGAAGGAGTCGAAACGACCCGAGCACGACGTCGCCCACCTGTACGTCTGCGGCCATGTCTTTGCGCTGGCAGTGTGTCCCGGTTTTGGGTTTCGCCCAGGCTTGCGCGAAAGCCTGGTCACGGCGGCCACAGCTGACGCGGGCGTCGTCAGCGACGCTCGCGTCCGCCGGGGACGCCGAGGTCCTCGGGGTGGGGGTCCCGAGCGGCGGCCTCAGGTCCGCAAGATCGTGAGCAGCTCGGGGTGGGCAGCCATCGAGTCGGCGTCGTAGGTGATCGAGTCGCCGGGGATCTGCAGGCAGTAGCTGCCGTGGCCGTCGTTGCGGATCCAGCGATCCCAAAACCCGGGCACCTGGGCCTCGAGATCCTTGCGCAGGCGGTTGAGGGCCTGGCGGGTGCCGCTTTGGATCTCCGGGACATCGAGCAGCGACAGGTGCTGGCCGGGCGAGCGCTTGGCGTGGACGGCGAGGCGCGCGAACAGGCGGAAGCGCTGCTCGGACAAGAGCAGCTCCTTGCCGTTGACCTCGAGGTTGCAGCGGCGGCGGTCGTAGGTGCCGACGAGGTGGATCGCCGGGGGGCCCTGGTCGACCGAGAGCTCGCGGGATGCCGGGCGGCCGCGACCCTCGCCCGCCGCGAGCCCGGGGAGCTCGACGGCCTCGTAGCGCTCTTCGGACCGCCGGCTCAGCAGCTTCTTGATCGCGGTCTCGGGCGACTCCTTGCCGCTGTCGAAGGGCTTCTTGATGAAGTCGTCGGCGCCGTCGCGCAGCGCCCGGCGGCAGTACTCGTGGTCGTCGCCGTGGGCGGTCATGACGATCACGCCGGGCCGGCGGGCGTCGGGCAGCGACACGATCCGCTCGAGCAAGGTGAAGCCGATCTCGAGCCGGGGCAGTCGACCCTCGCGCAAGGGGATCTTCAGATCCAAGAGCACGTAGTCGAACATCGTGTCCTCGACCAGGCTCAGCGCGTCCTCTTGGGAGCTGGCCGATCGGACCTCATGGCCGAGCGACTCGATGGTCTCGGTGATGAGGTCGAGCAGGGTTGGGTCATCCTCGACGACGAGCGCCACGTTCTTTGTCCGCGACATCTGCCCCAGTATAGGGGCGCGCTCGGGCGCCGTTGATCCCGCTCAGATCAGGGATTCAGTCGTCGGTCGTCGGCAGCAGACAGGTCACCGTGGTCCCGGTCTCTGGCTCGCTGTCGATCCCGAACACGCCGCGGCACTCGCGCTCGATGATCTTCTTGGCCAGCGGCAGCCCGACGCCCGTGTGGCGGTCGTCTTTCTTGCTCGACACCATCGGCAGCAGGGCCTGGCGGATGTCCTCGGGGCCCATGCCGTAGCCGTCGTCGGCGACGCTGAGGGTGACCCAGCCGCGGCGTGGGCTGGTCGCCTCGAGCGTGACGTGGCCCTCGCCCTCGACCGCCTCGATCGCGTTCTTGGCCAGGCTCGACAGGGCCTGGATCAGGCGCACCCGGGGCACGTGGATGTTGGTCCCGGGCGCGATCGCGGCCTCGACCTCGAAGCCGACGCTGGCGGGGATGTCGAGGGCGTCGCGGACGATCTCGGCGACCTTGTCGAGCAGCTCGACGACGGCGACGTCCTCGCGCTCGAGCTTGGGCTCGTCGACGAGGCGCTTGGTGTCGTCGAGCATCAGCTGCAAGAAGCTCGTGCGCTCGCGCGCGATCCGGAGCGTCCGCTCGTAGACCTTCTTGCTCGTCGGGCTCTGCTCGAGGCTCGCGTCGAGCTTGGTCAGGGCGTCGAGCAAGCTCGCGACCACGGTCCGCATCTCGTGGGTGGTCTCGTTGGTCAGGAGCCGGAACTTGTGCTCGGCGATCCGCTCGGCGGCCGTCGCGACCCGCTCACCGTGGGCCTCGCGCAGCTTGTGGAGCTCGAGCGAGACCTCGTCGATCTCGTCGGACTTGGCCTGGTAGGCGAGGTCGAGCTCGCGCCGCTTGGCCGCCGACGCGCGCGCGGCTCGGGCCACGAAGCTGTTGGCGTCGGTGTCGAGGCGGGCGGCGATCGTGGCGTAGTCGGGGTGCTCGAGGTAAGCGAGGGCGCGGGCGACGGAGTGGCGGACCTCCCACTTGGGATCGGCGCTGCTGAGCGCGAGCTGCTCGGCGATCGCCCGCACGCGCTGGGCCGAGGGGTGGGTCTGGAGCTCGTCGAGCATCGACTCGACGGCGACCCGCCGCTCTTTCCACGGGCGCTCGTCGAGCGGGCGCGCGGCCTTGGCCGCGAGCGGGCTCGGGTCTTCGCCCCTGACCGGGCCCGGGGCCGGGGCCGCGTCCGTGGGCTTGACCTGCGCAGGCTTGCGACGCGCGCGAGCCCTCGACTTGGTCTTGGTCTTGCGCTTGGCTGGACGGGCGCTCATGAGCTTCAGTGCCCGTACCTGCGCTTGCGCTCCAAGAACGCCTCGGCGCCGCCCTCGAGGATCTTCTCGATCTCGAACTTGACCTCGTCGACGTTGCCGGACGCGCGCAGGCGCCCGCGCTGACCGTCGGACTCGGTCACGAACACCTGCTCGGCGTCACCGAGCACGGGGATGTTGGGGTTGTGGGTCACGAAGATCAGCTGGCGGCGAGCTTTGACCTCGCCGATGTTGCGCACGACGGTCTCGTAGATGAACGCGTTGTCGAGGTTGTCCTCGGGCTGATCGATGAGCAGCGGGCGGTCGCTGTCGAGCAGCAAGATCGGCAGGATCGTCGTGCACTTTTGCCCGGTGCTGAGGGTCGAGGCGTCCTTGTAGGTGCCGCCGTCGCACAGCTCGATCTTGGGTCGATCCTCGAGCTGCAGGGCCTCGAGGTCGAGGAGCAGCTTGCCGTCCTCGGCCGCGCGCAGCCGGTCGATCAGCCAGTCGGCCTGCTCGTCGCGGATCTCGAGGGTCGTCGCGAGCTCGGACACCGCCGAGCGCTCGGCGAGGCGGACGAGCTCGCGCGGGGGCATGTTCTGCTCGATCCGGGCGACGAGCCCGCTGTAGTGGCGACCCTGGCCCTTGAGGGCCTCGCGGAGGCGGTCGGCGTAGTCGGTCCGCTCGCCGAACTGCATGATGCTCACGCGGATGTCGGGCTGGAGCCGGGTCGAGATCTCGCGCGCGGTCCGCTGGCGGAGGGCGAAGACCTTGTCGTGGAGCTCCGAGAGCTTGTCGAGCAGCTCGCCGCGCTTTTTGGTCAGCTCGTTGAGCTCCTTGCGGCGGCGCTCGATCGAGCGCCGCTGCTCGAGCAGCTCGTTGAGCCGGGTCTGGAGCCGCGCGCCCTCGCGGGCCTGGGCCTGGGCGTCCTGGTGGGCCCGGAGCAGCTCGGTGTAGCGCTGCTCCTGGCCGGTGTGGGACTCGCCGAGCTCGCGGTCGAGCTCCTCGACGCTCGCGCGCGCGTCCTCGACGAATTTGCGCGCGCTCGACAGGGCCCCGACGACGTCGTTGCCCGCGGCCTCGAGGACCATGTGGAGGCGCTCGAACAGCTTGCTGTTCTCGCCCTCGTTGGTCTCGACGAGGCGGTCGAAGCCGCGCACGGTCCGGGTCAGGGTCTCGAGCTGATCGACGACCCCGGCCAGGGTCTCGTCGGCCCGCTTGATCATGCGCTTTTCCTGGTCGCGCGCGCCCTTGAGCGCGACCTCGCGGTTGATGTCTTCGGCTTGCTCGCCGCCGACGTCGAGGGCCTCGATGCGCTTTTTGATCTCGGGGATCTCGCCGAGCATCTCCTCGCGGTCGGCGATCGCCTGGTTGAGCTGGTGGATGTCGGCGCTGTTCTTCTCGAGCTGCGAGAGCAGGTCGCGGCGGGTCGGGTCGAGCTCGGCGATCTCGTCGGCGACGAACTGATCGATGACCTCGAGCTGGGCTCGGGGGCTGATCGCGATGTCCTCGATCTGGTGCTGGCTGTAGAAGTCGGCCGCGAACACCTGCCCGCGCGAGAGCGAGACCTCGACCGGCGAGCCGCGCTCGTCGGTGATCTCGGGATCGCCGGAGCTGCCCCGGGCGACCCGGTACTTCATGCCGTCGCGGGTCTCGATCGTGACCTCGACGGTGCCGCGGTCGAGGTTGGCCTTGATCAGCTTGGTCAGCTGATGCTGGCGCGAGGTGTCGGTGCTCTGGACCTGACCGAGGCAGTAGCGACACAGCTCGAGGATCGTGGTTTTGCCCGTGCCGCGCGCGCCGATGATGCAGTTGAGCCCGGCGGCGAAGTCGATCTCGAGGCCGTCCCAGAATCCGCCGAGGACCGTGGCGCGACGGATCTTGTGCGAGGCGCGGGGGCCCTCTTGCTCCGCTTCGGTGTCGACCATCGAGCCCAGAGTACCTAGTCCTCTGGAAGCGACGAAACATCAATGAGCCCAGGGGATTTGGCTGGCTGTGGTGGCCCGCCGGGGAGGGTCTGTGAAGGCCGGCTCGGGTGGAGGGCGACCGGAGCGCGCGCCCGGCCGCCGGGCAGGTCGGCGAGCAGACTCACAGCCGGGGCCCACCACCGCGCCCCGCTTCGGGTCATTGTCAGGCCTGTGAGCGAGCACCCGACGATCCCGCTGAGCTTCACCCGCCTGCCCGAGGCCCAGATGCGCGAGCGTGCCCGCGCCTACTACGAGCTGATGGATCGGCGCCGGAGCGTCCGCCAGTTCAGCGCCGACCCGATCGATCTCGACGTCGTCCGCGAGGCGATCCGCACGGCCAGCACCGCGCCGAGCGGCGCCCACAAGCAGCCGTGGCGCTTCGTGATGGTCACGGACCCGAAGATCAAGCACGAGATCCGGGTCGCGGCCGAGGCCGAGGAGCGCGAGACCTACGCGCACCGGCTCAGCGACGAGTGGCGCGCTGCCCTCGCGCCGCTCGGGACCGACGCGCACAAGCCCTACCTCGACTACGTGCCGGCGATCATCGTGATGTTTCGCGTCGACTACGAGCTCGGGCCCGACGGCTCACGGTCCAAGAACTACTACGTTCAGGAGAGCTGCGGGATCGCCCTGGGCATGTTGATCGCGGCCCTCCACAACGCCGGGTTGGCGACCTTGACCCACACCCCGAGCCCGATGAACTTCCTGGCCAAGATCCTCGCGCGGCCCAAGAACGAGCGCGCGTTCATGCTCTTGCCGGTCGGCTACCCGAGCGCGGACTGCCGGGTGCCCGACCTCGCGCGCAAGCCCCTGGCCGAGGTCCTGGTCGAGCGTTGAGCGTGATGGACCGCCGATCGTGGTATACGCTCGCCCGCAACGAGACAAGACCATGCGACCTTTCTTGCGCCACATCCTGATCTCCGCCACCGTCACCGTCGCCGCCGCCACCGCGGGACTCGCCGTGGGGTTGACCCCGAGCGAGGCGCTGGCCGGCCCTCAGTCCGATGAGATCTGGTTCGGAACCGGCGCCGACTCACTCGAGACCGACGACAAGGGCAAGCTCACCGCCGAGGGCGAGGCGTCCCGGACCAGTGAGGTGGACCGGATCCCCAGCGAGGAAGACTGGGAGCTCAAGCTCCACGCCCGCATGGGCAAGCACGCCGCCGCGGGCCCCGTCTACGTCGAGTTCTATCAGACCGTCCAGGGCAACGAGTACATCGTCTACCGCCACGAAGACGCCGACTACTCTGGCTCGCGCCTCTACACCTCCGTGATCACCCTCGAGGCCAACATCGGCTTCAACAAGGACCGCGAGTACCGCGTCCAGATCGTCCAAAACAACGGCAAGCGCGACCTGATCCTGGCCAAGGGCAAGGTCAAGCTGATCGACACCGGTCGCGAGGTCGAGGGCGCCGACGAAGAGGAAGAGGGCGCCGACGAAGAGGCCGAGGGCGAGGACGACGAGGGCGAAGACGAGTACGAGGACGAGGACGAGGACGAGGGAGCGGCCGAGGACGCAGACGGCGGCGAGCAAGGCCCGCCCGAGATCACCGAGACCCCGGACACGAAGAAGGGCTGCAGCGTCACTGCTGGCGGCGCGACCGACATCGGCGCGACCGGCCTCGGTATCCTGCTCCTCGCTGGCGCCCTCCGAACTCGGCGCAAGGCCTGCTGACGCCTGCCGCAGTGAAAGCCGGCCGCTCGCGGCCGGCTGTGACGCCCCCCCGCCCTGACGCTTGGGCTCAGGGGACGTGGACTTCGGTCAGGTATTCGCGGGTCACCACGAGGCTCTCGGAGTCGACCATGAACACCTTGGCCTTGCCGATCTGGCCGTCGAACTCGACGACGAGCCAGATCTCCACCGCCCACGCCGTCGACTTGGCCAGGCAAGGGGGGACCCAGCCGACGACGACCGCGGAGCCCAGGGCGTCGTTTTGCCGGGTCCGGTAGGCCTCCTGGTAGCTCTCGAGCTGCTTGACCGCCGACAGCGCGGCCCGGGCGACCGGCGGGCGGACCTCCTTGCGCCAGTCGCTGAAGAAGCGGAACTCCTCGAAGTCGGCGCTGCCCGGGCGGAGCACGGCGATGTAGGTCTCGCTCGCGTCGAGGTCGCCGTAGTCGGGCAGGTCGAACTCGGGGTAGACGTTGTCGCTCGTGATGGCCTGGTCGCGGGCGCGGATCTGGGTGTCGAGCAGGCGCGCCTCGTGGCGGCTGTAGGCGGTGTAGATGCGCAGCAGCATGTACTCGTTGGGGATCTGGTGATCCCAGTCGAGGACCGCGCGGACCGCCGCGTACTGGTTGGAGCCGTAGGGCACGAGCTCGGGCATCGACGCGTGGAGCTGGGCGTGGAAGTCCTCGCTGACCGCGATGTCCTGCTCTTGCAGGCGCACGTGGACGCGCAGATCGTTGAACGCTCGCTCGACGAGCTTGGCGGGGGGTTCGCCTGGCGGCGGCTTGCCTTTGTTCTTGTTGCGCCCGAACAAACTCACGTGCACGCTACTTTCTGGGGCTGGAGCCGGGGCCGGCTCGCGGCTTCGACCGCCCGCCGCAGGCCAGCGATGGTCTGCGAGACGGCCGGCTGTTTCAAGCGCAAGCTGGCGGCGTTGACGATCAACCGGCTGCTGACCTCGAAGATGGTCTCGACCTCGACGAGCGCGTTTTGGCGCAGGGTCTCGCCGCTCTCGACCAGATCGACGATCTGGTCGGCGAGGCCGGTGATCGGCCCGAGCTCGACCGAGCCGTAGAGCGGGATGATCTCCGGCTGGATGCCGCGGACTCGGTAGTGACGCAGGGCGCAGCGCGGGTACTTGGTCGCCACGCGCAGGTTCATCCCGCGTCGCAGCCCTCGCAGGTGCTCGGGTCGGTCGCAGGGCTCGGCGACCGCGAGCCGGCAGCGGCCGATGCCGAGGTCGACCGGCTCGTAGAGGTCGCGGCCCTGCTCGAGCAGGGTGTCGAGCCCGGCGATGCCGAAGTCGGCGATGCCGTGCTCGACGTAGGTCGGGACGTCGACCGGCTTGACCAAAAGGATCCGCTCGCCGCTCGGCAGCTCGAACAAGAGCTTGCGCCCGGCCTCGTCGAGCGCCGCGCGGATGTCGAGCCCGGCCGCGGCGAGCAGCGGCATCGCCGAGTCGAGGATCCGGCCCTTGGGCAGCGCGAAGGTCAGGGGTTCAGGCACCGCCGCCATGATACCTCGACATCCGCGCGCCGAGGGGACACAGCCGCTCTTCGATCGCCTCGTAGCCGCGATCGATGTGGTAGACGCGGCGGATCTCGGTCGTGCCCTTGCCGACGAGCCCGGCCAGGACCAGCGACGCGCTGGCCCGCAGATCCGTGGCCATGACCGTGGTCCCAGAGAAGTCCGTGGGCCCGCGGACGACCGCGGAGTTGCCGTCGACCACGATGTCGGCGCCGAGCCGGTTGAGCTCGGGCACGTGCATGAAGCGGTTCTCGAAGATCGTCTCGCGGATCACGCTGGCACCGTCGGCCATCGCCGCGAGGACCATGATCTGGGCCTGCATGTCGGTCGGGAAGCCCGGGTGGGGCTGGGTGATCACGTCGATCGGGCGCAGGCGCTCGGGCCCGACCACGCGCAGACCCCCAGGCTCGACCGTGCACTCGACCCCGGCCTCGAGCAGCTTGTCGATGACCGCGTGCATGTGATCGACCGGCGCGTGCTCGAGCAGGACGTCGCCGCGGGTGATCGCCGCGGCGACCGCGAAGGTCCCGGCCTCGATGCGGTCGGGCAAGATCGCGTGATCGATCCCGCTGAGCTCGTCGACGCCCTCGATCTCGATCGTCGCCGTCCCCGCGCCCGAGATCCGCGCGCCCATCTTGTTGAGGAACAGCGCCAGCTCCTCGACCTCGGGCTCGCGCGCGACGTTCTCGAGCGTGGTCTGGCCCCTGGCCAGGGCCGCGGCCATCATCACGTTTTGGGTCCCGCCGACGGTGACTCGGTCGAACTGAAAGCGCCCACCATGCAGGCGCGGGGCCGCGAGATCGACGTAGCCATGCTCGATCGTGACCTCGGCGCCCAGCGCCTGGAGGCCCTTGAGGTGCTGGTCGATCGGCCGGGCCCCGATCGCGCAGCCGCCGGGCAGCGAGACCCTCGCCCGACCGTAGCGAGCCAGGAGCGGGCCCATGACCGTGACCGAGGCCCGCATGGTCTTGACCAGCTCGTAGGACGCTTCGAGCGCGCCCTCGGCCACGGCGCTCGGATCGATCTCGACCGTGCGGCCGTCGCTGCCCTGCTCGACCTCGACCTCGCAGCCGAGCCCGCGCAGCAGCCGGTTCATGGTCGAGACGTCGGTCAGCTTGGGCACGTGGCGCAGCCGAGTTGCCGTCGAGGCCAGCAGCGCCGCGCACTGGATCGGCAGCGCCGCGTTCTTGGCCCCGCGGATCGGGAGTCGTCCCACGAGCCCCGTGCCAGGCGCGCCAGGGGGGGTTCCGATGATCTCGAGCTTGTCCATGGTCGCTCTACGCGTGCGTGAGTGGCTTTTATCCGCCGAAGGGAGCCCGACGCGAGCTGCGTGATAGGCGCGTCTTCGCGGGGCTCCGACGGGGCTCCGTGGGCGGCGCCGTCACGGCGGCGAGAGCCTCGCACGAATTCGCGCGACGGCCGGGGCATCGTCTTCACTGGCGAGGGTGCGAGCTCCACAGTCGTCGAGGCGCTCGAGCTCGAGCTCGCGCCGCACCCCCGACCAGCGGTGGTCGACCGTCGCGCGGACATGGAGCGGCCGGCCCTCGTCGAGGACCAGCTCACGCGACGTGAGGATCCCGATCTCGGGTCGCTCGGGATCGTGCCCGTCGTCCCAGTCGGACCGGATCAGCGCGAGCCCCTCGCCTGCGCCCGCGAGCTGCTCGCGCCAGGCGCGGGCGCGGCACGGCCGGTCGTGGGGGAAGCGCCCCTGATCGTCGACGCAGGTGGTCTCGTGGCAGCGGCCCTCGACCGCGGCCCCCTGCCAGGCCTCGCCGACCCGCGCGCTGCGACCCGGGAGCGCAGGCCAGCCCAGCGCGAGCGCGTCTTCGAGGGGATCCCAGCTTCGGCGGCGGCAGGCGAAGTCCGGGGCCGCGGGTCCGATCGCGCTCGCCGACCACCACAGCTGCCGCCGACGCTCGTGCTCGTCCGGGGACGAAAGCGAGATCAGCAGGCCCTCGACGGCGGCGAGCCCCCGCGCCCGCCCGCCCGCTCGTGGCGCGAGCGCGAGCAGCCAGGTCGAGTGCTCCTCGTCGCGGCCCACGAAGGTCGCGACGCTGGCGTCGCGGAAGTGCTCGTCGACGCGCACGCGGTAGACCTCGACGCAGTCGCGGGGCGCCTCGAAGCGGAGCTCGGCGCGGGCGTCGTCGAAGCGCAGCGCGAGCCCGCGCGAGGCCGCGAGCGCGCGGGCGCTGTCCCGGGCCGCGACGAGCTTCGGGGCCGCGGCCTCGCGCGCCGCGGCCCGGCGGGGCGCGAGCGACCAATTCCACGCGCCTGCGGCCGCGAGCCCGAGCGCGGCGAGACCGAGCAGGATCGTCGGCCATCGGCGCGGGTCATCCGTAGCGCAGCGCTTCACTCGGTCATGGACTCTATCAAAGCGCGGGTCTCGGGCGCGCAGCCTCGAGCCAGGAGACGACGAAGTCAGCCCACAAATTTTTCGCCGATCACCGAGCGCGTCGGGGGCGTCGCTCGAAATTTGGGTTGAAGGTCAAAACGTTGGATCCGAGATCCATGGCCCACCGACACAAAGCCTCCCGTCTCGCCCTCGTGCTCGCCGGCCTCGTCGCCTCGACTGCGCTCGCAGACGTGAGCGTCGCGGCGGCCGGCGACAGCCTCTCGGTCCCGCTGTTCAGCGATCGCAGCGAGGCGCTGTGGCCGGTCGAGGTCGGCCTCGAGATCGCGAGCGAGTCCGGCGAGGTCGTCGTGCCGCGGCGCGAGCTCGTCGTCGCCGACGGCCAGCACATGATCTTCTCGGAGGTCATCGCGACCCCGAAGGGCAGCCACGCCTTCGAGCTCGAGCTCGTCGCCCGCCACCACGCTGGTGACGCGATCGAGCTCGAATACGATCTCTTCGTTCGTGAAGCGCGCTTCGAGGAGCTGACCTGGACGGACTACTTGCTCCACCGCCTGTCGCTCGCGCCCCGCCCGGAGCTCGGACCGGATGCGCTCGCTGCGGCCCGCGCCGACATCGTCGAGACCCACGGACAGGCCAACGAACCCGCGCATAGCCAGAGCGTGAGTGTAGATGGGGCTCTGTATGAGATCCGTCTGTACGCCACGAGTCTGCGCGGTTGACACCGTATCGACCGGCGGATAATCCTTCTGCGAACTCGGCCGCCGCATCATGGCAGCCGTGCCCCCCGGAGCTCCCGATGCCGAAGCGTTCCCTCTCCGCTCGACTCTCTCGCCTCTCCTTCCTCGGGCTATTCGCGCTCGGTCTGACTGCCATGTCGACGACCGGCTGCAAGAAGCCCGAGTACCCCGCGTGTAAGAAGAACAAGCACTGCAACCAAGAGATGGACGAGAAGTGCGTCGACGGGACCTGCCAAAACTGCGTTGAGAACAGCGAGTGCGCAGGCAGGGGTCCCAACGGCGAAGACTACCTCTGCTACGAGTTCCGCTGCGTCGACCCGTCCGAGGCGATCGCCGACGGCTCGGGCCAGGGCTCGCCCTGCACCAGCAGCCTCGACTGCACCGGTGGCCTCGTCTGCCAGGCCGGCGCCTGTAACTTCTGCACCCAAGACATGGACTGCCCGACCGGGACCTGCGATCTCGGCACCGGCCTGTGCTCCGACGGCATGCCCGGCGCGCCCGGCTCTTGCACCGTCGACGACGACTGCGCGATCGATGAGATCTGCGACGGCGGGATGTGCATCTTCTCCGGCGACTACAGCGGCGACGGCGAAGTCCTGTGCGAGCTGCAGGCCGTGTTCTTCGGCTTCGACAGCCCCAAGCTGACGCCCGAGACCGAGGCCAACCTCCAGGCCGCCGCCCAGTGCATCGCGGATCAGGGCCGCCTCGTCTACCTCGAGGCCCACGCCGACCCGCGCGGCACCGAGGAGTACAACATCCTGCTCACGGATCGCCGCGGCCAGGGCGTCAAGAAGTTCCTCGTCGATCTCGGCGTCCCGCCCGAGAACATGCAGGTGATCTCCAAGGGCAGCCTCGAGGCCCGCGGCAGCGACGAGCAGTCCTACGCCGACGACCGCCGCGTCGAGTTCATCTGGCAGTAGGGGGTTCTTTTAGGCCCCCCACAGGCGTCAGCAACTCTGCCACGCACGGCCGCTTCGCGGCCGGTCGCGGGCTCGCTTCGCTCCCCCGCTCGGTGGGCTGGTATGAGCTTCGCAACCGGATGCGTGGCCCCCCAGAGGGGGGCTGGTTTCATTTCTGGGGTGGCGCCATCTTGTTTCTGGGGTGGCGCCATCTTGTTTCTGGGGTGGCGCCATCTGGTTTCTGGGGTGGCGCCATCTTGTTTCTGGGGTGGCGCCATCTTGTTTCTGGGGTGGGCGCCATCTTGTTTCTGGGGTGGCCATCTTGTTTCTGGCGGGGGGGCGCCATCTCGGTTCGGGGGTGGCGCCGTCCTTGTTTCGGGCGACAAAATTTGCGGTCGGGGGGGGCGGGCTGGTGTTGGGAGAGTTCCTGAGTCAGGTTGTGCGATCATGAGGGACATGCCGCGACTTCTGAGCATGCGTCGAAACTCGAGCATCCTTGTCTCTTTGCTGCTGACTGTGCCGCTGTCGGCTTGCATCACCATGAAGTCCGAGCACGACGAGCTCGCGAGTGAGGTGATGACGCTGCGCAAGAAGGTCGCGGAGCGTGACACCGAGCTCGTGGAGACGCTGACGCAGGCCCAGGAGCAGATGGCGCTGGTCGAGGAGCAGCTCGCGGCGGCCGAGAAGATCTTGCGCTCGAACCAGGCCTCGATCGGGGTCCGGGTCGACAACCTCGAGTTCGATCTGAGTGACGTCCGTGGGACGGCCGAAGACAGCCTCAACGAGCTCGCGGCCCTGAGCCAGAACGTCGCGGACTCCCGGACCGAGCTCGACGAGCGCCTGACCAAGGTCGAGAGCAAGCTCAACGCCGAGACCGACATCCCCGAGGGCAAGACCGACCTGCTCAGTGCGGCCGAGCGCGCGCTCGAGTCCAAAGATTATGGTCGGGCGCGGCGGCTGTTTCGAACCTACCTCTCGCGCTACCCCAGCGACGCCAAAGAGGCCGAGGTTCGGTTCAAGATCGGCCAGACCCTGTTCTCGGAGCGGGACTACCGTAGCGCCCTCGGTGAATTCTACTGGCTGGTTCAAAACGCGCCCGACAGCGCGGTCATCCACGACGCCGTCTATTACTCCGGCCTCGCCTTCGCCAAGCTCGGGCAGTGCGACAAGTCGCTGGCCTACTTCAACGCGATCGTGAAGGACGGGTCGGAGGCGCCTGCGCGCTACAAGACCCAGGCCGCCAAGCAGATCAAGACCCTCGACGCCGACACCGGGAAGATCTGCGCGGATCGGCGCACCGAAGAAGACGAAGAAGAAGAAGCCGCGCCCGCAGGCGAGAGCTGAGGCCCAGCCTTCGATTGACCCCTGCGATTGACCAGGGGTGCGCGTCTCACGTACGCTCGGGTCCCCGCGGCCTCGACCGGACCTTGAACGAGCGCATTCAGCCCCTCGACCACGAGCTCCTCGCGGAGGCCGCGAGCGGGGGCGTGGACGCGTACGCGGCGCTCTACGACCGCTACGCGCCGCTGATGCTCGGGGTCGCGCGGCAGATGTTGAGGGATCCGGCCGCGGCCGAAGACCTGGTCCACGACGTGTTCATCGAGGCCTGGCGGCACGCCGACAGCTACGCGAGCCAGCGCGGCACGGTCCGGACCTGGCTCTTGGTCCGGCTGCGCAGCCGCGCGATGGATCGGCTCCGGGCCGAGCAGCTTCGTCGGCGCAAACGCGAGCCGGGCATGGGCATGGGCCAGGCGCAGGCCGATGATCCCCAGCGGGTGCCCGATCAACGCCTGGTCATCGCGGCGCTCGAGCGCCTCGACCCGCGTCAGCGCGAGAGCATCGAGCTGGCCTACTTCGAGGGCCTCAGCGCGCGCGAGATCGCCGAGCGGACCCACGCGCCGATCGGCACGGTCAAGTCGCGGATCGCCGCGGGCTTGCTGCACCTGCGGCGGATGCTCGGCGTCGCGGGGGGCGTCGCCAAGGACGCGACCGAGGCGGGGGTGCAGCCCGGAGGCGCAGCGTGAGCTCGAGGCTCGAGACCTTGCTCGCCCTCGACGCGCTCGGGCTCCTCGACGCCGCCGAGCTCGACGAGCTCGCGCAGCTCGACCCGGACGCGCACGCCGAACTGCGCGCGGAGCTCGAGGCGAGCGCGAGCATGGTGGCGCTGACCGCCGCGCCGGTCGTGCCTCCGGCGAGCCTGCGCGAGCGCCTGCTCGCAGATCTTCATCGGGAGCCCTTCGCGCCCCTCGTCGCGCGGGTCGCCGAGCTGTTTGACGTCGGTCGCGCTCGCGCGGGCGAACTGCTCGGGCGCTTGGCGAGCACCGAAGGCTGGACGCCGCTGTTTCCAGGGGCCGCGTTCCTCGATCTCGAAGGTGGTCCGGCGCTCGGCTCGGCGAGCGCCGGCCTGGTCCGGATCGCCGCGGGGCTGGAGTTTCCCAACCACCGGCACATCGGCGCCGAGCAGGTCCTGGTCCTTCAGGGCGCCTTCGTCGACAGCGCGGGCGCTCGGGTCGGGCCCGGGCAGCTAGCGACCATGCCCGACGGCAGCAGCCACGGGTTCACGGTCGAGCCCGAGCGCGAGCTGTTTTACGCCGTCGTCGTCAGCGAGATCGAGTTCGACGACGGGACCCGAGCTCCCTAGCAGCCCGGGGTGCAATCCCTCGCGCCGCCTCGCTTGGCCTTTTCGCCGAGGGCTTTGTCGCCAAAACTTGCAGTACGCCCGGTACAGCGGCGTTTTGGCTTCGCGCCCTCGGCGAACATTCCGGCGCGAGGCGACACGATGCATTGCACCCCGGGCTGCTAGCACCCCGGGCTGCTAGCAGCCCGGGGTGCAACCGTCTCGCTTGGCCTCTGTGTCGAGGGCTGTGTCGCCGACCCTTGCAGTGGTTCACATCACAGGGGCGATCCGTTTGGAGTCGCGTCGTCAGCTGCGTCCCTCCCAGGCGGGCCGAGAGACTCGACCCAGATCGAGCTCGAACACGCGGATCGCCGTCCACAGGTGTTCTGTTGCGGTCTGCGCCTTCGCTTGGGTTCCAGTGCCCGGGGGCGGCTTGCCCGGGGCGTCGGGCGTGGGGCAGCATGCGAGTCCGAGGTCTCGCGATGCCGATCCGTCCCCCCCACTCGCTCGTCGCCACTGGCCCCGCACGCGGAGGTGAGCGATGAGCGAGTCCGACGACTCGAAGCCCGAGAGCGCCGAAGACACGGAGCCGAAGCCCAAGGCCGAAGCCAGCCCCCCGAGCGAGTCCGAAGGCGCCGAAGACGCGTCCTCGGCTGACCCGGCCAAAGTCAGCCCGCCACCGGTCGCGGGCGCGTCGGGCTCTGGCAAGGGCTTGTTCGACTCCAACTGGGACTCGCTCCTCGGTGGCAGCTCGGGCTCCGGCGGTCCGACCTTTGCGCCGCCTGGGATCGGCGGCGCGAAGCCGTCGGCACCAAGTCGCCCGAGCTCCTCGCCGCCTGCCAAGGTCCGCACCTCCGACAGCGGCGCCTCGGCCTCGGGCGAGTTTGGTGAGGCCGAGGGTGTGAGCGCGAAGCACAAGGCGAGCGCGGAGCAAGCCGAGCGCGCGGACAGCGAAGCGAGCGCGGACAGCGAGGCGAGCGCGGAGCAAGCAACGCGCGTGGACAGCGAAGCGAGCGCGGACAGCGAGGCGAGCGCGGAGAAATCACAGCGCGCCGACAGCGAGGCGAGCGCCGAGCAAGCACAGCGCGCCGACGAAGACGCGAGCGCGGAGCCAGACGGCTCGGAAGAGGAGCGCGCAGGCAAAGAAGTGGGCGCAGACGCCGACGAGCCCGAAGACGAGGCGCGAGGCGCGGATGAGCCGGCCCCCAAAGATCGCGCGCCCGCCGTCGCGGCGCGCGCTGACGACCCGGAGCCCGGCTCGAGCAACCTGCTGCTGATCCTCGGCGTCGCCGCCGCGATCGTCCTGGCGGTCGTGTTCGTCAACAATTCACGCAACGCCGACCGGGCCGAGGGCGAGAGCTCGGCGGAGAGCCGGCCGGACAGGCCGCCCGTCGACAAGCCGACCAAGTCGGACGGGCCCAAGCCACGACCGCCCGAGGTCAAGACCCACGCGGGGGATCCCATGGCCGCGGCCATACGCGAGCGCGAGCGCGAGCGCGATTCTGCCGCGACCGAGACGGGCGACGAGTCCGGCGGCGAGGAGCTCGTCGAGCCGGCGATCCCAGCGCCGACGCCAGAGAAGCCCGAAGTCGACGATCCGCGCCATCCAAGCCTGATCCCGCCGGGGACCCCCGAAGACAACGCCAAGGCCTTCTCGAAGCTGCCGGTCTCGATCCACGACGGCCCGCCGCTCGGCGGCATCGGACGCAACGGGATCCACATCGACGAGATCGCGATGGCCAAGGGTCGAGACAACAACGGCTGCGAGGATCCGATGCGCAGCTTCTCGATCGCCGACACCGAGTTCGTCAACGTCTGCGTTCGCGTGGTCCACCCTCGCGCGAAGGACACCCTGCGCGTGATCTGGGAGAAGGACGGGACCGTGACCCGGCGCGGCAAGGTGCGAATTCCAGAGAACTTGCACGCCTACAAGACGCGGGCCTACCTTCGGATCAGGCCCGAGTACGTCGGAGCTTGGCATGTCCGCATCGTCCCCGAGGGCGAGGAGGACACCGACCTCGCGGTCGCCGAGTTCCAGATCAGCCAGTGAAGGCCTGGGTTTCGATGTCTGCCTCGTCTCTTGGTCCCCCCCTTCGCCGCCGATCTCTGCGCCGCCTGGCCGGCGCCTTCGGCCTCGGTCTGTTGAGCGCGGTCGTTGTCCCCGCCGACCAGGCCACCGCCCTCGCGCCGCCCGAGGAGCCTCCCGCCGACGCCGAGCCCAAGCCCGAGCCGGAGCCCGAGCCCCCGCCGACCTGGCGCTTTCGCAACGCCGACAAGCCCGTCAAGGTCGTGGTCCTCGCCGGCTCGGTCGGCGCGTGGCAGCGCGACCCCTACGCCCAGCACTTCGAGAACTGGTGCGCCTCGATCGAGGTCAAGAACCTGTCCAAGACCGGCTACGGCGCCTACCAGCTGCGCCGCCGTTTCATGGATCAGCTCGTCGCCAACGGCTACGTCAACCTGCGCGACCCAGACTTCGAGTACTGGCTGGTGTTTCAGGGCGGCCTCAACAGCGTCGCGATGCCCGAGAAGACCAACAAGGAGATCCGGCAGCTGTTCTTGTCGGCTCACCAGCGCGGGATCGAGGTCGTGGCCCTGTCCTTGACCCCGTGGGGCGACGAGAGCGACTCGCGGCGCTGGAAGGGGCTCGCTGGCCTCGCCTACAAGGCCGACACCCAGAAGATCGTCGACTTCGAGCTCGGCCGCCTGAGCCCGCGCGAGGCCCTCGGTCGCTACGTCGAGGTCCGCGACGACCCCGACGCGCCCTGGGACCCGGCCGAGCTCGCCGACGTCGGCGTGGATCTCTACGACTCACCCCTGCGCGATCCCAACGCGCCGCTGCGCGACATCGCCAAGCTGCGCGAGCAGCTCGAGCGGTCGAAGCACTGGCAAAAACGCTACGCCGAGCTCGACGAGACCACCCGCGAGCTCGCCCTCGACGAGCAGGCCCAGCGCGCCGCCGAGCTGCCCCGCTGGTACTTGCGCGAGGAGCTGCGGAGCTTCGATCACATCCACCCCAACGAGCACGGCCACCGTCTCCTGGCCGAGGTCGCCTGCCCCGAGCTGCCCGCGAGCTGGAGCTGCACCTGCCCCGAGCGGTCCGAGCAGCCTTAGCAGCCAACGCTCCGGCGTGGGGTCACCCCCCCCGCAACGAGCAGAGCGCAAACAAGCTGGAGCGACGCCCCGAACTCGGAGCTCCTCCAGCCCTGCGCGGACCCTCAACAGCTACGACACAGCCTCTTCAACGACTCCGAGCTGCCCGCTGCGATCGTCAGAGCGGACCTCGGGCACGCGGTGCTCGGTTGGCGCCCGGGGCTACTCGCCCTTGTCTTCGTCTTTGCCGCGCCCCCGCCGAAACTGGCGCCGGAGCATCCACCAGGCGCTCTTGCGCGAGGCCTTCGCCGTCTCCTTGGCGACCCGCTCGGCGCCCTTGCGCAGCCCCGCCTTGACCCGCCCGCGCACGGTCGCCTGCTCCGCCTCGAGCTCGCGGCGCCGCTGCTCCAGGATCTCGTGGATCATCGTGCCCACGGCGAGCCCGAGCAGCATGGCGATGGCGGCGAGGACCAGGATCAACTCGAGCGGCACAACCAGATGGTAGCAGGGCTATCGATGACCCCCCTGGCCGTCGTGCACTTTGCCACGCACGGCCGCAAGCGGCCGGTCGGTCGGTCGGTCGCTTCGCTCCCTTCGCTCCCTAGAAGGGGGCTCGGGGCGCGTGCTCGACGCTTCGTTTCCTGCGTCCATGGGACGCGTAGCGCGCGGTACTCGGGCTGTACATGACCCCCACGGGCGGCGTGCACTTTGCGAGTCAGCCGGCGTCGTCGAAGCTCGGCCGGGGGACGGGGTTGCCGTCGGTGTCGAGGAACTGGATCCCCCCGGCGCCGAAGACCTCGTCCTCGGCGATCTTGTCGAGCGACTCGAGCACGACCTCGCCGTCGCCGACGACCAGGACCACGTGGTCGGTGGCTTGGAGGTGGGTCTCGGCGGCCGCGCGGATCGCCGCCGTGTCGAGCGCGCGGAGGCGCTCTTGGTGGCCCTGGTGCCAGTCGAGCGGGAGGCCGTAGAAGGCCAGCGAGCGGAACGAGAACAGGGTCCGGGTCGCGTTTGCGAACTTGGTTGGCATCGCCAGCAGCGCGCCCGCTTGCTCGCGGTCGAGCTCCTCGGCGCTCGGGTCGCTGGTCCGCATCCGCTCGATCTCCTTGGCGATCTCGATCAGCGCCGGCCCGGTCGCGTCGGACCGGACCGAGCTCCCAGCGGTGAAGTAGGACCCGCCGCGCGAGTACGAGAACCCGCCGCGCGCGCCGTAGGCCCAGCCCTTGTCCTCGCGCAGGTTCATGTTGATCCGACTCGAGAACGAGCCGCCGAGGATCATCGCCATCAGCTGCGTGGCCTCGTAGTCGGCGGCGTCGCGGGTCGGGCCGGGGTGGCCGAGGAGGATCTGCGACTGCGCGGACCCGGGCACGTGGACAAAGAAGATCGTGCCCTTGGCTGGGGCGGCGGCCTTGAACTTGACCGGCTTGGGCGCCTTGCCCTTCCAGGTGCTGAACCGAGCGTCGAGCTCGGCGCGCAGCTCGTCTTGGGTGATCTTGCCGACGACCCACAGCCGGGCGCCGTCGGGCTCGAGCTCGCGGACCCAGGCCTTGCAGTCGGCGAGCTTGATCTTGTCGATGCTCGCGTCGGTCTCGATCTTGCCGTACTTGTGCTTGCTGCCCCAGACCAGCGAGCTGAACAGCCGCCGGGCGATCGAGCTCGGCGAGCCCTTGCTCTGCTCGATCCAGGCCTTCTCTTGCTCGAGCAAGCGCGCGAAGTCGTCCTCGCGCAGGCCCGGCTCGAGGATCATCTCGGCGGTGAGATCGAGCGCAGCTCCGAGCTCGCGCTGGAGCGCGCTGACGCTGATCGTGGTCGACTCGGTGCCCGGGCGAACCCGGACGCTGACGGCGTGATCGCTCTGGGCCGCGGCGAAGGTCGGCTTGTCCTTGGTTTGGGTCGCCTCGTCCATGAGATCGCCGCAGACCGACGCGACCCCGGTCTTGCCCTTGGGATCGTTGACCTCGCCGAGGTCCCACTCGAACATCATCCGGACCGTCGGCAGGGTCTGCTGCTGGACCAGGAACACCTCCAAGCCGTTGTCGAGCTCGAAGGTCTCGATCGTCGGGATCTTGACGTCCTTGATCGGCCCGGGCGTGGGTCGCTCGGCGCGGAAGGGCTCGTCGGGCCACTCGACCGCGTCGGCGGCGACGACCTCGTCGCCGGGGTCTTGGGTGTCCGGGGCGACGCTGTCCTCCGTTCGCTTGCAGGCGACGGCGCCGACGAGCAGCGCGAGGGCGAGGCTGGCGAGGGGCGTATCGAGACGGCGCATCACTTGGGGCCTTTCTTGGCGTCTGACTTGGCGTCTGACTTGGCGTCGGGCGGCGCCGGGATCGAGATGATCTCGGCGCGAGGCTTGGTCAGCCACTTGGCGGCGGCGGCCTTGACCGCGGCCGGGGTGATCCCGCGCAGGCGCTCGAGGTAGTGATCCGTGTAGTTCGGGTCGCCGGTGTAGTGGTTGAACCACTGCAGCTGGTTGGCGCGCCCGCCGAGCTCCTCGAGGCCCCACACGAAGCTCGACTCGACGCTGATCACGTGGCGCGCGAGCTCGTCCTTGGTCGGGCCTTCGGCGACGAGCTTGTCGACCTCTTCTTGGATCGCCTTGGCGGCCTGGGCTCGCTTGGTCTCGCCGTCGCCGGGGGACAAGGTCACGATGATGCTGAACGAGCCCGAGAACCCGCTGCCGGCCTGGTAGACCCGCACGCTCTGGGCGATCTTCTCGTCGTCGACGAGGCGCTTGCTGAGCCGGCCCCAGCCGCTCGAGCCGAGCGCGGCCGCGACGACGTCGAGCTCGAGGTCGTCCTCGGCGAGCATCGCCGGGCTGTGCCACACGAAGTGCATGCGCTCGAGCCGGGCGAAGGGGTCGTCGATCTCGGTCCGGACCGTCTTGGCCAGCTCGGGCGCGGGCACGACCACGTGCTCGGGCTTGGCGAGCTTGGGGAAGCTGCCGAACCATTTGTCGACCAGGGCCTTGGCCTCGTCGATCTCGAGGTCGCCAGCGAGGACCAGGGTCGCGTTGCTCGGGACGTACCACTTCTCGAAGAAGCTGATGACGTCGTCGAGGCTCGCGGCCTCGAGGTTCTCGTGGCGACCGATCGTCAGGTAGCGATAGGGGTGGCCCTCGGGGTACAGGGCCGCGGCCACGGCGAAGCGCTCGCGCCCGTAGGGCACGTTGTCGTAGCGCTGGCGTCGCTCGTTGCGGACCACGTCGATCTGGTTGGCGAGGCTCTCCTCGTTGAGCAGATCGAGCATGTAGCCCATGCGGTCGCTCTCGAGCCACAGCGCGGTCTCGAGCTCGTGGCTGGGCACGGTCTCGAAGTAGTTGGTCCGATCGCTGTTGGTCGTGCCGTTGACGCCGGTCCCGCCGATCTCGCGGAGGATGTCGAAGTGGACGTCCTCGCCGATGTGCTTGGCGCCCTGGAACATCATGTGCTCGAACAGGTGCGCGAAGCCGGACTTGCCGGGGACCTCGTCGCCGCTGCCGACGTGGTACCAGATGTTGACCGCGACCAGCGGCGCGCTCGTGTCGCGGTGGAGGATGACCTCCATGCCGTTGTCGAGCGTGTAGCGCTCGTACTCGATAGCGAGCTCGGTGTCAGGCTTCTCGGCCCCTTGCTCGACCTCGCCCGCCGTGACGGCGTGCGGTGCGATGAGCAAGAGCGGGAGCCCGAGACCGAGGATCCGAAAGAGGCGTCCTCGTGTCATGAATTCTCCATGCGACGTGCAGCAGTGGGTTCGCCCGAATGCTCGCCGATGCCAGCCCCGACGGCAAGCGCGTGCCCAGACCACTGCGTGTCAGACCCCCTCCTGCCGTTGTCGCTCGGCGCTCGCAGCATGCCCGAGACCGCTTCGGCCTCTCTCCTGGTCAGGAACGGCCCCAGACGCAGCTGACGACGCGACCCCAAACTGATCGCCGCTCTAATCTAGCAGCCCGGGGTGCAATGCCTCGCGCCGCCTCGCTTGGCCTTTTCGCCGAGGGCTTTGTCGCCAAAACTTGCAGTACGCCCGGTACAGCGGCGTTTTGGCTTCGCGCCCTCGGCAAAAATTCCG
>NZ_PVNK01000134.1 GCF_002994615.1 Enhygromyxa salina | reverse complement strand
GCCTTTTCGCCGAGGGCTTTGTCGCCAAAACTTGCAGTACGCCCGGTACAGCGGCGTTTTGGCTTCGCGCCCTCGGCAAAAATTCCGGCGCGAGGCGACACGATGCATTGCACCCCGGGCTGCTAGGAAGGCTGGCTGGTTTTGACCCCCCCGGCCGTCAGCGACTCTGCCACGCACGGCCGCAAGCGGCCGGTCGCTGCGTCGCTCCGCTCCTTCGCTCGGTGGGCTGGGGTGAGCTTCGCCGTGATCTGCGTGGCCCCCTAAAGGGGGCTGGCTGGTTTTGACCCCCCGGCCGTCAGCAACTCTGCCACGCACGGCCGCAAGCGGCCGGTCGCTGCGTCGCTCCGCTCCTTCGCTCGGTGGGCTGGGGTGAGCTTCGCCGTGGTCTGCGTGGCCCCCTAAAGGGGGCTGGCTGGTTTTGACCCCCCCGGCCGTCAGCAACTCTGCCACGCACGGCCGCAAGCGGCCGGTCGCTGCGTCGCTCCGCTCCTTCGCTCCTTCGCTCGGTGGGCTGGGGTGAGCTTCGCCGTGGTCTGCGTGGCCCCCTAAAGGGGGCTGGCTGGTTTAGACCCCCCCGGCCGTCAGCGACTCTGCCACGCACGGCCGCAAGCGGCCGGTCGCTCGCTCGCTCCGCTCCCTCGCTCGGTGGGCTGGGATGAGCTTCGCCGTGATCTGCGTGGCCCCCTAAAGGGGG
>NZ_PVNK01000133.1 GCF_002994615.1 Enhygromyxa salina | reverse complement strand
GGCTTCACGCTCACGGAGATCATGATCGTGCTCGCGGTGATCACGATCGTGGCCACGATCGCCTTCGTCGGTCTGCGCAACAACCAGTGGGAGGGCGCGTATCTGCGCTTCACCGACGATCTGGTCGGCACGATGATCCAAGCTCGGAATCGAGCGATCGACGATCAAACCGTCGTTCGGGTCGAGGTCTCCGAAGATCGCCTCGAGGTGTTTTGGATCGACCCCAACGCCCCCCCGCCCGACGTGACCGTGCCCGGGACCGGGACCTTGCTGTGGGGCAATTACCGCGACCGGGTCGACGGCGGGCTGATCGCCGACGCGGCCTGCATCACGGGCATGGAGCCCGGGATCTCGCCGCCGAGCGAGGTCAACGACGCGGCGATGCCCGTCGCCTGCGGCACGGATCTACCCAAGAGCATCCTGTTTCAACCCGACGGCAGCTTCGCGCTCGAGGACGACCCGCTGCCCGATACGGGCATGACCCTGGTCATTCAAGACGCGAGCTCGGACCAGGTCTATTACTCGATCATCGAGATGTTCCCGGGTGGGCTGATTCGCAAATTCGATGAGATCCCGGAGCCATGATGGGGACACCTGAACGAAAATCGCGCGGGTCCGAGGCCGGCTTCACCATGGCCGAGGTCATGGTCGCGCTGATCGTGTTCATCGTCGCGGTCGT
>NZ_PVNK01000132.1 GCF_002994615.1 Enhygromyxa salina | reverse complement strand
GCGGCGCGGTGGCGGCGTGGTACCTCAAGCTGATCCCCGGGCTGTAACGTGCTCGAGCCCTTCGCCAACAAGCTGCCCCGCGTCGACCCGAGCGCCTTCGTGCACCCGGCGGCGGTGCTGATCGGCGACGTGGTCGTCGGCGCCCAGTCGAGCGTGTGGCCCAACGTCACCCTGCGCGGGGACGACGGCCCGATCGTGATCGGCAGCTGCAGCTCGATCCAAGACAACACGGTGATCCACTGCACCGAGGGCCTGTCACACACCGTCGTCGGCGATCGCGTGACGGTTGGCCACTCGGTGATCCTGCACGGGTGCACGGTCCACGACGAGGCGCTGATCGGCATGGGCGCCGTGCTGCTCGACAACGCGGTGGTCGAGTCCGGGGCGCTGGTCGCCGCCGGGACGCTGGTGCCGCCGGGCAAGGTCGTGCGGGCCGGGACCCTGGTCGCGGGCAACCCGATGCGGGTCATGCGTGAATGCCGCGACAAAGACCGCGAGATGATCGCGTTCTCGTGGCGGGCCTACGTCGAGCGCGCCGCTGAGTACCTGTCGGCGAAGTGATCGGGCGCTGCTGGCTCCGATGACGCGATCGGTGCGTCACAACCCGAGTGGTCAGACCATTTGACCACCATATCATCTGGTGATACGTGTCACACATGACACTGGGTCTGGAGCCGATCGTCCGCAGCTCGCTGCCTGACGCCGTATTTGATCAGCTCGCCGACCAGATCCTCAGTAGGCGCCTCGAGCCCGGCGATCCCCTGCCTTCGGAGCGGGAGCTCTCGACCGCGCTCGGCGTCAACCGCGGCGCCCTCCGCGAGGCGCTCAAGCGCCTGGCCCAGGCCGGGCTGATCGAGCAGCGCCACGGCGGCGGGACCAGGGTCCTCGACTACCGTCGAACCGCGGGCCTCGATCTGCTCACCCGCTTGCTGCTCACGCCGCAGGGCCAGCCGGATCTCCACGTCGCGCGCTCGATCATGGAGATGCGGACGGCCCTCGCCCCCGACATCGCGCGGCTGTGCGCGCTGCGGGCCGGGCCCGCGCTCCACGAGCGCCTGCGCGAGATCGTCGGCGAGATGCGCGAGGCCAGCGAGCCCGAGCAGCTCGACCGCCTCCAGCTGCTGTCGCTCGAGCTGTGGGAGCTGCTGGTCTCGGGCGCCGACAACATCGCCTACCGCCTCGCCTTCAACACCCTGCGCCACACCTACGAGCAGATCCGCGAGGCGCTGGTCATCGCCCTCGCCGACGAGCTGCGCCAGGTCGAAGCGTGCGCGCAGCTGGTCGCCGCGATCGAGCGCCGCGACGGCGAGCTCGCCTTCACCACCGCCCGCGCGATCGTCGAGCGCGGCAGCCAGGGCGTGCTCGCGGCGATCGAGCTGCTCGGCGAGTTGAACGAGGGGAGCCCATGATCGGAGCCAAGCCCAACTACGCGCGCGAGCGCGGCCTGACCCTCGCGCGGGCGTTTGCGATCTGGCTGCGCGAGCTCCAGCCCAAGGTCTTGATCGCGCACCTGCTCGGCTGGCTTGGCTACCGCGCCTACCTGCTCGGCCAGGGTGACTGGGGGGCGCAGGATCTGATCCCGCTCGTCCTGCTCCTCGCCCTGCACCCCTTCGGTGAGTGGATCATTCACGTGTTCATCCTCCATCACCGACCGCGCAAGGTCTTGGGTCTGCGCTGGGACTACCACGCGGCCCGGATGCATCGCCTCCACCACCGCGACCCCTGGGATCTGCGCTTTGTCCTGATGCCCCTGCCGATCATGGTGCTCGGCTCGCTCGCGGGCGCGGCCTTGTTTTGGCTGCTGGCGCCGACCCCCGGCGTGTGGGCCACGGCGATGCTGGTGACCGCCGCGATCATGCTCTACTACGAGTGGATCCACTTCCTGACCCACACGAGCTACCGGCCGCGTGGGCGGCTGTACAGGCGCCAGTGGCGGCTTCATCGGCTCCATCACTTCAAGAACGAGACGTACTGGATGGGTGTCACGCGACACCTCGGCGACGTGGTCCTGGGCACCTTCCCCGAGCCGGCCGAGGTCGACCCATCGAAGACCGCCCGGACCCTGGGCTTCGACGACCAGTCCTGAGTCGAACCCTGCGTGCCCGATGTCTGCTCCGGGTTTCGCGGCGGGCGGCTCGGACTCGTTGATGAGGCTGGGTCGTGGCCGCTGGGGTCCGCGCAGGACTGCTCTTTGCGGTCGCTGACCCCGCTCCGAAGTAGCGGCGTCTCGGGTTTCACTACTCGTTGATGAGGCTGGGTCGTGGCCGCTGGGGTCCGCGCAGGCCTGGAGGAGGTCCGAGTTCGGGGCGTCGCCTCTCCATCTGCCGTGCAGAAGGCTCTTGCTGCAACACCTCCATGTCGGTCGCCTGGGCGTCGAAGGTACTTTTCGTACGGCGATACCCCGAACTCGGACCTCCTCCAGCCTTTGTTGCGCTCTGCTCTTTGCGGTCGCTGACCCCGCTCCGAAGTACTGGGCGGCGTCTCGGGTTTCGCGCCGGGCAGCTCGGACTCGTTGATGAGGCTGGGTCGTGGCCGCTGGGGTCCGCGCAGGCCTGGAGGAGGTCCGAGTTCGGGGCGTCGCCTCTCCATCTGCCGTGCAGAAGGCTCTTGCTGCAACACCTCCATGTCGGTCGC
>NZ_PVNK01000131.1 GCF_002994615.1 Enhygromyxa salina | reverse complement strand
CAGCAACTCTGCCACGCACTGCCGCTGCGCGGCAGGTCGGTCGGTCGCTTCGCTCCCTCCCTCGGTGGGCTGGTATGTGGCACGCAGTCGTCTGCGTGGCCCCCTAAAGGGGGCTGGGTATCTATGATGACCCCCGCAGGCGTCAGCAACTCTGCCACGCACTGCCATGCACGGCCGCACGCGGCAGGTCGGTCGCCAGTACGGATCGCGGATGAGTGTGCCAACCATTAGCTTCTTTGCGTCGGCGGCCGTCGCCCTGGTCGCGGCTGTGGTCGCGGTCTCGGCTCGGCAGTCGAGGCGCTCGCTGGGGGCGTTTGCGATCGCGCTGGTGGCCCTGATCGTGCCGCTCGTGCAGCTGCGGGCGCCGACGGTCGCGGCGCTGGTGCTGCTTGCGAGCGCGGTGATCGTGGCCTTGCTCGGGGCCCTGGTCCAGCTCGGCGCGGGGGCCGGCAGCGGCTCGGGGCCCGGCGTGGAGCGGGCCTCGGCCTGGGCCTCGCCAGGGTTTTGGCTGCCCGCGGGGCTCGGCCTCCTGGGCTTCGTGTGGGTGTTGCTGGCGACCGGGTCGCGGCAGGTCGTCGAGCACGGTCCGCCGCTCGAGCCCGGGGCCGCGTTCGGAGACGGGAGCGTGGTGCTCGCCGAGCTCGGCGTCGATCACTTCGTACCCGCGCTGGTCGTCGGCCTGCTGGCCTTGTGCAGCGTGATCGCGGCGGTCTTGACCCTCGTCGGCGAGCGGGGGGCGGAGCCGCTCACGCTCGGGCCGGGCGTCGAGACCGAGACTGCGAGCTCGTGATGTTGCCGATCACGCACTATCTGTATCTGGCCCTGGGCCTGTTCGGCGTCGGCTTCGGCGGCGCGCTCTTGCGCCGCTCGCTGATCGCCGCGCTGCTCGGGGTCGCGCTGATGCTGGTCGCGGTCGCGCTTTGTTTTTGCGCCTACGCCCGCTTGTTCGTCGATCCCGGCGGGCAGATCGCGGCGCTGTGGGTGATCCTCGTCGGCCTGTGCGAGCTCGGGGTCGTGGTCGCGGTCGTGCTCCGGGCTCTGCGGGTCCCGGAGGATCCGGCGCTAGCGCCCGAGGCCGAGCCGCTCAGTCTGCTCGACGACTGGGCCGGGGGGGCAGGCGGCTGATGGCGCGCGAATTCCCGATCTGGGTGATCGTGCTGCTGCCGTGGCTGGCGGCGCTGCTGTGTGTGCTCGTGGCGCGACCCGGGGTCCGCGTCCTGGGCCCGCGGCGGGCCTCGAGCCTGGCTCACTACCTCGGGCTCGGGGCCTCGGCGCTGGCGTTGCTGTTTACGGTCCAGGCGATCCAGCACCTGCTCGCCCCGGATGATCCACGCGCGCTGGCCCACACGCCGCTGGGCGAGCTGATCGGGCCCATCGTGATCGGCGAGCTGCGCATCGACGCGACCCTGGTCGCCGATCGTCTGTCGACCTGCGCGGCGTTGCTGGTGTCCGTGGTGTTCGTGCTCGCGCGGATGTTCGTGGCCGGCCCGGCCGGCCAGCGGGCGCTCGGGCTCCGCTCGCTCAGCGCCGACCCGAGCGAAGCCGAGTCCGGCGCGACGGTGAGCGCGCTGCGGTGGCTCGCGCTCCTCGGTCTGCTCGAGGGCGCGGCGCTGCTCTTCGTGCTCGCCAGCGATCTCGGGCTGGCGGCCCTGGGCTGGGCGCTGCTCGGGGCCGGCTCGGCGGTGGCGGTGGCGCGTGGAGCTGGCGACGAGCGCCGCGCGAGCGCGGCCACGCGCGTGTTGGCCCTCGGAGTCGCCGGTGACCTCGCCCTCGGCGCGGCCTTGCTCACCCTGATCGTCAGCGGCATCGGCCTCGCCCACAACAACCTGTGGGCGCCGCTGACCGGTGATCACCTCTATGCGGCGGTGCGCGGGACCGGGGTGTCGTTCGCCGACTTGATCGCGCTCGGGCTGGCCGGGGCTGCGCTGCTGCGTCTGTCGAGCGTGGTCTGGTCCGGCGACTCCCTGGCCGAGGCGCTGCTCGACGCGGTGCTGATCCCGGTCCCGGCGATCTACCTGGTCCTGCGCTACCAGCGGGTCTTGTCCTACGCGCCCAGCGTGCTCGCGGGCCTGCTCGTCGTCGGGATCCTGATCGCGCTGTCGGCCGCGGCGATCGGCCTCGTGCGGCCGTCGCGAGGCCAGGCCCACGACAGCCCGCGCTCGGGCAGCGAGCTCGGCCTGGCCGGGACCGGGCTCGCCTGGGTCGGGCTGATCGCGATGGCGCTCGGCGTCGGGGCCTGGCGCACGGCCGCGCTGCTGGTGCTCGCGCAGGCGCTGGGTCGCCTGGGGCTGCGCCTCGCGTTGTTGGTCGGCGACGGCGGACAGCTGCCGACCTGGACCGCCCGCGTCGGTCGGCTGCTGGTCTGGGCCGTCGCCGGGATCGCGCCCGGGCTCGGCTTCGTCGCGCTCGGGCAGACGCTGGTCGACGTGCTCACGCGGGCGAGCTTGCTGGCGCCGTGGATCTCGTGGCTGGGGGCCGTGGCGGTGATCCTGGTCGCGTTCATGTTTGCGGCCGGGGTCGCTCGGATCTGGTACGAGGGCCTCGGGCCGAAGCCGGGCGCCGAGCCAGTCGCGGGCGCCGAGGACGAGGACGGTCTCGACTTTGGGCCGCTGCTGTTGATCTTCGCGGCCCTGGTCGTGCTCGGTGTGGCCGCGCTCGGCTCGTGGTTCGACGTGCTCGCCTCGCCGATCGCCTGGCTCGACAAGGTCCTGCCCCTCGCGGGCGGCCACGAGGCCGCGCCGACCGGCCTGCGCGAGGGCTTCCGCGATGGCGGCCGCGTCGCGCGTCCGTGGATCGCGGGCAGCGGCGTGTTGCTGGCGCTGGTCACCGGGTTCGCGTGGATGTGGACGCGCGAGCGCTTTCGCCGGGCCAGCGGCGACGAGCTGTCGGGCTTGTCGAGCGCGCTCGAGCTGAGCTTGAGCTACCCGCGGCGAGCGGCGCGGCTCCTGGCGCTGCTGCTCACCGGTCTGACCGAGCTCGCGGCGCGCGGGGTCGGTCGCGGGGTGTTCGAGGAGGGGCTGCGCGTGGCCCGGAGCTTGGTCCGCGACATCGGGGCCGGGCTCGCGCCGCGGCTGCGGCGGCTCTCGCCCGGCGGCGGACGCCAGGCGCTGCTCGGTCTCGTCCTCGGTCTCGGCCTGTTGTTCGGCTGGCTCTACGCCAACCCCGAGGCCGCGAGCGTCGGCCCGAGCGACAACTACGGCTTTGGTGGGCTGCGGGCCAAGCTGATCCGCGCGGGCGGCAGCGTGACCAAGCCCGAGCCGGGCGAGGCGCCGCCGTCGGTGGATCCGGGCCTCGAGGCGCGTCCGCCCTCACCCATGTTGATGCCACCGCCCGCGCCGCGCAGCGACGGCGCCGAGCCTGGACCTCTACCGCTGCCGGAGGGCCGATGAGCGTCGAGCTCTCGACCCTCGCGGTCTTGCTGCCGCTCGCGGCCGCGCTCGCGGTCGGGGCCGTGCCGCGCAGCGAGCCCGTGCTCGCGCGCGCGCTGGGCCTCGTCGGCGCGCTCGCCGAGCTCGGGGTCATCGTTGCCTTGGTCCTCGGCTTCGACCCGGCGGGCGCCGGGGTTCAGTACGCCTCGGTCCACCCGTGGCTCCCGGCCTACGGCGTCGCCTGGTCGCTCGGAGTCGACGGCAGCGAGCTGCCGCTGCTGCTGCTGCTGGCGCTGGTGTTTCCGCTGGCCCTGTTGATCGGTCGCCAGCCGCAGCCCGGCGAGCCGCCCCTGGTCGTGGGGATGCTCGGTCTGCAGGCGGCGTGGGTCGCCGTGGTCCTCGCCCGCGACCTCGTCACGCTCGCGGCCGCGTGGGAGCTGGCGACCTTCGCGGTGGTGATCCTGCTCGGCGCGCACGGTGACGGCAAGATGGGGGTCCCGGGGCGGACCGCGGCGGCGCGTCGCTACGCCGCCCACGTGCTCCCGGGCGCGGCCGCCCTGGTCGCGGTCGTGGTCTTGTTCGGGGTCTCGCACGCCCACGCGACCGGCGGGGCGTGGACCTGGAGCCTCGACGAGATCGCCGCGCTCACGCTCCCGCCCGCGAGCCAGTACCTCGGCTTCGCGCTGGTGCTCGTCGCGGTCGCCACGGCCTTGCCCCTCGTGCCCCTCCACGCCCCGCTGCCCGCGATCTGCGTGAGCGGTCCGACGCCGGTCGTCGCCGCGGTGCTCGGGGCGGGCATGCCGATGGGGCTGTTCTTGCTCACTCGCGTGGGCCTACCGATGTTCCCGCTGGCCGCGGGCGAGTGGGCCGATCCGATCGCGGCCGTGGCCGTGGTCGGGGCGATCTACGCCGCGCTGGTGTGTTGGGCCGAGCGCGAGCCCGGGCGGCTCCTGGCCCACGTCGCGATCTTGCACCTCTCGCTGGCGATCGTCGCCGCGGTCTCGGGTAGCGTCGCCGCGCGCGGCGGGCTCGGGCTCTACCTTCTGGCGCACGGGCTCGGGCTGACGGTCTTGACCGCCGTGTGTCACTCGCTGCGACGCGACGGGGTCGGCAACCTCGGCGAGCTCGCGGGCTGGGCGGCCGTGGCGCCGCGCGGGTTGACCCTGGCCATGCTCGCGAGCTTGGTGCTGGTCGGGGCGCCGGGCTCGGCCGGGTTCATCGGTGAGCTCGGGATCGTCGTGGGCGTGCTCGAGCAGGGCGAGCCCGCGCTGCTGCGCCCGGCGACGTGGAGCTTGCTCGCGGCGGCGGCCGTCGGCTTGGGGGTCCTCGGCCTGCTGCGCAGCCTGTGGCGCGCGGGCCGCGGGAGCCCGCGGCCTGGGCTCGTCGACCGCCTGACCGAGCTCGACTTGCGCGAGTCGATCGTCGGGGGCGTGGCCCTGGTCCTCGCGCTGATCATGGGCGTGGCTCCGAACTGGCTGCTCGCGCGCGCGGCCCCGGCCCAGCAGCGCGCGGTCGAGGAGCTCGAGCGCGCCCGCTGCCTCGCGATCGAGGCCCGCAACCAGGGGCGGCCGCGCCTGCGAGACGATCTCGGCGCCGTGTGCCTCGACCCCGCCGCGCGGGTCCGCCAATTCTACGGCCTCGGGGGCCTCGGGGGCCTCGAACACGAGCCGGCCGGCGATCTGGAGGTCGAGCCATGATCGGGCTCGGGTTGCTCGGGCTCGTCGACGAGCCGCCGCTGCTCGACGCGCTGGTCGGGCTCGCGCCGCTGTGGATCTTGCTGATCGCCGCGCTCGTGCTCCTCGTCAGCGACGCCTTCGCGCGCTCGCGCGAGCCAGGCTTCCTACGCGGGCTCGCGCTGCTGGCCGTGGGCCTGGCCTTCGTCGCCAGCGCCCGGCAGCTCGGCGATCCGGCCCTCGATCTCGGTCAGTTCGTGCTGTCGAGCGCGCTGGTCGTCGACCACCTGACCGTCGCGTGCGACCTGGTCGCGCTCCTGGCCCTGGCCGGCGTCGTCGGGCTCGCGCGCGAGCGCGGGACCACGCGCGAGACCCCGCGCCGGGCCTTCGGCGAGCGTGAGCCGCTGCTGCTGCTGGCCGGGGTCGGGGCGCTGATCTGCATCCACGCCGGGGATCTGCTGGTCGTGTGGCTCGGCGTCGAGCTCCTCACGATCGCCGCGCTCCTGACCATGTTCGCGGGTCACGACGCCGTCGCCGATCCGGCCAAGCGCAACGCGCTGCTGATCCAGCTCGTGCCCGGCGCCGTGATCTCGTGCCTGATCTTGCTCGGCGTCGCGCTGCTCTACGCGGCGATCGGCACGACCAGCCTCGACGGCTTCGGCCGCGCGACGACCCAGGTGTTCGCCCGCTGGGGCGCCGTCCAGCGCTGGGTCTCGATCCTCGACCGCTTCGGGGCCGAGATCGCCCAGCAGGATCCGGCCGCGCTCCAGCAGGCGCACAACGAGATCGTGCGCGGCGTGGCCCCGGCCGCGCTGTTCCTGCCCGGGCTGCTGCTGGTGCTCGGCGGGGTCCTGACCAAGCTCGGCCTCCTGCCCTTCGCCCGGCGCCGCGAGCTCGTCGAGGAGTCGCCGCTGCACGTGACGGCGCTGTGGTCGACGCTGGCCGTGGTCGCGCTCGTCGCGGTGCTCCTGCGCGTGTTCGTCGGGGCGCTGCACAGCCCGCGCCTGGTCAACGAGCCCTACGGCTGGACCGGCGCGCTGCCGAGCGTCGCGCTGATCTCCGGGCTGTGGGCCGCGCTCGCGGCCGTCCGCCAGCGGCGGCTCTCGCGGGTCGTCGCGCTGCTGGCCCTGGTTCAGCTCTCGCTGCTGATCCTCGCCGTGGTCGCGGCCGCCAACTTCCACGGCCACATCGGCGTCGGCGCCCGCTACATCGCGCCCGAGTCCGAGATCTTGTGGGCCAAGCTGGCCGGCGACGAGGCCTACGCCTCGGTCTTGATCCTGCTCGCAACCCACGTGATCGCGGCCGTCGGGTGCTTCGCGGCGATCGGCGCGAGCCGGGGCTTTCGCGGGCCCGAGGTCCGGATGCAGCACTGGGCGGGCATGGCCACGCGCCGCCCCGGGCTCGCGCTCGGCTTTGCGATCTGTCTGCTCTCGCTCGTTGGCCTGCCGCCGCTGGCCGGCTTCGTCGCCAAGCTCGGGGTCCTGCGCGCGCTCGTCGAGCACAGCGCGATGCGCTGGATGGTCGTCGTCGTCGCCTTCGAGCTGGCCCTGTGTGCGTGGGTCGCCCTGCGGATCATCGCGGCCATGTACTTCGGCGACGAGACCGTCAGCGAGCCGGGGGAGCGGCGCGAGCCGAGCCCGTGGCCGGCGAGGATCGCCGCCGTCGCGGCGACCCTGTGCGTGCTGCTTGGGGTCGGCGGGCAGCGGCTGCTGGAGTTTGCCCGTCTGCCCGCGGCCGGGGGCTCGTTCGAGCCCGGGGATCCCGACCGCCTCGACTGGCTCGAGGATCGGCGCGCGAGCTGGGCGATCGAGGATCTGCGCTTCGCCGACGGGCCCGAGGATGAGGCCGAGACCGAGGGCGCTGTCGAGGCGGTTGGCGAGACCGAGGGCGAGCTGACGATCGAGCCCGGGCTCGAGAGCGTCGTGCCCTGAGCGGTTCAGACTCGTGGTCTGAGATGACCTAGAGCTAGAGCAGCCGCGCTATCTGGCTGGCGCCGCCTTGGATGGCGACCCGCTGCATGTACAGCCCCATCCCGTGGACCCCGCCGAGCTCCTCGCCCCCGCCTGCGCGCCCAGGCCCGCCGTGGTTGGCGACCGGAAACACGCAGCCCGGAGACATCGAGGCGTTGGCGAATTTCTCGTTGGCCACGACCAGGCGCCCGAGCCACGGCCCGATCTCGGCGACGGCGCCCGCGAGCCACTCGCGGTCGTCGGTGTAGACGGTGCTGACCAGGCTGCCCTTGCCGAGCCCGATGATCTTCGCCGCGCTCGCGAGCTCGCCGTCGTAGGGCAGCAAGGTGGTCACGGGCGCGAAGACCTCGTGGCGATGAAAGCTGGCCTCGGGGTCGAGGACCGCGTCGGGCTTGGCCTCGAGCACGATCGGCTCGAGGAAGTAGCCGGTCCCGTCTTCGACCCCGACGAAGCCAGTGGTCCGGGCCGGGTCGCCGTGGATGATCTCGGCGCTGGCGAGCAGCTTGGTGATGCCCGCCCGGGCGTCGTCGAGCTGAGCCTTGGAGGTCAGCGGGCCCATGCGCACGCTCTTGTCGGACGGGTCCCCGGTCTGGCCCGCGAGCTCGCCGAGGCGGTCGAGCAGGACCTCGCGGACCGACTCGAGCGCGGCCTCGGGCACCAGCACGCGCCGGGTCGCGGTGCACTTTTGCCCGGCCTTTTGGGTGATCTCGACGACCAGATCGCGGATCACCAGATCGAAGAGCTCGGTGCCCGACTCGACGTCGGGCCCGATGACCGCGGCGTTGAGGCTGTCGGCCTCGAGGTTGACCCGCGTGCCCGCGGCGATGACCGCGGGGTGGGTCTTGATCGTGGTCCCGACCCCCTGCGAGCCGGTGAAGGCGATCACATCTTGGGGGCCGACGTGGTCGAGGAGGTCGCCGGCCGAGCCCATCAGCAGCTGGAAGGCGCCGTCGGGGACACACTCGGCGTCGAGCAGGATCTCGAAGATCCGATGGGCGAGCCACGCGGTGCTCGTCGCGGGCTTGCACAGCACGGGCATGCCCGCGAGCAGCGCGACCGCGGCCTTGCCGAGCATGCCCCAGGCCGGGAAGTTGAACGCGTTGATGTGGATCGCGAGGCCGTGGCGCGGGACCAGGATGTGCTCCGCGCGGATCTTGGCGCCGCGGTACACGGCGCTCGGCTCGTCCTCGACGATCCACGGCCGCTCGCCGAGGCTCTTGGCGAGGTAGGCGTAGTGCGCGAGGACCGAGATCCCGCCGTCGATGTCGAATTTGGCGTCCTTGCGGGTGTTGCCGCCGTTTTGGATCGCGAGGTCGATCAGCTCCTCGCGGGCCTCGTGGAGGACCTTGGCCATCTTGTCGAGCAGCTCGCCGCGCTCGGCGAAGGACAGGCGCCGCAAGCTGGCGCCGCCGGTCTCACGACCATGGTGGAGCGCGTCGGCCAGCGAGGAGCTCATGGACTTGATGGTTGCGACCTCGCGCTCGGTGGCGGGGTTGATCAGGCTGCGCGGGGCACTGTCCCCGCGCTTCCAGGAACCTTGGAGATAACTATCGAGCTGGACGGACATGAGGCTTGGCGACGGTAGGACGGGGCTGGCGCGTCGGACAAGGGGCGCACGCGCGCGTCCACGCGCGAGGGCGTGAGCTAGCGGGTGTTTGTTACCCCCGCGGCCGTCAGCGACCCTGCCACGCAGGGCCGAAAGCGGCCGCTCGCTTCGCTCCCTCGGCGCAATGCGCCACAGCGAGCGGAAAAACATTTCCGGGGCTAGTACGAGCCGCGAGGCGAGCGTTTGGGTGAGCGGAGGGGGCTTCGCCGCCGCAGCGAGGGGCCTTTTGAAAGGCCCCTCGAAGAAGACTAGTACGATCCGCGAGGCGAGCGTTTGGGGTGAGCGGAGGGGGCTTCGCCGCCGCAGCGAGGGGCCTTTTGAAAGGCCCCTCGAGGACTAGATCGCTGTGTTCGTGAAGTCCACGAACTCGCGGCAGGGTTGGCCGCGGAGCGAGGGGCAAGGGGGCAGGGCGGTCGGGATGACCTGATCGGGGATGACCGGGAGCAGGATCGAGCTCTCGCCGTCGGCGCCGTGGGCGACGTCGATCCGGGTGCTGTCGGTCTGGGTCTCGTCGAGCACGAACAGCCACTCGGCGCGGCTGGCCCCGGGGGTGTCGACGGAGATGCGGATGCGTGACCCGGCCCGGAACGCGTGGGCGAAGGGGAACACCTGGACGCGGGCGAGGACGTAATCCTCGGACGGGACCGGCTCGACGTCGGCCTCGGCGTGGGTCTGGACCGGGGCCAGATCCGTGGACTTTTCGCTGTTGAGGCCGCGCTGGGTCGCCCGCAGCCAGCCGCTTTGGATGTACATCTCCTGGCCGTCGGGCCGGACCTCGGAGATGTTGACCTCGAGGTCGGCCTCGCCGGCGTTGCTGCGGATCCACAGGTCGGCGCTGGCCGGGCCGACCATCACGACGTCGGTCTCGAGCTCTTCACTCAGGAACACGGCGGCGGTGTCGGACTGGTCTTGCGGCCAGTTCCACGGCGGCAGCGGGGTGTTGATGTCGCCGTCGAGGATGCTGGTGTCGGCGTCGAGGCTGTCGATGTGGAAGCTCGACGCGCCGCCGTCGGCGAGGGGCGCGGTCGTCGAGAGGGCGCCGTCGGGCTGGAAGTACCAGCGCTCGGGCACGACCTCGTCGGGCGGCCAGGAGGTGAAGCTCATCTCCCACGCGCTTTGGGGGATGCCCTCGCTGTACTCCTCGGAGTTGCCCATCTCGAACTTGAGCTTGATCGGATCCTCGGCCTCGAACGCGGCGAAGGCCTCGTCGAAGGAGCCGTACATCGCGTAGGGATCGGGCGGGAACTCGACGGGCTCACCGAGCAGCGCGGAGAACAGCGCGGGCCCGATGTTGCGCAGCGGGCCGGGGATCACCGGGATCTCTTCGCGCAGGTAGAAGTCGAAGAACGCGCCCCAGTAGATCAGGTGCTCGGGCACGTAGCCGTCGGCGTGGACGCCGTTGAACATGGTGAACTTGACCAGCGGCGAGCCGGTGAAGGCGTTGAACAGCGGGGCGAAGTCGCCGCCGGTCTGCTCGTCCTGCCACGCGCCGGTCACGAACACGGGCACGTCGATGTCGCCGACGAACTCGAGCGGGGTCAGCGGGTCGAAGACCTCGGGCTCGTAGTAGGGGTGGTCGTCGGTCTTTTGGATCACGTCGACGTACTGCCCGTGCAGGAGCTGGTTCTCCTCGCAGATCGTGTCGCCCGCTTCGACGAGGCCCTGCTCCCAGCCCTTGCCGTAGGGCAGCGCGCCGTCGAGCACGTTGTCGGCCCAGTTGAGCGCGAAGCCGTAGTTGGTGATGCCGCCCGGGCGCAGGGTCGAGTCGCCCGTGTGGGCGAAGATCGACAGCGGGGCGATCGCGGCGAGGCTCGGGGGCTGGGTCTGGGCGACCCACATCTGGCTGATGCCCGGGTAGCTGAGGCCGGCCATCCCGACCTGGTTGCCGAGGACCCAGTCCTGGGCCGCGATGGTCTCGATGATGTCGTAGCCGTCGAGGACCTGGAGCTCCTCGAAGAAGTCGTAGGCGCCGCCCGAGCAGCCGGTCCCGCGCATGTTGACGCCGACCGTCGCAAAGCCGAGGAAGCCGGCGAGGATCCCGGACGGGTGGTGGGGCGCGTCGCAGATCACCGGGAAGGTCGGGCACAAGGTCTCGAGGTCGAGGCCTTCGAGGTCGAATTGGTCGTTGAGCGACCCGCCCGGCTGGCTGGGGTCGTAGCCGGAGTAGTTGACGATCGTGGGGTAGGGGCCGTCCTCGGGCGGTCCGGGCAGCGCGACGTAGGCCGAGAGCATGGTCCCGTCGCGGGTCATGATGTAGTTGAAGCCGGGCTCGAGGACCTGGGCCTCGTAGAACGAGGGATCCGGGTAGCTGCCCTCGCTGGACATCACGAGCAGATCGCGGGCGACCTCGCGGGGGAAGTCGCCGGTCTCCTCGATGGAGTAGCCGTCGCCGGGCGCGAGCTCGCGGAAGATCAGGCTGCCGAGATCGTCGACCACGGCGCGCTCGACCTCCTCGCCGTTGGCGTCGACGACCCGCAGCTCGACGCCGGGATCGGCGTGGGTGATGTGGAGCTGGCGGACGCTCTCGCGGACCATGAACTCGGCGGCGACGTAGTCCTCGCTGGCCGTGTCCGCGGACGACTCTCCCGACTCGCCCGTGTCGTCGCCGTCGGCGACCGCGTTGTCGCTACAGGCCGTGAGCGGCGAGGTGACAGCGAAGAGAAGCGGGACGACGAGCAACCCAGGCGAGCGCAGCATGGCCGGAGAATACGGAATTTCTACGATGGCGACATACGTTTTTGTGAGCCGCAGCCGGCGCCGGGTCGGTCCCCCGGCTCCCTTCGCGCCAGCGATTCAGTTCTCGCGAGTGAAGGGGTCGCGCAGATCGACCGCGGCCGGCCGGCACTCGGGCAACTTGGCCGTGCCCTCGCCGGGCGTTTGCACGACCGTGCCGTCGTCGGTGGTCTCGACGCAGGGCGGGCGCGGGTTGTCGGGCCGCCGCCGGGCACGGAAGGGATCGCGGATGTCGTTTGGCACGTACATGTCGAGGGTCTTCGAGCGTACGCGCCGGACGCCGGGCGCGAAGGGGTCTTTGAGGTCGGGTATCAGCAGGCGCGTGTTGTCGCTCTCGCGCGGTCCGGCCTGGCGCGGGAGCGACAACACGCGCCTGCTGATACCCGACCTCAAAG
>NZ_PVNK01000130.1 GCF_002994615.1 Enhygromyxa salina | reverse complement strand
ATCGAAACCCCGAGAACCGACCCATGCCCGACACCCCTATCCAAGCCCCGATCCGCGAGTGGTGGCCGGTGGACCTCGACGATCGCCTCGTCGAGGCCCTCGAGGCCTTCGTGACCGAGCTCGACGCCGAGGCGCCCGCGCTCGATCTTGGCGCGCTGGCCGACGCCGAGCATCGCCTCCGCCATGCCATGCACCGCGAGGTCCACGAGATCATCGAGGGCGCGTCCTTGTCTCACTACTGCCACGTCATCAACGGCTGGGGGGACGCCCGGGTACGCGAGGGCCGGCTCGGCGACGGCCTGGCCTTCTACGCCCGCCGCGGTCCCGAGGGCCCCTACATGCGGCAGATGCATCGCGACGGGGACTTTCACCCCTGGCAGACCCTGGCCTACTCGCTGATGGCGGGCGCGGACATCGAGCGTGAGCTGCCCGAGCTCGGCGTGTCGATGGCCGAGCTCTACGCGGTCAGCACCGAGCTCGGCACCGATGAGGGCGAGGAGCTCGGTCACTTTTTGTTCGCTCAGGCCTGGCTCGAGCCGGCGGCGGCCGAGGCCCGCTTCGAATTCGCCGGGCGCAGCTGCGATCTCGTCGAGCTGATGGAGGCCGCGATCGAGGCCCACCACGAGGGGCACTTTCGGGTCTGCTGCAAGATCCACCTGTGCGAGGGGATCTGCGCCGCCGCGGCGAGGATCCCGGCCCTGGCGGGCTTTCGCGCCCAGGCTCAGGCGCTGCTCGACGGCCACCTCGACATGATGCTGCTGTTTACCCTCGGCGCGCGCGAGCGGGTCGAGGCTCAGCTCGCGGGTCGGAGCCTGGGCGAGGACGCGCTGGGCAAGGCGGTGACCCGGGCCCTGGCGCGGGCCGAGACCTTCGAAGATCACGTGTTCTTCGCCGGCCACCAGCTCGAGCTGGCCTGCTTCGCGGCGCACTTCGGCTACGAGGTCCGCAGCGTGTACCGCCGGGCGATGACCTTGCTGGCCAACCTCAGCAACACGATCTTGCCCCACTACATCGGGGCGCCGGAGCAGGGCCGCTGCGCCTTCGCCGAGCACTTCTTGTTCCACGGCCACTACCGCCGGGCGATCACGATGTTGCCGGAGATGCTCGCGGCCGAGGGCGAGGCGGGCTTCCTCGACCCGACCACGCTGGCCGCGTTCACCGTCGACTTCAACGCGGACTGCGAGGTCCCGGAGCCGGTGACGCCAGCGCAGCCCGACGCCTGGACCCTGGCTCCGGCCAGCCGCGAGCGGCCCCGCTTCGCCGAGCTCATCGCGGCGGTCGCCGAGGTCTTGCCCGCGGGCTTCGAGCTGCGCGGCAACCGGGCCCACTACCGCCACGTCAAGCCGGAGCACTGGCCCAAGTCGCTGCACTACGAGCTCTTGGACCTCGGGGCCGAGGCGCCCTACTTCGGTCTCGAGCTCCACCTCGAGGACGACGCCGTCAGCCCGCTGATCCCGGTGTTCGCCGCTCAAGCGTCCGGCTTCGCCGAGACCCACGCGGCCGAGCTGGTCAGCTGGGAGCCGCGCTGGGGCAACGGCGCGCGCTTGCGGGCCTTCGTCCATGAGCAGCAGCCCGTGGCCGAGTCGGCCGCGCTGCTCCGGGCGCTGATCGAGCGCAGCTACGCCGAGGTCGACGCCGCGCTCGAGCAGCTGCGCGCGCGCGAGGGGTTGATCGGCCTGGTCCAGCCGGCGGTGTTTCGCGGACCGGAGGCGGAGCGTGTCGATGGTTGAGGGCCGAGAGGCACAGGCGCTCACCGGGGTGATCGTCGCGGGCGGTCGGGCCACGCGGATGGGCGAGGCCGCCGCGGAGCTGCCCAAGGCGCTGCTGCCGATCGCCGGGGTCTCGGTGCTCGAGCGTCAGCTTGGCCAATTCGAGGCCGCGGGCGTGCGCCGGGTCGTGATCCTGGCCGGGCACCTCGGCGAGAAGATCGAGGCGGCCGTCGCCGCGCGCGGGCCTGGGGGCCTGGAGATCGAGCTTCGGATCGAGGACCGCGCGCTGGGCTCGGGGGGCTGCTTGGCCCTGCTCGGCTCGCTCCCGGGGCCGGCGGTGGTCGCCCTCGGCGACGTGGTGTTCGAGCTGGATCTCGGCGAGCTGATCGCCGCGCATCGCGAGCAGGGCGCGGCGCTGACCGCCGCCGTTCACCCCAACGAGCACCCCCACGACAGCGACCTCGTCACGCTCGACGCCAGCGGGCGGGTGATCGCCCTGCACCCCAAGCCGCACCCGGAGGGGCTGGGCCTCGGCAACCTCGTGACCGCCGGGCTGTTCGTGCTCGAGCCCGAGCTGATCGCCGGCCTCGCGCCCGACACCAAGCTCGACCTCGTCCACGACATCCTGGCCGGGGCCCTCGCCGCGGGCCGCCGGGTCGCGGCCTGGAAGACCACGGCCTACCTCAAGGACATGGGCACGCCGCGGCGCTACGCCGAGGCCGAGGCCGACTACGCCCGGGGGATCCCCGGCCAGCGCCTGGGCCCGCGTCCGACCCTCTTCGTCGACCGCGACGGGACCCTCAACCGCCACGTCGGCTACCTGCGCCGGCCCGAGCAGCTCGAGCTGCTGCCCGGGGTCAGCGAGGCGATCGCCGCCTGCAACCGCGCCGGGATCTTGGTGGTCGTGGTCACCAACCAGCCCGTGCTCGCCCGTGGCGAGGTCGACGAGGCCGGGCTCGCGGCGATCCACGCCGAGCTCGAGACTCAGCTCGGTCGGGCCGGCGCCTACCTCGACCGCATCTACCACTGCCCGCATCACCCCGAGGTCGGGTTCGCGGGTGAGCGGCCCGAGCTCAAGATCGCCTGCCGCTGCCGCAAGCCCAAAGCCGGGATGATCGAGGCGGCGCGAGCCGAGCTCCGGGTCGACATGGCCCGCTCGGTCCTCGTCGGCGACAGCGTCCGCGACCTCGGGGCCGCGCGCGGGGCCGGGCTGCGGCCGATCCTCGTGGGCCCGGCGATGCGCGAGCCGAGCCGCGAGCAGGGCCTGGAGTGGTTCACCGATTTGGGCGCAGCGGTCCGGGCCCTGGCGCCCGAGCTGAGCGCGTCGACGCTGGAGGCACGAGCAAGTTGATCACCACCCGCACCCCCCTGCGCGCCAGCTTCGTCGGCGGCGGCACCGATCTCCCCAGCTACTATCGCGAGCACGGCGGCGCCGTCGTGTCGACGGCCCTGCGCCTCTACGTCGACGTCAGCGTGCGTCAGCGGCCGGCCCTCGGGGGCCCGCGCTATCGCCTGGCCTGCGGCACCCACGAGGAGGTCGACAACCTCGGCGCGATCGAGCACCCGATCGTCCGTGAAGCCCTGCGCATGGTCGGCGTCGACGCGCCCCTCGACATCGTCTCGCACAGCGACGTGCCGAGCGGGACCGGGCTCGGCTCCTCGTCGAGCTTCGCCGTCGGCCTGCTGCTCGCGCTTCAGCGCCTCGTTGGGCGCGACCCGAGCCCGGCGACCCTGGCCCGGCAGGCCTTCGAGCTCGAGGTCGAGATCCTCGCCCAGCCGATCGGCCGCCAGGATCAGACCATCGCCGCGTTCGGAGGCCTACGCCACATTCGCTTCGCCCAGGACGAGCGCGTCGACGTCGGGCTCGCGCCCGCGCCCCGCAGCTGTCAGGACGCGCTCGAGGCCGGCGCCTTGCTGTTCTACCTCGGCGGCCAGCGCCGGGCCGGGCAGCTGCTGCGGGCCCTGAGTCAGCCAAGCCAGGACCAGCGCGAGCGCTTGCGGGCGATCGCCGGGACCTGCGAGGCCTTCGCCGCGTGCCTGGCTCGCGGGGGCAGCCTGGCCGAGCTCGGGGCGATCCTCGACGAGACCTGGCAGCTCAAGCGACGCCTGAGCCCCGGGGTCTCGCCGCCGCGAGTCGACGCGGCCTACGCCGCCGCCCGGGCGGCCGGCGCTCACGGGGCCAAGCTGCTCGGCGCGGGCGGGACGGGCTGCCTGCTGATCCTGGCCGAGCCCGCAGCGCACGGCGAGATCCGCCGCGCGCTGGGTGAGTTCGCGGAGTTGCCCTTTCGCTGCGCCGAGCGTGGGGCCCAGGTCTTGCTCGAGGTCGAGGGCGAGGAGGGTCGAGATGGCGGACGCTGAGCTTCGCGTCGGGACCTGGGGCTTCGGCCCGCACCCGTGGGTCAGCGTCGAGCGGACCCGGGGCTTTTACGCGCGCAGCTGCGCCCCGGACATCGCGCTCGTCGACCTCGACGCCGGGCCCCTCGCTGAGGACGTCGACGCGATCTTGTCCTTCGCCAGCGCTCGCTGGCATCGCGAGCCGCGGCCTGGCGACACACCGATCGTGCTCGCGATGCACGGCGGCCCGGTCGTCGAGCACGCGCTGCTGCGCGAGCTGTTGCCGAAGCTGCGGACCAGCGACACCTTGCTGGTCAACTGCCGCTCGGACCGAGCGATCGTCGAGGGCCTGTGCGAGCAGCCGCCCCACGTCCAGGTCCTGCCGCTGCCCGTCGACACCGACTGCTTCGTGCCCTTCGAGCGCGCCCCGTGCCGGGCTGAATTCGGCCTCGACCCGGACGCCGTGGTCCTGGGCTTCGTCGCTCGCCTGGTCCCGCAAAAGAACCTCCACGGCTTCTTGCGCGTCGTCGCCGAGCTCCGCCGCCGGCTCGCGCCCCGACCCGTGCAGGCCCTGGTGATCGGCAATTTCTCGGCCAGCTACCCGGTGCTGGACTACGGCTGCCGAGCCTACCCGGACTACATCCAGGAGCTGCGGCGGCGGCTCGAGCTCGGCGACGCGCTGCGCTACTTCGCCGCTCGGCTCAGCGACGACCAGCTCGCGGCGGCCTACTCGGCCATGGACTTCCTCGTCCACCCCTCGATGGCGATCGACGAGAATTTCGGCTACGCGCCGATCGAGGCCATGGCCTGCGGCACCCCGGTCGTGGCCTCGGCCTACGGGGGCATCAAGGACTCGGTGATCCACGGCGAGACCGGGGTCCTGCTCTCGACCTGGGCCAGCGAGGGCGGGATCCGCATGAACCTGAGCGCGGCGGTCGAGGCGATCGTGGCCCTCGTGGACGAGCCCGCTCGCCACGAGGCCCTGTCCGTCGCCGCCTTCGATCACGTCCACGCCAACTACGCCGAGGCCCGCTGCGCCGGGGTCCTGCGCGCGACCTTGGAGCAGGCGGCGCGGCGGCGCGGCGGCGAGGCCCTGCGCACGCGGCCGAGCTCCGTGCGCGTGGCCGACGACTCCCTGCCGCCCACGGACCCGCCCTACGCGGCCTTCGCCGAGGCGATCGGTCACTACGTCAGCCATCCGCGACCGCGGCTGCGACCCGCCAGCCTCGTGCGTCGAGCTGCGCCGACCCGGCGTGACGACGCGGGCGAGCTGCGCCTCGACGACCCGGCCTGGCCCGCGGCCGTGCGGCTCGACCCCGAGGACCTCGAGCTGCTCGAGCGCTGCGCCCGGCCGGTCGCGGCCAGCGAGCTCGCCCCGCCCGGGACCGCGGCGTGGACTCGGCTCCAGCGCTACCTCGACCGGGGCCTGTTGATCCCCGCGGAGTACGAGCAGCCATGAGCATGATCTCGATCGTGATCCCGTGGGCCAACCGCGACGAGCTCGCGACCTGCCTGGCGGCCAACGCCGAGCTGCTCGCCGGGCTCGAGGGGCAGCTTGGCGGGCGGCCCGAGCTCGTGGTCGTGGACTGTGGCGGAGACCCGGGCCGCTGCGAGGCCGCCCTGGTCCGGGCTGGGGTCGCCGTGACCCTGGTCGAGATCCCCACCGATCGCTTCGACAAGGGGCTGGCCCTCAACCTCGGCGCCCACGCAGCGGCGGGGGAGAACCTGGTCTTCCTCGACGCCGACGTGATCCTGGACGCGGACTTCTTGCCGGCCGCCGTCGAGGTCCTGGCCGGGGGCGGCTTCGCCACGGTCGCGCGGGTGCGGGAGTCCAAGGCGAGGCCGGACCCGCTGGCCGACGCCCGCGGACTTCGAGCCCTGTCCCACGTGGTCGAGCTCGAGAGCGCGGCCGGGGCCGTGGTCCGGATCGAGACCAACCGGCGGGAGTTCGCCGATCAGAGCCGCGGCGGCCCCGGCCTGATCGCGCTGCGGCGTCAGGACTTCGTCGCCGTCGACGGCATGAATTCGGATCTCCAGGGCTGGGGCTGGGAGGACGTCGATCTGGTCGCGCGCTTGCAACTGCGCGAGCTCGGTCCGCGCGTGGCCGTGGGCGGGGCGCTGCACCTGAGCCACGACGACGCGCTGCGCAGCACGGCTGGCGCGAGCCGGGCGCATAGCGAACAGCACAATTTCTCGGTCTGCGTGGCCAACTACCGCCTCGGGCATTTGCGCGGTACCTTCGCCGACGACGTGCAGACCTGCGCCGACGCCATCGAGATACGATCTTGGAGCCCAAGCCGCGCCGGAGCGGAGCCTCGTGCTCGCGCGAATCACTGAGCGCGGGTTGGGCTTGCTGGCCCTGGGGCTGAGCTTCGGGCTCGGGCTCGGCTGCAGCCAGGCCAAACCGCGGACCGTGGCCGAGCGCGCGGCGACCGGGGCCGAGGGAGCCGAGCCCGACGAGCCCGACGCGACCCCGGACCCGGACCCGGCGAGCTTGGTTGCGATCCACCTGTCCTTCGACGACGCGCCCGGGGCCGGCTTCGCTCCGGGCGCCCGACCGGAGCAGGCCGCGTCCTACAACGAGCTCAACGTCGAGATCCTCGCGACCCTGGCCGCCCACCACGCGCCGGCCTCGGTGTTCTACAACTGCGACAAGCTGCTCGAGGGCGACACCAGCCTCGCGGCCTGGGCCGCGGCGGGGATGGAGATCGGCAACCACACGGCCAGCCACGCCAACCTCGCCGAGGTCGGGCTCGAGCCCTGGCTCGACGACGTGCGCCGCTGCGACGCGGTGTTGCGCGAGCGCCTCGACGAGCCCCCCGCCTACCTGCGCTACCCCTACCTGTCCGAGGGCGACACCCCCGAGCTGCGCGACAGCGCCAAGGCGGCGCTCGCAGACATGGGCTACCAAAACGCCCACGTGACCGTGGCCACGACCGAGTGGCTGCTGGCCACGGCCTACAGCGTGGTCAAGCAGCGTGGCGACGCCGAGGCCGAGGCCGAGATCGTCGCCGCCTACCGCAAGCACATGCTCGACGCCGTCAGGGCCGCCCGCGAGCTGGCGATCCACGAGGTCGAGCGCGAGACCAGCCAGATCGTGCTGTTTCACGTCAACCGCCTCGCCGCCGATCACCTCGACGAAGTGCTCGACGACTTCGAGGCCGCCGGCTACCACTTCGTCACCCTCGACGAGGCCCTCGCCGATCCGGTGTTCGAATTGCCCGACAAATTCGCCGGGACCTCGGGTATCAGCTGGCTCGCCCGCATCCACGACCCCGAGCGAGAGCGGCCTCCGTACTGGTTTGGGATCGAGGAGGGCCGGCTCACCGAGGCCTACGGCGCCCTGCTCGAAGGCGATTGAGGGCCTCCTCGTCTCCTCCTGGGGGGGCCCTCAATCGCCGCGAGGAGCGGGTCGTCGCGCCCGCGGCTCGATCACAGGCACAGGTAGATGTGATAGCGCTTGTTCGCGCTTTGGCCCTGACGACAAAAGGCGTAGCCGCCGCCCGCTGGCGAGCCGAACGCGGTCAGGCTCCCGGCCTCCGCGTAGTGGGCCCAGCAGCCGGGCGAGTTCGAGTCGTGGAGGATCAGGATGTCGTTGTAGGTGATCGAGGGGAACATCTGCTCGGCGTAGTTTTGCCAGTAGTCCTGCGCGTCAGCCCAGACCTGATACTGCTCCTGCGAGTAGGTCCCGCCGTTGTTCTTCCACGACCCGACGTAGTTGGTGGTGTCGAACAGCTCGCAGGTGTCGCTCCAGTCCTGCTGTGAGCCGAGGCCGGGCTCGAGGCGATCGCGGATGACGATCGTCATGTCGGCGCCCCACTCGCCCCAGTCGTGGGTCTGGGCCCAGACCGTGTGGCCGCCCGCCGACATGTCGCAGTAGACCTCGTAGGGGTCGTTGCCGCCCGGGCCGTCCGGGTCGATCACATATTCGCCGTCGGCCGCGTTGGGGTTGCCCTCGTAGTAGTTGAGGCAGTAGGGCACCGCGTCCCACTCGCTGCAGTCCTCGGTGCAGCCGACGCCGTCGCAGACCTCGACGCCCTGCTGGACGAAGCCGTCCCCGCACACGGCCGCGGTGCAGCCCGGGACGCACGCGTCGGTGCCGTCCTCGTTGCCGTCGTCGCACTCTTCCATGCCCTCGTAGACGTAGCCGTCGCCGCACTCGGCGGGGACGCACAGCGGCGCGATGCAACCATCGGTGTTCTCAACGTTGCCGTCGTCGCACAGCTCGACGCCGGCCTGGATGTAGCCGTCGCCGCAAAACGCCAGCTGGCAGGCCGGGCAGTCGTCGGAGGTGTCCATGTTGCCGTCGTCGCACTGCTCGCCCTCCTGGATCACGCCGTCGCCGCAGACGCCGGGGGTGCACTGCGAACTGCAGCCGTCGGTCTCGTCGTCGTTGGCGTCGTCGCACTCCTCGACGCCCTCGTGGACGAAGCCGTCGCCGCAGGTGGCCAGGGTGCAGCCCGACACGCAGTCATCGGAGTTGTCGCTGTTGCCGTCGTCGCACTCTTCGAAGCCCTCGTAGACGAAGCCGTCGCCGCACGATGCGATGAAGCAGTTGGTCGTGCATTGACCGGAGTCGGAGTTTTGCGGGCCGAGGTCGCACTCCTCGCCGGGGTCGACGATGCTGTCGCCACAGTTGGGGTTCGGATCGCCGTCGCCGTCGCCGTCGCCGGGGTCGCCGTCGCCGTCGCCGTCGCCGCCGTCGCCGTCGCCGTCGCCGCTGCCGCCGCCGGTCTCGGACAGCGAACCGAAGCCCGAGAAGGTGCCCGAATCGTCGGGGACGGGCGTGCACGCGCAGGTGAGCAAGGCAGCGCAGCACAAGGGGAGCAGAGATCGCTCGGTCATCCGGCCATGCTAGCCGAGCGAGGTCTCGCCGTGAAGCCCGCTCTAGCAGCCCGGGGTGCAATGCCTCGCGCCGCCTCGCTTGGCCTGTTCACCGAGGGCTTTGTCGCCAAAACTTGCAGTACGCCCGGTACAGCGGCGTTTTGGCTTCGCGCCCTCGGCGAACATTCCGGCGCGAGG
>NZ_PVNK01000129.1 GCF_002994615.1 Enhygromyxa salina | reverse complement strand
ATCCAGCGCGACGACGTTCTCGCTCGAGACCGTGAGCGCATGCCGACACTGAGCCCAGCGACGCCGAAACCGAGCCCAGCGACGCCGACGCCGAGCCCAGCGACACCGACGCCGAGCCCAGCGACGCCGACGCCGAGCCCAGCGACGCCGACGCCGAGCCCAGCGACGCCGACGCCGAGCCCGACGACGCCGACACCGAGCCCAGCGACGCCGACGCCGAGCCCGACGAAGCTGACGCCGACGCGCCCGAGTAGTCCGTCAGCGCTTGCGTCGACGTCGACTGCGAGACTTGGGCGGCGCTTCGGGCACGGCCTCCGCCTCGAGCTCGGCCTCCTGCGTGAGCAGCAGCCCCTCGACCGTCGACTTCAGCGCCAGCAACCCGACGTGGCGGGGCTCGATCGCCAAACCCAGGCCGAGCAGCTCTCGCGCCCGCGCCCCGTCTTCGTCCTCGATCGCCTCGCGCAGCCCAGCCTCCCGCGCGCTCACGAAGCGAGGGTCGAGGGCCAGGACCTCGGCGGCGAGGCGCCCGCGCTCGTCGCCGTCGCTGGCCCACGCCTGCCAGGCCAAGAACAGCGCCCGCAAGTGGGGATCGCCGGCCTTGTCGGCGGCGCAGGCGAAGCTCTCGCGGGCGCTCGCGCGGGCGTCTTCGCCCTCGGCGCCCGCGACCCGATCACCGAGCTCGAGCCCGACGCGCCCGAGCTCCCAGTGGGCCCAGGCGAACTCCGGGGCGCAGCGCAAGACCTTGCGAAGCTCGGCCCGGGCGGCCGGCAGCTCCCCTGCCCGACGCAGCAGCTGGCCGAGGCGAAAGCGCGGAAAGGGAGCGTCTTCGTCAAAGTCGAGGCGGCGCCGGAGCAACCGACGCTCGGCCCGAGCCGTGAGCACGCCGTGCTCCTCGAACAGGCCCTCACGGTACTCCCCGTCCTCGTCGTAGAGCACGTTCATCTCGGCGACGAGGCCGAGCGCGAGCCGGACCACGCTCGACGCGTAGGGGGCCCGCTCGCCGTCGTCCTCGACCATCACGACCTCGCCGCCCTCGGCCCACGGATCGGCCGGGATGACCAGGAGCGCGAGCCCGATCTCACCAACCACGCGGTCCTCCTCTCGGAGGATCCCCGCTTCGGCGGCCTCGACCGTGGCCTCGTTTTGATCGGCGAGGCTCAGCAGCCGGACCTCGGCGTTGCCGAGCTCGAGCCCGTCCCAGCGACTCCACAGCGCGACGGCCTCGTCCGGGAGCCCGGCGCGCGCGAGCGCCTCGGGATCGGCGGGGCCCCCGACCTGATGCAGACCGATCGGCGCGTCGACCAGACGATCTTCGATCCGATCGGTCAACGCCTCGAGCCGACGATCGCGGCGTTTTGAGGGTGCCACTCGGATCAGGTCGCCTTCTTGTCCGGCTTGAACACGCTCATCGGCAGGTTGACGCCGCGCTCGGCGACCTCGCTGATGAACGCCGGGACCGTTCCGGTTGGACGAAACTCGGACGCGCCGTCTTGGCCCTTCATCGCCCGAAAGATCGGCATGTGCACGATTTGGTTGCCCTCTTTGACGCGCGGCTCGACCAGCTCGATGACCTGCATCGCCTCGTTGTTGACGCCAACGCTGACCCGGACCAGGAGATCGACGGAGCGCGCGAGCGCGACGGTCAGGGCCTGGATCGCCCCGCTGGCGACGGTGCTCAGGGCGGCCAGTCGGCTGAGCGCGTGGGCCGAGTCGATGCCCCAGACCGAGATCACCGCGCCCGCTGTCGCCCCAGAGATCGCGTCGATGACCGCGGCCGCGTCTTCGTGGCGGCAGCGCTGCGAGACCAGGAGATCGACCCCGCCGCGGAGCAAGATCCCGAGCGAGTCCGAGAGGTTGACCGTGTCCGAGGGATCTTTGACCCGGCGAACCTGGATCCAGCTGCGCTTGTTGGCCCCGAGCCGACCCGTGTCGGAGATGCAGACCACCCGCATGTCGTCGGGTACCTCGCCGCTGAGCGCGTGCATGAAGCGGTCGAGATTGACGCCGCCCGAGGCCGAGATCAATAGGCGGCGCGATCCGCGGATCGCCGCGCGCAGGACCTCGCGCATGTCCTCGCTGAGCACGCCCTCCTGGACCAGGGCCGAGAGGTTGTTGGCGTCGGTCCGCGTCCGGCGAAGGTTCAAGACCGGCGTCTGAACCTGGGTCGGCGGCAGCAGGGCGTACATATAAAAGCCGTCGGAGACCTTGCCCTCGAGCAGCTGCTGGCCCTCGACCAAAAAGCCCCATTTTCGCGCCAGCCGCCGACAGGCCAACGCCAGCGCCCGATCACCGGAGAAGCGGCGCTCGACCAGCTCGGCGCGGCTGGTCTTGGTCGTGCCCTCGCGGACCACGCGGATCGAGCCGCCGCCGACGACCTGGATCTCGACGACGTCGTCGTCCTGCATCAGCTCGGTCAGCGGACCGAGCTCGAGCAGCTCCCGCGCGATCCGACCCTTGAGCGGCTCGAGCTCGACCTCGGGCTCGATCTCGCCGTTGCGGCGCATGTCGGCGATCATCGAGTCGATCAGCGCCTTGGCCTTCTCGCGATCGGTGTCGAGGACCGTGGCCGAGTTCAGCGGATCGATGCCCTGGATGTTGACGAGCGCGGTCTGGATCACGCGGCTGGCGATCTTGTCGAGGTAGGCGCTCTCGACCCCCGGCGCCGCGACCCGCCGCGCCGAGGTGAAGATCGTGTCGTCCTCTTCCTGGTCGGCCCCGGGCAGCGCTTCACCACGCTCGGACTCCCCGGGCGGGATCCCCACGGTCGTGCGCCGGGTCTTGCCGTCGGGGCCCGTGACCGGCAGCTCGGCGCGCTCGCGCGGGGCGATCGCCGAGTCGTCTCCGTCGAGCATCAAGATGAAGTCGCCGACGTAGACCCGATCCGAGCGCCGGACCTTGCGGGGCGCGAGGACCCGGCGCCCGTTGACGTAGGTTCCGTTGGTGCTGTCGAGATCGAGCACCTCGATCACGCCCTGGACTCGACGAAAGCGCAGGTGGTGCTTCGACACGTTGGCGCGGTCGAGCAGCAGCTCGTTGTCTTCCTCCCGGCCGACCGAAAACTGGTCGCCCTCGAAGGGGAAGCGCTGGGTCTTCCCACCCTTTTCGTGGACCACGACGGAGAGCACGACCCTGGCTTACCCCGAGCCGGGGCCTGGCAACAAGCGGCGTCTTCGCCCTTCGCGCCAGCGGGCCGGGTCCCGCGCACGAACCGCCCATCAACGCCGACCCGGGATGCCGCGGGACCCCCAGCCGTGGCATAACTGGCCCGACAGGCCTCCCCCATGAGCTCACCCGCCCAGCCCACACCTGCGGACCTCCAGGCCGAGGGCCTCGCCCGCGACATCGCCGCGGAGATGCCCTCGCCCTACTGTCCTGGTCGCTCGATCGCCAGCTGCCCCTCGCAGGCCGCCCGGGAGCTCGAAGACGACATCCTGGGCCTCGCCAAGCAAGGCAAGGATCGCGAGGAGATCGAGGGCGTGCTCGTCGATCGCTTCGGCGAGGAGAGCATGGGAAAGGCCCATCAGACCGAGATCTTGGTCGCGATCCTGCTCGGGGCCGTGCTCGCCCTGGCCTTCATCGTCCACGCCGCGCGCAAGTGGCTGCGGCCGGCAGCGGAGGTGACCGGGGCCGCCGGGGCCGCTGGCGCAAAGACCGCGACTGCGACCGATGCTCTGTCCGAGATCGACGCGAACGAGCTCGACCGCCTCGAAGACGAGCTCGACGAGATCGACGGAATCTAGCTCCTGAACCGCGAGCCCGCGGTCGCCGAGCTCACCTCTTCTTCTTCTTGGAGAAGATGACCTCGTGACAGAACTTGTCCCACTTCTTGAGCTGCTTGGGATCCTCGAGATCCGGGAGCTTGAAGGGCGCGCCGATCTTGTCGGAGTAGTCCATGACCTTGTTCTCGACGACCGTCCATAGGGCGTCCTGGCGCTTGACCTCGATCTCGTCACCGTCGTTGTAGGCCTTGGGGTAGCCGTTCATGACCAGCTCGTGGGCCTCGATGATGTTCGAGATGTACTTGGACTTGGTCAGGATATCCTGGCCCTCGGCAGCGAACAGGCGCTGCTGCCACGAGTCCACGACCGGATCGATGAAGCCCTGCTTGAACTGCTCCCACTGCTGCTGCTCGGTCCCACCGGGTTCTGCGCCGAAGGCCTTCTCGCCCTCTTCCTTCATCTTGTCGCGCAAACAACGCAGCTCTTTCCAGTAGGTCTGCATCTTCTTCGCGTTGTTCTTGTCCCACTTGTAGAGGTGCTTCTCGCCCTCTGGATCCTTGCGATCCCAGGCCGCGAGCTCTTCGGGGGTCGGTCCAGGAAGCTCCGACGAGGGGATCTCTCGCTCCTCGCCGTCGGTCTTCTTGGTCACGACGACCTCCTCCTCGTCGGCCTTCTTCATGGCCGAGACGATGTCCTTGTTCTCCCCGCCTCCGCAGGCGAACAGCGCCAGCGCGAGGGTTCCGGCGAGACCGATGGTGACCTTGGGGCGCGTGAGCATGGCGGGGCCACTGTAGCGACCCAAGCGAGAGCCTGTAAAGCTGTAGATCGGCCTGAGACGGGCGAATTCCGGGCATTTGGCCGATCCAGAGCCGCTCGAAGGCCGCAGACTGGATCGTCGGCCGGACCGCCGCGGCGATCACTGTGGGTCACCGGGGTACGCGAGCCGCGACCGCGAGTCGACGCGCGCGGGGGTCCGCTCGCGTCAGATACGGGCTTGGGTCTGCGTCGTGCGAGCGCCTAGACTCGGCGCAGGAGGATCCAACCATGGCTATCAGCAAGAAGAAGGGCGCCAAGAAGAAGGCCGCCAAGAAGAAGGCTGCCAAGCAGCAGACTTCCAAGAAGAAGGCTTCCAAGAAGAAGACCGCGGCCAAGAAGAAGACCGCGGCCAAGAAGAAGACCGCGGCCAAGAAGAAGACCGCGGCCAAGAAGAAGACCGCGGCCAAGAAGAAGACCGCCGCCAAGAAGAAGACTGCGGCCAAGAAGAAGACTGCGGCCAAGAAGAAGACTGCGGCCAAGAAGAAGACTGCGGCCAAGAAGAAGACCGCCGCCAAGAAGAAGACCGCCGCCAAGAAGAAGACCGCCGCCAAGAAGAAGACCGCGGCCAAGAAGAAGACCGCGGCCAAGAAGAAGACCGCGGCCAAGAAGAAGACTGCGGCCAAGAAGAAGACCGCCGCCAAGAAGAAGACTGCGGCCAAGAAGAAGACTGCCGCCAAGAAGAAGACTGCCGCCAAGAAGAAGACTGCCGCCAAGAAGAAGACTGCGGCCAAGAAGAAGACCGCGGCCAAGAAGAAGACCGCGGCCAAGAAGAAGACTGCGGCCAAGAAGAAGACCGCGGCCAAGAAGAAGACTGCGGCCAAGAAGAAGACCGCCGCCAAGAAGAAGACCGCCGCCAAGAAGAAGACTGCGGCCAAGAAGAAGACTGCGGCCAAGAAGAAGACCGCCGCCAAGAAGAAGACCGCCGCCAAGAAGAAGACTGCGGCCAAGAAGAAGACCGCGGCCAAGAAGAAGACGGCGGCCAAGAAGAAGCCCGCGGCCAAGAAGAAGACTGCGGCCAAGAAGAAGACCGCGGCCAAGAAGAAGACCGCCGCCAAGAAGAAGACTGCGGCCAAGAAGAAGACTGCGGCCAAGAAGAAGAC
>NZ_PVNK01000128.1 GCF_002994615.1 Enhygromyxa salina | reverse complement strand
CCGCGTTGTGTGCGATGTGGGCGATCCGCTGCCAGAACGAGCCGTTGGGGGAGGCGCGCCAATTGTCGAGGTCGCTCCAGAAGTAGGAGTCGAAGCCGTCGTCGTCGTCGTCGTCGTCGTCGTCGTCGTCGTCCTCGAGGATGCCGGCGTCGATGAGGTGTTGGCGATCCATGGCTTGGATCTCGGCCTCGAAGTAGGCGATCGCTTCATTCATGAGGTCGACCGCGCGAGGGTCGATGACCTGTGGGACCTCATGGCCGAGGAAGTAGCGCTTGCCGGGTTGGTAGCGGTGGGCGTCCTCGGCGAGGAAGCGGGCGATCTCGCCGGCGATCTGGAGGGGTTGTCGCTGTTGATGCTTGTCCTTTGCACGCCAATTGGAGCAGTCTGCGCCCGTCACGGTCTCGTAGGTCCAGCGATCTGGGATTGGTTGTTGTCCGACGGTCCGGGCCATGGTCGCGGTGTCGAATAGGGCGCCAAACATGATGGGGGCGTGCACGTCGCCGATGCGGTCCATGAGCTTGCGCCAGGCCTGGAGCATCAACCAGGCCTCGATGGTGCGATGCCGTCCGGTCTCGTAGCCCTCGTTGTCCCAGGAGTAGTCGTCTTTGACTTTGGGGATATGGTTATCAGCGGACTCGATCAGGCGGGAAATTTTGTTGCTCACGATGCCGGCCTCACGTGGAGCGTCTCCGGTGGCGATGAGATGCCACATTCGGATCATGATCGGGACGCCCCAGGCGAGCTGGGAGTGGTAAAGCATGTTGGCGATCTCATCCTGTTTCCACCACTTTTGTGTCTCGTACAGCGCGGTGCGATGTTCGTTGATGACATCGACGAGTTCGGGCTCGGTGCTGATGCCGCCGATGAAGATGTAGACGTCCTCTTGGAGGATTGGGTCGCTGATGTCGACCATGCCGCGAACTGTGTCAAGACCCTGGCGATCGCCACGTCGGGCGAGTTCTGCTGCCGCTGCGAGTCGGGCGCCTTCGTCGGGCGAGTCGAGACCTGCGGGAATGTCGGGGGGGGGCGTCGCCCTCCAGAATTTACGCAGGATTGAGAAGTCGAAGCGCCAATCTTTTTGCTCAATAGTCATGTTTCGATTTTCTTATAGTTTGGTGGTTCTTCGTGCCCAGAGAGCTGCGCAGTCGCCCTGAATTTTTGTGAGGTCGGCATCAAATTGTCGGCATTCTGCCGAGAGGGTCGAGTCGTGGGTGAGGTTGCCGTCGGCGTCGAAACGCCCTGGGCATCCTCCAGCACATTTTGGCACACGATGGTGTGTTTTGCTGCCTGGGGGGTAGCCGTTGCCTTTGAGGTAGTCCCTGCGTTTTTCGCCCCACTCGTCGTCAATGAGCGTAGCCGCCCCCGGCGGCGTGACGCGATACACATCACAATGCGGCTCCGGCAAGCTCTTACACCCCGCCGCCTTCCCCCGCGCGATCACCTCGCGCCGCTCCACCAGTTTACTCTCCCGCTCCGCCAACTTATCGAGAGCCTGCTCGAAGCGCTTCATCCCTTTCTTGTGCTTCTTCGCAGGCTCATTGTCGGCCAGGAACTCCAACGCGTTCTCGAGCGAAGCGTCCTCGTCGGCCCCGATCATATACCACTCCTCCTCGCCGAGGCGACCGAGCTCGAGGTGCTCGCCAAGCAACCCGCTCGACACCCTTGGGCGTGGCTGCTTCAGAGGATGTTTGCGGTCGACATCATGACCTGCCCGCGCTGCCGCGGTGCGATGCGCTTGGTCAAGATCGCCAACAAGCCGGACGACATCGCGCAGGTGCTCGCCAACTTGGGTCTCGGTCCCCGTCCGCCGCCGCGGCCGAGGCCAGCCCCAGCTGGCCAGCTCGAACTCGACTTCGCGGCGTGACCGACCCGACCCTGACCAGGCCGTGATGGTCGAGCCGTGGCTTGGTGTCAGGGACCAAGGCAGGTTCGGCGCAAGACCGCGCCGAACGGGGTCAAGTTGGGGGGCCTGTTCGCCAACCGACCCGGCCCGGGCCCACTTCGCCTTCCGATCCACACGCCAAAATGAGCGGCGCGACGTTCGCGCCACCCCCGACCCCGCATCGGATGTCCTATGCGCGGCATCTCGTGGCCCCGCTGCGGTTGGAGCACCCCGTGGAGCGCCCGCGCGTCGTCAGCGCTTCAGCCTCTACGAGCCTCCGTGACCCGGCCTCGCAGAGATTCCCGGCTAGAACGTCTTGAGGCGCGAGCGGTCCTTTGGCGCGGAGGGGCTGCGATGTATGTTCGCCCAAGGCAGACGAACAATGTTCCACGAGATCTATCGACCCCTGTTGCGAAATGTTGATGAAAATTTGCTTCAAACGCTCTTGAAGAGCGGTCTTCCCGACGTTCCAGGGATCGAGGCGCTCATCCTCTCAGTGGCGTTGGGAGACGCTGGTTACCACAAGGAGCCGCGAGCCCTGGCCAAGAAGATCATCAAGAAGCACGGCAGCGGGCCGACACAGCAGGCGCTCAAGCTCAAGTCGCGCAAGAAGTACGAGAGCCAGAGCGCGGCGAAGTCGTTCGACGCCGATATCGAGGAGCTCGCGGCCATCGAGGGGTTTAATGCGCCCGAGTTCGCCAAGTTCATCGGCCTGCGCTCGACCGCCTATATGCGCGGGGCCTATCGCTACTTTCTCGCCAAGGCTGACGCGCGGCAGCTGCAGTGGCACTTCAAGAATGACTTCTTCCGAAAGGGGGAATACGCATTTATCAACACAAACTACTCAACGCTCGACGCGCGAGCCTTCGCGGCGCTCTTGTCCTCATTTTCGGACGTGGAGTTCGCATCCCGTGTTCAATCGCTCATCGTGTTTGTCTTGGATGATTTCACGATTCCGCCTGGGACCTTCCAGCACGCCGCCAACTTGCACCGTCTTGACATCTACGCCCCGAGGCTGACGGACTTTCCAAGCGCGCTGTGTGAGATCGAGAGTCTCGAGAGTCTCGAGATCAGCCAGGCGACCTTGTCGTCGCTTCCCCCAGAGCTGGGCCAACTGCAAAACCTGCGCAGCTTAGAGCTCACTGAGACCGGGCTGACAACGCTGCCCGACGAGATCGGCAGCCTGAGCGAACTGTCGTCCCTCGAGCTCAGGAGCAATGTCCACCTCACCTCGCTCCCGCCATCCTTGGGCCGCTGCAGCAAGCTGAGCAAGCTCGACCTACGAGGCAGCCCCAACATCGAGAACATCCCAGCGGCGATCCTCGACCTCCCCGCGCTCGACGAGTTCACCCGGCGGACGATCGCGGATATGTACGGCGATACAGATCCGGCGACCATCTTGGTCCGGGAGATGAAGACCTTCACCGATCAGTTCGACGGCACCCTGGAGATCAACGTGCCCGCTGTGCAGGAGGCCTTGCGCAGCTTCGAGGACACGGGAGATGTGGCGCAGGCGAACCTCTACGAGCTGATGCTCGCCGTCGGCAAGTGCTATGTCGACGAAGAGCACGGCCAGAGCCGATTCCTCCACGAGCACATCAACAAGTTGGTCCCGGAGCACGTCCAAAAGGCCAACAAGGCGATCAGCGTGCCGCTCTATTACACCCCGGAGACCTCCGCCAAAGTGCTCGATCTCGCGCGGGAGCGGATCAGCAAGTCCGGCCTCGACGGCGACAGGTTCCTGTCTTTTGTGAAGCCGATGCTCGGACGGGCGTGAGCCCTTCCATGGAGGAGCGGGAGTTCGTCGACGGCGAGCGGATCGACGGTGTCCGAGGGGCTCCGTCAGCCCGGCGGCGCTGAGCAGCCCTTCGCCGTCTCCTCCACGGCGCTCCCGGCTGGCGCGACCGACCAGTCGTCGACGCAGATGTCGTAGAGGCCCTCGAGATCGTAGATCTCATGCGCCCAGGCGATCCCGTCAGGGCGCGCGCTGGCCTCGACCGTGCAGCGCACGGTGACGAAGCCACCCCGTCGCGAGAATACGATCCTGTCATCCGCGAGCACCTGATCTTCCGCGAGGGGAAGTCGCCGCGGGCGGCTAGCCTGCGCACATGTCCAAGACACTCTCATGCTCGCTGATCCAGGTCACCCCATGGCCGGCTCATGGAACGCGAGCCGCTGCTCGTGATGCCGACGGGCACGCGCCGCTGCGTGTGTGCTCAACGTGACTCGGCGAGGCCACCATCCCGCAAGCGAAGGTGGCCCCGATCCCGGACACCTCGCTGGCTCACGCATGAGCTCTGCAAAGCGAGACCACGACGGCCGAGTAGCTGGTCGTGGCTGCTCCCTCGCCGTGCTCGACGACGCCGCGTCGAGATGGCTACGAGCGTCGCCGGCCCGACGAGACGCTGCTGTACCAGCTCATCGAGCAGCACTGGCCGACCTTCCTCGAGCGGGCCGAGCCATCCGGCGGCTTGCCTGACTTCGTCGTCAAGGAGTTCGAGGCATACCTGCGCTGCGGCATCCTCGAGCATGGCCTCGCCCACTTTGCTTGCCGGCAGTGTGGCGAGTCGACGGTTGTGGGGTTCTCTTGCAAAAAACGCGGATTCTGCCCGTCATGCACGGGCCGGCGCATGGCTGACGTCGCGGCCCACCTCGTCGACGAGGTGTTCCCGGAGGTCCCCGTTCGTCAGTGGGTCTGCTCGTTGCCGGGCCGGCTGCGCTACGCGATGGGCTACGATCGAAAGTTGTGCGCCGACGTGCTCGACGCGTTCATCGCCTCGCTGCGTCGCTCGCTGCGCTGCCGGGCAAAGGCAAAGCTCGGCCTGCGCTCGGTCGAGGACGCGCGCTTCGGTGCGATCACCTTCATCCAGCGCGCCGACTCCTCGCTGCGGCTGAACGTGCACTTTCATTGCCTCGTGCTCGACG
>NZ_PVNK01000127.1 GCF_002994615.1 Enhygromyxa salina | reverse complement strand
CTTCGTCGGCGGCGTCGACGCCGGGGACCGGTGGCATTTGCTGACCGCGCTCGGTCAGCCGATGCGCAGCTGGGACGACCGCGACCAGCGCTTTTCGTACGTCTACGACGCCCTACGCCGCCTCGTGGACCGAAGCGTGAGCGTCGGCGGCGGCCCCGAGAAACTGCTCGGCCGCGTCGTCTACGGCGACCTGCTCGCCGCACCCGCCGCGACCAACCACGTCGGTCGCGTCTACCGAGTTTACGACGGCGCAGGCGTCGCCACGACGGTGGAGTTCGACTTCAAGGGTGAGCCGCTCGAAGAGCAGCGCCAACTGGTCGCGGACGAGACCACGGAGCCCGACTGGAGTGCGCTGCTGGGCCACAGTACAATTGCCGCGATGGCAAGCGCCGCCACCTCGCTGCTGAGCTCCGAGACCTTCTCGGCGAGCAGCGAGCGTGACGCGCTGAGCCGCGTGCTCAGGGCCATCTCGCCCGACAGCTCCGAGGTCGCGTACACCTACGACGAGGGCGGCGGCCTCCAGAAGGTCGAGGTCCAACACCGCGGCAGCGCCACCGCCGAGGCCGTCGTCGGGGACATCACCTACAACGCCCGCGGCCAGCGCGAGGCGGTGGTCTACGGCCCGACCTCGAGCCCGACCACCACGACGAGCTACGACTACGACCCGCAGACCTACCGCCTCGCGGAGCTGAGCACGGTCCGGAACAGCGACAGCAAGACGCTGCAGGGCCTGCACTACCACTACGACCCGGTCGGCAACGTCACCGACATCCGCGACGACGCGCAGCAGACGGTCTACTTTCAAAACAGCGTCGTCGAGGCCGCGAACTCGTACACCTACGACGCGACCTACCGGCTCATCGAGGCGACCGGCCGCGAGCACAGCACGCAAGGAACCACGCAGCGAACCGACGTCCAAATATCAGTCGGCCCGCAGCCGATGACGAGCGACCCGTCGGCGATGCGGAGGTACACGCAGAAGTACATCTACGACGAGGTCGGCAACATCCTGAAGATGCAGCACCTCCCCGGTGCGGGGACGGGCTGGACGCGACGCTACGTATACGCCGAAAACGGCAACCGCCTCGACAAGACCTCGGCCCCGGGCGACCCCGCGAACGGCCCCTACACGCACAGCTACACCTACGACGCGCACGGCAACATGACGGCGATGCCGCACCTGTCGAGCATGGTGTGGAACCACGGCGACGAACTGCAGGAGGTCACCGTCGGGACCGAGACGGTCTACTTCCAGTACGCGGGCGGGATGCGTAGCCGGAAGTACGTCGAGAAGTCGGGGACGACGACCGAAGAGCGCATCTACCTCGGGCCGTTCGAGATCTACCGCAAGCGCGTCAACGACACGCTGGCGCTCGAGCGCGAGACGCTGCACATCAGCGACGGCAGCGGGCGGATCTGCATCATCGAGACGAAGACCGTCGACGGGGAGGCGGTCGGGAGTCCGACGGGGATCTGGCGGTACCAGCTGAGCAACCACCTCGGCTCGGCCGCGACGGAGGTCGACGGGAGCGGGGCGGTCATCTCGTACGAGGAGTATCACCCGTATGGGACGAGCGCGTACCGGGCGGTGGATGCGAGCATCGACGTCTCGGCGAAGCGGTACCGCTACACGGGGATGGAGCGGGACGAGGAGACGGGGCTCGCGTATCACTCGGCGCGGTATTATGCGCCGTGGTTGGGGCGTTGGACGGCCGCGGACTCGATAGGAACTAGCGGGGGGATCAACCTTTATGAATACACGTCATCAAGTCCAATAACCTCAAGCGACGTCACGGGGCTATCCCCCAACCCCGACGGTAGTGATTACACATCAACGGGTGGTCGGGTTCCCTACGCAGACCCAGCACTAACTCCAGGCGAGTATAAATTCGAACCGATGGACGTCGAGGGGGAGGCCTACGGGGCGGCCCCGACTGTAGCTTCATCCGATGGGGGTAACCGTGGGCCTACCTACCTCCATGACCCTGATTTTGCGCCCTTAGATCTCGGTGTCCAGGGCGCGCGCCCCGAGCAGTTGATCGTTGGGCAACTTGCTACGCAGGAGAAGTGGAACCAGAAATGGAGCGAGACCAACCTGGTTCGACGGATGAACCAGCAACGCCGCATGAGCATGGGCTTCATGGTCGGCTACTTGGTGACCGGGCTGGCCCTTGCTACGGGTATTGAGGGGGCGGCGATTGCGCTGCCCGCCCTGCGGGCGGGAGTCTCTAGCGGCGTGGCGGCGACGGAGGTCATGACCCAAGTGGGGAGTAGCGTCGAGGCGTGGGCCTCCGGAGACACCTTCGCCGTGGGGATAATGGCGCTCACTGAGTCCTTCGCCGGTGCAAGTGCTGCTGCGGAGGGTCTTCCGATCGGCGGCCTGGCAGCCCAACGCCGCGCGCTTCGGGTTCCAGCGGACTCACGGCGATTCATGCTTCCGGCGCAACAGACACGAGCGCGATTTCGGAATCTGTTCCCGGGGGACACTCAGCCACCGGGTCGCGTGGTTCGCCTTGGACGGGAACCCAACGGACGCTGGTACGAATACAGGGGGACTTCACGGCGGCGAGCGCAAGGGTCGTACGATTTTGTGGTTAGGGCCGGAGATGTCCTTGCAGTGCGACAGTCGAAACAGATGATGACTGCTCGACCAGGCCACCTAACCCTCTCCGGTGGCGGGGACGTGGAGTACGCTGGACGGGTTCAGTTCGGTGGCGCTTGGGGCGGTCGCGGCCATGTTCGGTCGTGGAGCAACGAGTCCGGCCACTACCGACCATTGCCTTTCTACAGCGAAATTGCACCGTTTCCACAGCATATGTTCGCGCCAGGCCGTTTTCCCGGCGCCCCTCCTCCTCCTCAACATCCACTCTAGTTGCCGGCGTGTTTCTCGATGACGATCAACGAAAACCTATTGGTGAAAAAGCCGCGGGAAGTCCGGGTTCGCACCCTCAAGGCCATGTTTGAGAGGGACTCTCGCGGAGCTCATCACTTGGGGATTCGCTTGGAGTTGAAAGCCTCAGAGGCCCTCGACATCGTACAGGCTACTATCCATAAGGGGGATGCTTCGACGATACGTTGGTGGCTGGAGTTTTACGCGACGGTGGCAGGGGTTCGTCGCTTGATTCGGCTACTAGACTGGTTGCAAATTGAGTCAGGGGGCGATTTGTACGAGAAGGCGATGTATTGGCTGCCTCGGCTCGCCGCGCTCCGAACACCAGAGGACGTGGCCAGGGTACAAAAGTGGCTTGGCCAACCGAAACACGTCGACTCGGCAGTTCCTGACCGGGAGTAGTCGAGGCAGCTTTGCCGCAAGCCAGTGGCACGCGGGCTCGCGGTAGGAACGGCCCTTGTGCCATACCGCGTTATTTGCGAGATGTCGTCCCGCGCTGGTCACGGGACTTCGTCGAGACCGCAGTCGCCCTCGAGAGCGTCGGTCGCCCGAGCTGCAGCTCCTGACACGCGTCGAGCGTCACGTGCTCGGCTTGCTGTGGCGGCACTGGAGGACCACAAAGCTGAGCATCCTAACCTACAATTTTCCGAACTCGATTCGGGGGCGGACGAGGGAGGCTGGTGGTTCTTTGTCGCCGATAACGTGACTGCTCAAGAAGCGGGTTCAATCCCAGGAGTCTTGATCATTCGAGTTGACAAGCGTTTGAAGCGTCCTCTCTTGCCCGAGGAGAACCGCTGGGTGGAGAGCATCCAGATTGATCGAGGCCACCCAGAGTAGCCGCAGGTTCACCGTCGTCGGCAGTTTTGCAAAGAACACGTGCCCAGGCCTGCGCGGTTCGGCAATGGGCGGGTCGTTAGGGGCCGCAAGACGTCGAGCCCCTCTGCGCCGATAAGCGCTGCGGGCGCTCAGGATGGGATCCGCGCCCATCGGGGTGGCCGAGCTGAACCTCGGGCAGTCGCAGGGTGAAGCCTTCATGATCGGAGACACCGGGCCGATCACCGAGGAGCCCGGTACGTGGACGCTCTCGCTGGCGGACGACACTGCGCCCGCGAAGCTCAAAGAGGGGACGCGGCTCGATCGCACGAAGGTCGCGGGGATGCTGGTGATCGTTCGCTACACGCTGAGCGCCTGATCGGGCGGGGGAGGGACCATCATGAGCAGCGACAAGACCAAGCGCCCCGGCATGACCTCGGGACCATCGATCCCAATCGAGGGCCCGCAGCCCACGCAGCCCTTCGGCGCGGGCAGCTTCCCCGGCCGCGACGCTCCCGGGGCGGGGGCGAAATCCAAGGACGAGAACAACCCCTTCGCGGAGCTGTTCAAGTCGCCCTACGGCGACGGGCAGGCGCCCGCGGGCCAGAGCGATCCGACCTCGAGCTTCGCGCCGTCGATCAGCTTGCCGACCGGCGGCGGCGCGCTGCGGAGCATCGGCGAGAAGTTCTCGCCCAACCCCTTCACGGGCGGCGGCTCGATGTCGGTGCCGATCGCGAGCTCGCCGGGCCGCGGTGGCTTTGGGCCGGAGCTGTCGCTGAGCTACAGCTCCGGCCTCGGCAACGGGCCGTTCGGGATCGGCTGGATGCTCGGGGTGCCCGCGATCTCGCGCAAGACCGACAAGGGCTTGCCCGAGTACCGCGATGAGGACCCCCAGCTCGAGCGCCGCGACACCTTCGTGCTCGCGGGCGCCGAGGATCTCGTGCACCAGCTCGACGACCAGGGTCAGGTCTGGTCGCAGATCCGCGATGGCCACGTGATCCAGCGCTTCATGCCGCGGGTCGAGGGCGGCTTCGCGCGGATCGAGCGGTGGACCTCGCAGGCGACCGGGGATGTCCACTGGCGGACGATCTCGCCCGAGAACGTGACGAGTTTTTTCGGGCGGACCGCGTCCGCGCGGGTCTCGGACCCGGGGGACCCCATGCGCGTGTTCTCGTGGTTGCTCGAAGAGAGCCACGATGACCGGGGCAACATCATTGTCTACGAGTACAAGCAAGAGAATCTCGCGGGTGTGGACCAAGACGCGCTCGAGGAGCGACCGCGCCTGGCCCAGACGAGTGTGCAAGCGCAGCGCTACCTCAAGCGCATCAAATACGGCAACGCCACGCCCTTCGTGAAGGGCGGCTGGCTGTTCGAGGTGGTCCTCGACTACGGCGAGCACGGCGTGATGCACGGCGAGCAGCTCGAAGTCTCGCCGACCGAAGACCGGGACTGGCCCACGCGACAAGACACCTTCTCGACGAACCGCCCGGGATTCGAGCTGCGCACGCGTCGGCTGTGTCGGCGTGTGTTGATGTTTCACCATTTTGCCGCGGAGCTCGGGCCCGCGCCGTACCTGGTCGGGTCGACGGACTTCCTCCACGACGAGGGCCCGTAAGCACTCGGTGAGGACATCTGTCGCCAGCGAGCGTAGACGCCGACGCTCGGCGGATGCCAACTCGACGCGTAGACCCTCGAGACCTCGCCTCCCTCGCCGCCAAGCGCCGTTGGACCCGTCCAGACGCCGCGAAGGTCGTCCAGGCCTGGCGCGACAGCGACATGAGCCGGCGGGCCTTTTGCGAGCGCCACGACATCGACGAGCAGCGCCTGGCTCGCTGGGCCAAGAATTACCCGGCGCCGCCGAGGCTCGCCGAGGTCGTCGTGGTCGGCGAGCTCCCGAGCGCGAGGTCATCCTCGCTGGTCATCGAGCTCGGCCAGGCCCGCGTGCACGTCGAGCGCGGCGTCGACGACGAGCTCCTCGCTCGCGTCCTCCGCGTCGTGGGGTCGGTATGCTGAGCCTGCCGCCGAGCGTGCGGATCTACTTCGCCCTCGACCCCGTCGATCTGCGCAAGGGCTTCGACGGCCTGTGCAACGTGACCCGCTCGTTGCTCGCCGAGGATCCGATGTCGGGCCACCTCTTCGTGTTCATCAACCGCCGCGGGAACCGGGCGAAGATCCTGTTTTGGGATCGCACGGGCTGGGTCATCTACTACAAGCGGATCGAGCGAGGCACGTTCCGCGCGCCGAAGCGTCCCGGGCTCGGCGAGGTCAAGGTCGAGGTCGAAGCGGCCGAGCTGATGCTGATCCTCGAGGGCATCGAACTCGCGGGCTCACGTCGGCGGTCGCGGTGGGTGCCGGAAAAGAAAACTGTGACACTTCGCTGCTGAGGCTGCCTTATACCAGTATGGGAAGCCGCGACGAGCTCAACCTCGACCAGGTCCGCAGCCACCTCGTCGATCGCCTGAGCAAGGGCGAGCACAATGAGCTCGTCAATGACATTCTGAAGCTGCTGGAGAAGCTGGGTCGTCGAACCGCGCACCTCGAGTTCGAGCTGATGCGGCTGCGCAAGTCGGCCAAGGGCCGGACGTCGGAGCAGATCGACACGTCCCAGCTCTCGCTATTGCTGAGCCTCGTCAGCGAAGCGGACAAGCCCAAGGTCGAAGCGGACGACGAGTCCGAGACGGTCGACCCGCTCGAGGACCTCGACAAATTCGAGGCCAAGATCGACAGCGACCTCGAGGAGGTCGACGCCGAAGACATCGACGAGGCCGCGGCCGCCGAAGGCGAAGCGAAGAAGCCTTCGCGGCGGCAACGACCGCCCGAGCACTTGCCGGTCGAGGAGCGAGTCATCGACGTCGAGCGCTCGCAGCTCGAGGGCTGCGACGACATGGGTTTCATCGGCTACGCCGAGTCGCACACCCTCGACTGGAGGCAAGGGCACTTCATCCATGTGCACACCAAGCGAGCCAAGTACGCGCCCAAGAGCGGCGACGGGCCAGTGGTGACGGCGCCTTGTCCACCGCAGGTGATCGTGCGTGGCCTCGCCGAGCCGGGGCTGCTCACGCACGTGATCGTGAGCAAGTACGCCGATCATCTTCCGCTGAATCGCCTGGTCAAGATCTTCGCACGAGACGGCCTCGACTTGACGGTCTCGACGATGGTCGGTTGGCTCCGCGCGTGCGCCAGCTTGCTCGCGCCCTTGCACAAGCTGCTCGGCCAGACCGTGCTGGCCTCACACGTGCTGCAGACCGACGACACCGGCGTGCAGGTGCTCGACAACAAGGACCCCGAAGGCAGCGCCGCGGCCGCGGCGCTCATCATCCAGCAACTCTGGAGGAGCACCTGCCGCAGAGGGGGGAGTAGGACGGACCGTAGGGGACTTCCTCCCCGAGGCGGAGCGACGCCTCGCGGTAGTCAAGGCGCAGTATCCGGGCGCGGAAGGCGTGGTCAACTCCGTGATGCGGACGACCAAGAACGAGGTCGAGGTCTTCCGACGCCTGGAGAAGTTCCACGGGATCGACCCGATCCTGGCCAGCGAGAGGCTTCACCAGATCAAGGCCGCCACCGGGCGTGGTGGTGCTGACAACGTGGTCTTCGACCTAACGGGCAACGTATTCGACCCTGCCACGATGCAACGGCTTGGGAGCCTCACCGAGGACCGCGCGAAAGCGATACGATAGGGGACACAAGTGGCACGCAACGAACATGAACGGGCGTTCGCCATCGTTCGCCTCGACGACTTCCAGGGACAGGAGGTGGACTTGCGCAATCGCGTCACGGTGAAGCGCATCGTCTGGAGCGAGGAGGAGGCCGAGCGCGAGGTCGAGCGACTCAACGAACTTCACGATGACGTTCGCTACTTCTGGCAGGCGACTCGCGTGGATCGGCGAGCGCCTAGCTGATGGACCACTCGGGGGAGGACCGGCGCCCGGCGCCGTCACCAGGCTATCCGGTCGCTCCTGCTCGGTGAGTGGGACCCCATCGGCATGAACGAGGTGCCTGAGGCCAGCGACGAGTACTGTGCCATACCGCGTTGTTTGCGAGATTTGGTCCCGCGCTGGCCACGGGAGTCCTTCGAGGTCGTACTTGCCCCCGTCCAGGCCGTACTGGCCCCCTTGGTCTTCGCCCCAGCGACCTTCAGCCCGTGCTCGATCATGGCGCGGAAGTCCTCCGCCCGCGCGGCGGCAGGACGTTGGTCGAGACGAGCCTGCTAGCCAGCGCAGCGTGCTGGCGCATGCCGAGCCGGGCCGCGAGCGAGGGTAGACCCACGAGCCACACGGTCAGCAGCTCGCGGCGGTCGAAGTTCCGATTGCGGAATCCAGCGAGCTGCTGGGCGGGGGCGGTGTGCCCGGATCAGGTCTGACGGGGCCCAGCGGAGCCCTGAGGTGCTCAAGCTTCTTGGTCGGAGCTCGGCGCCAGCAGATAGTGGTCTTTGACCTTCATGCCAAGCACAGCGACGAGATCCGAGAGCGTGCTTTGCAGCATGAGCACCATCGACACGGCGAGACCGCTCAGCACCGCGGTAAGCGCCGAGGTCACGTAGAACTGAGCGACCACGAAATTGCTCGCGCCGTCAAAGGCGTCGCTCTCGATCGCAGGAAATGCGAGGGTGAGGAGCAACAGCAAGGAGCCCACGAACATGGCGCTCGCCTGCCGGCCGATCCACTGGACCCGCCGATAGAAGATCTTGCTCAGGTCCGCGTCAGACCGGCGACTGAGGCCCAGTAAGTTGAGCATCAAAGCCAGCACCGTCACGCTCGCTGCGATGCCCGACGACGCCACGTAGGGCAACACCGAGGTCAGCGAGGCGACTAGCCTTTGGGCTTCGAAGTAGCGCCCGAGCCGAGCAGCACGGTGGCACCCGCGCCGATCACCAGCGTCACCGCGCCGCCGGCGGCGGCCCGAGTCACGTCGTGAACCCAGCGCCGGCGCGACTCCTCGTCGTTCTCGTGCTCATCCTTTGATTCTCGTGTCTTGGGCATGGACATCACTCCGGGCTGTCAGAGTCGTGCTTGTCGCGGGCGTCCTCGATGACCTCTCGGGCCTCCGCTCGATCTTCGCGGTCCGCGGGCGGGACCTCCTCGTGTCCCTCGCGCTCGGCTGGCTCATGACTGAGGGTGATGAGGATCGGAAAGTGATCGGAGCCAAACCGTCCGAGCCGCCGCATCTCGACGAGCCGGAGCTCCTCAGAGAAGAACACGTGGTCGAGAGGCCAGCGCATGATCGGTAGTTTGGCGTGATAGGTCGCGTAGATGCCCCGACAGATGCGTGGATCGAGCAGCCCGCTGATTCGCTGGAAGCGGCGGGTCGTGCTCGACCACGCGACGTCGTTCATGTCTCCGGCGACAATCACCGCCAGCGGCGAGCGCTCGGCCGCCGCGCCGACCACCAACAGCTCCGCGTCTCGCCGAACAAAAGCGCCTGCTGAGCCACACCAAGATCCGCTACATGGCCGACGACCTGTCCGACCCGCTGAGCCAGGGCACCGTCGAGAGTCGCGCGCTGCCCTACGACAGCGACACCATGGCCATGACCGACGCGCAGCGCAGCGCGGTGTTCGGCTCGCTGACTGGCGCGCCCACCAACACCGAGCTACAGACCGAGGGCAAGTACGTGCTCGCCAGCAGCGCCTGGTGGGTGCGGACCGGGCACCCGACCTACAACGCCAGCAAGTTCTACGCCGTGACCTCGGTCGACGACCCCTACGGCAACAGCTACTCGACGACCTACGACAGCCACAGCTTGCTGGTCGTCAGCAGCAGCAACCCGCTGAGCGAGACCGTGACGGCGGCGCACGACTATCGCGTGCTTGGCCTGTGGCAGGTCACGGACCCCAACGGCAACCGCACGCAGGTCGAGCACGACGTGCTCGGCCTGGTCGTGAAGTCGGCCGTGCTCGGCAAGGTCGGCGACAGCGACGGCGACACGCTGTCGGACCCGACGTCGACCGTCGAGTACGACCTGTTCGAGTGGAAGAACAACGCCAAGCCCAACTGGACCAAGACCCGCACCCGCGAGACCCACGCCGACGTCAACACGCGCTGGCTCGAGCAGCGCAGCTATTTTTCCGGGGCCGGCGGCGTGCTGATGGTCAAGGCGCAGGCCCGGCCGGGCCTGGCGCCCGAGCGCGACGGCAACGGCGAGCTGGTGTTCGTCAACGACGTGCTTCAGCACGAAGACACGAGCCCGGAGCTGCGCTGGGTCGGCAACGGCCGCGTGGTCCACGACAACAAGGGCAACGTCATCAAGGCCTACGAGCCCTACTACTCGAGCACGCCCGACTACGAGGACGAGGACGAGCTCGTCGAACAGGGCGTGACCGCCCTCAACCACTATGACCCGCTCGGCCGACTGATCCGCACCGACCTGCCCAACGGCACCTACTCGAAGGTCGAGTTCACGCCCTGGAAGCAGACCAGCTGGGACCCCAACGACACCGTGCTCGACAGCGACTGGTACGCCGAGCGCATCGGCTACGGCGGCAACGACGACGGCTTGCTCGCGGAGAAGCGCGCCGCCGAGCTCGCCGCGGACCACGACGGGACCCCTGCCGTGGTCCACCTCGATGTGTTAGGCCGGCCGTTCTTGTCCGTTGCCCACAACATCGACATCAACGAAGACGACGAGTACTTCGAGACCAAGTCGGTCCTCGACATTCAGGGCAACGTGCTCGAGGTCGAGGACGCCCGCGGCAACACCGCGGAAGCCCGCGTCTACGGCATGCTCGGCCATTCGCTCGAGGTGCTCAGCCACGACGCCGGTGACCGGCAGACCCTGCTCAATGCGCTCGGCCAGCCCATGCGCAGCTGGGACGACCGCAGCCAGCGCTTCTCCTACACCTACGACACCCTGCGGCGCCCGGTCGACCGGACCGTCAGCGTTTCGGGCGGGAGCGAAAAGTTGCTCGGGCGCATCGTGTATGGCGACTTACTCTCTTCGCCGGAGGACACCAACCACATCGGCCGCGTCTACCGCGTCTACGACGGCGCGGGCGCGGCGACCAACGTGGCGTTCGACTTCAAGGCCAACGCCCTCGAAGAGCAGCGCCAACTCGTCACCAGCAAGACCACCCAGCCAGACTGGAGTGCCCTGCTGGCAGAGACTACAATCACCGACATGGCGACGGCAGCCGCGTCCCTGCTCGAGTCCGAGACCTTCTCGGCCAGCAGCTCGCGTGACGCCCTCAACCGCGTGCTCACTGCCATATCACCCGACGACAGCCAGGCTATCTACACCTACGACGAGGCCGGCGCCCTCCAAACCGTCGAGGTCAAACACCGCGGCAGCTCCACCGCCCAGACCGTCGTCGGCGACATCACCTACAACGCCCGCGGCCAGCGCGAGGTCGTCGTCTACGGCACGACCTCGAGCCCGACCACCACCACGACCTACACCTACGACCCCCACACCTACCGCCTCGCCGAGCTGACCAGCGACAGCAAGACCCTGCAGGGCCTGCACTATCACTACGACCCCGTCGGCAACATCACCGACATCCGCGACGACGCCCAGCAGACCGTCTACTTCCAAAACAGCGTCGTCGAGCCCGCAAACTCCTACACCTACGACGCCACCTACCGACTCATCGAAGCCACCGGCCGCGAGCACAGCACCCAGGGCACCACCCAGCGCACCGACACGCAAATTCCCGTCGGCCCCCAGCCGATGACGAGTGACCCGTCCGCCATGCGGACGTACACGCAAAAGTTCACGTACGACCAGGTCGGCAACATCCTCAAGATGCAGCACATCCCCGGCACCGGGACCGGGTGGACGCGGCATTACATATACGACGACGAGGGCAACCAACTCGACGAGACCTCCGCCCCGGGCGACCCCGCCAACGGGCCCTACACCCACGCATACACCTACGACGCCCACGGCAACATGACCGCAATGCCGCACCTGTCGAGCATGGTGTGGAACCACGACGACGAGTTGCAAGAGGTCACCGTCGGAACCGAGACCGCCGCAGACAAGGCCACCGCGTTCGAAGGTATGGCGACTCAGATCAACAAACTCAGTGGTGGAAGTTGGTCGGCCGCTCGATCTGCCGGCGCTGACGGAGCCCATATCTTTGCCGGCGAGTTCGGCGAAGCGCTGGTAGTGTCACCCTCAGGGGCTCTGTTCCGGGGCAACATCACCAAGAACGGAAGCGAGTTCGGCGTCGGCGCGGGCGGCAAACTCCAGCCTATCTACTCCGCGCTAAAAGGACTGTGATGGCCGGCAAATACGAAGAAGCATCAGCATTGATCAGCAAGGTCGAAGACCCTCGCAAGCGCGCCTTCCTGAGTTTCGGGATGAAGACCGCGCTAATGGACGAAAAAGTCACCGAGGTGGACCCCGAGTTCGATGTCCACAGGTTGTTGACCATCCTCTCGAAAATGTTCGAAAAGCCCAAGGTGATCGACACCATCGTGAACGGGTCTCTCGACGACCTGACCTGGTTCTCCCAGGAGCCCCGTGAGTAGTGTTCGCTCGCGCCAAACGATAAAAGCATAGGAAACATCCGTCTATCCACGGCGCCTCCTTGTGCGCGATGAGCTGGAGCTGGCCACCGTGGTGTACCATCCTGCGCTGTTTGCGAGATTTCGTCCCGCGTTGGCCATGTGACTACGTCGAGGCCGCGCTCGCGCGGAGAAGGTCGACTTGTTCGAAGCGCTCGTACCCCAGATCAACAAGCGAGGTGGCGGGGTCACCGCGGCAAGGTCCACTGGGACCGAGGGCTCGGAGATATTCCTCGGCGAAGTCGGCGAAGCCCTCGTGATTTCTCCCTCCGGGCAGGTGTTCCGGGGGAGTGTTGGAACGGGTGGCATCGTTGCAGGGCAGGGTGGAAAGCTCACGCCCGTGTTCGAGAAGCTCACGCTGATAAAGTAGGAGTACGCAATGGAACGAGATGATCTGTTTTTGAACTGGGACGAAGCGATGGAGACCCTACGCGCCGAGCAAGATCCGGTCGTCCGGAACTTGCTGGAGAAGGCCAACACGCTGACCCTCACCGCAAGGGTTGAGGGGCGCCGTAGGCCGAGTGCCCCCTTCGACCAGTTGTTCTTCATCACCACGTTGCAGGAACTGTTCGCCGACAAGGACCGTCTTCGGGAAATCCTGGACGGGAAGTTGAATCGATGGTTTGAGGACGACCCCTGACGCAGGATCGTATAGACCACCGCCGCGCGCTCGGCCCCGGCGTCGGACCCCGCGAACAGAAAGTTTTTCCGCGTCAGCGCGACCGGGACGAAGTTGTGCTCCGCGGCCATGTTGTCGATCGGGATCCCGCCGTCGCTCTCGAAACGACGCAAAGCCAATTGATGCTTCAGCAGATACCCGATCGCGCGACCCAGCGGCGACTTCGGCGGCACGTCAGGCTCGTAGGCCCGACACCACGACACCATGTCGTCGTAGCAGGGGGTGCTGTGCTCGCGGCGGGCTGCGAGGCGCTCGGCGTCGCTGGCGTCGCGGACCTCGTCTTCGACTTGGTACAGCGCCTTGAAGGCTCCGATGACCAGCGCGGCTCGTGTGTCGCCGCTGTCGAGGGCCTTCACGAAGTAGCGTCGCGCGTGCATGTTGCACCCGCAGTCGATCAGCTCGGGACGCTTTCGCTGTGCAGTAAACAGCGTGTCCATGTCGAGCACTACGATGCCCTCGCGCAGGGCCAGGATGTCGCTCGGCCCAAGCTCACGTGGCCGCTGTCCCTGGGCCTTCTTGGTCGACGCGTAGACGTAGGCCGCGACCTCGGGCTTGGTCGAGGTCGCCCCGGCCATGCCCCACAGCGCCCCCCGACGCTTGCCCTTGGCGTGATCACGAGCGAGGACGTCGAGGCCCGAGCCGTCGAGGTGCATGACGCGAGCGCCGAGGACCTGGTCGATCGCCTCGAGCCACAGCGGCACCAGCCGCTCTGCGCCCCACTTGATCTGATCGCACAGCGTCGAGATCGACAGCGGCAGACCCAGGCGCTTGAAGGAGTGGCCGATCACCTCGCGCTCTTCCCCGCATGTCGGGCACGCGCGCTCGCCCTCGGGCACCTCGATGATGTTGTCGCGGCGCTCGAGCTCGGCCAGCAGCGGCTTCTTCAGCGGACTGCGCTTGGGCTTGGCCGCGTCGGCGAGGGCCTTTTGCCGCGCGCGCTCGGCCGCAGCTTCGGCCCGCTGCTGCAACAGCTCGTCCTGCTCCTTGGCCGTGAGCTCGTCGCTGGCGTTGTCCGCTTGCTCGCTCATCGCATCGAGAAACAGCTCGAGCTGCTGGCTGCTCACGCTGCTGAGGCTGCCTTATACCAGTGTGCTGGAGGGGCGGGGGCGTGGAGCCGGGCGAAGGCCGAGACGGAGTCTCCGCTGCGCTCGACTGGGTCGAGGACCAAGCGAGCGTCAGCCCTTCTTGGGTGCCATGACCTGCGATGGGTGGCATCACGGGGCGCAGTCTCCCGGCTGGACGCTCGCGCTCGAGCTCTCCGAGGGACTCTAGCAGCCCGGGGTGCAATGCCTCGCGGCGCCTCGCTTGGCCTTTTCGCCGAGGGCTTTGTCGCCAAAACTTGCAGTACGCCCGGTACAGCGGCGTTTTGGCTTCGCGCCCTCGGCGAAAATTCCGGCGCGAGGCGACACGATGCATTGCACCCCGGGCTGCTAGGCTCTAGGCCGTCGGAGAGCCGCGCCATGGTGGCGTGGCTCTCCGACTGCTACCATCCCACCCGTGAGTCGATCTTCCCGTTTCGCCCATGCTGCTGCGCTCGTCTCGAACTTGGCAGTGTTCTGCTCGCTCGGCTGCAGAGCCGAAGACCCGCAGGTCAGCGCGAACGAGTACCCGGGGCAGATGGCCCAAGGCTACTGTTCGGCGGTCTACTCCTGTACCTGCGACACCTATCCTTACCCGACCCCCAACGATTGTTTCGCCGAACTGCTCGGGGCCTACGACGAGCTCAACGATGCGGCGTACTTGTCGGGCCTGATCTATGATGGCACTTGCCCCGCGGCGGAGCTGAGCGCGATCGAATCACTGGCCTGCAGCGGGGCGGTGCCGGAGCCGCCCGCTGGTGTGTGTGTCCCGCCTTGCAAGGCGTGGCACGGGAACCTGGGCGCGGGCTTCGTCTGTGAGCCCCTCGCTACGTCGGCCGAGCTCGGCATCGCGTTCAGCGCTTGCGCGCAGGGGTTGGTCTGCACATCCGGTGTGTGTGTGAACCCTTGCCAATCTGCCGGGACGCTGCCGGGCATCGGTCAGCCGTGCCCGGAGCTCGTGTGCGCCCCCGGAGCGATCTGTGACGACACCTCGACCTGCATCGCCGAGCCAGTCTTGCCGGGCCCAGGCGCTGCGTGCGTGATGGGCATGTGCGATCCGAAGACCGCGATCTGTGTCGCGGCCGCGAGCGTCTGCGCGGCGCTGCCGACGACCGGCCAGGCGTGCATCGAAGGGCAGTGTGACGCCACGTCATACTGTGGGGCCGACAACGAGTGCCTCGCTCGACCTCCTCTTGCCTGTGGCCTGCTCGGTGCGGACGTTCCAGGCGACGGTGACGGTGACCCTGGTGACGGCGACACTGACACTGGCGACGGCGACGGCGACACTGACACTGGTGACGGCGACGGCGACGGCGACGCAGCGCTCTCGCACGCGGTCGATATCCAACCCATCTGGGCCGACAACTGCGCGCTCTCCAGCTGCCACGCACCAGGCGGCACGGCCGAGTTTCTCGACTTGAGCGTCGATGGATATTCGGCACTCGTAGGCACGCCCTCGGCGCAGGCTGTAGGGGCCAGCCTCGTCGAAGCCGGGAATTCAGCAAACAGCTACCTCATCGCCAAGCTCCGCGGCCAGCAGGCAGAGTTCGGCGGGATGGGGAATTCGATGCCCGCGGGCAATGGCGCGAGTCCACTGCCCGAGGTGACCATCATGCTCATCGAAGAGTGGATCGATGCTGGCGCGCTGCCCTGAGCGCGCGCCGCCGATGCCTACTTGACGCCGTGCATCATCTTGTTGAGCCAGCCGGAGAGCAGGATCAGCAGCACCCCGACGCCAACGATCACGAACCCGAAGGTCTGATAGGTCCCGATGTAGGTGTTCATGACCTCCTGGGCGGCCATCTCGGCCCCCTCGGCTCCGCCTTCCTCGGCGCCAGTCAGCTTGGCGAGGCCGGCCGCGACCTTGTTGGCGAACGCGAAGCTCAGGAACCACGCGCCCATGACCGTGCCGGTCAGGTGGGCGGGCGCGAGCTTGGTGACCATCGACAGGCCGATCGGTGAGATGAACAGCTCGCCGGTCGTGTGGAGCAGGTACATGACGACGAGGAACACCAGGGCGACCTTGTAGTCGCTCCCGACCATCGACGCGCCGACCAGCAGGATCAGGAACCCGCAGCCGAGCTGGATCAGGCCGAACGCGAACTTGAGCGGGATGTTGGGGTTGACGCCCTTCTTGTCGAGCTTGACCCACATCCACGAGAACACGCTGCCGAAGATGATGATGAAGGCCGGGTTGAAGGCCTGGGTGTTGGTCGTCGGCAGCTCCCAGTTGAGCAGGTCGATCTGGCGGTCGACGGCCCGGTCAGCGAACAGGGTCAGGGAGGTCCCGGCCTGCTCGAACAGGGCCCAGAACATGATGTTGAAGATCATCAGGATGAACAGCACGATCATCCGGTCGCGCTGAACCGTGCGCTTCTCGGGCGGAGCGGTCTTGCCGGCCTCGTTGGCCCCGCGCAGCAGGTTGATCACCACGATCGCCATCGTCACGCCGAGCAGCACGTCGACGAAGCTCAGACCGAACAGGACCTTCTGCTGGATCATCGCTACGGTGTTGACCCACCCGGCCGCGTCGGCGCCCGCGTCGGCGACCGCGCCCTCGCTGACGAGCAGGAAGTAGAGCACCGGGATGACCGCGAGCGAGCCGAGGATCGACATGTGCCAGCGGCTCAGCGGCCCCTTCCAGGGCTCGTGGAGCTTCTTCTCGTCGGGCGCGAAGCCGTGGCCCTCGAGCTTGCCCTGCCCGAGCATGAAGATCGTGATGCCGATGAGCATGCCGACGCCAGCGAGGCCGAAGCCCCACTTGTAGCCGTAGACCTCACCGACGTAGCCGCAGACCGTGGTCGCGAGCACCGCGCCGATGTTGATGCCCATGTAGAAGATCGTGAAGCCCGAGTCGCGGCGAGGGTCGCCCTCCTCGTAGAGCTTGCCGACGATCGACGAGATGTTGGCCTTGAAGTAGCCGTTGCCGATGATGATCGTGCCCATGCCGAGGAACAGCAAGGTGTTGCCCTCGGTCACGATCCCGTTGCCGACGAGCATGAACTCGCCGAGCGCCATCAAGATGCCGCCCATCACGACCGCGCGGCGGTAGCCGAGGAGCTCGTCGGCCAGCTTGCCGCCGAGGACCGGGGCCGCGTAGACCAGGGCCGTGTACGCGCCGTAGACTCCGTAGGCCGGGTTGTCGGCGAACAGCAGCTCCTTGGTCAGATACAGAACCAGGAGCGTTCGCATGCCGTAGTAGCAGAAGCGCTCCCACATCTCGGCGAAGAACAGGACGTAGAGCCCGGGCGGGTGACCGGACTGGGGACGAGGAAGGGCGGCGTTCGAGTCGGTCAAGATCCTGCTCCGGTGGACGGGCGATGCTGACAGGACCCGGTCGCCGCCGCAATGAGCGATGGCACGCGTGCGGGCGAAACCTCGGCCACCGACGCGGATCTGCTGCGGGAAGGGCGCGGCGTGCTCAGCGGCCCTGTCGGAGCAGGTCTTCGGCGGCGTCGGGGTAGTGCTCGCGCACGCAGTCGGGGCAGATGCCGTGGGTAAAGCGGCTGCCGGTCTTGGCCTGGACCAGCCGCTCGAGGGTGGACCAGCGGTTCTCGTCGTCGCGGACCTTGCGGCAGTGCGAGCAGATCGGGATCAGGGTGGCCATCGCCCGAATGCTGACCAGCGCGCCGTCGAGCTGGCGCGAGGCCAGGCGCAGGTCGAGCAGATCCACGACCTGGCGCGCGAGCGTTCGCAAGATCTCGGCCTGACGCGGGCTGAGCGTCCGCGGCTCTCGGTCGATCACGCACACGGTGCCGAGTCGGTGGCCACTGGAGGCGATCAGGGGGGCGCCCGCGTAGAACCGGGCGTGGGTCGGCCCGGTGACCAGCGGGCTCGCCTTGAAGCGCGCATCGGCGGTCGGGTCGTCGATGACGAGCAGCTCGTCATCGAGGATCGCCCACGAACAAAACGCGTGCTGGCGGCGGATCTCGTCCCGCTCGACGCCGACCGAGGCCAGGGGCCACTGACGGTACTCGTCGACCAGCGAGACCTGCGCGATGGGCATGTCGAGCGCAGCGCCGGCGAGCTTGGCGACGTCGTCGAAGCGCGCCTCGGGCTCGGCGTCGAGGATCGCGTACTCGCGCAGCGCCGCGAGGCGCTCATCTTCGTGCTCGTGCACGGACATCCCGTTCACGTTGCACTCGCTCCGCTCATGCGTCGAGCATACTTTACCCGACACCGCTTCGACCACAGCTTCAGTGGCCAGGTCTTTGGACCGAAGGTTGATCTTCGGCTTGATCTTCGGCTTGATCTTCGGCCTGCGCTGTCAACTTCACGCTGCTTCACGTTGGCGGGTCTGTGGGCTTCAAACTCGTGGATCAAGCTGAGGGCAAGGACAGCCCAACATGCCTGGAATCATCATCGGAGCCGCCGCTGCTCTCGGAACTCGTGCCTTTGGTTCACCGCCACCATCGGAGTGGGCGCGGACATCATGGCTGGTCCGAGGGACACCGCTGTGGACATCACGGTAGCGGACTGCGCGGACGCCGTGGCTCGCGCTGGGACGGATCGGACGTTGGATCATGGGCGCTGCGCGCCAGGTCGCTATGTTTGCCGACCGGCTCGACCTCAGCCCTGAGCAAGAGGACGGCACCCGCGACGCGGCGCAGGAGTTTTGCCGCGAGCGGCGGACGGTCAAGCAGGAGCTCGAGGGCTCGCGCTGCGAATTTGGCGCAGCCTTCGGCGCTCGCTGCTCGAGTGCATCGCGGTCGCTCACGGCGGGCACCGACTCCCACGGACTCCTTCGGCGGCCACGGACTCCTTCGGCGGCCACGGACTCCCACGGTCAAAAAGGTGACGGTTTGGCGGGTGGTACCTTTGGCAGATGATATCGCCACGTTTGATCCTGGGCCCGACGGTGACTGTAGCTGCGCTCTCGCTGGCGGCGTGCGCCGACGCCTCGCAGACTGATGGTGACACCAAGGGCGACGGGATCACCGACTCGCTCGATGCGGGCACCTCGGGCGACGGCGACGGCGAGCCCGGCGACGGGGACGGTGACCCGCCGATCAAATTCGACATGACGATCCCCGACGCCGGCGACACCGGCGGCAACGTCGACGAGTGCAAGGTCTCCGACAACATGAACGCCGTCGGCGAGTGCGAGGAGTCGGCCCCGCCCGACAGCTTCGAGCCCGACATCCAGTGGACCTTTGGCGCCAACGAGAAGAGCTGGGTGACCCCGCTGGTCGGCAACTTCACCGACGACAACGAGGACGGCGAGATCGATCTGTGCGACGTGCCCGACGCGATCTTGGTCTCGAACACCTCGATCAGCTACAGCTCCGACTGCTACGTCCACTTTCTCGACGGCGAGACCGGGGTCGAGCACTTCAGCATCCCGCCGAGCGAGCACGTCTCGTGCGTCGCGACCCCGGCCTTCGGCGACATCGACAACGACGGGCTCCCCGAGCTGGTCACGGTCTGGAACAGCCCGGGGGGCGTGTTTCGGCTCAAGGCCTTCGAGCACGACGGGACCGTCAAGTGGACCAATCAGACCGACGGCGGCTCGGGCAACCAGTTCTATCGCCAGTCTGGCGCCGTGGCGATCCACGATCTCGACGCCGACGGCGACCCGGAGATCCTGTTCAACCATGAGGTCTACGACAGCGACGGCTTCTTGCTGTGGGAGAAGAGCAACCCGCTCCCCGGCGAGATCGAGGCCAGCGTCGCGGTCGACCTCGACGGCGACGGCCTGATGGAGGTCGTGACCGGGCACTCCGCCTACCACTTCGACGGGACCGAATACTTCGAGAACTACCCGACGATCACCGGCCAGTCGATCCCGCAGATCGGCGACCTCGACGACGACCCCGAGCCCGAGATCTTCGTGACCTCGGGCCAGGGCCTGTTCCTCGTCGAGCACGACGGGACGATCAAGTGGGGCCCGGTCACGCCGAGCGGCGTCGCCGCGGGCGCGTACCTGATCTGGCAGCGGCCGGGCACGATCCACGACTTCGACGGCGACGGCGTCGCCGAGTTGGCCAGCTCCTCGCGCCAGTTTTACTCCGTCTACGAGGGCCCGCTGGCCAACGACGTGCTGTGGCAGGCGATGGTCTCGGACAACTCTGGCGCCGCCGGGGGCACCGCGTTCGACTTCCTCGGCGACGGCGTCGCCGAGGCCATGTACGCCGACGAGCAGTTCATGCGCATCTACGACGGCCAGACCGGCGAGGTGCTCCTGCAGCAGGCCCGGGGCAGCAACACGGTCTCCGAGTACCCGATCGTGGCCGACGTCGACAACGACGGCTCGGCCGAGATCCTCGTCGTCTCGATGACCACGCAGCCGGCCCTGCAGGTCATCCGCGACGTCGAGGATCGCTGGATCCAGGCCCGGCGGATCTGGAATCAGCACGCCTACTACGTGACCAACGTCCGCGAAGACGGGACCATCCCCACCGATCCGATCAACAACTGGGAGACCCTCAACACCTACCGGACCAACGCCCAGATCGAGGGTGGGGGGCTGTGCCTGCCTGACCCACAGGGGTGAGGAACCTTCGGGTTCTGGGACCCATCGGGTCGGGGCCCTGGCCCTCGATCTCGAGAGCGCGCACCCACGCGCGTGACCCGATGGCACGGCGCCGAGCTTTTTGCCAGTTTTTCGCGCAATCCGGCGTCGGTCCGTACTTTGGTGGCCATGAACACGGTCATCCCGGTGTCGCTGCTCCGCGAGCCTGCCAAGCCTGCCAAGCCCGCGCCCGCCGCCAAGAAGAAGGCCTCGCGCGGCTCCGTGACGCCGTCGTGGCTGGTCGACCCCGACGACGACCGGCTCATGGAGGGGACGATGCTGGCTCACACCAAGCAGTATCGGATCGAGGGCTGCATCGGGGAGGGCGGCATGGGCTGGGTCTACAAGGCCTGGGATCCGGTCCTCGAGCGGGCCGTGGCGATCAAGGTCATGAAGCCCGAGGTGCCCGTGTCCGAGCAGGCTCGCTTCCGCCGTGAGGCGATCTGGGGGGCGCGCTTTTGCCATCCCGCGATCGCGCGGGTCTTTGATCTGGTCGGGGTGCCGGGGCAGGGGATCTCGTGGTTCGTGATGGAGTACTTGCCCGGTCGGGACCTCGGCACGCTGATCACCCGCGCGCGTCGGCGCGACCAGCTGATCCCGCTGCGGCTGGTCGGCGATGTGTACCGTCAGATCCTCGGGGCGCTTCACTACGGCCACGAGTGTCAGGTCGTGCACCGCGACGTGAAGCCCGAGAACGTGTTCGTGACCCGGGATCCGAACACCAACTACGTGACCAGCAAGCTGCTCGATTTTGGTGTCGCGCTCGATCGCTCGGCGGACGCTTCGGAGCCCGAGCGGCACCTGGTCGGGGATCCGCGCTACATCGCGCCGGAGCAGACCGAGCACGGGCGCGAGGTCGATGGGCGCGCGGATGTCTACGCGGCGGGGGTGTCGCTGTACGAGGCGCTGACGAATCGGCATCCGTTTCGCGACCTGGTGGGTGGGCCCTTTCAGGCCCTGCTCGAGGCGCAGCGTACGCGGGAGCTGGTGCCGCCGAGCACGTACTTGCCGGATAGTTATCCTGCGACTTTGGTCTGTGGGCTGGATGTGGTGATCGCCAAGGCGACCGCGAAGGATCCGGATGATCGCTTCGAGAGCGCGCGGGCGATGCAGCAGACCCTGGCCGACGTGCTGAGCAGCTGAGCGCGCGTTGGCTCGTTGTTCGAGGCTGCGAGGAGCCTCGCCGCCGCCGAGGCCGCTGAAATGTTCGAACCACGATGGTGGCATTCCGCTCGCGGAGCTTGTCGGCCCTGACTGTGCACCGCCGAGGCTTCCGCGCAAGCCTCAGTGGATGCGGCGCGGGATGTCCGCACAATTTGCCGCGAGGTCCGGACTCGTTAACGTTGTTCGTCGACGTAGCCTTGTCTCGTGAGAGCGGCGCACACGCTGGCGGTGGCCCTCGTGCTCACGAGTTGCGGGTCCGAGCCCGTGAACTGGCGCGACGAGTACACCTTCGCGTGGGAGGGCGAGCACGTTACGGTCTACGGCTACGAGCGCGCCGAAGCCGAGGTCTGCGGCGGGAGTTTCGAGGCGCTCGACCAGAACTCTGCCGCGATCATCGACCTGCTCCGGTATGATGATTCGCTGCACTACGATTATTACTGGATGTCGCAAGATGTCTGGGACGGCAGGTGCCCGCCAGGGGCCATTGCGTGCACATCGTTGGGGGTGCCCTGGACTCGGAGTATTCCGCACATGCATGAGGCTGCGCACGCCCTGTCGTACCTCACCCCAGGTCACGGCTGCACGAGCGTGCTCGAGGAGGGCCTCGCCGAGTATTTCGGCGGACCCCGTTTTCACGCCGACTGGAACCATTGGTCCTCTCCTGAATTCGAGGGGACAATCAGTGAATTTCTCACCGCCGTGAAGCTGCCCGGGAGGGGCTATGAGCGCGCGGGGCACTTCGCTTCGTTCCTGGTCGAAGCGTACGGGCCGGAGGCCGTCGCGTCGCTGTGCCGAACGATACCCCACTTCAGCACCGAGGAAGACTGGCAGGACGCGACGCAGGCGATCCTCGGGGTCGAACTCGAGCATCTCCTCGAGGAGTACGGGCAGTACCCACTGTGCCACCATCAGCAGTACCGCGCGCGGCTGTGGGAATGCGCCGGCGAGCCCGACGCCGTCGCCGATCCCCACGGCGAGGTTGTGTTCGAGGTCTCCATGGATTGCCACGACCCGGGGACAATCGGCCCTCTCGCGGGTCGGATCGTCGCAACGAGGCGCATCTGGTTCCCCGAGGACATGAGGGCTGGGGTCTTTGTGGTCGGCGAGGACGGCGAGGCCGCGAACCTCGATTTCAACCTCGAGGAGTGTGCGCCATGCTCCGCCTATCCGGACCTTTTTGCGAATACCGATCTCACGACTGTGTTCAACTTTCGCGCGGGGATGTATGAACTCATCTTGTATTCGGAACCGGAGGAATCGGAGAGTCTCGTGATCCGCCTCGTGCCGTTCTGAGTGTCTGTCTGCGGCGAGGTGTCCGCCAGCGTCGCGCTCGCCGGGTCCGTCGATGAGGTGATTTGTGCCAGTTCTGCAGTATTTGCTGATTGTTCGAACGCATGGCATGGGGTTGGTGGCGAGGGCTGCGCTCAGTGTTGTCTTCGTATGTACGTCTGTTAGTGGTGGGTGACGAGGTTCGTCTCAGTGGTCGGAGAGGCTGTCTCTGCTGGGAGGTAAGTGGTGCAATGGCGTTCTCTGTTTGCTCGCGCCGTGTAAACTGAAAGGACATGTTTCGACACGATCGCGCCAACAGGGTCAATCTTCAATTGGTCCTCGCCGCCCCTCTCGCCGTCATGCTCGGGGGATGTGCGGAGGAAGAGGAACTCGGCGACATCTGCGAATGGGTGTTTGACCCGGGAGAATGTGGTGTCGCAGAGACGGGTGACGAAGAGGAGGGTCAAGATGACTACCCCGGCTGCACGCTGGCAGCCGACGGCCACGTCCGGACGGTTTTTCAGTGCAACGGGAGCTTCGAGGCCTCGATCGCCTTCAATACGCTCCTGGGCGACTGCGCTCAAACCCTCGGCGACCCGGAGTGGTGTGACGAGGTCCACCATTTCGGGGCGTTTGAGGAGCCCTACGAGATGCCGGCGGTCATGGCTTGCTGCGATGTCGAGAGTCCCCCCGAAATGGATGATGTCGTTCGGTATTGCGGCTCGGACATGGTCGAGCAGATTTGTCGGTCGGTCCCAACGCGCATTCAGAATTTGATCGACGACGGAGCCTTCCCCGTTGGGGAGAACCAGGCTCAGAAACTTCAAAACTGGCTCGCCGGGCACCAGCAGAGCTGCTTCGAGGCGCTGTACGAGCCCACCGATACTCCCGGGAAGATTGCACCCGCGTCGTGGCTCGTGAACGACGGCAAGAACGGCGCCTGGTCGAACTTGAAGGGGTTCACAATCACGCTGAAGTACGCGCAGGTGGACTCTGCGTCTCTACCCGAGGATGAGAACGGCTACCTGAGCTGCACCGACAACGACTTCAACAACACCGAGATCTTCGAGGAGGCCGTCCCGCTGTCCCCGGGCATCAACAGCGTCACGCACCTCGCGGAGTCCTCCTCTGGGTCGATCATGGGCCCCAAGCTGTTCGGTGGGCAAGTCTTCGGCGTCGGGAGCTTCGCGTCCCTGGCCAGCGGCTGTGTTCCGCCTTGGTGCTCGCTGCTCGAGATCACGCAGGACGGGCCGGGCGGTTTCTGGACCCTCGAAGAGCTCGAGCTGTACGGTGACGGGACCGTGTCGATGACCAACGGGAGCGCCACGATCCTGGTCGATCGCGCGGCGATCCGGCTGTACCAGGTCGGGCGCGGCGTGACCCGCGCGGGTCGCAGCGGCGCTCAGATCCACGCGATCCCGGCTGGCGAGGCACACTTCGTGTTCAGCGGCGTGGGCGGGGCGGCAATCTACGACGTCCGCTGGGGGACCAACGTCTCGGCGATCACGGCGCGCGAGGACGGCGGTGGGTGGATCCTCGACAGCTTCGTGGTCGAGCACCGCGATTCCGACGGCGAGAGCTGGATTATCACGGTCCCACAGACGACGTGGGAGTGATTTCACGCGGGCCCAGATTGCATCCCAGCCGTTCCCGCGGCCATCATCCCAGCGTGAGCGCCCGCCGCTTCTACCGCGAGCCCCTCTTGCACTTCGCGGTGCTCGGTGTGGCGCTGTTCGGTCTCTACGCCCTCGTGGGCGAAGACCGCGACGCCTCCACCATCCTCGTCTCGGGCGAGACCCAGGCGCAGATCCAGGCCCAGCAGACCCGTCGACTCGGCCGCGCCCCGACCCCCGAAGAGCTCGAAGCAGCCACCCAGGCCTGGGTCGACGGCGAGATTCTCTATCGCGAGGCCCGGGCCCTCGGCCTCGATCAGGGCGACCCGATCGTCCGCCGCCGCCTCACGCAGAAGCTGTTGTTCACCTACGAAGACGGCGCGGACCCGCCGGAGCCGAGCGACGCACAGCTCGAGCAGTGGATCCGCGACCACCCCGATCGCTTCACCGAGCCCCCCCGCATCGGGCTGCGCCACGTGTTCGTGCCGAGCTCCTCGCGCGTGACCCCGGAGGCGAAGCTGCGCGAGCTCGAGGCCGCGCTGGCCGGGGGCGCCGATCCAAGCACGCTCGGCCACGCCTTCGCCCTCGGCCAGACGATCATGGCCAAGACCGTGGCCGAGCTCGACCGCAGCTTCGGACCCGAGTTCGGTGAGCGCGTCGCGGCGCTGCCGGACGCGGGCTGGCATCGGGTCCGATCGCTCTACGGCTGGCACCTCGTGCACGTCGAGGCGCGCACGCCAGGTCGCCTCGCGACCCTCGACGAGGCCCGCGGCCAGGCCCGCGACGGGCTCCTGCGTGAGCGTCGGGCCAGCGCGCGCGCCGACGCCATGGACGACCTGCGCGCGCGCTACGAGCTCGAGCGTCCCGACGTCTAGCAGCCCGGGGTGCAATGCCTCGCGCCGCCTCGCGCCGGAATGTTCGCCGAGGGCGCGAAGCCAAAACGCCGCTGTACCGGGCGTACTGCAAGTTTTGGCGACAAAGCCCTCGACGAAAAGGCCAAGCGAGGCGGCGCGAGGCATTGCACCACGGGCTGCTAGGCCTGAATCAAGGGCTGCGCGCTCGACCCAGAGCACGCCCCCGACGGCCGATGCGGTTGTCGCCGAAAGCCACAGTGTGCCCGATACAGCTTCGTCTTGGCTTCGCGGCCTCGAACGCAGTCACGCACTGCGGGCCGCGCTGGGCAGGCTCAGCAGCCTGCTCGCAGCTCAGGACCTTCGACGGTCCCGCGACGGTCCCCGACGGTCAGGGGCGTCACGGCGCTTCACTCGGGCGCGGGGCGTCGCTATTGTTGAGCCGAGTCATGGCCAAGCACAAGCTCGAACCCGGTCAGACCGAGCTCAACTGCGCGATCGATCAGAGTCACGCGATCGTGGTTCCGGCGTGGGAGCTGCTCGAGCTCGCGCACGAGGGCGAGGACGGACCGATGCCGCAGCCGGACACGGGCGCGCCAGTCTGGGCGGAGCTGCCGGGCTTTCCGCCCCGCGAGGAGGAGCCGCCCGACACCGACGGCACCGAGGAGTGGTGGCTCGACACGCTCGCGTACGAGGGTGAAGACGAGTCAGGGGAGGGGGACTGAGCGTGGGCGCCCTCGAGTATCGCTTCGCCAGCCACTTCTCGCGTCGGGTGCACGAGCGCTCACCCGAGATCGAGGGCCGCGACGACGCGCTCGCGCTCGCGGTCACGGATCTGGTCACGGGCGACGACAGCGTGGGCTTCGTCGTCCGCGTGGCCGTGGGGCTCGAGGCCGAGCGCTATCATTCGTACAAGTTCCTCAGTCAAGCGCTGGTCGTGACCGTCGAAGAGCCCGACACTCGGCGCGCGGCCTGCTTTCGCCTGATCGATCCCTACATGCCCTACCTCGAGGAGGGCTCGCCGAACTACCGGCCCAAGCCGGGTCCGCACAAGCCGTCGATCGTGTTCTCGGTCGGGTTCGTCAACGCCCCGGTCCAGGTCCGATGTCGGCCGCGCGCGCCCGCGGACGGGCCAGCCTGGGGCGGGCTGTGGGTGCAGGCGACGCTGCAGTCCCTGCGCTCGAACCGGATCCTCGTCCACAACCGCTGAGCTGTCCGATGCGCGCTCCAATCCCGATCTTTGCGCCGCACCCGAGCTCGCCCCCGTTCGCGCGGGCGCGAGGCATCACCTTGACGCCTCCGCGCGGGCGCCAGGCCCACACGGCGTGGTTGTTCGGGGCGCTGACCTTGCCGATCGACGAGGCGCGCGAGCGCGGCACCGACTGGCTGCTGTCGCTCAACGTCACCGCGATCTCGCAGATTGACCAGGTGCCACAGATCGCGGCCCTGTGCAGGATCTCGGCCTTCCACGACGCGCCGCGCTGGCGCCCGCTCGCCGACGGGCTGTTCTCCCGGGTGACCTTCGCCTTGGATCTCGACGCTGCGTTCGCGTATCCGCTGCGGCCCGAGCCGACCTACGTTCACGTCTCGGGCCGCGAGCTGTGCTCGGACATCGTCGAGCTCGGCACCGACGAGGCCCCGATCGCCGAGCCAGGCGAGGACGTGGGTTCGCGCCTGGTCGCCGCGTACACGGCCGGGCGCGCGGGCGAGCACATCCGAGCTGTCGAGCTGTTCGAGGCGCTGCTCGAACAACGCGAGCTGCGCCTCGACGTCGACGCCTGCCACCTCTACAACGGCGCGTGCGTGCTCGCGCGGGCAGGACTGTACGCGCGCGCGCTCGCGTGGCTGCGCGAAGACAGCGAGCGTCGGGTCCGCGCGCACACCCGGGCCGTGGCCGCGTGGCTGGCGAGTGACTTCACCGACGGACCCGGGCTGACGCAGCGCCACACCCTCGAGGTCGCGATGCGCGAGCACTTCGCTGTGGTCGAGCGTGATCACGACCTCGACAGCTTTGGTACGCAGCGCAGCGCCGCGGCGCTGCTCGAGCTGGACCCCGAGCCCTGAGGAGCCGAGCGATGCCCCCGACCAAGTGGTACCTCAACCTGCCGAAGACTTTCCCTCGCAAGCTCGCGCGGGATCTGAAGAAAAAAAACGCGGGCACCGTGATTAATCTCGACGTGACGGCCGGCGGCGCGCTGGCCTTCGCATTCGACGCGACCGTCGACTGGACCGTAACCTACGACGGCAGCCCCGACGCGGACGAGGACTACGTCCCCGCCGGGCCAACCCTGGCCCGCGCGCGCTCGCCCAGGCACCACAACAAATTCAAGAACCAGCTGACGCTGCCAATGGTCACGGGTCGGACCTATACCGTCGAGGCCAGGCGGACGGGGCACGACGATCAGGTCCCGCTGTCTCGTCAGTACGAGACCTGGCAGCGCGTCTACTACACGGTCCACTACATGAATCAGGCCTGCCGGGCCATCTACGACGCGATCCGGCCCAGGATCACGGCCATCTTCGCGGCCGCCAACATCGAACTCAAGGAGCGCGCGGTCTTGGAGACCCGGGTCGACGAGCTGTTCACGACAGTCGACTCCCCGCTGCTCCCACACCTGTATCGCACCCGCGACAAAAATTGTGCGCTCGACCGCGCCCCCTGCCATATTCGTATGGTCATCGTCAACGACCTGGTGGATGTGGAACGCTCCTGGGTCAGCTTCGAGATCGACAACACGACGAGTCCCGAGGACGGTCAGTGCATTCGGCTCTCGACCCGCGGCGACGACCACGAGATCATCGTCTACGAGAACGACACGGTCGTGTTCGATACGGCGGAGCCGTTCGACGAGCGCTGGACCAAGATCACGGCGAGCACGCCCCCGATCGAGGTGCCCGACGAGTGCGTGGATGCGCTGGCGGATCACCCCATGTTGGAATTCGAGATCGACGTCGACGGCGACGCCGCGCTCGCGTACCTCCATGAGGCGTCGCTCGAAGGCCAGCGCGACTCGACCTGGGAGGTCACGCTGCGCGGCTCATGCCGGGGACGCTGGTGCGCGGAGGGGTGGTTTCGAAGGTACGAGCATGCAGTCAAGGTCGAGCTGACCCTCGCCAATGACGCGGGCAACAAAAAGGTCGCCGCGGGGCACTACGATCGCTACGAGTGCTGGCTCGCCGACGGCGGAGATACCCTGATCATCGACGACCCGCGGATGGTGCTGGCCGAGACCGCGGTCCAGACCATCACGGTGACGGCGAGCGGGGAGCCGCTGGTGCTCGACGCCAGCGTCGCCACGCGGGTCAGTGATGGGTGCGTGTCGATCGACCTCAGCGGCGAGTCGAGCATCGCCGAGGCGCTCGCGGTCAACGAGAACACAGGTGCGATCACGATCAACGTCGTTCGTTGCGGTGCGCGCGCCAACGGTGACATCGACGACGAGACCGACCACGAGTTCGTGGTCCCAAAAATTGGAGAATCCACGACCCACAAGGACGATGACCGCGCAGTCCAGTGTCGCTTTGGGTACAAGACGCGGAACCTGAACGTGGTCGGCGACAAGCTGCTGTTCGCCGCGGGCGCCAAGCCAAAGTTCGAGGTCGAGGTCAGCGCCGCGGTCAGCATCGCCGCCGGCGCGTGGAGCCTCAACGGCGCCGGGACCAAGCTAGAGATCGACCTCAGCGCCGATGGTGATCTCGCGCTCGCGGCCGCGGCCATGGCCGCGGGGCGCACGGTCGCGTTCAAGGGATACTTTAACTGGCGCCAGTCCTTCGGCGGGTACAACTTCGGCAAGGCCACTCACTTCGTCGCGCTCACGACCAAGAAGTTCGGTAATTGGGATGATCGGGTCATGCAAAAGCGGACAGTGTTGGCATTTTGCCACGAGATCGGCCACGCGCTCGGTCTCTCGCCGAAGCATTTTCGCAACTACAACTCCGGGGTCAATGAGGTCAATGATCGATACTATACAGATGATCAAGGTGGGACCGGACCCCACTGTCATTACAACGCCGAGCTGGTCACGGCCGGCTCGGCGCACGGCCGGCCGGACACGAACTCGGGCCAGATTTGGTGGCCGCGAACCGACGGTAGCGAGCTGTGTATCATGTATCACACGCTCAAGCACGACAGTGTAGCCGAGGAGTTCTGTCCGATCTGCCTGAGCCACCTGAAGCGCTCGAAGGCGCACTTCACCTGAGCGGCGAGCTCAGGGGAGCGTGGCTCGGCGCAGCTGGCCCTGGCAGTTGAGGCAGAACTTGCCGTCGTCGACGCCGTCGTCGGTCTTGTAGTGCATCGTACACAGCGGCCCATTGCTCGCGTCGTACTCGTAGGTGTACCCCGATACTGTGGAGCCGGTAGCGACCTGCTTGCCATTGTTGCGACAGTGCGGCCCGCTCCCGCCGTAGTCGTTGCCGTGGTACATCAGGTTCTCGAACGGCGTGCCGGTCTTGTCGTTCTCGAACTGCTTGACCAGGCCCATGGTGTGGGCCATCTCGTGGGTCATGACGCCGGCCAGCTTCTTGGCCGTGCTGTCGGGGTAGAAGGTCAGATCGAACGAGGGAAGGCGCTGGGTGGCGCCGCCCGCCGTGCGGCCATATTGTTCGAGGCCCATGGTCACGCTGATCTCGATCTGTTTGCCCTGCGCGAGCTTGGTCTTGGCCGCGGCCAGCGGCTCGGAGTTGAGGTCGAGGATCATGTCCGTCGCGGCCTCGACGCTGTCTTTGTCGACCACGACCACGTTGTCTTTGCGGATCTTGCACAGCTTCTCGTAGGCCTCCGTCTCCTCGGGCGGGAAGAAGTTGCGTTCCGCTGGCATCTCGAGCAAGGTCTCGCCCTCGCAGGTGACCTTGATCGCTTCGATGTACCCGAGGTCGCCGTCGGTGCCGGGGACCTGAGGGCGGAAGTGTTCACTGTCGCTCATGTCGAGCACGAGCAGGTCGCCGGACTTGGACCACAGCCGGTGGCCCGTGACGCTGTCGCGGGTCACCTTGAGTTCGAATTTCTGGCCGTAGCACTCCCACCTGGGCAGTTTGAAGGTCAGGTACATCTCACAGCGAGCGCCGCCCAGCCGCTCCGCCGTCCGCTCTTCACCATCAACGATGACGCCGTTCTTGATGACGTCGATGTAGGCAGCCTTGAATGCGGCCTTGACCTTGGGGAAGGCGCTGTTGAACACTCGCAGACAGTCGTTGTTGGGGCACTGGACGCTGAGCATGATTCGCCGCCAGGTCTGGAACTCGGCGACCTTGTGCTGGCGCGGGGAGTCGCCAAAGCGACACATCACGGTGTAGTCGATGCCCCCGATGTCCGGGAGGCGCATGTCGAAGTAGAGCTTGGTCTTGTCGCCGTTGGTCCCGCACGCAACGAATACGGGGTCGGGCAAGAAGATCTCGTCGTCGGTCTCGGCGTGGGTGACGTCCCAGTGGATCTGAGGTTGCGGACCGCTGCCACGCCGAAGGCTCAGCACGATCTGTTTGTTGATACCCAACTTGGTGTGCGAGCCGAAGTGCCGGCTGCCAGGGTTCTTGAGGTCTTTGTAGGCGACGTTGAGGAAGTGCTTCTTGGACATGGCTACTTGACCGTGGATTGACCGAGCTCGGGCTGCTCGTGGTCGGAGTGGGCGGCGGTCAGGGCCCAGTCGTCGGGCTCGCTCGGAGAGGAGGAGCCGCCGTCGCTGCCAGGATCGTCCGAGCGAGTGGTGAGCTCGGGCTGCTCGTGGTCGGAGTGGGCGGCGGTCAGGGCCCAGTCGTCGGGTGGCGTCTCGGTCTCGTTGTCGCGGGGACCGGGGCCGCCGCTCGTGGGCTCGAGGATCTCGTCTTCGCTGTAGGTCTCGACGAGCTCCCACTCGTCGGGCTCCTCGGTCGTCTCCTCCGGCTCGTCGTCGAGCTCGGGGAAGCGGATCAGGCACTGCCCGGTGTCGGGCAGGTGCTCGAGGCGAATCAGACCGAGCCGGTCGGTCGTGCGGGTGATCACCAGGCCCCAGGGCATCGTGATCTCGCAGCGGACGCCAGCGATCGGGTCACCGGTCTCGGTCTGGAGCGCGAATTCGATCCAGTGGTCGGCGTCGACGAGCGGCGGGAGGACCGGGGCCAGCGAACGCTCGCTGTAGGCCTCGAAGGCCTTGGTCAGACCGCTCACCATCGGCGCGCGCGGGCGGACGACGACCGCGATGTCGCCGCGGACGATCAGTCGGGCGACCCGCTGGGCCAGCTCGTGGTCGTCGAGCGAGGCTGGAGCGTCGCCGGCCTCGAACAGCAGCGAGCGCAGGCGTCGGCCCTGCGTCGGGTCGAGCTCGGCGAGCGCAGGACGCAAGAGCGCGAAGGCCGAGTCACGGTCGCGGAAGCGCTCGCGGGTCTCGCCCACTCCACTTGCCCGCAGCTCGAGATCCGCGAACGGGCTCCGCAGCCGCACCCTCATGATGGGCGAAGGATAGCACCCGGACCGAGGCCTGGGCGATCGATCAGTGTCCTGATTCGATCCATCGCGGGCCGAACTGCGGCCAGAGTCAGGGCATCGATCGCCTCGGCGTGGCAAGCTCACCCGCGATGGCATCCGTCGCCCGCTCCTCGCTGCGAATTTCGGCCCTCGGGCTCGTGCTCACGACCCTCGCGCTGTCCGGGTGCAAGCCCCCCAAGGAGCCGCCCTTCGTCGAGGTCCGCGAGCCCTGCAGCGACAACAACCCGCTGCGCAACGTCTACTTCGGCGACCTCCACGTCCACACCAGCTATTCATTCGACGCGTACATCAACCAGGTCAACGTCGATCCCTTCGGCGCCTACGACTTCGCCCGGGGCGAGGCCGTCGAGCTGCCTGACGCCGACGGCGGCACGCAGACGGTCCAGCTCCCGCGGCCGCTCGACTTCGCGGCCGTGACCGACCACGGCGAGTACCTCGGTGAGGTCGCGGCCTGCAAAGATCCAGACTCGCCAGCCTACACCAGCGATCTGTGCATCGGCCTGCGCGAGGGCGACCCCGCGGTGCTCGTGCAGCTGGGCTTGGGTCTGGCCGCGCAGAGCCCCGTGCGGCCCAAAGCCGTGTGCGAGGTCAGCGACTGCCCGAGCTACCTGGGCGACGCGTGGGCGCGGACCCAAGAAGCCGCCGAAGCGGCCTACGATCGCAGCGCCGCGTGCAGCTTCACCAGCTTCGTCGCCTACGAGTGGTCCGGGGCCAAGACCCTGTCCAACCTCCATCGCAACGTCATCTTTCGCAGCGAGAAGGTCCCGGCGATCCCGGCCTCGCACTTCGAGGAGCCCGACTTTTGGGGGCTGTGGCGGACGCTCAAGCGCGACTGCATCGAGGGGCTCAACGGCTGTGACGTGCTCGCGATCCCGCACAACACCAACTGGTCCAACGGCAACATGTTCGTGGTCGAGTACCCCGACGGCGACGAGGTCGAGCTCGCGGGCCTCCGCGCCGAGCTCGAGCCGCTGATCGAGGTGTTCCAGCACAAGGGCGACAGCGAGTGCAGCAACGGCCTCGCGAGCCCGCTCGGCGCGCCCGACGAGCTGTGCGAGTTCGAGAAGCTGCGGACCGACGACTTCGAAGACTGCGGTGACGGGACCGGGATGCAGGGCATGGTCAACGCTGGCTGCGTCTCACGCCTCGACTTCGTCCGCGGGATCCTCAACGAGGGCCTGCGCGAGCACGAGCGGATCGGCGTCAACCCTTACAAGCTCGGGCTGATGGCGAGCACGGATACCCACAACGGCACGCCCGGCGCGGTCGAGGAGTACGCCTTCCCCGGTCACTTCGGGGCCGCCGAGGGCTCGTCGCGGCAGCGCCTGACCGGGACCTTGCCGGGCGGACCGCAAAACTCGCCGGGCGGCTTGATCGCGGTCTGGGCCGAGGAGAACAGCCGCGAAGCGATCTTCGACGCGATGCGGCGGCGCGAGACCTTCGGGACCTCGGGTACACGCATGGCCGTGCGGATGTTCGGCGGGTGGGAGCTCCCGGACGACATCTGCTCGCGCGGGGATCTGGTCGAGCTCGGCTACGAGCGCGGGGTCCCGATGGGCGGCGATCTCCCCGCCCAGCCCGAGGGCGCGTCGGCGCCGGGCTTCGTCGTTCAGGCGCTCAAGGACCCGGGGACCGCCGAGGTGCCCGGGACCGATCTCGAGCGGATCCAGATCATCAAGGGCTGGGTCGACGGCGAGGGGCAGTCGCGCGTCGAGGTGTTCGAGATCGCTGGGGAGATCGGCGGCGGGACGGTCGACGTCACGACCTGCGAGACCCAAGGCAGCGGTCAGGCCCAGCTGTGTGGGTACTGGGTCGACCCCAACTACAACCCCGAAGAGCGGGCCTGGTACTACGCTCGGGTCGTCGAGGAGCCCGTGTGTCGCTGGTCGACCCGCGACTGCAACGCGCTCGAGGCCGCGGGCGAGGAGCTGCCCGCTTCGTGTGAGACCGCGGTCGACGTGATCCAAGAGCGCGCGTGGACCAGCCCGATCTGGAACTGAGCCGCTGAAACAACGAGGCCCACGCCAGTCCATCGAGGACGTGGGCGCGGGCGAGGCCAGGGGGGCCACCGGGCTCAGCTGTGGGTCCGGAGCTGCTCGACTTGCGAGCGGCGGGTGGGGACCTGGAGGAGGCGCGTGGGGTTGTTGCGATCGTCGTTCATCCGGCGGAGCTCGGCGGCGGCGGGGAGCACGGCGGCGGAGACACAGACGACGGCAGCGGCGATGGTGATGAACATGGAGCGTGGGTCTTTCTGACTCCCGGGCGGGGTGAGTTGGTGGGGTGGTGGGGTGGTGTCCCGCCTGGTGCGAGGGGCCCAACTCGGCCTCCTGCTGAATATTTCTGGGGCCACGATTTTTCTGGAGCGCGAGCTGCTAGCCCTAAATCAAGCGCTGAATTCAAAAAGCTGAATGATTTAGGGCTAGTACGAGCCGCAAGGCGAGCGTTTGGGGTGAGCGGAGGGGGCTTTGCCGCCGCAGCGAGGGGCCTTTTTGAAAGGCCCCTTGAAGATTAGAAGGCCTGAGTCGAGCGCGCAGCGCTTGATTCAGGGCTAGCAGCCCGTGGTGCAATGCCTCGTGTCGCCTCGCGCCGGAATTTTGGCCGAGGGCGCGAAGCCAAAACGCCGCTGTACCGGGCGTACTGCAAGTTTTTGCGACAAAGCCCTCGGCGAAGAGGCCAAGCGAGGCGGCGCGAGGCATTGCACCACGGGCTGCTAGCGCGCTAAGTGTCCCGAATGTCCGGGCGCGCGACCGAGGCCGAGGTCGAGCGCCTGCTCGCGCAGGTCGAAAAATTGGTCGCCGTGTGTCGGGGGGAGCTGGCGCTCGCCCACCGCGGTGATGTGAGCGGCGAAGGCGGGCGGGAGCTCGAGTGCGTCGAGCTCGGCCCCCGGGGCGGCGAGTGGATCGAGGTTGGGGTCTGCCCGACGCTGATCCGACTGCGCTTCGCGGGCTGGACCGAGGGCATCGCGCTCGGCGACGAGGAGGTCGACGCCGAACAGCTCGAGGACGCGCGCGAGCTGGCCCTCGACTTCGTGGCCGCGGCGGTCTTCGGCGAGCTGCGGGTGGTCGAGGCTCGGCTCCGCGGCGAGGTCTTGCGGCGCTGCCTCGAGGTCCGCGTGGCCGGGAGTTGGCGCCGCCACGCCAAGACGGGCTCGCTCGGGCTCGCGGGCGCCCGCGCGTGGCTGCGCCGCGACCTCGAGCGGCGCGTTCGCGGCAACGAAGGGCGCGTGCGCCGACCCAAGCCGCTGCGCGACGCCGGTCCGCGCGGGTTGTCGCGGGCGCCCTGGGCTGGGGCGTCGGGGGAGGCCGGCGCCGAGGCGGCTGCGATCGCGGTCGACGGGGAGCTCGACCTGCACAATTTCTCGCCCAAAGAGGTCGCGCCGCTGTGCCGCGAGTACATCGAGGTCTGCCACCAGCGGGGCATCCGCGACCTGCGGATCGTCCACGGCAAGGGCAAGGGCGTGCTGCGGCGAACCGTCCACAGCCTCCTCGACAAGCACCCGCTGGTCGAGGACTACCGCCTCGGCGGCCACGGCGAGGGCAGCTGGGGGGCGACGATCGTGCGCCTGCGCGGCCCCAACGAGTGAGCCCTCTTTGGGGGGGGCCACGCGGCTCGTCGAGACGCTCATATCCGCCGACCGAGCGAAGCCGCGACGAAGCAGCGACCCGCCGCGCGCGGCAAGGGGAGGGCACCTGCGGGGCCCGGGACCTAGCAGCCCGGGGTGCAATACCTCGCGCCGCCTCGCTTGGCCTTTTCGCCGAGGGCTTTGTCGCCAAAACTTACAGTACGCCCGGTACAGCGGCGTTTTGGCTTAGCGCCCTCGGCCAAAATTCCGGCGCGAGGCGACACGATGCATTGCTTGGCCTTTTCGCCGAGGGCTTTCTAAACCAGCTTGCTCTTGCGGATCGCCCAGCTGGCGAGGCGCCTCGGGATCGGCGGCGGGTAGAGGCGCTTGAGCAGATCGGTCACCCGCGCCTCGGGCGTGATGACCACGCGCTGACGCCGACGCTCGATCGCCGACACGATCCTGGCCGCGGCCTTCTCGGGCGGCATCGCGTGGCGATCGAACCAGTTGATGACGCGCTGGCGGGCCGCGTCCTCGGGCCCGCGACTGTTGCGGACGATGTTGGTCCGGATGCCGCCGGGGTGGACGCTGATCACGTCGATGTTTTGGTTGGCCAGCTCCATGGCCAGCGACTCCGAGAACCCGCGGACGGCGAACTTGGTCGCGCAGTAGGCCGACTGCGAGGGCACGCCGGTCAGGCCGAACATGCTCGACAGGTTGACGAAGGTGCCCCAGCCGGCGGCCTGGAGGTGGGGGAGGAAGAACTTGCAGCCGTAGATGACGCCCCACAGGTTGACGCCGACGATCCACTCGAAGTCGTCGAGGTCGTGGTCTTCGAGCGTGGCGTTGACGGTCACGCCCGCGTTGTTGATCACGATGTGGGCGCGGCCGTGGGCCTCGATGACCTCGTCGGCGAAGGCCTGCATGCGCTGCCTGTCGCCGACATCGACGATGTGGGTGCTGAGCTCGGCGCCCGCGCGGGTCAGCTCGCGCGCGGTCTCGGCCAGGCCGGCCTCGTCGAGGTCGGCGATCGCCAGCTCGCAGCCCTTGGCGGCCAGGGCCTTCGCGGTCGCGCGGCCGATCCCGCTCGCGGCTCCGGTGACGACGGCGACGCGCTTGTCGAGGCTACGCATGGCGATCAACTACGCCGGGCGCTGAGAGCGGTCAAGCGCAGCCCGGGCCTGGTCAACCAGGCGCTGGACCTCGGCGTGGACCTGGTCGCGGACCGCCGCCGCGCGCCCGCTGATCTGCAGGGGCGCGCCCACGGCCATGGCCACGGGCGTGCGCCGACGCCCGGCGAAGCTCGCGGCGTGGTCGAGGAAGCTGTCGGCGGTGAACTCGGAGCCCGGCGGATAGGCGAGGCCGACGGGCAGGTACTCGACGCCGAGCTTGCGGGAGGCCGCGAACGCGCCCGCGTTGAAGGGCCGGACCTCGTCGCCCGCGTGGGTCGTGCCTTCGGGGAACACACAGATCGTCCGGCCGCGCTGGAGCTGGGCTCGCATCGCGCGGATCGCCTGGGCGCCGCTGTGCTTGGACTCGCGGTCGACGAAGATCGTCTGGGCCTTCTGGGCCGCGAGCCCGAGCAGCGGCCAGGTCTCGAGATCCGCGCGGCTCAAGACCGAGCCGCCGAAGTAGGTCAGGAGCAGGGGGATGTCGACGGCGGTGCGGTGGTTGCTGACGACCAGGCGCGGGCCGCTCGGCGGCGGCGGGAGCTCGCCGACCACGGTCACGTCGACCGCGATCAGGCGCAGGATCCCCGCGGTCCAGGTCTTCATGTAGCGCTCGAAGATCTGCTCTTGCTCGTCGCTCGCTCCGAGCCCGCGGTCGATGAGCTTGTGCGACTCGACGGCCGCGAGCATGACCGCGGTCCAGCCGAGGAAGCTCGCGCCGCGGGCGGGGGCTCGCAGCTTGCGGGTCAGGTCGCGCGGATCTCCCGGCATCGTGGGGAGCGTAGAGCATCTGTCGCTGCGCAGCCACGCTGACTGGGCCGGGTATGCTTCGGCCATGCGCCTCGATCGAGCTCGCCTCCTCACGCTGCTGTCCGCGCTCGCGCTCGGCTCGGCATGCGGTGACCAAACCAATCAACGCGCGGGGAGTCAGCGCGGGAAGGCGGACGCCGAGCAGGCGGCGGCCAAGCCCGCCGCGCCCACGCCCGCGGCCGAAGCTGCGCCGCTGCCCGAGGTCGCGCCACCGACCGTCGACTCGGCGGCCGTGACCGCGCCCGCCGGAGTCGTGGCGACCGTGCAGCTGCCGAGCGGCAAGCAGCTCGCGGATCTCGGCGCGGCTCTCGACGGCGTCAAGCCCGGCTCGGCGGCCCAGCTCCGGGCGCAGCTGCCCTTCTTGCTCCGCCAGGTCGCGGGCCTGAGCCTCGACAAGGCCGCCGATCTCTCGGCCCCGATCTCGATCGTCGTGCTCGACCCCGCGGCCCACCCCGAGCCCTTCGCGCTGCTCGTCGCCGCGGCCGACCAGGACGAGCTCGGCGCGCGGGCGGTCAAGGCCGGTCGCGAGATCCGGGTCCGCGACGGCCTCGCGTTGATCGGTCCGCCCGCGGTCGTCAGCGCGGTCGAGGGCTTCGCGTTTGACCAGCTGCGCGCGCAGCCGGATCACACCGAGCTGATCCTCTACCTGGGCCCGCTGCTCGACGCCCTCTCGCCGCAGATCGATCAGGTCCTGACCGAGATGGGCGGCGCGATGCTGGGGACGCCGGGGGTCAACGCCCAGAGCGTGGAGCTGCTGCGCAAGTACGCAAACGCGATGCTCGCCGTCGGTCGCCAGACCCAGCGCGTGGTCGTGAGCGTCAGCCCCGGTCAAACGACCACGGATCTGTTCGTGCGCATGTACCCGATCGCGGGCAGCACCTTCGGGTCCTTTGTCTCCGCCCAGGTCCCGGCCGAGCACGCGCTGGTGGCCAAGCTCCCGAACTCGGCCAACTACGGCATGCTCTGCTCCGGGCAGATCCACGCAGGCGCCGCCATGGCCGGGCTCGAGGCGTTCCTGGTCGAGGGCACCGCGGCGACCTACAACCTCGGGCTGACGGCCGCGGACTGGACCGCGCTCTTCGATCCCTGGCTCGCGACCCTCGATGGCGAGTTTGCGATGACCATGCAGTTGAGCCTGACCCCGAGCCAGGGCTCCGGAGGTCTGAAGCTCAGCGCGCTGCTCGCGAGCTCGGACGCCGCGGCCATGCGCGAGGCCTGGCGGGCGATGATCGGCGCGATGACCAAGGCGGCGCCGGCCGACGGTTCGGGCACGAAGGCGATGGGCATGGGTGTGACGACGAGCTACGAGCAAGACGCGCTCAGCCACGACGGCGTCGGCGTCGACGTCTACGCGACGCGCTTCGATCTGAGCGACATGCCCGCCGAGCAGCGGGCCTCGATCGAGGCCATGGGCGCGGCCACGCAGGCGATGCACTTCGCGACCTTTGATGAGGCCGGCCGCGGGTTCGGGGCCATGGCCTCGGCCGCCGAGGACGCCGCGAACATGCGCGCGCTGATCGACGCGGCCCGCGGCGAGGGCGAGGCCCTCGAGCTGTCCGAGGATCTCGAGCGCGCGCTTGCGAGCTCGAAGGCCCAGACCGAGAGCCTGTTCTTCTACGCCGACGTCGCCGCGCTCGCGCCCGCCGAGCTGAAGATGCCGATGCGCGCGTTCGTGCTGGGCATGGGCAAGCACGGCGACGGCCTCGGCCTGCGCCTGTCGATGCGCAAGTAGAGCTGCGCTCCTACGCGAACATCTTGACCAGGACCACGATCAGGGCGATCAGCGCGATCCCGCCGAGCACCGCCATCACGATCTTGAGGGTGCTGTAGGGCCGCTCGCCGACGGCCTCACCGGTCCGGGCGTTGACCACGAAGCGGTAGACCTTGTCGTCGTAGCGGAAGCTCGACAGCCACAGCGGCAGCAAGAACAGCTTGAAGGTCACGTCGGAGTGCGAGGTCGAGTAGTTGTCGATCGACTGGGTGTCGCCGCCGATGTCCGAGCGGATCGTGCTCTCGATCGTCGGGACCATCTTTTGCTGGGCGGTCGCGAAGCCGTCTTCGAGGCCGATCGCGGCCCGCTCGGCCATGAACCCGCTGAGGTAGCGCGAGTCGAAGGGCGTGAGCGCGGCGAGGTCCCAGGGCTCGAGCTCGGCGATGAGCTTGTCGGGCAGCGACTTCGACGCGCAGACCAGGAGGTCGTCGAAGTAGCACTGGATGTGGCCGCTGACCCGGGTCCAGCGGGTCTTGCGAACCTGGCGGGTCTGGGTCTTGCCCTCGGAGTCCGTGTAGGTCTCGGTCACGTAGTAGTAGGTGCCCCGCTGGCCGCGGTAGGACGCGCGCGCGAGGGCGTCGTAGGTGAAGTAGGGCAGGTACACGCCGTCCATGCGGGCGCGCCTGGCCTTGGCCGCGAGGTCGCTGGGCGCGAACCACCGGCTCGTGACCCAGGTCTTGAATTTCTCGCCCGCGGCGCGCTGCTCGATCGCAAAGGGCAGCACGGCCTCGGGCACGATCGTCGCGCGATCTTCTTGGATCGGCACGACCACCGGGGAGTCGCAAAAGGGGCACGCCGCGGCCTGGGCGGTGATGACCGTGATCGCCCCGCAGCCGTTGCACTGGATCTCGTGGCCGTTGTCCGCGAGCGCGCTGACCGGCCGCTGCCGAAGCTCGCGCAGGGCGTCAGCGAACGAGCGCTCGACGACCGGCGCGGCGGCGGCGGCCGCGATCTGCTGGGTGTGGCCGCAGTAGGGGCACTCGAGCTTGGTGCTGCCGGGCGCGAACTCGAGCTTGGCGCCGCACTGCTGGCAGGGGAACTCCTCGTGGGTGCCGGTCTGGGCGTCGGGTCCCGTCATGCTGACCGGACTTTACACGCTCGCTGCGCCGGGTTCACGGGGGATGTGCGCGCGCGCGCACGCGCGCCGGGCGTTCGCGGGGCTCAGGCGGACTTCTTCTTGGCGTAGTACCAGTCCTCGACCTGGGCCTCGCGCTCCTTCATCCGGGCCTCGGCCTCGTCCATGGTCTGGGGCGGGGGCATGATCGCGGCCTCGCCGGGCTTCCAGTTGGCCGGGGCCGCGAGCCCGGTCTCGTCGGTCATCTGGAGGGCGTCGACGACCCGGAGGATCTCGTCGATGTTCCGGCCGACGCTGAGCGGGTAGTAGATCATCGCTCGCAGCGTGCGCTTGGGGTCGATGACGAACAGCGCCCGGATCGCGGAGGTGTCGGAGCTCGCGACGTGGAGCATGCCGTAGGCCTTCGCGACCTTCATGTCGAGATCGGCGATGATCGGGAAGGGGATCTTGGTCCCGAGCTTGTCCTCGATGTTGCGGGCCCAGGCGATGTGGGCATAGACGCTGTCGATCGAGTTGCCGATCAGCGCGACGTCGCGCTCCTGAAACTCCTTCCAGCGCTTGGCGAAGCCGACGAACTCCGTGGTGCAGACTGGGGTGAAGTCGGCGGGGTGAGAGAACAAGATCACCCACTTGTCCTTGTTCCAGCTCGACAGGCGAATGTCGCCGTGGGTGGTCTTGGCCTCGAAGTCCGGGGCCGGGCCGTTGATCTGGAGGAAGGTCGGCGGGACGCCCTTGGGCTCGGTCTTGCCGACGCTGCGCAGGCGGTTGAGGAAGTTCTCGATGGCGCGTTGGAGATCTGAAGTGTCCATGGTTTGCCTCGTGGTCGTGGTCGTGGTGTGTCGCCAGCCTATCGGCCGACGGACGTTCACGATTGGGCAAGATTTCCGCGGACGGGCCGGGCGCGACGCAGGGTGTGCGGGCCCGAGCGCGGTGACGGACGCGGCCGGTTCGACCCGGCTCGGCGACACTCAGTTCTGGTCCGCCGTGGCCGCGCGAACCAGGGCTTCGAGGCGCGGGCGCAGGTGCTCGACGGCCTCGGGGCCCTTGATCCCGCCTTCGGTCCGGCGAGGCCCCGCGCGGCCGTCGGGGCCCGGGGCCACGAACAGCGGGATCATCCGCGAGCTGTAGCCGGCGGCGGCGAGGCGGTCGCGGTCGCGGTCGAGATCGAACTCGAGCAGACGCAGGGTCGGGAACGCGGCGTCGAGCGTGCCGTCGTCGACGGCGGCGTGGAAGTGCTCGCAGGGCTCGCACCAGCTCGCGCCGACGTAGACCAGCAGCAGCCGCCCCTCGGCTGCGGCCCGCTCGCGCTCGCGTGTGACGATCTCGACCACGTCACCGCTCGCGGGCGCGGCCACGAATTCCGGCCCGGCCGAGTCCCTCGGCCCGGACCCGGGCTCGGGCGTGGGTTTGGACTTGGCGGCCTCGGCGTGTCCGGCGTCCGCTGCCGGGGTCGCAGGGCATCCGCTGACGAGGGCGAGGCCGAGGGCGGCCCGGGCCGCGGTCCTGGCCGTCTTCGGGCCGAGGGCGGGTCCGCGTCGGCGCGCGTGTGGGGCTCGTTCGCTCACGCTGCGAGGATAATACGGGCGCTCATCTTGCGCGCGGCGCTGCAGCCGTAGACCGGGCGGCGACGTCGCGGTACTCGTTGTTCGGCATGGATGATCTCGCGCACTTTCCACCGGGAACCCAGACCTACGTCGGTTGCCTGGTCTCGGGGCTGCGGGTGCGTTGGTACGAGCGCGGGCCCGAGCGCGAGGACGCGCCGACGGTCCTGTGCCTCCACGGCTTCCCCGAGCTCGCGGTCAGCTGGCACGAGCAGCTCGCGGCGCTCGGCGACGACTACCGCGTGGTCGCGCCGGACATGCGCGGCTACGGGGGCACCGACGCGCCGAGCCGCGTGCGCGACTACACCCTCGACATCCTCGCCCGCGACACCGTCGAGCTGATCGACGCGCTCGGCGTCGACAAGGTCCACCTCGTCGGCCACGACTGGGGGGGGGCCGTGGCCTGGGAGGTCGCGCAGCGCTACGGCGCGCGGCTTCACAGCCTCAGCGTGCTCAACTGTCCGCCGCTGCAGATCATGGTCAAGGAGCTGCGTCGGCTCGAGCAGGTGCGCCGGAGCTGGTACGTGTTCTTTTTTCAGCTCCCGTGGCTGCCCGAGCGACGCATGCGAGGGAACCCCGAGCTGATCACCGAGGTCATGCGCAACAACGCCTACAACCGCGAGCCGTTCACTCACGAGCGGCTCGAGCCCTACATCCGCCAGGTCCGCGAGCGCGGGCTGCCCGGCATCAACTACTACCGCGCGGCGCTCCGCCACCTGCTGCGCCGGCTGGTGCCGATCCACGTCCCGACCCGGTTGATCTGGGGCCTGCGCGACCACGCGCTCGGGCCGTGGTTTGCCGACCCGACCCACTATGAGTCGTGGGTCGATCCCTTCGATCGTGTGCTGCTCGAGGACGCCGGCCACTTCCCGGCCCAGGAGGCCGCCAAAGAGGTCAACGCGGCCCTGCGCGAGCACTTCGAGCGGGCGACCGGGGAGGGGCTCTCGTGATCGCGGTCATCGGCGCCGGGCGGATCGGGACGGCCCTCCACCAGCGCGATCCCGCCGTGTTTGGCTTGGTCGACCGCCACAGCGGCGACGAGCTGCTCGAGCGTGACCCTGGCGAGGCGATCTTGGTCGCGGTCCGCAACGATGATCTGCCCGCGGTGCTCGAGCGCGTGCCCGCGCGGCGCCGGGCCGATCTCGTGTTCATCCAAAACGGCATGCTGCGCCCATGGCTGCGCGAGCAGGGCCTCGCCGACGCGACCCGCGGGCTGTTGTTCATGGCCGTGCCCGCGCGCGGAGCCCCGATCGAGCCCGGCGGCGAGAGCCCCTTCGTCGGCGCCCACGCGCCGACCCTCGTCGAGGCCTTTCGCGCCGTGGGCCTGCCGGCCGCGCTCGTCGACGCGCAGGCCTTCGCGGAGGTCGAGCTCGAGAAGCTGATCTGGAACTGCGCCTTCGGGCTCCTGTGCGAGGCGCTCGGATGCGATGTCGGGACCGTGGTCGAGGACCACGGCGAGCGCCTCGGCGAGCTCGTCGCCGAGCTGCTCGCGGTCGGCGGGCCCGCGCTCGGTGTCGAGCTCGATCTCGCCGCGCTCGTCGATCGGCTCAGCGCCTACTCGCGCTCGATCGCGGGCTACCGCGGGGCCGTCAAAGAGTGGCGCTGGCGCAACGGGTGGTTCGTCGAGACCGCGCGCGAGCGCGGCGTCGCGACCCCGGTCCACGATCGGCTGCTGGCCGCGCTCGGTCGAAGCTGACAAGATGGCGGCGATGTTCTCGCCGGTCCCGCTCGAGATCCCCGCGGCCGCAGAGCTGTGGGTCGCCCTGACCCTCGCGGCCCTCGGCCTCCACCTGTTCGTGCAGCACCGCGAGTGGACGATCGCGACCGCGGTCACCAAGCTCGCCGCCTCGACGGGCTTTTTGTTGACGGCCATCAACGCGGGCGCGCTCGAGCTCGGGTGGGGTCGGTGGTTGTTCGTCGGTCTGGTCTTGTCGTGGCTCGGCGACGCGTTCTTGCTCGGTCGGGCCAAGCCGATCTTCCTCGCCGGGCTCGGCGCCTTCTTGCTCGGCCACGTCGGCTACTGCGTCGCCTTCGCGGTCCATGGCTTCGACGCCACCGCCGCGCTGACCGCCGCGCCGCTGTTGGCGCTGGCCGGGTTGCTCGTCGATCGCTGGCTTCGCGATCGCGTCGATGACGACATGCGCCTGCCGGTCCGCGCCTACATCGTCGTCATCTCGATCATGCTGACGCTGGCAATCGGAGCGTGGCGCGCTGGGGCCTCGCACCTACTTTTGCTCGGCGCGGTGTCGTTCTACCTGTCGGATCTCTCGGTCGCGCGCGAGCGCTTCGTGCAGCCAGAGTTTCTAAATCGTCTCTGGGGTCTGCCGGCCTACTACCTCGGTCAGCTGTGTCTGGCGCTTTCGGTGCTCGGCCTGCGCTAACGGGTTCTTCGTTCAGCCTGCACGTAAGCAGCCTGGACGTAAGGCGGGTGTCTGCGCGGTCCAACCTGCGGGTTGGCTCACGGATCTGCGCGTGCGTTCGGGGTCGTGAGCTCGACGCCCGCGCTTTCTCGCCCGGCTCGTCTTGCCCGTCGGCGGGAAAACCTTCACCCTTGGCAGTGTGTAGAGCGGACCCGGTCACCCGGGCTCGCCAGCGTCCGGATGCGATCGTCTCAAGTTCAGCTGTGGTCCCTCGACAAGCTCGACGCCCCGCGCGTGTGGGCCGGGCGACCGTCGATCTACGAGCACGTCGAGCGTGAGCTCGGCGCCTCCCCCGGCGAGGTTCACCTCGACCTCGCCCTGCCCGACGACGAACAGCGCGCGCGCGGTGGTCTGCGCTGGGCCGCTGGCGCCCTCGACGGCGTGATCGGTCGGCACACCCAGGTCGAGGACGAGCGCCTCCGGGCCAAGCAGATCGTCAAGGCCGTGCGCGATCTCTTGGGCTCGGCCACGCCCGCCTACCTCGAGCACCTCACCCGGCTGCTGACCCGGGCGCCGGTCCTCGGCGTGCTCGACGACGTCCTCGCCGAGCTCGTCGGCAACGGCAACCTCGACCCCGATCGCTTCCACGAGCTCGCGCTCTTCCTGGTCCGGGCCGCCCCCGATCGCGAGGTCGTGAAGCTCGGCATCAGCATGCTCGGCGTGCTCGTCGGCTGCGACGAGCGCGAGACCCTCCTGACCATCGGGCGCCACGAAGAGTTCACGCTGTTCTCGACCGTGGCCCTGGCCAGCACCCTCGAGCACGCCGACCGCGAGCTGTGGGAGCTGGCCAAGGGCGCGCGGGGCTGGGGCCGGATCCACGCGGTCGAGCGCCTCGCCGACACCAAGGACCCGGAGATCCTCGCGTGGCTGGTCCGCGACGGGTTTCGCAACGACGTGATGGACGAGTACCTCGCCCACACCTGCGCGATGGTCGGTGACCTCGCGGGCGCGCTCGAGGCCGACATCGTCGACGACCCGCTGCTCGACGGCGCGGCCGGGATCTTCTCGGCCCTGCTCAACGGTGGCCCGGCCGAGGACATCGAAGACTACGAACACGCCCCGCGCGCGGCCGCGGCCTACCTGCGCCACCTCGCGCGCCGGCCCGAGCACCGCCCGCTCGACCTCGCCCACCTGCTCGTGGCCGAGCAGCTGCGCGAGTTCATCGGCCCCGTCGGCGAGGAGCTCGAGGACGACGAGACCCTCCGCGAGCTCGGCTGGACCCTCGACATCCGCCGCGCCGTGCTCGACATGTGCGCGCGCGTGGCCGCTCGCCCCGAGTGGGAGGCGCTGGTCCACGCCGGCCTCGAGGCCGAGTCGCTCGAGCGCTTTCACCAGGCCGACGCGGCCGCGCAGCTGCTCGACATCGACGCCTGGGATCACCACCTGCGCCGCGTCGAGGCCAACCCGCGCAGCTCGCCGTCGTGGTTTCGGCTGCTCCAGGCCGAAGAGCCCGACCGCTTCGCGCAGGCCCTCGAGCTCGCCAGGCGCCTGCTACCGATCACCGAGATCGCCACGGGCCCCGCGCACGAGAGCGGGCTCCAGCCCCAGTACGACGTCCACGACACCCTGCTCGTGGTCGTGCAGAGCTTGGTCGACGATCCAGGCCGGGGCCTCGACCTGGTCGAGGCGGCCCTGCAGTCACCCGTGACGCGCGTGCGCCGAGGCGCCCTGCTGGTCGTGGCCTCGTGGTGCGACGAGGGCCTGATCGGCGACGGGGCCCCGGTGAACGGCTGGACCCACGCGAAGGCCCAGGCGCTGCTCGAGCGCGCGGTCGAGCGCGAGGTCGACGAGGAGCTCGAGGCCGACATGGCCAAGGTCCTCGAGGGCCTGAGCTTCTAGCAGCCCGGGCTGCTAGAGTTTCGGCCCACAAAAAAACGAGCCCCCTTCAGGGGGCCCGAGCGAGGGGCGACCGGCCGGCCGCCTGCGGCCGTTGCTGACGGCCGCAGGGGGGGCCAGATCACTGCGGCCAGATCACTGCGGCAAGATGATCACTGCGGGTTGATGACTTCGAGCTTCAGGCCGCCGGGGTAGGCGTAGGAGGTCACGCCCGTGTAGCCGACCTGGACGACGCCGAAGGGCTGCTCGCTGGCTGCGAAGTGAGCGCCCGGGCCGACGGTGACGTCGGCGACTTCGAACGCGCCGACCTGGTAGTAGCCGCCGACCGGGTTGCCGTCGATCGTGACCTCGGCGCCGCCGGCCGGGCGCGTGATCTGGGCGTAGTGGACGTCGTAGTTCTCGCCGGTCACGAAGGCGTAGCGGTTCAAGAACTGCTCGGTCGGGACCATCTGGTACATGGCCGGGTCGCCGGTGCCCGCGTTGGGGTTCTCGCTCTCGAGGTACTGGACCGGCAAGAAGGGGCCGTCGCCCGTGATCACGAAGGTCTCACTGGTTGCGAACTGGTAGTACTCACCCTTGTCGAGGTTGAGCGGGAAGCCGGGCTGCTGGGGCGCGGTGTTGATCGTGAGGCCGTCGTCGCCGCCGTAGACGCGCCAGTGGTACTGCTCGTTGCCGCGGGTCGGGGCGTGGGCGCCGACGTACTCCTCGCCCCAGTACTCGAGCGGGAAGGCGGCCTCTTCCATGTGGTCGCAGTAGGTGTAGGGGCTCTGCGGCACGTTGGCGCACTCGGTCGCGCCGATCAGGTGGACCGGGTTGTCGGACGAGATGATCGTGCCGGACAGGTCGCCGCCGTTTTGCTGGGCGACGACCATGTTGAGGACCTCGTAGCGATCGAGCATGACCTGGGTCGACTGACCGTTGGCGAGGGCCGGGATGCCGCCGCCGCCCGCGGTCGCGCCGCCGACGGTGATGTCGACGGTGGTCCCGTCAGTGGTCCCGATCGCGAGGAAGTAGCTCGGGTACGCGCCGACGGTCGCGGGGTACGAGGACACGATGTAGTTGCCGGTCAGCGCGTACTCGGGCAGCAGCATCGAGGCGTCGTTGGTCGCGGTCGAGCCGATCGGGGAGTGCTGGTAGGCGACGATCGGGAGGTCGGTCTCGAGCCGGTAGACGCCGCCTTGGCGGGTCGTCGTGATGCTGTCGATCTCGGTCTGGGACAGCGAGAAGGTGTGGGTGCCCTGGGGCTGGATCACGACCGGCTCGCCCATGGCCTCCTCGGCGTTGCCGTTGACCGGGACGAAGTAGAGCTGGGCGGAGACCGGCAGATCGTCGGAGATGTTGCCGGCGATCAGCGAGTCGTTCTGAGCCGGGTTATTGTTGTTGTTGTAAAAATTGTCGTGCTTGGTCGCGAAGAACGAGCACCCGACCGAGCTGGGGTTGGACTGGACGAGGATGCACTGCGGGACGCAGTCGCCGTTGAGGCAGCCCTCGGTCGGATCGCAGGGGAGCGGGTCGCTCCAGGCCTCGCCCTGGTCGTCGCAGACTTGGTAGCTATCGGGGTCGGCGCAGACCTGGTTACCGGGGGTGCAAAACTGGGCCTCGGTGTCGCCGTCGCCATCACCATCGCCAGTGTCGCCATCACCATCGCCGGTGTCGCCGTCACCGTCACCGGTGTCGCCGTCGCCATCACCGGTGTCACCGTCACCGGTAGTGTCGTCGCCGTCCCCCGTGTCGGTGTCGGTGTCGCCGTCGCCAGGATCGCCGTCGCCGTCGCCCTGGTCGGCGGTCCCGGTCTCGTTGGTGTCGCCGTCGCCAGGATCGCCGTCGCCGTCGCCTTGGTCAGTGGTCCCGGTCTCGGACGCGCTGTCGCCTGCATCGTCGGCCCCGTCGTCAGCGCACCCGAGGGTGAGAGCAGGGAGGGTCAAGAAAGCTGTGAGGTAGGTGGTAGGCCGCATGGCGGCCAGTGAACCAGAAAAAGGTCCTATGGCACAACCACCACGGGATATCCCGATCGTGGGTTGGGGCCCGACCGTTTGTCATAGCTCGCGCACGGCTCGGGCGCCGAGCGCCAGGCACACACCGCCGAGCACGAGCAAAGCCGCGCACGGCGGCGCGAGCTCTGCGACGGAGAACCCGCGCCACACGGCGCCTTCGATGGCGGTGAGCGCCCACGCGACCGGGCTTGCGCTGGCCGCGAGCTGCAGCCAGCTCGGCATCAAAAACAGCGGCAGCATCCCGCCGCCGAGCATCGCCATCGCCATGAGGATCGCCCAGCTCAGGCCCGCCGCCGACTGCGTCCGGCGACCGAGCACGGCGAGCAGGGTCATCACGCCGACGAAGCCGAGGGCCGTGCACGCGAGGGCGAGAACGAGCAGGCCGACGCTCTGGGGCCGGACGCCGAAGCCGAGCAGCGCGACGAGCACCAAGGTTATCTCCATGATCACGATCGCAACCAGACACGCGCCAGCCTTGCCCGCGAGGATCGAGAGGCGAGACACGGGCGCGACCGCGAGGCGAGCGAGGGTTCCGCGCTTGCGCTCCTCGACCAGGCTCACGGCGAAGGTCGCCGCGCAGGCGATCACCGCCCAGATGATGCCCTGGGGAAAGGTCACCGCGTAGGGCGAGGGCGGGCGCGCGTTTGCGCTCGCCGAGCCGGGCTCGACGCTGTGGTAGTCGAGCTCCAGGGGCCGCGCGGGCGCCGGGGCAGGGGACGCGCCCGGGAGCGTCCGCGCGCGCGCGCGCCAGGCCGCGAGTTCGGTCGCGCCCGCGAGGACCTCGGCCTCGGCCCGGCGGCGGGGATCGACCCCGAGCTCGACTGTCCGGAGCTCGCCGCGCGCGCGCGGGCCCCCGAACCCGGCCGCGAGGCGCAGGTAGGCTGGGGATGCGCCGGTTCGGACCGCCTCGCGGGCGGGCTCGAGCTTCGCGGGCTCGAGCGTCACGCGGGGATCGGCGTCGAGCTCGGTCAGCAGCGCCTCGCTCGCTGCGCTGCGGTCTTCGTCGACCGCGAGCACCGTCATCGCGCCGCCCCCTTCGTCGTCGAGCTGCGCGCCGAACCCGGGCCCGAGCGCACCAAAGAAGGTCGCGAGCACGAGCGGCCACGCGAAGGTCAGGAACACCGCGCCGCGATCGCGCAGCAGCAGGCGCAGATCCTTGACCATGAGTGACCAGATCGCGTGCATCGACGACGCTACTCCCGCAGGCTCCGCCCGGTCAGCTCGAGGAAGACCTGCTCGAGGGTTGGCCGCTCGACGCGAAAGCCGAGCGGCGCGCGACCCTCGGCGAGCTCGTTGAGGGTTGCGAGGGGCGTGTCGGTCTCGACGGTCTCGCGCCCGTCTTCGAACTCGACGACCAGCTTCGGCTTGCCCGCGTGGGCGGCGAGCAGCGCGTCCGTTCGGCCGACGCTGAGCAGCTGGCCGCGGTCGATGATCGCAACCCGATCACAGATGCGCTGGGCCTCCTCCATGTAGTGGGTGGTGTAGAGCACGGCCTTGCCCTGCCCGCGCAGGTCCAGGATGTTGTCGAGGAGGCGCTCGCGCGACTGCGGGTCGACCCCGACGGTCGGCTCGTCGAGGAGCAGCAGCGCGGGGTCGTGGACGAGCGCGGCGGCGAGGTTGAGGCGCCTCGCCATGCCGCCGGAGTAGGTCTTGACCCGATGATCGCGGCGCTCGCTGAGCCCGACGAAGTCGAGGGCCCAGTCGACGCGCGCGCGGACCTCTTCGGCGCGGCAGCCCTGCAGCCCGGCGAAGAAGCGCAGGTTCTCGGCCCCGGTCAGCTCGGCGTAGAGCGCCAGCGACTGCGGGGCGAGGCCGATGTGGCGACGGACCGCGGGGTCGCGCGGTGAGCCGCTCACGCCACCCGCGACCGCGAGCCGAAGCTCGCCGCCCTCGGCATCGGGCGCGATCAGACCGGCGACGAGCGACACGAGCGTGCTCTTGCCCGCGCCGTTGGGCCCGAGCAAGCCGAGGATCTCGCCCGCGTCCACGCGCAGCGACACACCGTCGAGCGCGAGGGTGCGGCCATGAGACTTGCGCAGGTCGACGAGCTCGAGCACAGGCGGCGTGGAGTATAGGGCACACGGATCCTCACGTCGCTCGGCCCGCGCGCGCCCGCGGGCCGAGGCTCGCGGTCTGGCATGGTTGGCGCGCATGTCTCGAATCAAGTCCTGGGTGTCCTTGGGCCTGGTCGCGCTCACCTGTGGCGCCGCCCCTGCTTGTGATCGCGGCGGTGAGGTCGTCAACCCCGACCCCAAACCGGTCGGAGACCAGCCCGACCCGGCCGCGCCCGCCGAGGTGCCCAGCACCGGCGTCGACGGGCTCGTGGCCTCGATCGACGCCAGCGTCGATCCCTGCGTCGACTTCTATCAGTACGCCTGCGGCGGCTGGCTCGCGGCCCACGAGCGCCCGGCCGACAAGCCCCGCTACGGGCGCAGCTTCGACACGGTCTCCGAGAACAACGAGGCCGTGCTCCGCGAGCTCCTCGAGGCCGCAGGCGCCGCGGCCAAGGCCGGCGGCGCCGACCCGCAGACCCAGCAGCTCGGCAACTACTACAACGCCTGCATGGACATGCCTGCGCGCGACGCCGCGGGCCACTCGGGTATCGCCGAAACCCTCGCGCTGATCGACTCGATCGCCGACAAAAACCAGCTGATGAAGGTCGTCGGTCAGCTCCACGCCACGGTCTGGGGCCGGATCGGCTGGCTCGGGATGCCCGCGGCGCCGCCCCTGTTCATCGTCAGCGTCGGCGCCGACTACATGGGCGGGCCCGACAAGAACATGGCGATCATCTCCCAGGCTGGCCTCGGTCTGCCTGCCCGCGCCATGTACCTGCCGGCCGAGGGCCCCGAGGGCGACGGCGGCCGCGAGCTGCTCGCCGCCTACGAGGCCCACATCGCCAAGATGTTCACGCTCGTCGGAGCCAGCGCCGAGCAGGCCAAGGCCGACGCCGCGACCGTGCTCGCGATCGAGACCACCTTGGCCGCGGCGTCCATGACCCCCGTCGAGCTCCGCGACGATCAGGCGAACTATCACAAGGAGGGCTACAAGGGCCTGCGCAAGCGGGCCAAGGGCCTCGACTGGGCGGCCTACTTTGACGGCGCCGGGCTCCCCCAGACCCAGGAGCTCAACATTCATACGCCCGACTACCTCGGCGCCGTCGCCAAGCTCGTCAACGAGCGCGAGCTCGCCGAGCTCCAGGCCTACCTGCGCTGGATGGTGATCCACGCGACCGCCGAGGACCTCGACACCAAGCTCGGCGAGGCCAACTTCGAGCTCGCGCAGATCGTGACCGGCGTCGGCGAGCGCCCGGCGCTGTGGAAGCGCTGCACCCAGTCGCTGATGTGGGCGCTGCCGGATCTGCTCGGTCCGGCCTACGTCGAGCGGGCCTTCACGGGCGACAGCAAGGCGATCGCCAACGACATGATCGAGCGGATCAACGCCGCGATGGAGTCGAGCTTCCCCACGCTCGAGTGGATGGACGACACGACCCGCGACCGGGCCAAGGGCAAGATCACCGCGATGGAGCGCAAGATCGGCTACCCCGATCGCTGGCAAGACTACAGCGAGGTCGAGATCACGGGCGCGGCCCACTTCGCCAACGTCAGCGCCGAGAAGCGGGCCCACGCCGCCCGCGAGGTCGCCAAGATCGGCGCCGCGGTCGACAAGGCCGAGTGGTTCATGCCGACCCCGCTCGTCAACGCCTACTACAACCCGACCAACAACGAGATCGTGTTCCCGGCCGGGATCCTTCAGCCGCCCTTCTTCGATGCCAGCCAGCCGATGGTCATGAACTTCGGCGGGATCGGGGCCGTCGCCGGCCACGAGCTGACCCACGGCTTCGACGACGAGGGCCGCAAGTACGACGCGACCGGGCGCCTGACCCCGTGGTGGTCGCCGGAGGTGTCCGAGGCCTTCGAGGAGCGGGTCGCCTGCGTCGTCGGGCAGTACGACGGCTACGAGGCCCTCCCGGGCAAGTACGTCAACGGCGAGCTGACCGCGGGCGAGAACATCGCCGACATCGGCGGGGTCAAGGAGGCCTTCTTGGCCTACCAGACCTGGGCCCAGGAGCAGGGCGGGGATCCGGCCGTCGTCGAGGGCATGACCAACGAGCAGGTCTTCTTCGTCGCCTGGGCCCAAAACTGGTGTCAGCACGTCGCCGAGCCCGAGCTCGCGCGTCGCCTCGAGGTTGACCCGCACTCGCCCGGCGCGTTTCGGGCCGCGGGCCCGCTCGTCGATCTGCCCGCCTTCGCCGAGGCCTTCTCGTGCGAGGAGGGCACGCCGATGAACCCTCCGGACCGCTGCGAGATCTGGTGATGGCCTTCGCGCGCAAGCACCCCGGGTGGACCGACGAGCACGAGCAGCTGCGCCGGACCGTGCGCGGCTTCGTCGAGCGCGAGCTCGAGCCCAACATCAACGCGTGGGAGGAGGCCGGCGAGTTCCCCCGCGCGCTCTACACCAAGGCCGCCGAGCTCGGCCTGCTCGGGCTCGGCTTCCCCGAGGCCTACGGCGGGACCCCGGTCGACGCCTTCGCCCAGCTGCTGATCACCGAGGAGCTCGCCCGGGCCGGGTCCGGCGGCGTGCTCGCTAGCTTGATGAGCCACGGGATCGGGCTCCCGCCGATCATCGCGCTCGGGTCCGACGCGCTCAAGCAGCGGATCGCGCCCGCGGTCATCGCGGGTGAGCAGATCAGCGCGCTGGCGATCACCGAGCCCTCGGGCGGATCCGACGTCGCCAGGCTCCGGACCACCGCTCGCCGCGAGGGCGATCACTACATCGTCGACGGCAGCAAGACCTTCATCACCTCGGGCATGCGCGCCGACTGGATCACCACCGCCGTGCGCACGGGCGGCCCCGGGATGCAGGGCATCTCGCTGCTTGCGATCCCCGGCGACGCCCCCGGCCTGACCCGGACCAAGCTCGACAAGATGGGCTGGTGGTCCTCGGACACCGCGACCCTCTACTTCGACGGCTGCGAGGTCCCGGCTGCCAACCTGATCGGGCCCGAGCACGGCGGGTTCATGGGCATCATGGTCAACTTCAACGGCGAGCGGATGATGCTCGCGGCCCTCGCCCTCGGCCTCGCCCGGGTCTGCTACGACGAAGCCCTGGCCTGGGCCCGCGAGCGCGAGACCTTCGGCAAGCCCCTCGTCCGCCACCAGGTCATCCGTCACAAGCTCGTCGACATGGCGACCTCGATCCGCGCGGTCGAGTGTGTGCTCGACGATCTCGCCTGGCGCATCGATCGCGGCGAGGTCCCGATCCCCGAGGTCTGCATGGCCAAGAACCTCGCGACTGCTTGCGTCGAGCTGTGCGCGAAAGAAGCCGTCCAGATCCTCGGCGGCGCGGGCTTCATACGCGGCGTCAAGTCCGAGCGGATCTATCGTGAGACCAAGGTCCTGAGCATCGGCGGCGGCGCCGAAGAGATCATGAAAGAGCTCGCCGCCCGTCAGCTCGGCTACCTGAATTGAGCGCGATCATGTCTATGTTTAGCCCCCGCAATGCCCTGTTCTTGACCCTGTGCTCGACCCCGTGCCTGGCCGTGACTGCGTGCACCGACGACGCCCAGCCCGCCGACGGCGGCAGCGAGGACGCCGGCCAGGACCCGCACGCGACCTTCACGGTCGACTTCGACGCGACGACGATCTGCGGGGCCGCGATCGACCGGGTCGAGTTCGCGACCCGGCGCCGTGACTGCTTCGACCCCGAGCTGCCCTGCACGATGCCCGCGAATCCGCCGTGGATCACCGGGACCTCCGTCGACTGCTCGGACATCGCGGGGTCGATGAACTGGGAGGTCGAGGTGACCCAAACCGGCAAGTACGAGACCCAGCTGCGCGCCTTCGCTGGCGACACCCAAGAGGGCATCCACTGCTTCGCCGCCGGGGGCGAGCCGCGGACCAAGGTCGCCAACGTGGATCTCGAGATGTTCGCAACCTTCGCGGTGACCGAGGTCGACGACAGCGAGTGCGACAACCCCTGAATCCGGGGGCTCACAATGGAGCTCCACGGACCCGCTGAGTTCCGCGCAGAGGTGACGCGCTCGATCTGGCAGTGAGCCTCCGGGCGCGGCGACGCCTTCAGCGCCGAAAATGTTGCGAGGTGCGTCGACGCGGCGGGGTCTAGTTTCGCCCTAGACCGTAGAGGTCATGACCTTCGCTCGCATCACCCCGCCTTTGCTCCTGCTCTCATCCCTTGGGCCGCCTCGGCGACCTTCGACGCCGGCTGCACGCCTCGCGGCTGCTCGGCGGCGGCGTTCTCCTACGACAACACGGGCACGCTGTTCACGCTCGAGGAGTTCGATGTGTTCGAAGTCGACGCCGTGCTCATCACCAACGGCATCGCGTCGCTGAGCGCCGACCGGGTTCAGATGCGGCTGTGGGGGCAGGCGGAAGGCTACGAGGTGTTGGCCCCGCTGGATGGACAACTCTTGGGCTACGAGATCCCTGCCGGGGCCGCGCAGTTCATGATCTCCGGCCTCAACGCGAGCGAGGGATCCAACCGCTTCATGGCCGCGAACTCGACCGAGATCTGGATCAGCGAGAGCCGCGGCCTTTGGAGCATGGCCAGCTTCGAGGTCGCGTTCGAGGACGGCAATCACAACCTGTGGACGGTCACGCTGGAGGATAGCCAGTGGATCGATTGAGCAAGCTCGGCGCGCTGGGGGGCGTCGTGCTCGCGCTCGTCAGCGGGTGCGTGGAGCCGTACGAGCCGAACTGGCTGTACCGCGGCGAGTGGATCGACATCGACGGACGAGACCGAAGCGCGGAGGAGACCTGCGAGGGGACCTTCGCGTACGTCGACGCCTACGCCTGGGCGCTCGCGGCGGAGTTTGGCGTCAGCGAGCACCTCGGCTCGTATCGCTGGTACTCGCACGAGGAATACGATGCCGAGCTGCCGTGCGATGGTGCGTCCGCGTGTGCTTGGGTCGAGGACCGGACCGCCCACACGCCGCTGCTCCCGCACGAGCATGAGATGGTTCATCTCGCCAACACGGCGTCGGGTATGTGCCCCAGCGCCCTCACAGAAGGCTTGGCTGAGGTCTATGGCGGGTACAGCTACGACTCGAAGACCAGCGACTTCGAGCGACTGGTCGCGCGCATGGAGGCACCGTCCGGACTCTCCCCCGGAGATTACGGGATCCTCGGTCGCTTCGCGGCGTACCTGGTGGAGCGCTTCGGACTCGAGGCGGTGCTCGATGTCTGCCGGATCACCGGCCGATATCCGAGCGGCGCCGAGCTGTCCGCAGCCATGGAGTCGGTCGTCGGCATGACCACCGCCGAGCTGCTCGCGGACTTCGAGCCCGAGCTCGGCGAGTGCAATGAAGCCGAGCGCTACCGCTGGCGGGTGTTCGGGTGCGGGGTCGGGGAGGCCGCGCCGGACCTGGGCCTGCTGAGCGGGGACGGCGAGCACCGGATCGAGACCACCTTCACGCTCGACTGCGCCAACGCGGCGACGATCGGCCCGCTCGCCGACAGGATCTGGACGGCCGCGCGCTTCGACGTCGACGCCAGCATGAACTACGACCTGTGGATCTCCGAGGAGCAGCTGGTCGAGACCCCGGGGGTCGAGCTGAAGCTGGTCAAGTGCGAGCCGTGCGCGAGGCCCGAGACGATTCCGAGCGGGTTCTTCGGCACGATGCCGCTCGAGGCCGGCCGCTACTCGCTGGAGCTCCACGCTCCCGCGGACTTCCGCGCAGAGGTGACGCTCTCGATCTGGCAGTGAAGGGCCGAAAGCGCGGGTTGCGCGAGGCGAGCCCGGCACCGCTGGCTCCCCCCTTCGAAACACCGTAGCTTTCCACCCCCATGCCCTACGACCACGCCAAGATTGAGCCCCGCTGGCAGGCATTTTGGGCCGAGCACGAGACCTTCAAAGCCGAGGTCGATCTCGCCAAGCCCAAGTACTACGTGCTCGACATGTTCCCCTACCCGAGCGGCAGCGGCCTCCACGTCGGCCACCCCGAGGGCTACACCGCGACCGACATCGTCGCCCGCTACAAGCGGATGCGCGGGTTCAACGTGCTCCACCCGATGGGCTGGGACAGCTTCGGGCTCCCGGCCGAGCGCTACGCGATGAAGACGGGCACCCACCCGCGCGAGCGCACCTACGAGTGCATCGACAACTTCAAGCGCCAGCTCGCGATGCTGGGCTTCTCCTACGACTGGTCGCGCGAGATCGCGACCACCGACCCCGAGTACTACAAGTGGACCCAGTGGATCTTCTTGCAGATCTGGGGCAGCTGGTACGACGAGGAGCAGGGCAGGGCGCGGCCGATCCGCGAGCTGCCGATCCCCGCCGAGGTCGAGGCCGAAGGCGACGGGGCCGTGCGCGCCTACCGTGACGCCCACCGCCTCGCCTACCTCCACGAGGCGCCGGTCAACTGGTGCCCGGATCTGCGCGTGGTCCTGGCCAACGAGGAGGTCGCCGAGCAGGTCGAGGCCGGTCACGAGGTCATCCGCGTGCCGATGCGCCAGTGGATGCTCAAGATCACCAAGTACGCCCAGCGCCTGATCGACGATCTCGACGATCTCGACTGGCCGACGAGCGTGCTCGAGATGCAGCGCCACTGGATCGGTCGGTCCGAGGGCGCCGAGGTCGTGTTCGAGCTCGCCAACCACGACGAGCAGCTCCGCGTGTTCACGACCCGGCCCGACACCCTGTTCGGCGCGACCTACATGGTCCTCGCGCCCGAGCACCCGCTGGTCGGGCAGATCACGGTCGACGCCCAGCGCGAGGCGGTCAACGCCTACGTCGAGGCGACCGCGCACCGGACCGAGCGCGACCGCCAGGCCGCCGCGGCCGAGGGCCAAAAGACGGGGGTGTTCACGGGCGCCCACGCGATCAACCCGGTCAACGACCAGCCGATCCCGATCTGGATCGCCGACTACGTGCTGATGGGCTACGGGACCGGCGCGATCATGGCCGTGCCCGGTCACGACGTCCGCGACCACGCCTTCGCCACGACCATGGGCCTGCCGATCGTCCAGGTCGTCGCGCCCGGGCCTGAGGCCAACGACGGCGCCGCGGTCAACGTCGAGGAGGCCGCGTACTCCGAGCTCGGCGTGGCGATCAACTCGGGCCTGATCGACGGCCTCGCAAGCGACGACGCCAAGGCCAAGATCACCGCGTGGCTGGCCGAGCAGGGCAAGGGCGAGGCCCGGGTCAACTACAAGCTCCGCGACTGGCTGTTCTCGCGTCAGCGCTACTGGGGCGAGCCCTTCCCCCTGGTTCACAAGCCGCTCCCCGACGGCGGGGCCGAGGTCGCCTCGGTCGGGGTCGACGCGCTGCCCGTCGAGCTGCCCGAGGTCGACGACTTCAACCCCTCCGACAGCGGTGAGCCGCCGCTGGCCAAGGCCACCGCCTGGGTCGAGCTGCCCGACGGCTCGCGGCGCGAGACCAACACCATGCCCCAGTGGGCCGGATCGTGCTGGTACTACCTGCGCTTTTGCGACCCCCGCAACGCCGACGCGCCGTGGTCGAGCGAGGCCGAGAACTACTGGATGCCCGTCGACCTCTATATCGGCGGGGCCGAGCACGCGGTCTTGCACCTGCTCTACGCCCGGTTCTGGCACAAGGTCCTGTTCGACCTCGGCCACGTGTCGACCCGCGAGCCGTTTCAGAAGCTGATCAACCAGGGCATGGTCCTCGGCGCGACCTACGTGCCCGAGACCCAGGCCGAGGGGCCCAAGCGGATCTTCGTCGCCGACGACATCGAGGAGATCGGCGAGGGCCAGTACGTCCACAAGGACACCCGCGAGCCCCTGACGATCCAGTGGGACAAGATGTCCAAGAGCCGCGGCAACGTCGTCAACCCCGACGACGTGATCGCGCAGTACGGGGCCGACACGATGCGCCTCTACGAGATGTTCATGGGTCCGCTCGAGGCCAGCGCGCCGTGGCAGCCCGAGGGCGTCAACGGCTGCGCCCGCTTCCTCGCCCGGGCCTACCGCCTGCTCTTCGACTCGCCCAAGGACGGTGACGACCGCCCCCGCGAGCTCGCCGCGGGCGAGGGCAGCGAGCGCCAGCGACGGCTGCTCCACCGGACGATCGCCGAGGTCAGCGAGCGGATCGAGCGAATGAGCTTCAACACCGCGATCAGCTCGCTGATGGTGTTCGTGCGCGACATCGAGAAGGACGACGAGCGCATCGGCCGTGACGCCGCGGCTCGCTTCTCTCAGCTGCTCGCGCCATTTGCGCCCCATCTGGCCGAGGAGCTGTGGCGCGCGCTCGGCCACAGCGAGTCGCTGACCTACGAGCCCTGGCCCGAGGCCGACCCCGCGCTGCTCGTCGAGGACACCTGGACCCTCGTCGTCCAGGTCAATGGCAAGAAGCGGGGCGAGCTCGAGATCCCTTCGAGCCTCGATCCCAAGCAGGCCAAGGACGCGATCGTCGAGCAGGCCATGGCGTCCGAGGCGGTCGCGCGCTTCGTTGGAGACAAGACGCCCAAGCGCGTCATCTACGTGCCCGGGCGGCTCGTCAACGTGGTCGTGTGAGGCCCGCGTAGCGCTCTCCCCGCGTGAGGATGTCTCCTTCGCGGCACCTCAGTCTGATAACCTCCTGCCTGGCGGTCCTCGGGATCGCGACGGTCGATCCATGAAGCGCTCTTACATCTTGGTCTTGGCTTCGGTCTCTGTGTTGGCCCTCATGCACGGCTGCGGCGATGACGTCATGAACACCGACACCGCGGCGACGCTCAACCCCGACAGCGGCAGCAACGACAGCCCGACGAACAACGACAACGGCGACGGCGACAGCGGCGAGACCGCCGAGGGCGGCGATGAAGACGGCTGCCCGCCGAGCACGGGCTGCCTCGATCTGCCCGAGGAAGAGGAGCAGGTCGGCTGCGACTCCGAGGGCAACTGCAACCTCGTCGACCTGCTGTTCGTGATCGACAACTCGGGCACGATGGGCGCCGAGCAGCTCAACCTCGCGCGCAACTTCCCCCTGCTGGTCCAGCAGCTCGAGTCGCTGCAGTCCGAGGGCGTCGAGAGCGGTGCGGACGTGAACATCATGGTCACGACCACCGACTACGGGAACCCGCTGTGCAAGCCCTTCGCCAACTACGAGCCCGAGGCCGGCGCTCCCGTGGCCACGGCCTGCCGCAAGCGCCTCGACCGCTTCACGGGCCTCGCCCAGATCAACCCGCCAGTCTACGAAGAGGCCTGCACCGAGGTGTGCGAGTCGCCGGGCATCGAGCCGCTCAACGGCGATCTGATCATCCACTTCGACGATGAGGGCGACAACGTCCCGCCCGTCGAGCCCGTCGACATCAACAACGACGGCATCGACGACAGCCCCGTCGCCCAGGCGCTGGCCTGCATCGGCCCCCAGGGCATCGACGGCTGCGGCTACGAGTCCCCGCTCGAGGCCATGATGCAGGCCCTCAACCCGCTCGCGTCGTGGAACTGCGGCGCGCCCGATGACCCCGAGGTCTGCCCCAACGGCGGCGTCGATCGGCCCTTCATGCGCGAGGGCGCCGTGTTGGCCGTCGCGATCATCACCGACGAAGCCGACTGCTCGGTCAAGGACTACGCGATCATGACCGACAGCGACTACTTCGCGGAGCTCGACGGCGACCCGCTGCCGAGCTCGGCGATCTGCTGGAAGGCCGGGGTCACCTGCAACGGCCCCGACGCCAACGGCGTCTACGTCAACTGCTCGTCCGACGACGACGACGACCTGATGCAGCCGGTCTCGCGCTACACCGACTTCCTCAACCACTACGTCCGCGAGGGCCTCGGCAAGGAGGTCGTGATGCTCGGCATCCTCGGCGTCCCGCCGGTCACCGCTCACAACCCCAACTCGCCGCACGAGCCGACCGAGGGCGGGGTCCACGATCTCGTCTACCGCCAGTGGCGCGACAGCGACATCCTCGAAGAGGACATGATGGTCGGGATCGACGCGGACTATCAGCAGTGGGCGTTCGGCATCGGGCCGGGCTGCACGGGCATGAACATGGAGGGCGAGATCACCGGCCAGGCGATCCCCCCGGTCCGGGTCAAGGAAGTCTGCGAGTCGCTCGACTACGACGACAAGATCCGCTGCTGCATCGAGTCCGTCTGCGACGACGACTTCAGCCCTGCGCTGGGCTGCCTGACCGACGTCATCCAGAACGTGTTCTCCGTCGAGTAGCCAGGTTGTTCCGCGCGTCGCGCATCGCGCGTCGCGTGGACACAGGAAACTGACGCTTGGTTTCCACTTCCCCCGGGAAAACGTGTAATCTCGGGCGACCGCGGCGTCTTAGCTGGCGGAGGAAACATGCGTAGGACGACCTTCAATTTGATGCTTCTCTCCGGCCTCGCCGGAACCCTTGGGACCGTTGTGGCTTGCGGAGACTCCGGCAGCGACGACACGACCAGCCTGACGACGCTGTCGGACACCGGTGACGGGATCGGCACCAACATGACCTTTGGGGACGGCGACGGCGACGGCGACGGCGACGGCGATCCCGGGGACGGAGACGGCGATGACACCGGCTGCCCGCCCGGCGGTTGCCTCGACCTCGAGGACGACACCGACAGCGGAGGTGGCGCGCCCGGGTGCGCCTCGGGCGATGGCAAGTGCGGTCTCGTCGACCTCCTGTTCGTGATCGACAACTCGGGCACGATGGGCGAGGAGCAGGTCAACCTGTCGGCCAACTTCCCGCTGCTGATCGATCGCCTCCAGGAGCTGACGGACAACGAGGGCAACCCCCTCAACCCGAACGTCAACATCATGGTCACGACGACCGACCTCGGGCACCCGCAGTGCACGCCCTTCCAGCCCGAGGGCTACGAGCCGGCCCAGGGCGCGCCGCAGAACGTCGCCTGCATCGACCGCATCGACGACTTCACCGGCCTCGGCTCCAACCCGCCCGAGTTCCCGGAGGCCTGCAACGTCGGCTGTCCGGTGCCCGTGGCCCCGGCCGATCCCTTCATCCACTTCGAGGGTGCGGACGCCAACACCACCAACATCCCGGGCAACAACGTCAAGGGCGCGCTGAGCTGCATTGGGCCCCAGGGCATCAACGGCTGCGGCTACGAGGCCCCGCTCGAGGGCATGCTCCAGGCGATCAACCCCGGCGCGCAGTGGAACCAGGGCAACAAGCCCTTCCTCCGAGACGGCGCCATCCTCGCGATCGCGGTCATCACTGACGAGGCCGACTGCTCGGTCCGCTCGCCCGCGGGCTACGCGTTCTTCACCGACCAGATGCAGAACACGTACTGGGAGATCAACCCCGACACGGGGACCAAGACCCAGGCGACCTCGGCCGTGTGCTGGAACGCTGGCGTCGACTGTGGCGCCCCCGACGGCAACGGCGTCTACGCCGACTGCAGCTCGATCGACACCGGCGTGCTCCACCCGCTCAGCCGCTACCTGACCTACCTTCAGGACGAGCTGATCACCAAGCAGAACAAAGAGGTCATCATGCTCGGGATCCTCGGGGTCCCGCCGGTCACGGCCCACAACCAGGACCCGCCCTTCGAGCCCACGGCCGGCGGTGTCATGGACCTCGTCTACCGCCAGTGGATCGACGGGGCCTACCCGATGGGCGACATCCTGCCCAACGACGACAGCGACGCCGCGACCAAGGAGTTCGAGTTCGGTGTCGGACCCGGCTGCACGGGCGAAGACGGCATGGGCGGCTTCACCGGTCAGGCCATCCCGCCAGTCCGCGTCAAGGAGGTCTGCGAGGCCCTCAACGAGGACGACCAGATCCGCTGCTGCATCGAGTCGATCTGCGACACCGACTTCTCGGCCGCGATCAGCTGCCTGACGGGCATCATCCAGACCGTCGTCGATCCGCCCAAGTGATCGGCCAAGTGATCGGCCAAGTGATCGGCCAAGTGATCGGCTAAGACCGATCCTACGCAGACGAGCCGGCCCAGAAGGGCCGGCTCGTTTTCTTTGTGGAGCTTTTTGTGGGGGTCTTGGTGGGGCCCTTGATGGGGCCCTTTGGTGGAGAGAGTTGGGGAGCGGGGCAGCGCGACTGCCCGCGCCGCTCAGCGCCGCTTGCGGCCGAGCTTGCGCAGGTGCGAGGAGCCGTTGCGCGTGATCTTGATCTTGCGCTTCTGGCCGCTGCCCTCGATGTGGATCCAACCCTTGGTCCGCAGGTGCCTGAGGACCAACTTGAGCTGCTCGGAGGTGAGCCGGGTCGCCCGGATCAGCGGCGCCTCGGTCATCGAGCCTTCATCGGCCAGGGTCCGGAGGATCCGAAAGTCGCCGTCGGGCACGTCGGCCCGGCGGCGGATCACGGCGGGCCCGGCGTCGGGCAGCTCCATCAGCGGGTTGCCGTCTTCGTCGAACTCGATCTCGGGCTCTGGGCGCCGACGGCGGCCGTTTTTGGGCGTGGGCGTGGGCGCAGAGACCTGGGCCGGGCGCGCGACCGCCATGTCGATCAGCTCTTGGACCGACATGTAGCCCAGCATTGGTGCGAGGTGCGGGTTGGCACGCGTGGCCGCCACGAACTCGCCGAGCGAGGTCTCGTCGGGCAAGGAGTTGATGACTTGGCGCATCACGACGAGCAGCGACTGGCGCCATTGCTCGTCGACCTCGGCGGTACGCTCCTCGTCGAGATCGTGTGCTTGCAGGGTCTGGACATCAGCTGTCATTGCCATGGTCCCTCGGGTCTTTGTAGCTCGGGCCCTCATGGCCGCGTTGACCACCCTGGTCGGTTTGTATGCAGTTTTTGGATTGTCATCGGAGTGATGATGAGGATCGGGGCCACGACCACGCGCAGCGGTCGGCGTCGAACGTGGGCCAAAACTCGAAAGTGGGAAGCTGCCGGCGAAATTCGGCCTCTGCCAGAAAATTGGCCTCTGGCAGTGCGTGGGATCCACGCACATCCAGCGGATCGGAGGGGCTGTGGCTAACCGCGCGGACCCTAGTAGTCTCGTATCCGGTCCGCTGAGTCGCTCGCCCTGATTCTCGACCGAGCTACCGCGCAGCCAAGCAATCCGAAGCCGTCCTGGAAATGGTGCAGGGCCATTGCGAAGGTGTCAAGGGCAAAGACCGCCCCGGAGCGCGCGCAGACCATCCCAGACAGGTGATCGAAGCCGGGGTAGGGCGCCACGGCGGGCGACGAGAACGCCGCGGGGCGCCTCCTGGCGGCTCTGGTCGGGGATCTGAGGATGGGTGCATCCATGTCGTCGGAGCGCACGCTCGGCTCGTGATTGCGCGAGAGATCCCGGCGCCGCGGTGGGGCGGTCGCCCCGCGTGGCCTGCGACGGTCTGTTCGAGGGGTCATTGACACCTCTTCGCCCACGGGGGAGGTATCCGCCGTGACCGTCCATCGGCTCGAGATCGAGGCGCAACCCGGACTCGGAGACCCACTCGCCGAAGCGACACGTCGACGTCTCGAGACCTGGCTGGACCTGCGCCCGCAGGCACTGCGTACTCGCAAGGTTTACCACCTCGACCTCGGGCTCGACGACGCCGAGGCCGAGCGGGTGCTCGCGGCGCTCGTCGACCCGGTCGCCGAGATCGGGGCGCTCGGCATGCTCGACGATCCCGAGCGCGACGGCGAGCGACCGTGGGCGCTGTCGGTCGGCTTCTTGCCCGGGGTCACCGACGCCGTCGGCCGCTCGGTCGCGCGCGCGGCCGCGGACTGCGTCGGCCGGGCGCTCGTCGGCCGCGCCTACAGCTCGACCCTCTATCTGTTCTGGGGGCTCGAGCCCGAGGCGATCGAGCGGGCGGCCCGGGACCTGCTGCACAACTCGCTGATCGAGCGCATGAAGCTCGAGCCGAGCCCGCGCGCGCTCGATCGTAGCGTCCCGGAGGCGGGCAGCTCGGCGCCGGTCGAGGTCCGCACGGTCGCGCTGCGTGGCCAGGGCGACGCCGAGCTCGAGGCGATCTCGCGCGAGGGCATGCTCGCCCTGTCGCTCGCGGAGATGCGCGCGATCCAGGCGCACTTCGAGGCGCTCGGCCGCGATCCGACCGACGCCGAGGTCGAGTGCCTGGCCCAGACCTGGTCGGAGCACTGCAAGCACAAGATCTTCGCGTCGCCGATCCGCTACGTCGATCCCGAGGGCGTCGAGCGGGTGGTCGAGCGCGGCCTGTTTCGCGGCTACGTGCGCGCGGCGACCGAGGCCGTGGCCGCGCAGCGGCGCGAGGCGGGCAGCGATCCGGTCGACGCCGAATTTCTGGTCTCGGTGTTCCACGACAACGCCGGGGTCGTCCGCTTCACCGAGGCCGATCACCTCGTCTACAAGGTCGAGACCCACAACTCCCCCTCGGCCCTCGACCCCTATGGCGGGGCGATGACGGGCATCGTCGGGGTCAACCGCGACAGCTTCGGGACCGGGCTCGGCGCGGATCTGCTGACCAACGTGTGGGGCTACTGCTTCGGTGATCCGCGCTGGGACGGGGAGCTCCCGCCGGGGCTCATGCACCCCCGTCGGATCCGCGACGGGGTCCACCACGGGGTCATCGACGGCGGCAACCAGTCGGGCATCCCCTACAGCCGCGGCTTCGAGCTGTTCGACGCGCGCTACGCTGGCAAGCCGCTGGTCTACTGCGGGACGGTCGCGGCGATGCCGGTCAGCGTCCCGGGGCCCGGCGGCGAGGGTCCGCCGCGGCCGACCCACGTCAAGCCGATGAAGGTCGGCGACAAGGTCGTGATGGTCGGCGGGCGGATCGGCAAGGACGGGATCCACGGCGCGACCTTCTCGAGCGTCGAGCTCGACGAGAGCTCTCCGGTCCAGGCCGTGCAGATCGGTGACCCGATCACCCAGCGGATGATGTGGGACTTCTTGACCGAGGCCCGCGATCGCGGGCTCTACTCGGGCATGACCGACAACGGCGCGGGCGGGCTGTCGAGCTCGGTCGGCGAGATGGCCGAGGCGACCGGCGGCGCGCGCATCGATCTCGCCGTCGCGCCGCTCAAGTACCCGGGGCTCGCGCCGTGGGAGATCCTGATCTCCGAGGCCCAGGAGCGCATGACCCTCGCGGTCCCGCCCGCCCAGCTCGACGCCTTCCTCGCCCTCGCCGAGCGCCGCGAGGTCGAGGCGACGGTCCTCGGCGAGTTCACCGACGACGGCCGCTTCGTGGTCCGCTACGGCGAGACCGCGGTCTGCGAGCTCGGGCTCGAGTTCCTCCATGAGGGGGTCCCGCTGCCGACGCTCGAGGCCCGCTGGGATCCGCCGCAGCCGCCCGACATCCCCGCGGGCGGGGCCGAGGCCGCGCGCGAGCGGCTCGCGGCCCTCGATCTCAACGCGACGATCCTCGCGCTGCTCGGGCGGCCCAACCTCGCGGCCAACGACGACCGCGCGCGGGCCTACGATCACGAGGTCAAGGGCCTCAGCGTCGTCAAGCCGCTGATCGGCCTGCGCGGCGACGTCCCGGCCACGGCCACGGTCATGCGGGTCCGCCACGCCCGCGACGAGGGCGTGGTCCTCGCGGAGGGCATTCACCCCTGGTACTCGGATCTCGACACCGACGCGATGGCCCGGGCCTGCGTCGACGAGGGCGTGCGGCGGGTGTTGTGCGCCGGGGCCCGCGTCGATCGGATCGCGGCGCTCGACAATTTTTGTTGGCCCGATCCGATCGAGTCGGCCAAGACCCCCGACGGACGCCACAAGCTCGCCCAGCTGGTCCGCTGCTGCGAGGGCCTCTACGCGGCCTGCGTGGCCTACGGTGTGCCCTTGATCAGCGGCAAGGACTCGATGAAGAACGACGCCTTCCTCGGCGGGGTCAAGATCTCGATCCCGCCGACGCTGCTGGTCAGCGTGATCGGCCAGATGACCGCGGTTGGACGGAGCCTGACCCTCGAGCCGCGGGCCGTCGGCGATCGCGTGTACCTGCTCGGCGACACGGCCCTCGAGCTCGGCGGAAGCGAGCTCGAGCGGATGCTCGCGGGCGCCGAGCCGCTGGCGCAGACCGACGTCCCACGCACCGATCTCGACCGCTGCTGGGCGCGCTACCGGGCCTTCGTCGAGCAGCGCGACGCCGGGCGGGTCCGCTCGGCCCACGTCTGCGGTCGCGGGGGGCTGGCGCTGGCGCTCAGCCACATGGTCCTGGCCGCGGAGCTCGGGCTCGAGCTCGAGCTCGATGGCCTCGCCGGTCCAGGCGGCCTCTCGGCTGCGGCGGCGCTGCTGTCGGAGAGCACGGGCCGCATCGTGCTGACCTGCACCGAGGCCGACGCGCCCGCGCTCGAGCAGGAGCTCGGCGCCCACGGCCTGGTCGCGCTCGGGCGGGTCACGGACAGCGGCGCGCTCACGGCCAGCCTCGGCGCTCGGTCGCAGGTGTCGCTCACGCACGCGCAGCTGCGCGCGCGCTACGAGGAGGGACTTCATGGACTCTGAAGCCGTGCGCGCACGCCTGATCCCCGAGCTCGACCCGCGCGAGCTCGCGCAGCTCCGGGTCATGGTCCCGACCGGCTACGGCCTCAACTGCGAGGCCGAGACCTCCGCCGCGTTCGAGCTGCTCGGGGCCGAGGTCGAGCGGGTCCACGTCGCCGAGCTCTTGGACGACCCCGGCCGCCTCGCGGGCGTGGCGATCTTGGCCTTCATCGGCGGGTTCTCGTTCGGCGACCACGTCGCGAGCGGGCGGGTGTTCGCCAACCGCCTCCGCTTTCGCCTCGGCGACGCCCTCGCTCGCTACGTCGCCGACGGGGGCCTCGCGATCGGGATGTGCAACGGCTTTCAGGTCATGGTCAAGCTCGGGCTGCTGCCCGGCCCGCTGCTGGCGGCCGACGCCGCGGATCGCCTCGCGCCCCAGCGGGCCTCGGTCGTCGGCAACGATCGCCTCGGCTATCGCAACGCCTGGGTCCGGATGCGCTGTGATCCCGAGAGCCCCTGCGTCTGGACCCGCGGCCTCGACATCATCGAGAGCCCCAGCCGCCACGGCGAGGGCAAGCTGGTCCTCGCCGACGACGAGATCCGCGCGCAGCTCGAGGCCGAGCACCGGGTGCCCGTGCGCTACGTCGACGAGCAAGGCGCGGTCAGCGAGGCCTGGCCCGCGAACCCCAACGGCTCGCCCGGCGGCGCGGCCGGGCTGTGCGATCGCAGCGGGCGGGTGTTCGGGCTCATGCCTCACCCCGAGGCCTTCCTGTACGCCGAGAACCACCCGCGCTGGCGCGCCCGGGCCGACGCGGGCGACAGCCCCGGTCACGGCCTCGGTCTGCGGGTGTTCGCCAACGGTCTGCGCGCGGCGGTAACGGCCCGGCGCAAATCGCCGTAAACTGGGCTTGATGTCCGCGGACGACACCGAGGTCGAGGTCTTCGTTCGAGGCTTCCGATCTCGGCTGTGGTTGCTGGCGTTGCTCGTGGTCGTCGGCCTCGGCGCGGCGCTGTGGACGGGCACCCGCGAGCGCGGGATCGGGGCCCCGGACGATCGTCGGCGGCTGATGGTCGTGACCCAAGCCGGCGACATCGACTACTACGCGGTGCTCGAGCGCGGCGGCTTCGCGGTCGAGGTCGACAGCTACGCCGACTGGGAGGCGAGCGCGCGCGCGGAGCTGCCCGAGAGCGAGGCCGAGGGCGTGGCCCTGGTCCTCGAGCTCGCCGACGAGCGCGGGTTTGGCTTCGTCGTGTTCGAGGCCCCGAGCACCCTCGACTTCGACGGCCTCGAGCTCGAGCCCAGCCTCGACGCGATCGACGAGCTCGACGCCCGCGACTACGCCGTGCTCAGCGTCGGCGATCTGGCCTTCCCCCATCACCTCAGCGTCGACGATCCCGGCGACGATCCGCTCCTGCGCATCCCCGGCTACGGCGCGATCCAGGCCGTGTTGCGTCAGCCAGCCGTGAGCGCGCGCGAGGATGACGAGCGCCCGACCGTCGAGGAGCTGCAGTACGAAGACGCGATCGAGGTCGCGCGCTGGATGTACGAGCGGCCGACGACCTTCGCGGCCGCGATCGAGTTCGCGCAGGCCTCGATCGACGCGACCCTCAGCGAGGACCCCCACGCCCGCACGCTGCTCGGGCCGCTCGCAGCCGGGTCTGCGCTGCCGACCCCCGACGGCGGGGTCCTGGTCGTCCATCACGCCCTCGACGTCTACAGCGACGACGCCCGGTCCTTGACGCTGGGCGTGGGCGAGTCGATGCACTTTGGCTACTTGTCGCCCGACGCCGTCGCCGGCTTGTTCGAGACGGGCGAGCTCGAGCTCGCCAGCTGTGCCTCGCTCGCGGGCGGCTCGATCGAGATGGATCGAGAGCCGCGGATCGAGGCCGCGATCGACGGCAGCGCGCTTGCGATCGCCACGCTCGCGGGGGAGGCCCGGATCTGGCGCAAGGTCGAGGGGCCCGGCTGCGTGTGGCGCGAGCACGCGAGCTTGCCCGCGTCGGGATCGGTCGGGGTGCTCGCGCCCCGACTTCGAGCGCGGGCGGGTGGCCAGGGGCAGCAAACGCTCGCGGCGCGCGTGGTCGACATCGAGCCGCAAGGGGCGACGGTCGCGGTCTGGCTCGACGCCGAGTCGGGCGTCGACGAGGGCCGCATCGACGAGCGGGGCGTCGGGACCTCGGACGGCGGGTCGGCGCTCGAGCTCTTGCGCCTGCCCGAGGCCGAGGTCGGCGCGCTGGTGTTCATCGACGACGTCCAGCTCGCCCTCTTGTCGCGCACGCCGCTGCCGCCCGAGCAGCAGACCACGACCGCGCGGGCCGAGCACGCGATCCACGTCCTCGACCGCCGCCGGCCCGGGGCCCACCTGCGGATCCCGACGGATTTTTTCGCTCAGGGGCGGGCCCTGCACGAGCTCGCGCTCGTCAGCCCCGCCGTGATCGCCACCGAGGATCCTCAGGTAGGCGAGCTGCACGGGCCGCGCTTTGCGGTCAGGGCCGCTGGGGTCTCGGGCTCCGAGCTGATCCTCGTCGAGCTCGGCGCGCAGGCGTGGCAGACCTTCGAGGACGCGATGGTCGCGGACGGGGAGGGCGGCCTGCACACGCTGACCCCCGACGACCTCGAGGCGCGGGTCGTCGACACCGCGGGCCGGAGCGTGGAGGCGCTCACGGTCTCGACCCGAGCGGGCGCGCTGGCCTACGCGGCCGTCGACGGCGCGCTGCCCAGTGAGCTCGCCGTCAACGCGCTCGACGGCGGGCCCGCTCGCTACCTGAGCAACAACGAGGTGATCGACACCTTGCCTCGCTTCACCGCCGACGGTCGCTACCTGGTCTACGTCACGATGGTCCGCAGCTCGCTCTCGCCCGTCCCCTACAGCGTCCCGCGCATCGCCCCAGTCCCGGCCGCCGAGTAGCTTGCGCTCGAACGCGAACAGGCCGCGGGATCCCGCGGCCTGTTCGCTGTGTTCGAGCGGCGCTCGAGCTTGATCAGGCGGGCCGGCGCTCCTTGCCCTTGCCGGGCCGGTGCGCCTTGCCCTTGCCGGGCTTGCCCTTGCGCTCGGCCCTGGCGTGCTTGCTGTCCTTGTCCTTGTCGCGCTTGCCGGCCTTGTCCTTGTCGCGCTTGCCGGCCTTGTCCTTGCCGCGCTTGCCGGCCTTGTCCTTGTCGCGCTTGCCGGCCTTGTCCTTGTCGCGCTTGCCGGCCTTGTCCTTGCCGGGCTCGCCCTCGGCGGCCATGCGCTCGGCGACGCGCTGGCGCTGCTTGGCGTCGAGCTCGTCGTGGATGTCGAGCACGGCCGAGAAGCGCTGGGATTCGGCCGCCGCGTGCTTGGCCTGGACCTTCTTGTGGAGCCGCTTCATCTTGGCCGCGTTGGGCTTGTCCTTGGCGTACTCGGCCGCGAGCTGCTTGCGGAGCTCCTTGGTCTGCTCGCGCTCGGCCTTGGACTGGTCGCGCATCTCGTGGCGAAGCTCGCGGACGGGGTTGTCATTCTTGGGCGCGGGCTTGGCTGCGATCGCGGTCCCGCCGGCGAGGCTGCCGACGATGGCGAGGGCTCCGAGTCCAGTGACGAGGCGGTTGGCGATGAGGCTCGAGATGGTCATGATCAGAGCATTCTCCGGGTCCGGGCTCTCGACCATGCTGACGAGGTGAGCGAAGCGTAAACGCCAAGCGGCGGCTCGCTCAGCAGGGCAGCGATGTTAGGGGGGTAGGCGCTTGCACGCCCACGCCCGCTGACATCGCGCAGCGATCACTGCGGGTCGAAGCACGCGATCGTGGTCGTGATCTTGAAGTTCGACTGGGTCGTGTGGCGCTCGGCGAAGAAGAAGTCGAGGTCGTAGACCTGACCGATCTGGAGGCCGAGGTCGTCGGCCTGGGCGTCCATGTCGATGTTGCCCGAGAGCGGCCCGTGGACGCCGCCGAGGTCGATGCCGAGCTGGCCGTTGACGAACACCCACAGGTCGTCGTCGCCCTCGAAGCCGAACACCTCGCCGCCTTGGTACAGGAACTTGGTGTGGAGCTCGAGGGTGAAGTGGTAGTTGTGGGGGTTGCCCTCGTTGCCCCAGCCCTGATCGTCGATCGGGAAGAACATGTTGTTGGCGTACTCGTAGAGCCCAGGCTGGAGCTCTTGCAGCTCGATCGGGACCTCGAAGTTCTGATTCACGCCATCGACGTCGTTGTACCACTGGTTGAAGTTGGCCTCGGTCGTCGTCGTCGGCGTGCTCGGGTTGCCGTTGTAGACGGGCTTGAGGTCCATGCCCAAGTCTTGCTGAACGATGCCCGGGTCGACGCCGACGGCGCTCTGGAAGTCCGGGTGGGCGCTTTGGAAGTCGCGGACCGTGGAGTAGAGCGTGGTCCCGCACAGGTCGGGGTCGCCGTCGCCGTCCCCGGTGTCACCGTCACCGTCGCCGGTGTCGCCGTCGCCGTCCCCGGTGTCGCCGTCGCCGTCCCCGGTGTCGCCGTCGCCGTCGCCAGAGTCGCCGTCGCCATCACCAGAGTCGCCATCACCATCACCAGAGTCGCCGTCGCCATCACCGGAGTCGCCGTCGCCATCACCGGAGTCTCCGTCGCCGTCGCCGCTCTCCCCCTCGGCCTCGGCCTCGCCGGACTCGGTCGAGCTCTGCTCATCGCCATCGGTCTCGTCGGTGCCCGAGTCCGTGCCGCCGCTGCCCGCGGAGCTGCCGTCGTCACCGCAGGCCGGGGCCATGGCGAGCGCGCAAAATGTCATGAAATTGACGAGTTTTCCCTTACCCATTTCAGCAATCTATCAAAATGGCGCCGAAAGGGCAGTGGCCGGCGAATGGCCCTACCGGAGGCTGATTCGCCGGGTTGGGAGCTCATTTCGGGACGGCGTCGAAGGACCCGATCCAGCGGCAGTCGACGGCACTCCCTGCCGCCTCGCCGATCAGCCGCTGCCCGGCCCATCCCATTGCGCGGGTGTTGCCATCTCGAAACTCGCCGTCCATGCGCTGGAGCGACTCCAGCGGGCCGGCGACCGTCGCCGCGTCGTGGCGTGAGGCGAGGTCAAAGCTCCCGTCAGACTCGATCGCGCCGGTCAGCACGCCCGCCTCTGCGCCGGGGCCGGTCGGGATGGCCAGCACGCCGCTGCCCTCGATGAGCTCGAGGTCGAGGGCGACGTAGCCAGCGAGCGCGCACAGATCTTGGGTCTGGCCGTCGAACTCGAAGCTCGGACAGTCACAGGACTCGGTCTCGAACGTGAACTGCCACGGGCCGCTGCGCGCGTCGCCGGTCGCGGAGCCCTGGCCCATCGACAGCTCGCGGATCAGCTCGGCGTCGAGGGGATCGGCGTCGAGGGGATCGGCGTCGGCGCAGCCGAGCGCGCAGCCGAAGACCGCGGCTGCGAGCGCGCCCTTGACCCACGCGCTCATCCGTCCGCCCCGGCGTGCTCGGCCAGGTAGGCCTCGATCGCTGCCTTCATCGCGTCGTCGAGCACGACCGCGCCGTCGATCTCGCGCCCGTGGAGGAACGAGACGATCTCGCGGATCGAGACGATGGCCCGGACGTCGACGCCGAGCTCCTCGTGGAGCTCGCGCAGGGTCGTCTTCTCGCCGCGGCCTCGCTCTTGGCGATCGACCGCGACGATCGCCGCGCCGACCTCGATGTCCGGACCCGCGGCGCGCAGCAGCTCGACGGCCTCGCGGATCGAGCGGCCCGAGGTGATCACATCATCGACGAGCACGATCTTCATGCCCGGGGCCGGAGGGGTCCCGACGAACACGCCACCTTCACCGTGATCCTTGGCCTCCTTGCGATCGAAGCCGTAGGGGACGTCGAGGCCCTGCTCGGCCAGGCCGATCGCCGTTGCGACCGCCAGCGGCACGCCCTTGTAGGCTGGCCCAAACACGAGGTCGCAGGCCAGCTCGGCCCGCTGGATCTCGGCCGCGTAGGCCCGGCCGAGCCCGGCGATCGCCTGGCCCGTGCGGAGCTGACCGGCGTTGACGAAGTAGGGCGATTTGCGCCCGGACTTGAGCGTGAACTCGCCGAAGCGGATGACCTCGTAGCGGACCAGGAGCTCGACGAATGCCTGCTGGTGGGGTTGCACGGGCGCAGGGTAGCACCACGGGCTGCTAGCACCCCGGGCTGCTAGCATTCGCGGGTGACGCATCCAGCACGAAGCTTCGAGTTCGAGCGCGTCCTCGACGGCGAGGAGCTCGCCGTGGTTCGGGCGGCCCTCGACGGCTACCCGGGCTACGACATGATCGTCAGCCAGCCCGTCGCCGAGGGCTTCGGCGCCGGCTTCCTCAACCGCCACGACGTCGTCAGCCACTACCTGCGCACCGGCGGAATCTCCGGCCGCCCGGTCAATCTGCGCGAGCTCGCGGACCGGACGAATTTCTTCCGCGGGACCTTCGCCTACGGCGAGCGCGTCGAGGTGTCGGGCGTCGAGCCCTACCTCTACAGCGCCCGCCTGCGCGAGGCCGCGGCCCGGCTCTACGGGCTCCCGGTCGTCGAGCCGGCGATGGTGTTCGTCAACTTGATGCTGCCCGGGCAGGAGCTGGGGGTCCACGCCGACGTGCCCGAGTTTTGCGGGCTGAGCCGCGACGAGGCGCCCGAGTGGTTGATGGTCGTCATGCATCACTCGGGGCTGTTCGAGCGCGAGCGCGTCCCGATCGCGACCGCGGTGAGCTGGTTCGGCGACGCGAGCGGCGGCGCGTTCTTCTACTGGCCCGACGGCCCGCGCGCCGACCCGCGCGAGATCCCGACCCACGACAACCACTGCGTCGTGCTCGACACCGACTCGGTGTTCCACGCGGTCGCCCCGGTGAAGTGGCGCTACGAGTCCGAGCGACCCCTGCTCGAGATCGGCGTGCGGGTGGTCTGGTCGGCCGAGGAGCAGCGCTGGATCGTCACCCACAACCAACGCGAGCTGATGCGCCTGACCCGGGCCGACGTCCGGGTGTCGCTGTCGTGGAAGGCGCGCTGCTTCGAGACCGAGGCCCAGCGCGACCAGGTCATGGGCGCCCGCGCCCGCGGCGAAGGGCTCACGCTCGACGAGGCGCTCACGCGGCTGCGGCTCGACCTCCACCAGCGCGGGCGCCTCAGCTCGCCCGATCCCGGCGGTGACCCGCGCGAGCTGATCATGGCGCTGCTCGAGACCTACCTCGAGTTTCCGAACTCACTCTCGGATTGAGCGAGCACGATCACGAAGCGGGCTCCCGAGGCCCCATCGCGGCGGCCCTCGGCGCGAATGCTGCCGCCGTGGGCCTTGGCGATCTGCCGACACAGATACAGCCCGAGGCCGACGCCGCCCTGATCGCGGGCCCGGGCCGAGTCGAGGCGGGCGAAGGGCTCGAAGATCTGGGTCCGCTTGTCGGCGGGGATGCCCGGGCCCTCGTCTTCGACCTCGATCACGACCGTGTCGCCCTCGCGCCGGCCGTGGATCCACAGCTCGCCCGCGGGGCAGGCTCGGCGCGCGTTGGCCAGGAGGTTCCGGAGCAGGCGGTCGATCAGCATGGAGTCGACGTGCAGCGCGATGTCTGGCTCGCACTCGACTCGGGCGTCGAAGCGCGCGGCCGCGCCCTCGCACAGCGCGGCGAGGTCGATGCGCTCGAGCGTGAGCCCGCCGTCGCGGCCGAGCTCGAGGCGGCCGGAGGTCAGCAGATCCTTGATCAGCGTCTCGACCTCGCCGAGATCCTCTTGCATCTCGTCGAGGCCACGCTCGAGCCGCGCGAGGTCATCGGCCGCGACGAGCTCGCCGCGCTGTTCGGCCGCGCGGATGTTCTCGAGCCGCCCGCCGAGGATCTCGACGAGGACCTTGGTCCGGGCGATGGGCGTGCGCAGCTCGTGGGACACGTTGGCGAGCAGGGTGCGCTGACCGGTGACCAGGGTCTCGAGCCGATCGGCCATGTCGTTGAAGGACAGGGCGAGCAGATCGACCTCGTCGCGGGGCTCGTCGACGAGCTCGGCGCGGTGGGACAGCTCGCCGCGCGCGAGCGCCCGGGTGCTGCGCTCGAGCTTGGCCAGGCGTGAGGTCAGCGAGCGGGCCAGCGGCCAGGCCCCGCCAGCGAGGGCCAGCAGCAGCAACAGGCCAAAGCCCAGCAGCCCGCGGCGGGGGTTGTGCCTGGGGTTGATCGCCACGATCGCGATGAAGCGCCCGCGCTCGCGGTTGAGGGCGCGCTCGTAGGTGCGCCCAGCCTCGGCGCCGAGCTCGGAGTCCTCGCTTTGGTCCTCGTCGTCGTCGATGAAGAAGCCCCGCTCGAACAGCGGCAGGGTGATCGTCGGCGGGCCGAGGCCCCGCTCGTGGACGACCGGCTGACCCTGGCGCAGTCGGTGGCGCTCGGCCTTGTTGAGGTTCGGGTGGTTGCGCGTGCGGGGGTTGGGCGCCGCCTCATCGGCCGGGCCGAGCGGGCGGCCGCGCTCGCGCAGAAACACGAACACCTGGGCGTCGAGATCCTGCTCGAGCTTGGCCTTGGCTTTGGTCAGGTCAGGCTCGTCGCGGGTGAGGAGGGCCTCGGCGAGGGCCGGGCCCGACTCGTGAGCGCGATCGACGAGCTCCATCACCCGCTCGTCGCTCCACGAGGAGGCCGCGGCCCAGACCAGCGCCCCGGCGAGCGCGGCGAAGACCAGGACCGAGACCACGAAGGTCGCGTAGATGCGCACGAACAGGCGGCCGCGGCCCGGGCCGGCCGTCGCGTCGGTGGCGCGCTCCGGGGCTCGAGGCCGAGCTGGCCCGCCAGCGTTCGCCTCGGGGGGGTCTGTGGGCATGGCGATCAGCCGTCAGCCGAGAGCACGTAGCCGACCCCGCGGACGGTCTTGATCAAGTTCGAGCCTGCGCTGGCGTCGGCGGCCGCGAGCGACTGGCGGACCTTGCTCAGGTGCACGTCGATCGAGCGGTCGACGCTCGGGTCGAATTCCTGGGGCGGCTCGCCGCGCAGGGTCCGGACCTGGGCGTGGAGCTGGTTGCGGCTCAGGACCCGCTCGGCCTGCGACGCGAGGATCCAGAGGAGATCGAATTGGTAAGCTGTGAGCTCGCAGGCGTTGCCGGAGACCGTGGCGATGCGCCGAGCTCGGTCGATCGCGAGGGCCCCGAGCTCGAGGGTCTCGGCCTCGACGCTGCTGGTCGTGGCGTGGCGGCGCAGGACCGCGCGAATTCGGGCGAGCAGCTCGCGGGGGGAGAAGGGCTTGGGCAGATAGTCGTCAGCTCCGACCTCGAGCCCGACGATGCGGTCGACCTCCTCGCCGCGCGCGCTGAGGATGATGACGGGGATCTTGGACCGCTGGCGCAGCCTGCGGCACAGATCGAGGCCCTCGATGCCCGGCAACATGAGGTCGAGGAGCACGATGTCGTGCTCGCCGGCCGCGGCGCGCTCGAGCCCGCGCTCGCCGTCACCCACGATCTCGACCTCCGCCTTGTGGGTGCGCAGGTACTCCGCGGTGCGCTCGGCGAGGCGCTCGTCATCTTCGATGAGCAGGATCCGCACCGCACGATGGTGCCACACACTCGGGAGCCGCGTCTTCGCGTCCTGCTCGCGGGAGGTGAAGCCCTGGTAAAGCCAGCAAAGGTCCGAGATTGACAGGACCGGGCGCCCGTCGTAGTTCGGCTACATGCGCTACGTGTGCAGTTACTGCCACACGCCGATCGAGGCCGAGCCGGACGACGAGCACAAGGTCTGCCCGAGGTGCAAGGCCGAAGCCGGCATCGAGCCCGTCAAGGACAAGGCGCCGGTCGCGATGCAGTACTTCGGGCTGATCCTGCTCGTGGCTGGGGTCATGGCGGTCGGTGGCTCGTTCTTCGGACTGGCCTCCTGACACCTGGGCATGAACAGGACCTCAGAGGCGTGCTCTGGGGCGTGGTGGGTTGTTCAGCGGCCTGCTAGAGTGCCCGTCCCGGATGGCCGCCAACCAAGTCAGCCCATCGGAGCGCGCGCCAGCCAGCGCTGAGCTCGGTCGACGCCCGGCGCGGAGGCATGGATGATCGTTCGCTGCCCGCAGTGCGGGACCGAGTTCGGTTTCGACGACACGCAGGTCGGTGAAGGCATCACCGTGCGCTGCTCGGTCTGCAAGCACGTGTTCAAGGTCGAGTCGGCGTCCGCTCAGCCCCCGGGGTGGCAGATCCACACGACCGACGACGCCAGCTTCACCGCGCCCGACGTGGCGACCATGCGTCAGTGGATCGACGAGGGTCGCCTCCACCCCGACGATCAGGTCTCGCGCACCGGTCAGAGCTGGGTCCGGATCGGGAGCATGCCGGAGTTCTCCGCTGCCTTTGCCCAATTCGGGGCCATCGAGCCCGTCGTCAAGCCGGTCGCGCCGCCGGCCCCCGAGCCGCCGCCGCCGCCGCCGCCAGCTCCCGCGCAGCCTCCTGCGCAGGTCGCGGCCGCGCCGAAGCAAGCGAGCGCGCGAGCGCCCCTGTCTCCGCCGCGCAGCGTCCCGCCGCCGCCGGTCGACATCGAGTCGCTCAACCTGAACCTGAACGTTGGCCCCAGCGCAGAACCGGACGACGAGCTCGGCCTCAGCCGCGCCAAGCTCGACGAGATCGATGAGCCGGAGGCCGCGCGCAGCTGGGCCGGCGAGTTCCTCGCGGTCGACGACGATGAGCCTGGGACCGACGCCACGACGCGCGTTCGCCCCGGCGCGTCCAAGCGCCCCGCTCTCGCGGACGACTTCTCGTTCGAGCTGGCCGACGATGACGCGCTGACCCGCCCGGTGAAAAAGCGCCCCCGCCAGGCAGATGGCCCCGCGCTCGAGCTCGACGACAGCGACCGCGACGCGCCCCGGCGCGCGGCGAACAAGCGGCCCAAGCGCGCCGAGGGGCGGGCGCTCGAGCTCGATCTCGACGACGAGCGGCCGGCTCCTCCCGATGAGCCCGCCGCGTTCACGCCCGTCAAGCGGCGCGGCGTCGGACCGGGTCTGATCGCCTTTCTCGGCGTGATCGCGGCCGTCGGGGTGATGTTTGGCGTGCCGCAGATCCGCGAGAAGCTGCTCAACCTCGGCGGTGGCCAGCAAGACGCCCCGGTCCAGGCCACCGCGCGGCCCGAGGTCGCGGCCGCCGAGCGGGCCACGCGGCGCCTGGGCGTGGCCGACCTCGCCAAGGCCGAGGCCGAGCTCCAGCGGGCGATCGACGCCAGCGACGCCGACGCCCCGACTCAGGCTTCGATGGAGCTCGCGCTCGCGGACCTGCTGATCAGCCGCGCGCTCGCCTACGAGATCGCGGCCGCGATCGACCCCGATCAGCGCGAGGACTTCCGCCGTCGGGCGAGCGAAGATCAAGAGGATGGCGAGCGGCTGGTCGACGGGCTCGAAGGCGCAACCGACATCGATCGGCTGGCCGAGGTCCGGGCCTTCGCGCGGCTAGCGAGCGGCCGGAGCGAGGCCGAGGTCCTGCCCCACGTCCCCGAGGCCGCGACCGAGACCGCGCTGATCGTGCGAGCGGCGGTGCTGTGGCAAGATCTCGACGCGCCTGTGCCCCCGGGGCTCGTCGCCGGACTCCAGGGGCTGCCGCCGCCGCGCACGGGCCTCGGCGACAGCGCGCTGGCGCTGGCGCTGCTCCGGGCTGGCGACGAGACCGCAGCTCGCAACACCGCCGAGCGGCTGCTCGTCGCGGCCCCCGATCAGATCGTCGCGCTCGCGATTCGCTCGCAGTTCGGCCCCGGTGACGCGGGCGACGACGGGGCGGGCGAGGGCGAGACCGGTGGGCTGGGCGAGGCTGGCGAGGCTGGCGAGGGGGGCGATCCCAGCGTGGCCAAGGCGCCACCACCGCCTGGCGGAGGCGGAGGCGGAGGCGGAGGCGGCGGCGGCGGCGGCGGATCGAGCTTCGACCGCCTGCTCGAGCGCGGCTGCACGCAGGTCTCGTCGGGCGACGCGGCCGGCGGGATCAAGACCCTGCTCAAGGCCTTCGACCGCCAGCCCAAGAACATCGACGTGCTCGTGTGCCTCGCCGAGGGCTACGCGGCGCAGGGCAACAACGGGCGCGCAGACCAGTTCTTCGATCGCGCGCTTCAGCAGTCGCCCAAGAGCAAATTCGCGCTGCGCGGCGCCGCCAAGGTCGCCGCCAAGACCGGCGCCACTGCGCGGGCCACCGATCTCTACGAGCGGCTCCTGCAGGTCGACCCCAACAACGCCACCGCGAAGGCCTACCTCAGCAAGAACAAGCCGAGCCAGGCCGAGCCCGAGCCCACACCCGCCCCCGAGCCCACGCCACCCGCGGACCCATCCGCGGACCCACCCGCGGACTCGGGGGGCTGAAGCCCCCATCACAGCAAGGAGCCACATGTCACGCCCAAGTGAGAACGAAGAGGAGTACATCCTCCGCCAAGAGATGGAGAAGCGCCGCGAGGCCGTGCGCGCCAAGCAGGCCGAGCTCGCCGAAGAAGACCGGGCCAAGCTCAAGGAGCTGCACTGGATGCGCTGCGCCAAGTGCGGAGCCGAGCTCCAAGAGGTCGAATTCCGCGGCGTGAAGGTCGACAAGTGCTTCTCGTGCGGGGGCGTGTACCTCGACGATGGCGAGCTCGAGCAGCTCGCCGGACGGCCCGGGTGGTTCGACTCGATGATCAAATTGGTCAGGTGATCAATTCTCCGGCTCGGATCCGGTCACAGATCCGGGCGCCGCTCGTAGAGCTGTCTCGATGCTCGCTATGCGCGATCCGCTGGCCCGCTGGGTCCGCAAGGCCGTCGCTGGTGATCGCCGGGCGTTCACGCGCCTGTACCGAGAGCTCCAGCCCCTCGTCGCGCGCTACGTCGCGCGTCGGGTCGACTCGGCGGCCGACGCCGAAGAGCTGGTCGCCGACGTGTTTCGGCGCGTGGTCGAGCACCTCGCCGACTTCGACCCCGCGCGGGGCTCGGTCCGGGCGTGGGCGCTGCGGATCGCTCGCAACGCGGTCATCGATCACTACCGCACGCGCAAGAGCGCGGTCGCGCTCGAGGTCATCGCCGACGGCCTGCGCGAGACCACCGGGCCGCTCGACCACATGATCGCCGACGAGCGGACCGCCTGGGTCCGGGCGTTGGTCGCCGAGTGCCCAACCGAGACCCGTCAGCTCCTGGCCATGCGCTACGGCGACGGCCTGCGCCACGCCGAGATCGCCGAGCTGCTCGGTCTGCGCGAGTCGGCGGTGCGCAAGCGGATCTCCCGGGCCGTCCGCGAGCTTCGAGCTCGCTCGCGCATGCTCGAAGACGAGCAGAAAGCGGAGGTGTCCCATGCCCTCTGACCCCTCGACCAAGGAGCTGCTCCGCGAGCTCCATGCCCCCCGCGTGGACCCGCCGCCGCTGCGCCCGAGCGCCGAACAAGCGGCCGTGTCGGCATGGGCAGCGCGCTACGCTCAACCTGGGGGCGCGGGGGCGGGCGCCAAGGAGACCCGCGGCGGCGGCGTTGGCCTGCTCGCGCTGCTCGTCAGTCATCGCGTCGCGCTCGCGTTCGGAGCCCTGATGGTGGCGATCGTCGGCGCGTGCGTGCTGCCGACCTCCTACGACATCCCGCTCGGGCTCAGCGTCGAGATTCGCCCGGCCGATGGTGAGCGCCTGCCCGCCAGCGAGATCGCCCGCTACGTGCGCGAGCGCAGCGACGCGGCCGAGGTCGACGTGCTCGTGCGCGAGCAGGTCCAAGCCGGGGGCGGCGAGCCCCAGACCTTGATGCAGATCCGCTTGTGGGATCAGGGCCTCGCGCTCGGCGAGATCGAGCCGGAGCTGCGTGAACAATTCCCGGCCCTCGCCGATGCCGAGATCGTCGAGACCGCGCTCGAGGGTGAGATCGATACGATCTGGGCGCGCCGCCTGGCCCACCGGGCGTTTCGGGTGTCGCTGCGCGAGGCCGACCTCGAGGAGGCCCGCGCGCAGCTGCTCGCCGACCTCCACTCGCGCGGCTTCAAGGACGAGGAGGTCGTCGTCAAGGTCCGCGATCTCGAGGACGGCGGGCGCGAGATCGAGGTCGAGGTCGAGGTCGAGGATCGGAGCTTGGGCGAGGGTGACCAAGCCGGGCCGCCCGCTGAGCTCGAGCTTGACGGCATCGGCCCAGGCTTTGACTGAGTCCTCGAGCCTGGCGCGGATCCACGTCGGCGACGGCGACGGCGACGGCTGAGCGGCGTCACCAGGCCAGGAAATTGCGCAGGAGCTCGGCGCCGTGCTCGGTGCCGATCGACTCGGGGTGAAACTGCACGCCGGCCACGCGCTGCTCACGGTGGGCGACGCTCATGACCAGGCCCTCGCGCGTGCGGCTGGTGACCGCGAGCTGCGGCGGCAAGCTGGCCTCGTCGAGCATCAGCGAGTGGTAGCGCATGACCGTGAGCGGGCAGGGCAGGCCGGCGAACAGGCCCTGGCCGTCGTGCTCGATCGTGCTCTGCTTGCCGTGCATGACCTGCGGTGCCCGGGTCACGCGGGCACCGAGCGCGGCGCCGAGGCCCTGGTGACCCAGACACACGCCGAGGATCGGGACCTGCCGCGGGCCCAGGGTCTTGACGACCTCGGCGCAGATCCCAAAGTAGGCCGGATCTTCGGGGTTGCCGGGGCCCGGCGAGATGAACACGTGGGTCGGGTCGTCGGCGAGGACCTCGGCCAGCGACACGCGGTCGTTGCGGTAGACCTTGGCCGCCGTCTGGGTCAGCTCGCCCAGCGCCTGGTAGATGTTGTAGGCGAAGGAGTCGTAGTTATCGAGGATCAGCAGGCGGTAGGGCATGTCAGCGACTGCGCTCCCGTCGGGCCAGGTCGATGGCGAGGACGAGGCCGTGGGCCTTGTCGAGGGTCTCCTGGTACTCCTCGGCCGGGTCCGAGTCAGCCACGATCGCGCCGCCGACGTGGAAGGTGACGAGCTCGGGGGACTTGACCAGCGTCCGGATCACGATGCTCAGATCGAGGGCTCCGTCGAAGTCGAAGAAGCCGATCGCGCCCGAGAACACCCCGCGCTTGGTCGGCTCGAGCCGGTCGATGATCTTCATCGCCTCGATCTTGGGCGCGCCGGTCATCGAGCCGCCGGGGAAGGTCGCGCGGAGCAAGTCGACGGGCCCGAGGCCCTCGCGCAGGACCCCGCGGATCGTCGAGACCATGTGCCAGGTGAACTCGTAGGGGTGCACGCCGCACAGCTCGCTGACCCGGACCGTCCCGAATTGGCAGACCTTGCCCAGATCGTTGCGGCACAGATCGACGATCATCAGGTTCTCGGCCCGGTCCTTGGCGGCGCCGCGCAGCTCGTCGCCGAGGGCCCGGTCTTCGGCCTCGCTGGCGCCGCGGGGGCGGGTGCCCTTGATCGGCCGGGTCTCGACCGCGCCCGCGCGATCGAGGCTCAAGAAGCGCTCGGGCGAGGCCGACAGGACCTCGATCTCGCCGAGGCGCAGGTACGCGCTCATCGGCGCCGGGTTGACCGCGCGCAGGGCCCCGTAGAGCTGGCGAAGCTGCGCTGGCAAGGTCTGCCGGGGCAGATCGAAGCGCTGGGTCAGGCAGACCTCGAACACGTTGCCGGCCAGGATCTCTCGCTTGGCTTGCTCGATCGAGGCGAGGTAGGCGAGGCGGTCGACGGTCGGGGTGATCCGGCGCTCGTGGAGGTGGACCTCGAGCAGGCGCGGGTCCTGGGCTCGGGCCGCCCGGGCGCGCGCCCGGAGCCGCTCGACCTCGGCCGCGGCGGGCGGGCCCGGGTCACGCGCATGGCGCTCGACGACGCGCTGTCCCTCGGCGAGCCGGGCCTGGGCCTGGGCCTGGGCCTGCTCGGGGCTGGCGCCGAAGCCCGTGGCCAGGATGAAGCTGCGGCCCTCGACGCGGTCGCTGGCGTAGACGAGGCCGTAGAACAGCAGCTCGGCGTCGGGCAGCGCGAGGTCGTCGCGGCCGCGGTCGGGGACGTCCTCGATCAGGTACAGGAGCTCGTAGCCGAGGTAGCCGACCGCGCCGCCGACGAAGGGCGGGAGGCCCGGCTGCCAGGTTGAAGTGTCGCAGCGGTAGCGCTCGAGCAGGCCGGCGAGCTCGGCGAGGGGATCGCCCTCGAGCGCGCGCAGGTCGTCGGGAGGCCCGGCCCAGCAGCGCCCGCGCTTGGTCCGAAATTCCCAGAAGGGGTCGGTGCAAAAGTAGGCGTAGCGGCCGAGCTCCGACGGCGCGCCGGGCTCCTCGAGCAGCGCGACGTGGCGACGATCGTCGTGGCTCGCCGCGAGCTCGTAGGGCGACAGGAGCTCGATCTCGGCGAAGCGCAGGCTGCGGTGCAGGGGTCCGGTGTTCACCGCTGTGCGGGCTCCAGGGCCTTGGCCACGGACCGGACCAGCGCGTCGAGTTGATCGACGCGCAGGCCGACGAGCTCGCGGCCGAGATCGACGTCCACGCCTCCGTCCCAGGCGCGCAGGTAGGCCGTCGGGAAGCTGGTCAGCGCGTCGAGGGGGGCGTCACCGAAGGCCTCGAGCGCGCGCAGCTCCCCGTGGACCCGGTGGCTGCGCGACAGCAGGTGGTCTGGACGTCGGCCGCGCTTGCCCGGATCGGGGACCAGCTCGAACACCGGCTCCTCGCGCCCGGGCAACCCGACGCTGAGCTCGATGCGGGTCGAGCCGGGCTCGACGCGGGCGCGCAGATCGAGGACCGGCCCGCCCTCCGCGCGACCTTCGGGCCCGAGCAGCTCTCCGCGCAGGCCGATCATCCCGGCGCCGGACTCGGTCTCGACCGCCGTCGGTGGATCGAGGCCGAGGCGCTCGGCCAGACCCTCGATGAGCTCGCGGACGCTGGCGAGATCGCGCGGCGGGCCATCGTCGTAGGCGAGCGCGCGCTCGATCGCCGCAGCGTCGGCCGCGGCCTGCCGGGACCCGAGCTCGCGGTGCGGGGCCCCGGGCAGCATGCCCTCGACGACGAGCAGCGCCCCGACCCCGAACATCAGGACCAGGTGCGGGCTCGAGAACCCGAGCCCGGCGATGACCATCAGGCCCAACGCGATGCCCCGGACCCGATCCTCGGCCGAGACCAGCGCCGAGTAGACGGTCACGAACATGAAGAACAGCCCCATCATCAGGGCCGCCGAGCGGAGGTCGTCGACGTAGGAGGGGTAGGGGACCGCGAACCCAAACAGCGACTGCAAGAGACCGCCGAGGCCGTCCTCGAGCTCGCCGAAGCCGTTCTCGTACAGGAAGTAGAAGAACATGCTGGCGAGCAGGCAGATCACGCCGACCACGGCCATGACCCACAGCTCGAGCCGTGGCCGCAGCAAGATCAGCGTGGCGATCGCCGTGACCACGAGCGCGGCCCCGACCCAGGGGATCGCCTCGGGCTCGACGAGCGCGCCCGAGAGCCCGTCCCAGCCCGCGAAGCCGACCCGGACCGCGAGCGGGAGCAAGAGCACGAACACCAGCGGCCGGCGCTGACGCGGGCCGAGCTCGGACCAGAACAGCGCGGCCGCGACGGGCCACGAGGCCAGCAACAGCGCGGCGCCGATCGTCGCGAGGCGATGATCGGCCAGCCACGTCGGTCCGACCGGGACCTGCCCGAGGTGCGAGGCCGCCAGCGCCAGCGCGCCGGGCAGCGCGAGCAGCAGCGGCACGAAGGCGAGCTTGCCGAGGCGACGATCTTTGGCCCAGCCGATCGGGACCGAGATCGCCAGGACCAGGCACAGCAGCGCCGACAAGTGATGGAGGATGTACTCGCCGTGATACGCGAGGCCGAGGGTCGAGGTGTGGGCGCGCAGGCCGTACCAGACCCCGGCCGGCCAGACCAAGGCCAGGGTCACCGCGAGCTGTGGTCGCGAGCGGACCACCCAGACCGAGAACACGCCCGCGCCGAGCAGCGCCCCGACGACGAGGTAGATGTACGCGCCCTCGTTGGCCGCCGCCGTAAACTTCTCGAGCCGCGCCAGACCCAGGACGATGCTCGCGATGATCTGGAGCAGCCCCGCGACGAGCGCGACGGCAGCGATCGCCCATGGTGAGCGCTCTTCTTCCGGCGAGTGGCTCTCGAGGCGCAACGGGCAAGATATATACCCCCGGAGCTCGCTCGTGGCCGCAGACGCAGCGCCGCCCGAGCCCAGAAGGCCAGAGCCAGTTTCGGCGCTTTCTTTGAGGCGAACCGACAATATCCTACATGTAGGACATGCACCGACGTGACTTCCTGCTCGGGTTTAGCGCACTCACCGCTGGCGCCGCCGTCCTCCGGCCGGCCCGAGCCCTGGCCGCTCCCCGGCCCGTCATCGAGCAGGGCTTTCGCCTGGTCATCGATCCCGGTCACGGCGGCGAGAACGGCGGATGTCGCGCACACCGCGGAGGAGTCCACGAGAAGCAGCTGACCCTGATGCTGGCCCAATCCCTGGCCGGGCGGGTCGTGGATCTGATGCCCCACGCCGAGGTCCTCCTGACCCGCGAGGCCGACGAGACCCTGCACCTGACGCAGCGCGTCGGCTTCGCCAACGAGGTCGAGGCCGACCTGTTCTTGAGCCTCCACTGCAACGCCTCGCGCAACGGGGATCAGACCGGCTTCGAGACCTTCTTGCTCGACGTCAAGGCCTCGAGCCACGACGCCGCGCTCACGGCCCAGCGCGAGAACGACGAGGGCTTCGGCCGGCCGCGCGACGCGGGCGGGGACGAGGTCGCGGTCATGCTCCGCGAGCTCGGCATGACCAACGACCGCAAGCACGCCGCCCACTACGCCGCGGCGATCCAGCGCGAGCAGGCGCGGCGCTTCCCCAACCGGGTCGATCGCGGCGTGCGTCTGGCCAACTTCGACGTGCTCATGGGCGCGCGGATGCCCGCGGTCCTGCATGAGGTTGGGTTCTTGGATCACGAGGACGAGAGCAAGCTGCTCCTCGACGAGGGCGGGCGCGGGCAGATTGTCGAGGCGATCGCTCAGGCGACGCTGTCGTATTTCAATGAGGTCGTCCGCCGCGGCTGAGGCTGGAGGCTGACTGCCGCCGCGAGCCTGGCCAGCTCGAGCTCGACTTCGGCCAATCCCCCAACAGCGACGCGCAGTCCCTGCGACTCAGCGGTCCTGGTCGGATGAGGAACGCACTATGCTCAAGTGAGCAAACGCACATCGAGGGTTCCCGATATGTTACATTGCAACCGGGCGACAATGATATCGTCGCACGATGAGACATGCGCGTCTGAGATGGTTCGCTTGTGTGACTTGTGTTTTCTCTCTGGGTTGTGGCCCCAGTACACCTGATGAGCCCGACCCCAGTTTGGCTGGGTGCAGTTGGGGGCCCAACGGCGAAACGGGAGGTTCGGGCGGCGATGGATATTTGGTCATCGAATCCCCGGAGTTGCAGAAATATGTCCAGGATCACGTCATCACGGCCCAAGATGGTACTCATTGGGTCATTGAAGGCGATCTCTTAGTTGATGATTTTCGTCAGGTCGTAGCAGCCTTTTGGCGCTACAACGGAAATGTCAGAGAAGAGCAGGGCCCGGCCAGAGAACAGTTTCGGGGGACAGTGTACTGTGACACTGAACTTGCGATCGATGAGATCTGGAGCCCGAGCCAGAAGTTAGCTCTCTCTTACTGTTTTGATGATTCATGGAATGACGCACCGGAGAACTACAGGGCTCAAGCCACGGAAACCATGCGTGCGGCCACGCTCGCCTGGGAGAGTGCAGCAGATGTGAACTTTATCGAGGTCGGCGGTGGTGAGCCTTGTAGCCACGATGGCGCATTGTTTACCGTGGGGTACGAGGGCGACTCATGCCTCTGGGGCGTCCTCTGTACGATTAAAGGTTTGGCTTTCCCTCCGAACGCCGCCGAAAGCGACCGAACTGTCTACCTCTGGGACAACGCATTCCTGCAGGGTCCCGCAGGCCTCGAGCGCACCATTACACATGAACTCGGCCACGTTCTCGGTCTTTCGCACGAGCATGCTCGTTTTTTGCAGCCCGAGGGGACTCTTTGTGACTTGTCCAGTATCGATGACGGTGATGGCCGCGGTGTAACGGCGGCCGACTCGGACTCTGTCATGGGCTATCCTCAGTGTTTCGGAACCAACCCGAATCCGTTGCCCCCGTATCCTTCGACGCTCGATCGGACCACGGTCAGTTACATCTACAACCTGCCGCGCTCCATCATCGGCGGCGCCTCGGGTCCGCCAGACTCGGGGACGCTCGTCTGGCACCGTCCCGCCGGACAGTACATCGTCTGGGAGTCGGTCGGGGGAGTCAATCAGCCGATTCAGTTCGTCGAGACGACCGGGTGCTACGATGAGAATGACTGCTCCGCGGGGGCTGCTCCGTACTGGAAGCCTGTTCTTCTCCACCATGAAGGCCCGGTCGATGTGCTGATGTACGGTCCCGGCGATTTCGACGAGATGCTGTTCAAGAATCTCGATGGCAGCGTGGTGTCCGACGTTCCGGGCAACTTGGTGACCAACGTCGATGTCCCCATCGTGTTGGATCGATTCTTCGGCCCCGCCGATCGTAGTGTATGGTGGCACCGTCCTGAAGACCCCGCCGACAGGTTGTGGCGCGATGTTGGAGGTGAGATCGAATCGAGCCTCGACTACGACGATCGGATATATACTGACGGGCACTACTCGCCGATTATGGGTAAACTCGTGTCCGGGCAGAGTTCGATGCTCTGGGTAAGCCCGACTCAGGATATTGTACACCTCACGCGCTTCTCGGGGGGCGGGATCCAAGAGACTTTGATTGACAAGACGCTCTGTGGATTGTCCAGTCAGCAGTATAATGGTGTTTCCGGTGATTTCGACGGTGACCAGCAGGATGAAATCGCATGGTATGACTTCGAAATGGAGACCGTCACGTACTGGGCATCCCTCCCGAACTGCATGTTCTCCCCGAGCTTTCAGGTCGGAAAGGGCAAGTTGGCGGCCATCCGGCTCAACGGCGCCAAGGACAGCCTGATGGTCTATCGGCCTCAGGACTCGGAGGTGCAGTTCTACGACGTCTCAAGCCAGACCATGACGCCGGCGCAAGCCATCTTCGACGACGCGTCGCCGATCCTGAGGGACTTCGATCGCAACGGATGTACGGACATCCTCTGGTTCACGCCGCACACGGACGCCAGCCTCATCTGGCAGTCCCAGTGTGACGGTACGTTTCGCGTTGACTCTGTCGTGCCCCCTTCCGGCGCATATCCTCTCGGATACGGACCCGGACACGGCCGGCTTTGACATCCGGCTACTCGATGCTAGGAGTTTCAAAAATGTTCGAGATACTGCGCTCAATTCCTCTCGCTCTCGCTCTCGCTCTCGTGTGCGGTAGCTGTGACCGGTCGGGCTCGGGAGATAGCGTTGGCGACGGCGAAGACCAGATCGCACTGTGCCAGAAGATCTGCATAAAGCCCTTTTGTGACCCAACCCTGGAGCCGACCGAGGACGCGGAGCAAGGGTGCAGGGTCACCTGCGAGGAGCGGGTCGAAGACGCGAGTCACTACGATTGCAGCGACGCCTACCAGGAACTCTTGGAATGCCTCGACCGCCTGACTTGCGACGAGTTCTACCAGTGGGCAGCAGAAGAAGAGGGCGCACCCTGCGCGGCGGAGGAGGCCCTGCTGACCGACCGCTGTCCCGAGCTGACCATTCGCACCGGGGCCTAAATGCGGGTACACTGGCGCACTCTGGCTTTCGGTGCGGTCTTGCTCGGATGCCACCGCGAACCGGTGCCGTCCGAACAATACGCGGCGTGCGACTCCATTTGCGAGACGGTGGCCTGTGTCGACCCCGGGATCGAAGCGGACGCGCTCGAGCGCTGCGTGTCTTACTGCTACGACAAGGCGGACGCGAGCGTCGAGCAGGGGACGGCTTGCGAGGATGCGTTCGCGCGCGGACTGTCATGTCTGGCCGAGTTGTCATGCTCGGAGTACGAAGTGTGGGCGACCAGTGGGCCGGGGGCGTCGTGTCCCTCGGCGAGAGCCGAGGTCGAAGACGCGTGTCAGGGGATCGAGCTCGATGCCCACATTCTCCCGCCCTGAGACAAGTCCTCAAAGCTGCACACGTCGCCGCGACCGCATCTCGAGAAGCCCAACAGCCAGCCCTCAGCGCCCGCTGCGGAGCTCGATCTCACCGATCTGAGCCGGCTTCGCGGGCAGCAGCTCCCCGATGATCGCGGCCTGGTGCCCGCTCCCGCGCAGCTCCTCGAGCATGCGCTCGGCCTCCTCGGCGCGCAGGCACACGAGCAGCCCGCCGCTGGTCTGGGCGTCGGCCGCCAGCCGGGTCCGGCGAGCGGCGTCCTTGTCGTTGCTCGAGTAGCGCCGCAGCAGCGAGCCCTCGACGTGCTCGAGGTTGGACTTGCTGCCGCCGGGGTAGTGGCCGGCGGCGAGGAGCTCGAGGGCGCCGGGCAGCAGCGGGAGGCGATGCAGATCGATCTGCGCCCGGAGGCGGCTGCCTCGCAAGATGTTGCGCAGGTGCCCGAGCAGGCCGAAGCCGGTCACGTCGGTGCACGCGGTCGCGCCGTGGTCGAGGGCGAGGGTGGCGGCGGTCGCGTTGAGCTTGGTCATCGAGGCGATCGCCGCCGCGACCACGGCCTCGCTCGCGACCTGCTTCTTGATCGCGGTGCCGATGACCCCGGTCCCGAGCGCCTTGCTCAAGATCAGGACCTGGCCGGGCAGCGCGCGAGTGTTGGCCAGCGCGCGCCGACGCCCGCGCGCGAGCATGCCGGTCACGGCGAGGCCGAATTTGAGATCGCCGTTGCGGACCGTGTGGCCCCCGACGATCGAGACCTTGGCCTCGGCGCACTTGTCTCGGGCGCCGGCCATGATCCGGCGCAGGATCGACAGCGGCAGCTGGTCATTGGGGAAGAACACCAAGTTGAGCGCCCACAGCGGCTGGCCGCCCATCGCCCACACGTCCGACATCGCGTTGGCGGCCGCGATCGCGCCGAAGGCCTCGGGCTCGTCGACCAGCGGCGCGATCGTGTCGGTCGTCAGGATCAGCTGCGGCCCCTCGGATCCGTCCTCGGTCGGCAGGCGCACGACGGCGGCGTCGTCGGACAGCTCCGGTCCGACGACCACGTGCTCGCTCCCGGCTGCGGGCGGGAGCATCCCGTCGAGGACCTCGACCAGGTCCGAGAGCCGAAGCTTGGCGGCTCAACCACCTCCGCTGGCGTAGGCGGTCAGGCGGACGGGCTCGTGCTTGGAGTCGCGCATGGGGGGAGCCTACCCGCGAGCGCTCGTGCGGCGAGACCCGTTGTTTACTTTAGTGGTGCTGCCGGGAACCGCGCATGAGGGGCGGCGCCAGCGGCGACCCGCTTGGGCGGGCGCCCCGCGGTGGCGTGGGCTCAGGCGAGGAAGAGCAGGACGTAGGCGACCGCGAGCGCGATCTGGATCAGCGCGTAGGGCAGGGCCTTGAGCACGAAGGCCCCGAAGCTCAGCTCGAGCTTGTAGCGGTGGATGATCGTGACCGCGACCAGCGTCGAGGCCGAGCCGATCGGCGTGAGGTTGCCGCCGAGGTTGGCCCCGAACACGACCGACCACCACTTGGGATCGGTGCTCACGGTGCCCATGTTGCCGAGGATCTTGGCCAGCATCGCGGCGAGGGGGATGTTGTCGGTGACCGAGGAGAAGCCCGCGGCCGAGACCAAAACCAGCGCGGTCCCGGTCGTCTCGCCGAGGCCGATCATCCACGCGAGGCCCTCGCCGATCAGCGCGAGGACCTGGGCGTGCTCCATGACGTTGATGACCACGAACAACGCGGCGAAGAAGCCGAGCAGATCCCAGTCGAGGCCCTTGTAGAACTGGTCGACGGAGCTCTTGTAGCGGATCAGCATGATCGCGCCGAAGGACAGCGCCACGTAGCCCATGCCGAGCTCGTTGACCCACGGCAGGATCGAGGTCGTGGCGATGACGAGCACGAAGGCGATGGTCATCGCGGCCCCGAACATGAAGAAGCCCTGGGACTCGATGCCGTCGTTCTCGTCGAAGCTCTCGACCTGCTTGGCGGCCTCCTCGCGGGCGGCGTCGTCGGGCAGCTTCTCGATCTTGAACAGGCGGATGCCCAGCGCGACCGTGACGATCGTCGCAACGATCACGTAGGGGCTGGCCTTGTAGAAGAACTCGACGAAGCTGATCCCGGCCGCGGTCCCGACGATGATGTTGGGGACCGAGGAGATCAGCGTGAGGAGGCCGCCGATGTTGGTCAGCAGGCCCTCGACGATCAAAAAGCCGAGCAGGTACTTCTCGCGGCCGAGCTTCTTGAGGCTCACGCCGGTCAGCGAGCCGACGATCAGCATCGCGGTGACGTTGTTGAGCACGGCCGAGAACACCACGGTCATCAGGCCGTAGAGCCACAGCAGCCGGCGAGGCTCGCCCTTCGAGGCCTTGGTCAGCTTGATCGCAATCCACGTGAACAGCCCGGACTTGCTGGTCACGTCGATGAACAGGCTCGAGCCGAGGATGATCGCGATCACGCCCCAGTCGACGGCCGGGATGTAGATCGGCATGTCGATCTCGTGGCTGCCGACGATGACCGGGCCGAAGGGCAGGATGTCGACGGCGGTCCCGACGAACAGGCACACGACCGCGAACAGGGCGACGATCAGCGACTTCTTGGCGTGGAGCTTCTCCTCGAGCGCGAGCGCGAGGATCATGCCCAGCAACAAGGCGGTGAACACGAGGGTGATCGTCAGCGAGACTTCGTGGCCGGTCTCGGGGGCCGAGGCGAGGAGAGGGGACAGCGGTGGCATGGCGGTCACAGCAGCAGCAGCGGGATCTCGCGGATCTCGACGGCGATCGGGTAGGCCATGCCGTGCATCGCCAGCTGATCTTCGTCTTTGGTGTTCATGACCAGCAGATCGACCTCGTGGTCGCGGATCAGCTGGCGGTAGGTCTCGAGGTGGTGACCCATCACGACCAGGGGCTTGACCTCGAGCGCGGGCCGGTGCTCGGCGATGACCTGGCGGCAGGCCTCGACGTAGTCGGTTGGCTGCTGGAGGAGCTTGTCGCGGATCAGGTTGCGGGCGGTGTCGGTGTTGATCTGGGGGATCTTGGCGATCGCGTCGAGGATCCGCTCGTAGGCGATCTCGGGCTCGACGTGGCTCAGCCACAGCTTGCCCTCGGGCTGGGTCACGGCGGCGGCGAAATTGACCAGGCGCTCGGACCCGGTCAAGTGATCGGTCATCGCCATGACCACGTCGGTGTTGCGCAGCGCGTGCGCGGCCGTCTGGGCCTGCTGGGGGTGCGGGGTGATCAAGACCGGCACGCTCGTCGCCTGGGTCAGGACGTCGATGAACTCACCGAGCGAGAACTTGAACGACCACGCGGAGCTGTGGAGGTTGCGGTAGGTGCACAGCAGGTCCGGGCCCCAGTCCTGGACGAGCTGGTGGAGCTCGTCGACGCGGGTGTAGTCGCTGCCGTTGACCACGCGGCGCTCGGGGCTGACGCCAGCGGCCACGGTGTGGGCGAGGACCCCGGTCAACAGGGGCTCGATCTGGGCCTCGAACTCGGCCGAGCCCGGGGCGTCGAGATCGGTGACGACGAGGATCTTGCGGATGAGCGGCGGGGCCCAGGTGAAGCTGTCCTTGCTCGCCGATCGAAACGCGCTCTCGAAGTGGTCGAGGGTGCTCATGATGTCGACGCCATGGTACACGGCGCCGAGGCTGTGCTCCGCGGCCCCAGGCTGCTCCAACTCGCAGACTCAGGGCATCGCCGTCGCAGCGCGAGGCGACACGATGCATTGCACCCCGGGCTGCTAGCAGCCCGGGGTGCAATGCCTCGCGCCGCCTCGCTTGGCCTTTTCGCCGAGGGCTTTGTCGCCAAAACTTGCAGTACGCCCGGTACAGCGGCGTTTTGGCTTCGCGCCCTC
>NZ_PVNK01000126.1 GCF_002994615.1 Enhygromyxa salina | reverse complement strand
GGGGAAGAGAGCCCGGGAGGGGGCCGGGGGTGCTTGGCGGTCCATGTAGCAGCGCTCCTACCGACGACCCGGGAGACACGAGCGTCGCGTTGGGTGATGTGTCGTCCGAGCCCCGGCCCGCGTCGAACAGGTCGAGCGGGTTGTCCGAGGCGCGGACACGGTCACCGCTTGCAGTCCGGGTTGTCGGTTCGGTTGAACTCGACGCGGCGGTTGTTGGCACGACCTTCGGCCGTGCGGTTGGTGTCGACCGGCGCGTCCTCGCCGAAGCCGACCGCGGTGATACGCGAGCCCTGGATCCCCTTGTTGACGATGTACTCGCGCACGCTGTCGACGCGTTTTTGAGACAGCTTCTTGTTGTAGCTGGTGCTGCCCTTGCTGTCGGTGTGCCCGCCGATCTCGATGGTGATGTCGGGGTTGGTGTTGAGCACCGTCACGACGTCGTCGAGCAGCTTGAAGCTCTTGGGATCGACGTTGAACTTGTTGAACTCGAAGAACACCTTGTCGTCGAGCTTGATCGCGCAAGGATCGACCTTGACCGCGAGATCCGGACAGCCGTCCTCGTCCGCGTCGCCGTCGAAGTCCTCGGGATCGTTGGGGCACGAGTCGTCCTTGTCGAGGATCCCGTCCTGGTCGTTGTCGGGATCGGGGCAGCCGTCCTCGTCCTCGAACTGGTCGAAGTCCTCGGCGTCGTTGGGACACTTGTCGTCGCCGTCGAGGATGCCGTCCTGGTCGTTGTCGGGATCGGGGCAGCCGTCTTCGTCCTCGAAGCCGTCGGGATCTTCGGGGTCGTTGCGGCAGTCGAGGCCGTCCTTTTGATCGAGGTTGATCCAGATCCGGTTCTCGTCGAGCGAGGACGCGTCTTCGACCCCGTCGCCGTCGTTGTCCTTGTCGGGGCAGCCGTCCTCGTCCTCGAAGGCGTCGAAGTCCTCGGGCTCGTCGGGGCAGCTGTCGACGTCGTCGTCGTAGCCGTCGCCGTCCTTGTCGCCGGCGGTCGGGGCCGCGGCGGCGACGACGTTGCCCGGCGCGCGACAGCGGACCGGATCGGTCTTGAGCTCGGCGATCTCGGTGTACTTCCCGGCGAGGATCACGTGCTCCTTGCCGCGGTAGTACTCGCCCATCTTGAGCGCCTCTTCGGCGAATTTGACGTTGGCCTCGGCCAGCGCGGTCTCCTTGGGCGCGCAGCCGATGCTCTTCGAGCCGTTGCCGATCGCGTCTTGGAGCCGGGTCTGGATGCCGCCGACCTTGCCCTCGAGCTGACGCCCGGCGCAGCTCGACAGGACCAGCGGAGACAGCGCCAGAGGCAGGAGCGGGACGATGGCCAGCAGCTGGGCGCGCTTGGTCCGCTTGGTCCGCTTGGTCCGGGGGGTGGGGGCGCTCATCAACCCTGCCCTCCGTCGGTGTTCTTGCCGCTCTTTTCGACCCCGGCGTCGTCGCGCTCGTTGACCTCGTCGATGCTCTCGATCTGCTTGCCCTCGGAGTCGACCATGTCGGTCGGGGCGGCCACGTCTTCGCTGTGGACGACAGACTCGCCCTTTTTGACGCGCTGGGCCTTGAGCTTGGCCTCGTTGGCCAGCTGCTTGGACCGCTCACCAAAATCGAAGGAGCGCTCGTACTCGCTGTAGCCCATCAAGACCTTGGACTGCTCGAGGTAGGCGACCGCGCCCCAGTACTCGTAGGGCGCGTACTCTTCGGCACCTGCGGCCTCGGCGTCGGCCACGGCACGGGTCGCGTCGGTCGCAACCTTCTTGAGGTAGCCGAAGGGACCGCAGCCCGCGCAGGCGACGGCCAGGCCGAGCGCGAAGAGTCGGGGGGCGACACGCGACACAGCGCGGGTCATGACGGGGCCGTTGGGGCGGGTAGTCGGAGGGTGCACCGAGAACTCCCTACTCTTGGGTCCGGCGGAGCGCCGGGGCCAGCGGTACCGGGCGGATCCCCCGTACAACACTAGCGAATTCGGCGGCGACGATAGCAGGGCAGCGCGCGCAGGGTCAACAAGGAGGGGATTCCGGGCTGTCTCGCGCCCATCTGCGTGTACCCCGCACAGATCGCCCGCGCCGTGTGACCCACAGCCGGGCCGGAGACCGCCCGAAGCTGGTAGCGTGGGGCCGTGAGGCCGGCTGGGCTGTCGCGGGCGCTGCTCGTCCTGTCACTGGTCGCCCCGGCGGCCAGCTGCGGCGAGCTCGACGATCGGGCCCGCTTCGAGCCCGTCGTCGGGGTCTTGGAGATCGTCGAGACGATCCCGGCTGCCGGGAGCCCGGACGCAGATCCCCTCACGCGGATCGATCTGTGCCTGTCCGCGGAGGTCGATCCGCGCGCGCTCGACAGCTTCGACGCGACCTTGCACTCGGCCGAGCTGACCTTCGACACCCAACAGGAGGTGCAGCTGTTCAGCTGGCGCGCCCCCGGCGAGCGCGCGGGGCTCGCGAGCGAGCGCTGGTGCCCGGGCTCGGTCCTGTCCCTGACCCCGGGTGCCCCGCTCCAACCGGGCCTGACCTACCGCGTCCAGCTTCGCCCGGCCCTGCTCGGCTGGGCCGGCGAGGCCCTCGACACCGAGCACGACAGCTGGGCCCCCAACGCCGAGGGCGAGCTCCGGCGCTTCATCGAGTTTCGCGTCGCCGGCTCGACCGGGGACAGCGCGCCCGAGGAGATCCCCGCGCTCGAGCCCGGCCCGAGCTTGACCGAGCTGTTCGCGCCCGGAGAGATCTTCGATCCCGAGCGGGAGGCGTGCGGCTGTCACCAGCGCGACGACGAGCTGGCCTCGGCGCGGCTGGATCTGTCGGACCCCGAGACCGCGTGGACCGAGCTGGTCTTGCGGACCGGGCTCGAGAACACCGACTTCCCGATGGTCACGCCGCGGCTTCCGTCGGAGAGCTACCTGGTCCACAAGCTGCTGCGGACCCAGGCTGGAGCGGGGCTGCACGGGCTGCAAGGGGAGCCGATGCCACCCGACGGGCCCCTGCCCCACGCGGATCTGGTTCGGGTCGCGCACTGGATCGAAGCGGGCGCCGAGCTCTGAACCTGGTCCCGTCGGGGCCCTCGATGTCGACGCCCCCATCCGCGCCGGTCTCGCTCTTTGCCCCCCGGCCGCCTCGATCTTCACCTCGCCCTCGGCGTCGGTCTCGACCCACGAGCGCCTCGCGGGTCGGACAACCTTGCCCCGCTACGGCTCGTGCTGCATGCGACCGACGATCTGGAGCATCGACTCGAGCTTGGCGACCTCGGCTTCGGTCTTGGCGATCAGATCGTTGGTCTCTTTGTTGTCGACCCCGAGCTCGCGGGCCTTGTGGAGCTGCTCGAGCGCGTCTTTGGTCTTGGCGAGGCACTGGCTGACCTTGGTCGTGTCGATCATGGCCTGCCCCCCGCGGACGTTGGGCTTGCAGTCCCCGCGCTCGGCCTCGCCGAGCAGGCGCAAGCCCTCGGTCAGGTAGTCGTTGCCGTTCTCCTTGCACCCCCCGGCGACAGCGAGGGCGACGAGCAGCGCCCACGCGGGGCTGAGCAGGCGTGAGGAGGGCATGCCAAACTATCGCATGGTTCGTGGATCCTCTCGCGGATCGTCGCGCAGCATGTGCGTGCGCGCCGACGGCTCGAGCGAGCCACGCTCGGCGCGGCCGTCAACGTGATCGATCGAGCGCGGCCGCGGCCCGCTCGATGCACGCGGCGTCGTCCTGAGCCCGACAGACCAGCAGCAGCCGCGACCACACGCTGCGCTTGTCGGCGGCGAGCTCGACGGCGAGCTCGGCGAGCTCGCGGGCCTCGGCCAGGGTCGCGGGCTCGCGCGAGAGGAACAGCGCGAGGTTGGCCAGCGCCGTCGGCCGCTCCGGATCGATCTCGAGCGCGCGCCGGGTCAGCTCGATCGCCTCGTCGGTGTGGCCAAAGCGATCGCGGACGGCACCGAGCCCGATCAGCGCCCGCGGGTGCTCGGGCTGGACGTGGTCGAGGATCAAGCGATAGCCCCGCTCGGCCTCGAGCCAGCGGACCGGGGACTCGGGCGCGCGCGCGAACTCGCCGTTGATCCACAAGGCGAGGCCGTCGGCGAGGCGCTCGCGGTCGACGGGGTTCGTCATCCGCCCGTCCCAGCGAGCGATCGCCTCGGCCAGAGGATCGCCCGGCCCCGGGACCCCCGGCGGGCGCGCGTCGGGCCCCGGCGGGAGCTCGGTGACCCAGATCGGCGGCTCGCCCCCGCCGTGAATCGAGACCCCGGCGAGGACCGCCGTCGTCGGGGACTCGAGCACCAGCGGCCCGCGCCAGGCCGACAAGACCGCGTCGATCCGGCCGCGCTCGTCGCCAGCGTTGCCCGCGGCGTCCCACACGACGCGCCGTCGCGGGCTCGCGCGCTGCCACTGCGTCGGCGCCCGGTAGAGGTGCTGGGCCGGGACCGCGACGACATCGGGCCGCGCCCCCTCGAGGGCTCGGGCCGCGCTCAGGCCCGCGCTCAGATCATCGGACTGGGACAGGATCAACGCGTCACTGGGGCTTCGGGCCAGGACCTCGCGGGTCCACGCGTGGGGCGCCCACGAGCGCGTGGCCCGGGCGTCGGCGAGGCTCTCGAACCCGGCCGGGAGCCACAGCGCGGAGGCCAGCAGCGGCAGCGCGACCCAGCGCAGCGGCGGGCGGCGCGAGGTCCAGCGCTCGACGCCGAGACCGAGGGCGAGCGCGGCGAGCAGGCACAGCGCGAGGCCGGTCTGGCGGTCGCGGCCGCCCATCGGGTTGATCGCTACGGCGTAGACGAGCTCGACCGCGACGATCCAGCCGACCCAGCGCAGCAGGAGGTGGTCGTCATCGACGAGGGGGATGTTGTCGGGCTCGGACTCGGCTTCGGACTCGGGCTCGGCTTCGGCCGCGCGCCCGCGAGCCGCGAGCGACAGCGGTCGCGTGAGCCCAAACGCGAGCGCCGCGACCGCGATCAGCAGCCCGATCGGGCCGAGATCCTCGGTCAGCCGCAGCGCGACCATGCGCAGTTGCAGCAACCACGCCTCCGCGCCCATGCCCCCGAGCTTGACGGCGAAGCTGTCGCGGATCGCCGTGGCCTGGACGTGGGCCCAGACCGCCGGCCAGGTCTGCGGATCGCCCCAGTCGGCCATCGTCCCCCGCGCCGACGCGAGCGGCAGGGTCAGGACCACCGCGCTCGCGAGCGCGACGACCAGCGGCGCCCAGCGAGCCCAGGGCTGCGCCCGACGCCAGGCGAGGATCCACGCGAGGACCACGGGCGGGACCAGGGCCAGGCGCAGATCGCCGAAGCCCCACACGGCGATGACCGCCGCGAACACGCCGATGCAGCGCCGTGACACGCGCTTGGCCTCGGCCACGGCCGGGTCGAAGCCCCACAGCGTGGCCATCAGCAGCAGCGCCGCGAAGCCGTAGATCTCGACGACCCGGCCGTGGCGCGCGAGCGTGAGACCGAGCGGCAGCCACAGACCGAGGACCCAGCTCAGCGCCCAGTGGACCCCGCGCCGCCGCAAGATCGCGAGGACCAGCGCGACCGCGCCAGCCATGCACGCGCTCGAGACCAGGGCCATGCGCATGCCGATCGGCCCGAGCGGCAGCGCGGTCGCGAGGTGGAGCAAGGGCACGTAGCCTGGGACCCCGGTCGGGTGCATGACGCCGAGCTGTGCGCCAGCTGACGCGATCTCCCCCGAGTCGAGCCAAAAATGCGCCGGAGAGGCCCCCACGACCAAAAACGCGAACACAAGCAAGACCAGCGCGCGCTCGTGCGCGATCGGGTGGCCTCGGTCCGCCGACATGGACGGAGTGTCGGCCGCCCACGCGGGGTCCGCAAGCCGGAGCTATCGACTTTGGTCGGTCGCCTCGATAGCTTCACGGTGGATCCGCACTTCGCATGCGCGTGCTCGACTTCTCGTCTGCCCCCGGCTCGGCGCCGGGCGACCTCACGCCGCTGCCGCTTGGTACAGCCGCGTGCCTCGGCGCGTTCGACGGGATGCACCGCGGCCACCAGGGCCTGATCGCCCGGGCCCGCGCGCTCGCGCCCGAGGTCGCGGTCGTGACCTTCGAGCCTCGCCCCGCCGAGGTCCTCGCGCCCGAGCGCGCGCCGCCGCGGCTCCAGACCCCGAGCCAGCGCGAGCACGTGTGCCGCGAGCTCGGCGTCGACACCCTCGCGATCTTGCGCTTCGACGCCGAGGTCTCGCGGCTGTCGCCGGCCGCCTTCGCCCAGCAGGTTTTGATCGAGGGCCTGCGCCCGGTCGCGGTCGTCGTCGGCTATGACTTTCGCTTTGGAGCCCGGCGCGCGGGCGGGCCCGACGAGCTCCGGCGGCTGCTCGCGGGCGCGGGCATCGGGCTGTCGGTGGTCGAGAAGATCTCCGAACAAGACGGCGAAAAGCTCGGCTCCACGGCGATCCGCGAGCTCGTCGGTGCGGGCCAGGTCGAGCACGCCGCCGAGCTGCTCGGGCGCCTCTACAGCGTCGCGGGCGTCGTCGAGCACGGGGCCGGGCGCGGCCGCGGCCTCGGCTACCCGACCGCCAACGTCAAGAGCCACTCGCTGCGCCCGCGCGGCGGCGTCTATGCCTGCTTCTTGAGCCTGCGGGGCCGCAGCGCGAGCGGGCGCATGGTCGAGCTCGAGTCCTGGCCCGCGGTCGCCAACCTCGGGACCAACCCAACCTTCGCCTCGACCGACGCGCCCGGCCCCACGACCCTCGAGGTCCACGCGCTCGACGTCGACCTCGGCGAGCGCCTCTACGGCCGCGAGGTCGAGGTCGCGTTCGTCGCCCGGCTCCGCGACGAGCAGCGCTTCGACGGGGTCGAGGCCCTGCGCGAGGCGATCGCGGCCGACATCGAAGCTGCGCGCCCGCTGCTGAGCGAAGATGTCGCCGCCCGGCGCCACGCGAGCAAGGTCGAGGCCGAGCCCGCCTCCCTCGAGCCCGAGCCCCGCCACCTAGCCGGAGGCAAGCGGTGAACGAGACCCAGGCCCCGAAGGGTGAAGGCGAAGCGAGGGAGCCGGGCCGCAGGCTCGAGCCCGGAGACGACCAAGCGCGTGAGCTCGACCTCGACCTCGACCTCGACCATGGCCTCGCGTCGCCGACCCTCGCCCAGCTCTACCTCGCCCAGGGCCACCCCGGGCGCGCGCGCACGATCTGCCGCGAGGTCCTCGCCGATGACCCGACCAACGGCTACGCCCTCGCGCTGCTCGAGCGCCTCCGCCGGGCCAGCGCCGCCCGACTCGAGGCCCGGCTCGAGGCCCGCTTCGTGCCCAGCTCCGAGGCCGGCATCGAGCTCGGCGCAGGCGAGCTCGAGCTCAGCTGGTCCGTCCCTCGCGGCCTGCTCGCCGAGTACGACGACGCCCGCGTCGACGTCGTCCTGGCGATCGCGGCGCCGCGCGCAACCCTCGTTCCTCAGCCCACGACGCTGCGCTACACGTCCCTGCGCTGCCTCGACCTCCAGGCGACCGCGCGCCGCGAGGCCCCGCTCGGGCCCGCTTCGGCGGCGGCGATCCTGGTCCTGAGCCCCGGGCCCCAGCGCAAGCCCACGCTGCTGAGCCCACGGCCCCGCCGCCCCGGTCTGCGCGTCCTGGCCGTGGCCGAGTCGCTCAGCTGGTAGCTGCTCCGCGCCAAGTGCGGGCCGAGGGGACGACGGGGCAACCGGACTCGGAGTCTCAATTTAGACCCGCGCGGGCAACCGGACTCGCGGGCAACCGGACTCGGAGTCTCAATTTTGGTCCTTCGATCACTTGCGGGGCCGAGGGCATGGGGGGACTCGCGGGCAACCGGACTCGGAGTCTCAATTTTGGTCCTTCGATCACTTGCCGATGCGAGACGGGCAATTTTCGCGGGCAACCGGACTCGGAGTCTCAATTTTGGTCCTTCGATCACTTGCCGAGGGCGGACTCGGAGGGCAACCGGACTCGGTGTCTCAATTTTGGTCCTTCGATCACTTGCGGGGCAACCGGACTCGGTGTCTCAAATTTTGGGCGGGCAACCGGACTTAGAGTCTCAACTTTGGTCCTCCGATCACTCGCGGTGGGGTGGCCCGACCATGGGCCACGCAGAATCCTGCAACACCGTCGTCCGCGGGCCGACACCCTCGCGTGGCTATCTCCTCCGCCCGCAAACAAGCCAGCTCCGACCGCCGGGCCGCGAACCGCGCCCGAGGCCAGGCGCGCCCCCACGCGCGGGTCCGCGCGCGGCCGATCCTCCCCTCGACCAGCTACAAGGTCACGAGGCGGTGCCTCGAGCGTCGCATGTTCCTCGCCCCCGGCCGCGCTCCCGACGAGATCGTCAACTTCATCGGCTACTGCCTCGCGTACACCGCCGCCAAGTTCGGCGTGCAAATCCACGCGGCCGTGATGATGTCGGACCACTACCACATCGACCTCACCGACCCGCGCGGCGATCTCGTCCCCTGGAAGCAGCTGTTCAACAGCTTGATCGCCCGTGGCATCAACGCCCAACGCGGGCGCTTCGACTCCGTCTGGAGTGGCGACGGACCCTGCGACACCTGCCGCCCAAACGATGACGAGACGTTCAAGGATCTCGTCTACACCATCGCAAATCCGGTCGACGCGGGCCTCGTGAAGTGGGCGCGGCTCTGGCCGGGATTCACCACCGCGGACTGGCGTTTTGGCGAGACGCGGACCTTCAAGCGGCCCGAGGGGTTGTTCGACCCTGACGGCAACATGCCCGAGAAGGCGACGTTGACCCTGGTCCGACCGCCGATCTTCAGCGAGCTCGACGACGACGCGCTGTACGACAAGCTCGCTGCAGCGGTGCGCGACGTTGAGCTCGAGATTCAGGCCGACTTTCGTGCCCAAAGCCGACGCTTCATGGGGCCGCGCAAGCTCGCGCGGCAACACTGGAACCGGGTGGCGATGAGCTTTGAGGAGCGCTTCACTGTCGCGCCCAAGGTTGCGGCGTCGTCCGTTTGGCGACGCTTGGCGCAGCTGCAGCGGGACCGCGACTGGGAGCGCAAATACGCGGAGGCGCGAGCGGCGTGGAGGATGGGGAAGCCGGCTGTGTTTCCGGCGGGGACCTACTGGCTGCGTCGATTCGCTGGAGTCAGTGTGGCCCAACATCCGCCCTCGTGAAGCTGCGACATGAGGAAAGGCGGGGTGGCACGAGGCGATCCCGCGGGATGGTAATTGTGTCGTGGCCACGGGTTGATGAGGGGGGTGCGCATGACCGCAGGATTCGCCCTCTCAGGCCGAAAATAGGCGTGAATTTGCGAATCGTCCGCGCTCGCGGGGTGACTCGGGCCTCGAGCCGGACCTCGTGGGTGGAAAGACTCACCGCCCGGCATTTGGCGGGTCGGTGAGGGGGGTGCGCATGACCGCAGGATTCGCCCTCTCAGGCCGAAAATGGGCGTGAATTTGCGAATCATCCGCGCTCGCGGGGCGACTCGGGCCTCGAGCCGGACCTCGTGGGAGGAAAGACTCACCGCCCGGCATTTGCCCGGCATTTGGCCCGGCATTTGCTCATTTGCTACTCGGACCTCGTGGGTGGAAAGACTCACCGCCCGGTATTTGTCTCAGGCCTCGTGGGTGGAAAGACTCACCGCCCGGTATTTGTGGGAGGAAAGACTCACCGCCCGGCATTTGGCATTGCCCTTTGCTACTCGGACCTCGTGGGTGGAAAGACTCACCGCCCGGTATTTGTTTGCGTGGGTGGAAAGACTCACCGCCCGGCATTTGGTGACTCGGACCTCGTGGGTGGAAAGACTCACCGCCCGGTATTTGACTCGACCGCTACTCGGACATCGTGGGAGGAAAGACTCACCGCCCGGTATTTGCATTTGCTACTCGGACCTCGTGGGTGGAAAGACTCACCGTCCGGTATTTGCCGCCCGGTATTTGGTGGTAACTCGGACCTCGTGGGTGGAAAGACTCACCGTCCGGTATTTGACCGTCCGGTATTTGGCGCACGAGCTCGCCCATGCGGTCAGCTGCGAGTGGCGGAGTGGCAGCGGTCCGGCCTTCTCCGAGAGTCTCGCGGTGGGCCTGGAGCTCGAACCTTCGGAGTCGTTGAGAGACCCACGCGAGCTCGTCACCGCTGGCGTGGCGGCAGATGTCGACTACCCAGGTGCGGGGCATTTTGTCCGCTGGCTCATCGAATCCCATCGACCTGGCCCCGGGGACCTACCGCGTCGACGTCTTGCGCAAGTACGCACCGGCCCATCAGGTCACACTACAGATCACGCAAAAATCGTGAGTCGGATCACTTTCGTCATCCGTTGGTGACGGCCCCGACGGCCGCCGCAGCCCAGCGCACGGCCCGCTCCTGACGAGAACCGAGGAGAAATTCATCAATAGCCGAATTCGGGAGTTGATGGCCGCCTAAATCGTCGATTTCGGGGCGCAGTTCCGTTCCAGCCCCTCATCTCCAACTTTGCTGCTCAGCTGACGAATTGTTTGTCACCACCGACGAGAAACTCGGCAGTCATGGTGCTCAGGATCGGGCGCGCCTCCCGACATGGGTGGCGCCGCCGGCCGCGGTCGTCGTCGGCCACGACTTTCGCTTCGGGGCCAGGCGCGCGGACGGGCCCGCCGAGCTCCGGCAGCTGCTCGCTGGCGCGGGCATCGGGCTGTCGGTGGTCGAGAAGATCTCCGAGCAGGACGGCGATAAGCTCGGCTCCACGGCGATCCGCGAGCTCGTCGGCACCGGCCGGGTCGAACGCGCCGCCGAGCGGGGCCTCGAGGCCCCGCTCGGGCCCGCGTCGGCGGCTGTGGGCCTCGGCGCGAGCACACGCTCCTGGCTCCACGGCCCCGCCGCCCGGGTCTGCGCGTCCTGGCTGTGGCCGAATCGCTCAGCTGGTAGGTGGGCTTGGGCAAGCCCAGGGCTTTTGCTACGTTGGCGGCCAATGGCGGACAAGCTCTTCCGCGGCGTGTTCACGGCCCTCGTCACCCCCATGGACGAGGAAGGCCGCGTCGACGACGACGCGCTCACGCGCCTCGTCGAGGCCCAGATCTCAGGTGGTGTCCACGGCCTCGTCCCCTGCGGGACAACCGGCGAAGCGGCGACCCTGTCCCAGGCCGAGCACGTCCACGTGGTCGAGGTCGTGACCCGCGCGGCGAAGGGTCGCGTGCCCGTGCTCGCGGGCGCGGGGTCCAACTCCACGCGCAAGGCGATCGAGCTCGCCCGGGCCTGCAAGGAGCTCGGCGTCGACGCGACCTTGCAGGTCGTCCCCTACTACAACAAGCCCCCGCAAGACGGCCTCATTCGTCACTTCGAGGCGATCGCCGACGCCGTCGCCTTGCCGATCATCCTCTACAACGTCCCCGGCCGCACGGTCACCAACATGGTGCCCGAGACCGTCGCGCGCCTCGCCAGGCACGAGAACATCGTCGGCATCAAAGACGCCACCGGCGACCTGCACGTGGCCGCGCAGCTGCGCGAGCAGTGCGGCGAGGCCTTCGCCCTGATGTCGGGCGACGACTTCACCCTGCTGCCCTTCCTGGCCACGGGCGGCGACGGGGTCATCTCGGTCGTGTCCAATCCGGCCCCGGCGCTGCTGGTCTCGCTCTACGACGCGTTCGTCGCCGGCCGCCTCGACGAGGCCCGCGCCATCCACTTTCGCCAGCTCGCGCTCACCCGCCTGCTGTTTCGCGATCCCAACCCGATCGCGGTCAAAGCCGCGATGCACATGCTCGGGATCGGCGGCACCGCGGTCCGCTCGCCACTGCGCGAGCTCGACCTCGACGGCCCGCTCGCGGCCTCGCTCCGCGCGTGTCTGCGCGACCTCGGTCTCCCAAGCTGATCGCTCCCCGCCACTCGACCAGAGGAACCATGAAGCAACGCATGATCTCGATCATCATCGTCGGCGCCCGCGGGCGCATGGGCACCACGCTCATCCGCGAGGTGATGGGCTCGGATGACTTGACCCTCGGCGCCTGCGTCGACCGCTCGGGCGGACCCGGCATCGGTCAAGACGCCGGTCGCCTCGCCGGCCGCCCGGACACCGGGGTCCTCGTGACCGACGAGCTCAAGCCCCGCCGCGGCAGCGTCGTCGTCGACTTCTCGCTGCCCAAGGCGACCGCGACCAACGTCCGCGCCTGCGTCGAGCACGGGATCCCGCTGATCATCGGCACGACCGGGCTCAGCGAAGACGACGACAAGCTGCTCGCCGAGGCCGGCGAGTCGATCCCAGTCGTCTACGCGGCCAACTTCTCCGTCGGCATCACCTTGCTGCTGCAGCTCGCGGGCATCGCCGCGGCCGCGCTCGGGCCCCAGTGGGAGGCCGAGCTGTTCGAGCTCCACCACCGCTTCAAGCGCGACGCGCCCTCGGGCACGGCCCTGCGCATCGGCCAGGCGGTGGCCGAGGCCAGCGGTCGCAAGTTCTCCGAGGTCGCGCTGACCGATCGCTCGACCCTCGGCCGCCCGCGGACCTCCGAAGAGATCGGCGTGTTCGGCCTCCGCGGCGGCGACTCGCCCGGCGAGCACACCTTGATGTTCCTCGGCGAGGGTGAGCGCATCGAGCTCACCCACCGCGCGGGCGACCGGGCGATCTTCGCCCGCGGCGCGCTCCGGGCCGCGCGCTGGGCCGCCGCCCAGCCGCCGGGGCTCTACGACATGTTCGACGTGCTCGGGCTCGCGGAGTGAGTCGAGCGCCGCTGCTGCTCGCCCTCGCGCTCACGCTCACGGCCTGCGCCCACCGGGCGACCCCGAGCGCCGACGCGCGCGTGGCCGTGGTCGAGGCCAACATGGGCGAGCTTCAGCAGTGCTGGGACGACCTCGCGGGCGCCTACCCCGGGCGCGCGGGCTCGATGCTCTTCTCGGTCGATCTGCGCCGCAACGGCACCGTCGACTGGGTCGAGATCGACGCCGACGAGCTCGGCGTCGCCAAGCTCAGCGCGTGCACGGTCCGCCGGATCAAGCGGTGGCGCTTTCCCGAGGATCGCAAGCGGCGCTCGATCACCTTCGGTGTCGGGTTCAGCTCGCCGGGCCCACGCTGACGCCGGGGCCACGCGGCGGCGGCAAGGCGCGCGGAGATCACCGAAGCGATCGCGCGGGCGCTGGACCTGGAGTTTCGCGCGACCGTGGTCGCGCGCGCGCAGGATCTCGCGCGTCGGGAGCTGGGCGCGGCGCGGATGGGCGCGCGCGGGAGCGGCTGCCTCAGACCCCCGCGGTCATCAGCAATTCTGCCACGCACGGCCGCGAGCGGCGCGCGGCAAGCTCGAGTACCCACTCAACACTTCTTCGACTGGAGCTCGATCCCCGCATAGATACTGCTGAAGATCGCCTGCTCCTGCGGAGCCGCGATGGCGTTGAGCACCAGCGAGTTGTTGATCGCAAAGATGGTCGAGGCGCCGCATTCGGACCAAACAATCGACTGGGCCTCGACGTTTTCATCCTTGGAGTAAATTGAGTCGTAGGAGCCCTCGAGCGAGGTCTCGGTCTCGTATCCGACGGGCTCGCCCGCGAAGAAATAGCTGCCCGTGTTGCGCGCCTTGACCCCCTCCTCGAGCAGGGCGTAGCCATAGCCGTCCACGGCGGTCACGCCGACCTGCCAACCGTCGGGCACGTGAAGCTGGGCGCTGATCACACAATTCGTGGTCTGGATGGGCGACTTCGCCGGGTTGATGAGCAGCATGTCATTGAAGGAGACGAAGAAGCTCATCTTGTCGGGGGCGAAGCCGACCTGGACCGAGTCGGGATCTGGACAGCCCGCGCCGTCGTACACCACGCCCTCGACCCAGAGGTCCTCGGCCTTCGGCGCCTCATCCATATTGCCCGGCTTGTCTTTGTCGAGCGCCTGTGTATCGCCGCCCTCGCCGCCCTCGCCGCTCTCGCCGTCGCAGGCGGCGCTCGGGAGCGCGATCAGGGCGAGACCGAAGAGGATGTGTGTGCGGGGATCCATGTCCGAGATGCCAAGCAAGGCGTGTGCCTGACCCGCGGGCTTGTCTCAGCGTCAACGGCCCGACGCAGGAGCTGCCGGGCTTCGGGCGGCGCCGGCAGCTATGAGCGCCACCTTAGAGGCAGTTGGGCGCGCCGAAGGCATCGTCGAGCGCCGCCAAGAACTCATCTTCACACTCGTCGCTGTCGATCGTGTGGCCAAAGCGCTGGCAGTTGTCATGGTTGGCGCAGTCCGTGGTGAACTGCGAGCTGGCCCCGCACCGGTTCCCGCACCGGCCGAAGCAGTTGCCGAAGGCGTACTCGACGTCGGCGCTGTGATCGGGCTCGTAGCACTTCCAGCTGCCGCCGGTCCAAAACCATGTGCCGTCGTCAGCGCAGGGGCCTGCTTCATCCATGCTCAGGTAGGCATAAAATGTGGTCTCATCCTCCCACTCGTAATAGTCGTCGTCGTCATGGGTGGTCTCGACGAAGCTGTAGAGGTCGTCGCAGAGCGAGGTCGCGCCGCGAAAGCCCGCGTCGACAACCCCGCGCAATTCCAGGGCGCTCGGAAACTCGGACCACGTATCGGCGAAGGTTCGCACGCGCGCGGTCGCCGGACCGACCTCGGACCCGAGCTCGTCGAGGGCGTCGGCCAAGGACCCGAGCGCCGCCCGATCGTCACCGGTCATCTGTGTGGCCGCGCCGCCCTCGCTCGCGTACCCGTCGTAGCGGATGATGCCGTCGCTGCCTTGTTGGGCGGTGATCGTCATGCCGTTGACCTCAATGTCGAGCTCGAAGCCAGCGCCAGCGACTTCGCCCGAGAACGCCAGGGCGTGGCGCTCGTCGGCAAAGCTACCGCTGACGACTCCCCCGACCTCGTCGATGACCAGGCCGCGCTCGATCTCCGCCGAGGCCTCGGGCTTGGGCTCGGCGCACGCTCCGAGCGGGATCAGCAGACATGCGGAAAGAACGAGAGACCTGTTTGTTTTTTGTGGATACATGGCGCCCTTGCTGCGCGCAAACACGCGTGTTCATGGCGTGTTTGCGCGCATTTTCCTGCGGGACACGAGAAAGCATAGAAGTACGGAGTCACGGAGTCATGATGAGCGCTCAGCTCAACACTTCTTCCATTGCCACTGAAACACCTTCCTGAATTGCCCGTCGATATCGGTGCTGTTGAAGATTCCGTAGCCCGTCTTGTTGGCGATCGCGTTGAGGTTCAGCGTCGTGTTGATCGCAAAGATGGCCGAGCCACCGCACTTGGACCACACGAGCGACTGGAACGGGACCTTGTCGGAGAACACGTAGAGGTCGTCGTAGGGGCCCTTGAGCTGGGTGTGGGCGCTGAAACCGACCGGGTCGCCGGCAAAGAAGTAGCTCGATGTCTGGCGCGCCTTGAGGCCCTGCTCGAGGAAGGCGTAGCCGCGCGTGTTCACGGTCGCGACCGACACCTGCCAGCCCCCGGGGACATGAAGCTTGATGCTCGCGAGGCAGTTGAGGGTCTTGACCGGCGGGCCCGGCGGGTTCTCGAGCAGCATGTCCCTGAAGATGACGATGAAGCTCTTCTTGTCGGGCGAGATCTGGGTCGTGACCGTGCCGGGGTTGCCGACCGGACAGCCCGCGCCGTTGGCGACGATCCCCTCGATATAGACGTCGTTGTAGTCGGGCTCATTGATGGCGTTCGGGATGTGGAGGGGCCCGTCTTGTTCGAGCTCTTCGAACCTGGCGTCGTCGAACTCGAGGACCTCGCTCTCGACCGAGCTCTCCAAGAGCTCGTCTTCGAACGCGGCTCGCTCGTCGAGGTCTGAGAGATCTTCGAACTCGTCCGTGCAGGCCGGGGCCAACATCACCAGCGCGGCGAGGCAGCCGAGAGAGAACAGCATGCTCTTGCGCGCATGCAGCTTGGGTTTGATTTGCGTTGGGGTGTCCATGCTCCGCGAGGCTGCAAGGCCCGTGCCCGGGCGCCCTGCGCTGGCCCTCGCCGCTGGTCCGAGCTCACCGGCCCGCCGCCTCCATCGCGGACGCACGCAGCCTCCATCGCGGACGCACGCAGGAGCCCCGGTGGGGCTCGGCGGGCTCATCGCCATCAGAGGCGATCGCGTTGAGGCTGACGCGGACAAATCAAGTACTGGGCGTCCTGACGCGACGCGCAGCTCGGGGCGGCCCGTCGCGCCAGGACGCCAGCACCCGGAGCGCGGCCTTGGCCCACGCGGAGCTCGTCACGTCCTGCGTCCGGGACCGTAGCAGCGCGCGAATCACTTGCGGGCCCCAGCCGATCCGCCGATGATGAGCGCCATGGCCGAGCAAGACCGAGTGTTGGCGAGCCTGCGTGTCTGGGTTGCGACCGCGTGGGCCGATGGCACCCTCGCCGAGGCCGAGTCCGAGGCCCTGCGCAGGCTGATCGGCTACGCCGCGATCCCCGAGGCCAGCAAGGCCGAGGCCCTGACCTGGCTCGACGCGCCGGTCGAGCTCGACGTCGGGCAGCTCCCCGAGCTCTCGGCCGTGCGCAAGCTGTTCATCTATCGCGTCGCCGCGGCCCTGACCCGCGTCGACCTCGAGCTCGACTCGACCGAGCGCTCGCTGCTCCACAAGCTGCGCCGGGCCCTCGACATCGACGAGGCCGAGGCCGGCGAGATCGAGCTCGGCGTCCGGGCTCGACGCGACAGCTGAACGCTGTCATCGAGCGGCGGCGCCACAAGCGCACCATCCCCTGGCGAGCCCGTGGGCGGGAGGTCTCCCGGAGCCCGGCGCCAGATCAATGGCCGTTGGAGCGCGCCTAGACTGGACCACAGCAATATATCTGGATATCATGATGGACGGATATCTTGCGCTGCCCCCATGGCTGACCTCACCCAGACCGTGGACCTGCTGTCGGTCCTCGCCGACCCAACCCGGGTTCGGCTGCTGTCGCTGCTCGAAGACAGCGAGCTCAGCGTCGCGGAGCTGACCCGGGTCACCAACCTCCCGCAGTCGCGGGTGTCCACGCACCTGCGCAAGCTCAAGGCCGCGAGCCTCGTCCGCGATCGCCGAGACGGCAGCTCGAGCTTCTACGGCCTCGACACCGACAACATGGGCGCCCCCGCCCGCGAGCTGTGGGCCCTCGTCCATGGCCGCCTCGACGACGCCCAGCTGGCCAAGGATCTGCGCCGCCGCGAGGCCGCGCTCGCGGCCCGGACCAGCCGCCTGCGCTGGCCCGACGAGGTCGCCGGCCAGATGGAGCGCCACTACTCGCCAGGCCGCACATGGGAGGCCACCGCTCGCGCCCTGCTCGGCTTCCTCGAGCTCGGCTCGGTCCTCGACATCGGCTCGGGCGACGGCGTCAACGCCGAGCTGCTCGCGCCGCGGGCCGAGCGGGTGACCTGCCTCGACCTCAGCGAGCGGGTGATCACGGCGGCCAGGCGACGGCTCGAGCGCTTCACCAACGTCGACTTTTGCGTCGGCGACATGCACGACCTCCCCTTCGCCTCGGCCAGCTTCGACGCCGTCTTGCTGCTCCACACGCTGACCTACTCGGACCGTCCGCAGCTCGCGACCGCCGAGGCCAGCCGCGTCCTGCGACCCGGTGGCGCCCTCGCGGCGGTGACCCTGGTCGAGCACGAGCACACCAAGATCGCGGCGGCCTACGACCACGTGAACCTCGGCTTCAGGGCCGAGGAGCTCGAGGCGACCCTCGCCGCGGCCGGCCTCGACATCGTCCAGTGCGCGGCCAGCTCCCGCGAGCGCCGCAAGCCCTACTTCCAAGTCCTGACCGCGTTCGCGCGCAAACCCCAGCCGCCCCCGTGACCTTTGCCATGACGATCTCCCGCCACGACCGAATCGCCGCGCTCCGCAAGCTCCTCGACCAACGCATCGTGATGCTCGACGGCGCCATGGGCACGCTGCTGCAGGGCTACAAGCTCGGCGAAGACGACTACCGCGGGCAGCGCTTCGCGGGCCACGATCGCCAGCTCGCCGGCAACAACGACCTGCTCTCGCTGACCCGGCCCGACATCGTCCGCGCCGCGCACCAGACCTACTTTGACGCGGGCGCCGACATCATCGAGACCAACACCTTCTCGGCCACGGCGATCGCCCAGGCCGACTACGGGCTCGAGGCCCTGGCCCGCGAGCTCAACCGTGAGTCGGCTCGGATCGCCCGCGAGGTCGCCGACGCCCGCTGGACCGACGCGACCCCGAGCTTCGTCGCCGGGGCCGTCGGCCCGACCAACCGCACGCTCTCGCTCTCGCCCGACGTCGAAGATCCGGCCTACCGCGCGATCGACTACGCGACCCTGCGCGCGGCCTACACCGAGCAGATCCACGGGCTGCTCGAGGGCGGGGCCGACCTGCTCTTGTTCGAGACGATCATCGACACGCTCAACGTCAAGGCCGCGATCATGGCCGCGTTCGACGTGTTCGACGCGACCGGCGACGAGCTCCCGATCATGATCTCGGGCACGGTCACCGATCGCAGCGGGCGAATTTTGTCGGGCCAGACCATGGAGGCCTTCTGGCGCTCGATCGCCCACGCCAAGCCCCTGAGCGTCGGCCTCAACTGCGCGCTCGGGGCCGCGGCGATGCGGCCCTACGTGGCCGAGCTGGCCGAGATCGCGAACTGCGCGGTGTCTTGCTACCCCAACGCCGGGCTGCCCAACGCCTTCGGCGAGTACGACGAGCTGCCCGAGCAGACCGCGACCGAGCTCCACGAGTTCGCCGAGAGCGGCCTGGTCAACATCGTCGGCGGCTGCTGCGGGACCACGCCCGAGCACATCCGCACGATCGCCGAGCTCGTCCAGACCCTCGAGCCCCGCCCCGTGCCCCTGGCCGATAGCGACTCGCTCGACGCCCCCAACGAGTCCCACTTCGCGGGCCTCGAGCCCCTGACGATCGGGCGCGACACCGGCTTCGTGATGATCGGCGAGCGGACCAACGTGACCGGCTCGCGCAGGTTCGCCAAGCTGATCAAGGCCAACGACTACGAGCGCGCCCTCAACGTCGCGATCTCGCAGGTCCGCAACGGCGCCAACATCGTCGACGTCAACATGGACGAGGGCATGCTCGACTCCGAGCAGGCCATGCGGACCTTCCTCAACCTGATCGGCTCCGAGCCCGAGGTCGCCCGGGTCCCGATCATGATCGACAGCTCCAAGTGGTCGGTGATCGAGGCCGGGCTCGAGTGCGTGCAGGGCAAGGCGATCGTCAACTCGCTCTCGCTCAAGGAGGGCGAGGACGACTTCCTGGCCAAGGCCAAGATCGTCCGCCGCCACGGCGCCGGGCTCGTGGTCATGGCCTTCGACGAGCAGGGCCAGGCCGAGACCGCCGCGCGCAAGGTCGAGATCTGCAAGCGCGCCTACGAGCTGCTCACGACCAAGCTCGGCTTCGACCCGCACGACATCATCTTCGACCCCAACGTCCTCGCCGTCGCAACCGGGATCCGCGAGCACGACCGCTTCGCGCTCGAGTACATCGAGGCGACCAAGCTGATCAAGCGCGCGTGCCCGGGCTCCCGGATCAGCGGCGGGATCTCCAACCTCTCGTTCTCGTTTCGCGGCAACGACCCGGTCCGCGAGGCCATGCACTCGGCCTTCCTCTATCACGCGATCGCGGCCGGGCTCGACATGGGCATCGTCAACGCTGGCCAGCTCGTGGTCTACGAAGACATCGACCCCGAGCTGCGCGAGCGCGTCGAGGACGTGCTCTTCGCCCGGCGCGAGGACGCGACCGATCGCCTGATCGAGCTCGCCGACCGCTTCAAGGGCAAGAAGAAGTCCAACGAGCTCGACACCCGCTGGCGCGATCAGCCGGTCATCAAGCGGCTCGAGCACGCCCTCGTCCACGGCATCACCGACTTCATCGAGGCCGACACCGAAGAGGCCCGGGCCGCCGCCGCCCGGCCCCTCGACGTGATCGAGGGCCCGCTGATGGCCGGGATGCGCGTGGTCGGAGATCTGTTCGGGTCCGGCAAGATGTTCCTGCCCCAGGTCGTCAAGAGCGCCCGGGTCATGAAGCGCGCCGTCGCCTACCTGATGCCCTACATGGAGGCCGAGCAAGGCGGCGGCAAGCTCGAGCCCGCCGGCAAGGTCGTGCTCGCCACGGTCAAGGGCGACGTCCACGACATCGGCAAGAACATCGTCGCGGTCGTGCTGCGCTGCAACAATTACGAGGTCACCGATCTCGGCGTCATGGTCCCGGCCACGGTCATCCTCGAGACCGCGCGCGAGCAAGGGGCCGACATCGTCGGGCTCTCGGGTCTGATCACGCCGAGCCTCGACGAGATGGTCCACGTGGCCAAGGAGCTGCAGCGCCAGAAGTTCGACATCCCCTTGCTGATCGGCGGGGCCACGACCAGCCGTCAGCACACCGCCGTCAAGATCGCGCCGAGCTTCGAGCAGCCCACGGTCCACGTGCTCGACGCCTCGCGGGTCGTCAACGTGGTCTCGGATCTGCTCGACGCCGACCGCCGCGCCGCCCTCGATCTGCGCAACCGCGAGCAGCAGGCCGATCTGCGCGAGCTCCACAAGCACAAGCGTCAGCACCCGATCACCCCGCTCACCCGGGCCCGGCGTCAGGCGCCGAAGCTCGACTGGCGGGCCGAGGATCTGGCCACGCCCGCGCAGCTCGGGCGCGCCGTCATCAGCGACGTCAGCCTCGCCGAGGTCGCCAACTACATCGACTGGACCTTTTTCTTCACCGCCTGGGATCTGCGCGGCGTCTACCCGCGGATCCTCGACCACGAGAAGTACGGCGCCGCGGCCCGCGATCTGTTCGCGGCTGGCAAGGCGCTGCTCGCCGAGATCATCGCGGGCGACAAGCTCGGCCTCCGCGCGGTCCAGGGCTTTTGGCCGGCCAACCGCGACGGCGACGACATCGTGCTGTGGCAGCCCGACGCCGTCGGCGAGCGCGAGCTCACCCGCTTTTGCATGCTCCGCCAGCAGCAGATCAAGGGCGGCCAGGACAGCAAGACCAAGCTCCATCGCTCGCTCGCCGACTTCGTCGCGCCGATCGACAGCGGGCTCGTCGATCACGTCGGCGCGTTCGCGTGCACGGCGGGGGTCGGCGCCGACGCCCTCGCCGCCGAGTACGAGGCCGAGCACGACGACTATCACGCGATCATGGTCAAGGCCCTCGCCGACCGCCTCGCCGAGGCCTACGCCGAGCTGCTCCACGAGCGCGCGCGCCGAAGCTGGTACGCTCCCGATGAAGCGCTGAGCAACGAGGCCCGCGTCGCCGAGCGCTACCGCGGGATTCGGCCGGCCTTCGGCTACCCCGCGTGCCCCGACCACACCGAAAAGAGCAAGCTCTTCGAGCTGCTCGACGCCCCCGGCCAGGGCATCACCTTGACCGAGAGCTTTGCGATGACCCCCGGCGCGAGCGTCAGCGGGCTCTACCTCGGGCATCCCCAGAGCCGCTACTTCACGCTTGGGCGGATCGGTCGGGATCAGGTCGAGGACTACGCCAAGCGCAAGGGCATGCGCGTGGCCGAGGTCGAGCGCTGGCTCGGGCCCAACCTCGGCTACGACGACGACTCCGCCGGCGCCGCCGCCTGACGCTCACGTCGGCGCTTGCGCTGGCTCGACCGCGAAGCCTGCTAGCAGCCCGGGCTGCTAGCTCCCGTAGGCGTCGCGCAGGGCCGAGATCGTGGCGTCGTCGGCCTCGCCGCTGAGCTCGAGCTCGTTCGCGGTCTGAAACCGGCGCAGCGCCGCGGCCGTGACGTCGCCGACCTCGCCATCGACGAGCCCAAAGTAGTAGCCCAGCGCCCGCAGCCGCTGCTGAACACCGCTGGGGCTGTCGTGCGGATCGAGGTGGCCGATCCGAAGGACGTGCTTCTCGAGGCCGTCGCGCAAACTCAAGGTGGCCCGGGTCGCGTGGGCCGGGATCGGCTCGTCGATCCACCCTTCGCCGTCGGTGGTCCCCGTGATCGGATCGAGGCCGTCGAACAACAATTCGAAGGGCTCGTCGGCCCGGGCCTCGCCGTGACGAGTCAGGCGCAAGCGCAGCTTGACGGCGCCGACGTTGAGCTGGAAGCGCGCGACGGTGCCGGTGCTGAGCGACTCTTCCTTCTCTTCGAGCTCCGGAATTACGAGGCGGTCCCCGGGCAGGAGCGCCTGCGGGGTCTGGCGTAGCTGCTTGAGCTCGGCGTTGTCGGGGTGGTCCCAGATCGTCTGGGGGTCGAAGCCCCGGGCCAGCGCGATGGAGGTCAAGCACTCGCCCTGTTCGATCGTGATCGTGGCCATGGCTCAGATCCCCAGCAGGTGCTCGATGATGTCGAAGGTCGCGGTCTCGGTCTGGGGGTGCTGACAGATCGAGTCGTGGGCCGCGTGGTCATGCTCGGGGTCGTTGACCTCGAACTGGTGGTGGGTGTCGTAATCGGTGCCACGCCGAACCTCGTGGTTCTCGCCCGGGAACAAGCCCTGGGCGCTCATCAAGGGCACCGTCCCGTCGCTGTGCTCGGTCTGGGTGACGACCAGGCCGCGGTCCGCCCGGTTGGGGTCACCGCTGTAGACCGCCTCGCTGCCGTCAGCCCGGCGCCCGTAGTGGACGATGACCGGCGGGGCCATCATGCCGCCCTGATAGACCTGCGTCCGGTGCTGCCGCGGCGGCAGCTCGAAGGGGATGCGCGTGTCGACGCGAAGTCCCGTGCTGTAGATCGACCATGTCTTGTCCTCATACTTCCAGCACCCGAGCCAGTCGTGGAAATTTTTAGCGAGGGTCAAATTGGTGCTGAAGTCGGCGCGCGCCGCGGCGATCGGTGAGTAGGACGCCCCAGCCGGCGGCAGCAGGCCCGGCGGTGACTGGGTCTGGGCGTAGAGATCCCAGGTTCGGCCCGACCAGGCCTGGAAGGGAGCGTCGGGCCGCTCGAAGGTCTTGTAGTCGTACCAGCCGATCGACTGTTCGGCGGCGTTGCGATCGCGGTAGTTGGGCGTGACCAGCAGCTGCAGCGGCCCGGGCATGCCCGCGGCGATCGTCAGCGCGTCCTTGCGGTTGGTGCCGAGGATCCTGGTGAAGACGAAGGACTTGACGCCGTAGCCGCCGTCGTAGCGCATGCTCGCGCCGGTGAACAAACGACGGACGAGGACCACGCCGCCGTGGACCGGCTGGGCGATGTGGATGATGCCCAGACACTTGTCGCGCAGCTCGGCGTGGTCCTTGAGGAACGAGCGAGTCACGAGCCCGCCCATGCTGTGGCTGACCAGGATGTAGCGATCGACCTCCTCGGTGTCGAGGATCGCCTGCACGCGCCTGCGCAAGAACCGACCGCTGGCCCGGTTGCTCTGGCGCCAGTCATAGCCGACCACGTAGACGGGCGTGACGTAGCTGCCAAAGCGCCGACGCTGGAGATCACGGACGAAGTCCCCGTAGAAGCCCCACGCGACCCCAGCCCAGCCCCGCTCGCGCTCGGCGGCGGTGAGCTCGTCGTTGTCGGTCTTGATCGACGCCGGGTTGTTCGAGTGGAGCGCCTCGTAGGCGTCGTTGGCGTCCTCCCGGGCCCAGCCGATCATGTTGCCGTTGCTGTCTGGATCCCAGGCGCGGCCGCCACGGATCCAAATTCGCGAGCCCATGACCCCGGGCACGAAGATGAGCGGTACGGTCCCCGTGTCGAGGACGTTGTCGTCCATCCGGCAGACCGCCTCTTCCCCGGGCTCGTTGGCGCGGGCGGTCATGGGCTGTCCTCCTTGCGTACGCTGGCGAGCAGCTCGTCGACCAGCCCACGCACGCGAGCCGCGGCGGACCACGGCCCCCCGGCGTCGATCTGCACGTAACAGGTCCGGGCCGAGTCGCTAGCCGGGTCGCGAGATGACCCGCCGAGTTCGAAGCCCTGCACCGACCGACACACCAGGCTCTCTTCGCCGAGCTCGTCGTCACGCAGGTGCGCGCGCATGAGCTCACCATCGCTGAGCGAGACGTCTTCGCGATCGACGACGACCAGGCCCTTGTCTGCGGCGTCGACGAGCGGCTCGTCGAGGGTCGGTTGCTCGGCGTCGAGATCGTGGATCGTGATCGAGATCGAGAGCCGGGCGTCGAGGTCGCGCCAGGTGTGGGTCCGCGGATAGGACAGGCGGGCGGGGACATCGAAGGCCCAGGCCCCGGCGCGGCGCCGGACCCAACCGGCCGCGGGCGCGGCCGGAGCCGGCTGTTCGGCGGGGGCGAGGCTTGCGAGCACGGCCTCGACCCTGGCGTCGGCGTCGGCCCGAGGCAGCCCGAGGGTGAAGCTGAGCTTGACCCAATCGTCGGGGTTGGCCTCGCTGCCGAGGTTGGCCACGACCGTGATGCCGTGCACGGTCTCGCCGTCCTGCTCGAACGAATAGCGCAGGTACTTGCCAGCTTTGCCCGCGAGCTCCCGATCGCTGGGCTCGTCGATCGAGAAGGCGGAAACGGGGAAACCGTCGAGCTGCTCGTGGAGCTTGGCGATGACCTCGTCGCTGGGCGTCCCGCCTCCGGCCGGGAACTCGAGCCTGAGGTCGAGCTCCTCTTGGGGGTCACGCCCGTGAAAGCTGTAGGTGCTGCGGTCCTCCAGGCCTCGCGGAACCTCGAAAGAGATGTCGTCAACACGCAGGCGCATGGCCACTTCATTCTACACCGTAGCGCACGCCATCTGATACGCTGACTCGCGTGACGAGGAGCGTCCGCGTCGAGCTCGGGCTCGAGGAGTACAGCTTCGCCGCTGGCCGCACGGCCCGGGCTGAGGCTGGCCAGCCGCTGCGTCCCCGCGACGGCGTCCGGCTCGTTCAACGGCTCCACGCAGGGCAGCTACACAAGCTCCGGAGCCTGGTAACGGCGACTGGCCGGCGCAGCTTGGGCTGGAACAAAGATCTACGTGACCCCCTCGCCGAGCTGGTCGCCAGCGGGCACATCGAGGTTCGACGGCTCGAAGCCCAGGTCCACCGCCCGAGCGGCAAGATCCCCGAGCCGATCGAGCTCACCCCGCCCGAGCCCGTCGCAAACGAGATCGTCGAGGTCCACGGTGTGATGATCGAGCTGGTCGACGCGGACGGGAACCCCGTGCCCGGCGAGCCCTTCCGCATCAAGCTGCCCGACGGCACGACCGAGACCAGCACCCTCGATGAAGAGGGCAAGGCCCACATCACGGGGATCGAGCGCGCGGGGAACTGCAAGGTGTGCTTCTACGAGCGCGACGCCGCGGTCTGGGCCCGAGTCTGAGCTCGAGAACTACGAGCTCGGGGTCGTGGGCGGCGCAGGCGGCCCCCCTGCCGCCGACGCCAGGGCGCGGTCGCTACGCTGGGGCCTCGACCACCGCGCACTTGCGCAAGCGCCCGGACTCGGATTGCATGGGGCCATGACCACGCTCGAGACCCGTCGAGACTTCCTCCGCGCGACGCTGATCTCCGCCGCCGGCCTCCTCGCAGGCTGCAAGAGCAGCGAGGGCGAAGACGGCGGCGAGGCGGGCACCTCCGGCGGGACCGAGACCGGCGGCGAGCCCCGCGAGGTCGTCGACGGCTTCGAGTTCTTCCCGCAGTCGGTCGCGTCCGGCGACCCGCGGCCACAGAGCGTGATCTTGTGGACCCGCGTCGAAGATCCCGAGCTGCCCGGCGAGGACCTCGAGCTCGAGCTCGAGCTGTCTCTCGATCCCGAGTTCAGCGACCCCACGGTCGAGCTCGGGACCGTGACCGCGAGCGCGACCTACGATCACTGCGTCAAGGTCCGGCTCAGCGATCTGCCCCCGGGCGAGTACATCTACTACCGCTTCGTCTACGCCAAGGGCGAGACCTACTACGGCAGCCGCATCGGCCGGGCCAAGTCCGCGCCCGAGCCGACGGCCGACGTCGGCGTCCGCTTCGCGGTGCTCTCATGCCAGGACTACTCGCGCTGGTACAACGTCTGCCACGCCCTCGCCGAGGAGGAGCTCGACTTCGTCGTCCACCTTGGCGACTACATCTACGAGACCACGGGCGACCCCGACTTTCAGGCCCCGATCGAGGGCCGGACGATCACCTTCGACGATCTCGACGGCGCGATCGTGTTCAACGAGGGCGAGCCGAGCCAGTACTACGCGGCCGCCTCGCTCGACAATTACCGCCAGCTCTACCGGACCTACCGCAGCGATCGCGGGCTCCAAAAAGTCCACGAGCGCGCGCCGATGATCGCGACCTGGGACGACCACGAGTACTCGAACGACTGCCACGGCGCGACCTCGACCTACTTCGGCGGCGAGGTCGACGAGGCCGACGTCGATCGGCGCAAGGCCGCGAACCAGGCGTGGTTCGAGTACATGCCCGTCGACTACGCCGACGATCCGGACTTCGTGTACGACCCGGGCGCGGCCTTCCCCGGTGATCTGATCATCTACCGCGACTTCGTCTACGGCCAGCACCTGCACCTCGCGATGACCGACGAGCGGACCTGGCGCAGCGACCACCCGATCCGCGAAGACGCGTTCCCGGCCACGATCGTCGTCGAGGAGTCCACGGTCATGGCCGAGCTCGGCGAGCTCCCCAGCTATACCCGGCCCTACCTCGACATCGACGCGTGGGACGACGGCAGCCTCCGCGACGCGCTGGTCGCCGCGGCCGGCGACGTCGGCTACGACCCGGCCTGGATCACCGGCAAGCTCGACGCCCTCGCCGTCAACGATCTGATCGCGACGATCGATCCCGAGGGCATGACCCTGACCCCGCTGAGCGAGGCCGAGCTCATGGCGATGCCGCGCGGCGTGTCCTACGCGAGCATGGGCAAGACCGGCTTCTACGGCAGCTTTGGCGCCCGCTTGCTGGTCAACAAGCCGCCCTACGACCTCTGGACCCGGCTGCGCTACGAGCAAGATCCGAAGGTCGAGGAGGTCCTCGGCGCGGACCAAGAGGCGTGGCTGATCAGCACCCTCGGCGGCTCGGACCGGACGTGGAAGGTCTGGGGCAACGAGTTCCTCCTCGGTCAGATCGCCGTCGACGTCCGCGACCTCGCGCCCGCGCCCTTCGACAACCTCTACTACCTGAGCCTCGACCTGTGGGACGGCCACCGCAACCGCCGCGACACGGTCCTGAGCGCGCTCGCGGGCGTCGACAACCTGGTCGCGATCACCGGCGACATCCACGGCTTTTACGCGGGCACGCCCTTCGCGTTCGGCGACACCGAGCAGCGGATCGTCGAGTTCGTGACCAGCTCGGTCACGAGCTCGAGCTTCAAGGAGATCCTCGAGGTCAACGTCTCGACCAACCCCGCGCTGGCCAACTTCGCCGAGGCCGCGCTGCTCGTCGAGGCCCTCGACAGCCTGCTCGGATCGGCCTCGCTCCAGACCAACCCCCACCTCGGCTACGCCCAGAGCGATCTGCACGGCTACGTGATCGTCGAGCTCGACGGCGCGACCCTCGACGCCAGCTACCACCAGCTCCCGCGCGAACGCCTGCTCACCGACCAAAGCGGCAACCTCAGCTCGCTGCTCGGGGCCTTCAGCGTCGAGCGCTTCCGCGTCAACGCCGGCGAGCGCGAGCTCTACCGCGACTTCGACGGGGAGTGGCGGATCTGGAACCGCGACACGATGGTGTGGACGTGAGAGTCACGCGGCTCGTTGCGCGCGGATCGTCGTCCGTGCGCGACACAGCCGGGTTCGGATCGCGTTGGGGCTCGAGCCGACGGTGGTTGCGATCTCTCGCGGCTTGAAGCCTTCGGCGCTGAGCAAGAGCACGGTCCGACCGCGGCTCGACAGCACCGCCAGCACGCGCTCGATCTCGGCGCGCTGCTCGAGGCGCGTGGCCGCGGTCTTCGAGCTGCTGGCCGGGGGCCGCTCGCAAACGCGCTCATCGAGGACCAGCTTGGACCCGCGTCGCGTGGCCGCGTTGCGGGCGATCGTGAACAGGCAGGGCGTAAAGGGCCGCGTCGGCGAGCGCCCAATGGGAGAGGAAGACCCCTGGTCTAGAGTTTTGTTCAGTGCACCCATGGGCAGGTCAGCCCCCTGCTGGCGGCCGCTCCTGGTGTTGGCGCCACGCCGGGGCGCTCTTTGCTCAAGCCACACCGTGCGCCGATACCGCATCACCCCGAACACTGTTTAATGACCCCACAGCCAGGTTCGTCCCTCCTCGTTCTCCGCCGGTTGACCTTTGCCCTGTTCTAGGCGAACAACAGCTCATCTCATCGTCGGCAAGAGGGGGGTGCACCGCAGCCACGAAGTAGCTAAGCAGCTATGAGTGTCAACGAGCCCTTCGTATGAGCAAAGCTAGCCATGTCAACGAAGAAAAAGAGGCGCACAAAACCTAAACGCGCACGCAAAGTCGCTACCACCAACCTGGCACGGCAGTATGCGCGCTTCGCCAACTCCGGTCAGCACCAAGCTTGCTTTGGACACGGCCCGTTGCGAAAAAACCGGACACTCAGCGAACAGTTTCTTCGACTCGTAAGGAAGCCCGAGCAGCTGCATCCTTCCCCATTCCCGAACACCTGTCAGGACTTTGGCTCGCCCCCCTTGCATGATGAACCGGACCTAGCTTCGGAGCTCACTTGGGCATCTGAGATGTGCCTCGCATTCTCCGCACGACTACGTGGCTTCATGAGCCAGCAGCGGCAGTTTGAAAAGTCTCTTCTTCTGGGTGAACTCCAGGAAGCCCATCTCATACTCGACAATATATCAACCATCTACGGAACCAGTTTATGGGCAATCGAAGCCGAGTTACTACTGCGCGGAACTCAAGGGAACTGCGCCCCCGAAGAACTCGGCGACATCATGAAACAAGCCAGTGGAAATAAATACGCCACACTGGTCACCTCGGCAATTGCAATTCGCGCACAACGAGAGACATCCGCATCAGCGTTCTACCGCATGATGGTAGAAACCCCGGGCAAAGCGGGGCCACCAAGCCCCGAAGCATTCGCCGCGAGCAGCGCGTGGTGGTTCCGTGTTGCGCCATCACTTCTCGGAACTTCCTCCAAGGACGAACTCGCAGAATACCTCAATTATGAGTCTTCACTCCCAATTATTGACATCTTCCAGACCCTCCGTGCCACAGTTGAGCAACTGGCCCTGCATGACCGAGCGTCGGAAATCCATCCGCAGTTTGCCAGCACCGCCAAGAAACTGGCAGAAGCGTTCGATGTCCCCTGGCTAGAAAACATTCGCATCTCGAGGTCTTGGTCCCCGCCCCCCAAGTCACTTGACAACATCGACTCTAAACTCAGCGATGCGTGTTCCAACTATGCCCACCATAAATTCGCCGAAAGCTTCGCGCTGTGCAAAGAAGCCGCGCTCTCCGACCCTCGCAACGGATTTGCCATCCACCTCGCAGCGAGAGCAGCACTCCATACATACGACGATCTAGACCAAATTGACTTTGGCCCGCCAGGATCCTTACTACACGAGGCTTTCCGTGACACTTTCGAGTTCTTCGCCCGGAAACCCGACGATATCTCCGCAACACCTCTCTTCCTCGATTGGTCTCTCACATACTGCAATCTGGACTTTGGAAAATCCATGGATCCTGAACAGTGGGTGGTTTCTCCAGCATATCGGATTGCCAGGTATCAGACTGACCACAACGGCGACCTCGAATGTGCATCTCTCTGTGAGATGCTGCTCTCGCTACCAACACGCGAGCCCCCCCCGCCGCCACTTTCCCCTGAACGGGCGGCAGGAAGCGCTAGCCTCATCTACGCTCGTCAACTCTCAGCCCAGGGCAAGGCAGATGCCGCGATTTCCGAGTTTCAGCGAACGATCAATGAGGCACCGTGCATAGTTGACCGTGCAGATGCATTTGCCCAGATGATCGAACTGCTCGCACATACGAATGACTGGAAAAACTGCGCGGTTGCTATTTCGCGAGCGTACGCGACAAACCCCGCATTCCTTGTCGGCTGCGACCTGCGACCGATCGCCGCACTTGCCCACCGCGTACGATTTCATGGCCCACCAGACGGGCTCGAATCAATAGCTGAATGGCCCGTCGCAGTCAATATTGCCAACCAGGTCTCGGAAACAGAAGAACCCTACACTACATACGTTGCGTACGACGAGTTTCTTGAGTCCCAAGACTGCAGCCGCCCCTCTGAACTCGCAAACCGTCTCTCCGCCGCAAAGCGATTAGACCACGCCGTCATACTTTTCTTACGCGATGTATGCACAAAGGACATCATGGACTCCTCGTACGTATTCGAGAGCCTCTCTCAAATTGAGGATGAGAGGATCTCGATATGCCGCTTCCTGGCGGCACACGGTGACTCTGACCTTGCAAACAAGATGGATGCCGAGATCTCGGAAATCATTCGCGAACGGCTTGTCCGTCAGACCATCCGCGAAGCCGGAAGTTCTAAAATCCATGTCAACACGGAAGGGGTGAGGGCGCAACTACCGGAAGCACTCGAGCAAGCACTGAGCCACATTACGCTGTACTCAAAACTGGTACTCGCCTCGGACCCCATCGACAGTGCGATCCTACATGACCTTTTGCGACATTTTGTCTCCTTCTTTTTGGGGCGCCTCTTCGATCAGTTAGTCTGGAGTGAACAACATGGACTCGACTCGAACCTCAGCATACGAATACGTCACGGAACGCTTGAGGGCCAACTTCGAGGTTTCTTTGAGAAATTCTCACTAATCACGATGCGTGGAAACAGTACAAAAGAAGACAGTGCGCAGTATGCAGAGAACATCTATTGGCGGGAACGAATCGCATCTTTTCTCAGCCCCGAAGATGTTCAGATGGTCATGGAGGCGCTCCAGCAGTTATCCTCGGATGTCGACAGCGTTATCACGGAACTCCGCGACGAGTGGTTTCACATCAATCGGAAGGTCAAACCTCTGGGAAAGTTCGCTGCTAGTGTCTTGCCCGACGAAACCCAGCAACTCTTTGATTTTCTCCTTAGCAACCCCACGGCAATCAGCCAGGAAACCGTGTACGATGAAGGTGTCAGGATCTTCTGGTCGAAAGTTGGACGCAGTTGCACGAGGATTGCGGACTCACTACGACATGAGATCCATCGTCGCCTCGAGGATGTGCTTGAGGAACTCAGGTCAGCGATCGACTCTTTTCCAACACCCATAGTTAGGGATATGCTAGCCTCGATCGAAAACTGTCGGGCTGGGCTACGACCAGAACTTGAGACGATTGCCTCTTGGCTCGAGGTACCTATCCAGAATAGTCGACAAGGAATTGTGAGTCTCGATGTCGTGGTTCAGGCCTGCATAAATTCGATGCGCCGAGCAGAACGGCTTGATCCGACACTAGTTCTCAATGCTGAGAACATCATGATTTCTGGACACCACTCCTCAAATCTGTACCATGCAATCTCGATTATCGTTGACAACGCCATTCAGCATGGCGACGGGAGCCTGCTGGAGGTACACACCGAAAACAGAGCGCCAGGGTGGTCAGCTGTAAGGGTGCGCAACGGCGTGTCTGAGGAACGCGCAAACTCTCTTTCTAAGTCCATCAATGTCCTCGCAGACCGTGCAAAATTACAGGGAGCGACGGATCTAATTCGGCGCGAAGGCGGTTCCGGATTCTACAAGCTAGGCCGAATCCTCCGACATGACCTCGGATTAGGTGACAGTTACAGTGTCGACGTTACCCTTGAAGCCCCCCGTGTAGTCTCCGTAGAAATCTCGCTCCACAACGCGATACTGGGCCACACCCATGACAATACTAATAATTGAGGACGATCCGAACAAACTCAAGCAGTTGGCCAGTCATGTGCGCGAGACCATGAGAAGCGCCGAGATCGTCGAAGCCTCATCCTATCAATCTGGCCTAAAAGCCATCTTGGCCGACAAGTACGACTTGTGCATTCTTGACATGACGATGCCCAACTACGAGGCAAAAACCAGTGCCGAAGGTGGTCGACAGCGACCTTTCGCTGGGCGAGACATACTTCGTGAGGTGAAGCGAAAATCGATTTCAGTTCCTATTGTTGTCGTGACTCAGTTCGACACCTTTGGCCAAGGCCGAAAAGTCCTGAAGCGCGACGAACTTGCCCGAGAACTCAGAAAGACGTTCACCGACATCTTTTGCGGCATGATTTACTACAGCGCATCACGCACCGACTGGAAAAAACAGTTGACGAGGGTGCTCATAGCAAAGGTTGAAGAACAATGACTGTCAAAAACATACTAATCGTTGAGGATGACCGAACCAAGTATCTCCGCATACGCGGAGTGGTTGCGGGCCTCGCTGGCAAGAAGGTTGACATCGCACGAGCCCCGGATGCCGCCAGCGCTCTCAACATGATGAGGGATGCAGCCTATGATTTGCTCATTCTCGACCTCCTCCTCCCTGTCAGGGCCGGCGACACGCCTAAGAAGGATTCGGGCCTAGACATTGCACGCAAAATCCAAAGGGATCGAATATTCAACACCCCGGCGAACGTGATCGCCTTGACGGGTTATGAGAACATCAAGGATGAGCAGGTAGCGGCATTCCACGAGTGGGGATGGCTGCTCGTACAGTATTCAATGGCAGGAGGGGAGTGGGTCGGAGCTCTCGAAAACACAGTAAATCGCATATTTCGAACAGACCGAACACCCCACCAAACTCAGCACATGTCAGACGCCGTTATCATCACAGCTGTTCGGTCCATTGAGTTTGAGGCATTGCGCCGAACTGCGCCAGCAATCGAGCGAATACAGGGCACCGATGAGAAGAACGTGTACTGGAAAGCGACACTGAAATCGGCGACATCTCGTCAGGTTATCTGTACGTCTGCTCAGGAGATGGGAATGCCGATGTCTGCAGCACTTGCTATGAAGTGCACTATGCTCTATCGGCCTAGGCTACTCTGCATGTGCGGGATCGCCGCAGGGACAGGGGGTGGTTTTGGAGACATTCTTGTCGCTACTAAGTCTTGGGACTATGGCAGCGGAAAGATTCACACCTCTTTAGACGACAACGAGAGCATCTTTCGGCCGCGACCATCTTATCACAGGGCCGCATCCGATTTAGCTGCGCTTTTCGGTGAATTCGAGAAGGATGAGGAGAAAAAACTGATTGAATTTTGGGACGAATGGAGGGGTGACAAGCCCACGAGCCCCCCCCGCATTCGCCGGGGGCCATTGGCGTCTGGGGCATCTGTCATCGCCAGTGCCGAATTCATGCAGAAGCTAGCCTCTCGCGATGACCGAATTATCGGTGTCGAGATGGAGGCATATGGTCTTTTTGCAGCGGCCGACATTGCCCCTGAGCCTAGCCCCAAGGTCGTCGTCATGAAGTCAGTTTGTGATTTCGGGGACACGAACAAGGATGACAAGTACCAAGACTACGCCGCGGAGTCGAGCGCGCGTTGCCTGCTGGACTTTTTGGACTTTTACTTCTCTGCTAGCTGAAATACTTGCTTGTGGACGAGTCAGGTAGAACGCGAGTGATGCGATGAATCTATCTCCCGGATTAGGGGCAGCAAACCGAGTCCAGGAGCTCGGCGAGCTCCCCAGCTATACCCGGCCCTACCTCGACATCGACGCGTGGGACGACGGCAGCCTCCGCGACGCGCTGGTCGCCGCGGCCGGCGACGTCGGCTACGACCCGGCCTGGATCACCGGCAAGCTCGACGCCCTCGCCGTCAACGATCTGATCGCGACGATCGATCCCGAGGGCATGACCCTGACCCCGCTGAGCGAGGCCGAGCTCATGGCGATGCCGCGCGGCGTGTCCTACGCGAGCATGGGCAAGACCGGCTTCTACGGCAGCTTTGGCGCCCGCTTGCTGGTCAACAAGCCGCCCTACGACCTCTGGACCCGGCTGCGCTACGAGCAAGATCCGAAGGTCGAGGAGGTCCTCGGCGCGGACCAAGAGGCGTGGCTGATCAGCACCCTCGGCGGCTCGGACCGGACGTGGAAGGTCTGGGGCAACGAGTTCCTCCTCGGTCAGATCGCCGTCGACGTCCGCGACCTCGCGCCCGCGCCCTTCGACAACCTCTACTACCTGAGCCTCGACCTGTGGGACGGCCACCGCAACCGCCGCGACACGGTCCTGAGCGCGCTCGCGGGCGTCGACAACCTGGTCGCGATCACCGGCGACATCCACGGCTTTTACGCGGGCACGCCCTTCGCGTTCGGCGACACCGAGCAGCGGATCGTCGAGTTCGTGACCAGCTCGGTCACGAGCTCGAGCTTCAAGGAGATCCTCGAGGTCAACGTCTCGACCAACCCCGCGCTGGCCAACTTCGCCGAGGCCGCGCTGCTCGTCGAGGCCCTCGACAGCCTGCTCGGATCGGCCTCGCTCCAGACCAACCCCCACCTCGGCTACGCCCAGAGCGATCTGCACGGCTACGTGATCGTCGAGCTCGACGGCGCGACCCTCGACGCCAGCTACCACCAGCTCCCGCGCGAACGCCTGCTCACCGACCAAAGCGGCAACCTCAGCTCGCTGCTCGGGGCCTTCAGCGTCGAGCGCTTCCGCGTCAACGCGGGCGAGCGCGAGCTCTACCGCGACTTCGACGGGGAGTGGCGGATCTGGAACCGCGACACGATGGTGTGGACGGCCTGAGCCGTCCACACCCTCAGCGACCGCCCGCGACCCGCGATCACGGAGGCGGGCAGTCGATGTCGACCAGGGTCACGTAGCGCGCGCGGGTCGGGAACACCGGGTGCAGGACCTCGCACTCGCGCTCGGGGTGGTCGACGGTGACCGAGTAGGCGCCGCCGATGTCGTCGGGATCGAGGTTGAAGGTGACCCAAAAGGGCAGCAGCTGCGAGTCGATCAGGTTGCTGTCGAGGACCGGCTTGTTGTCCATGCTCGTGCCGTAGGAGGTCCCTTGCGGGGGCGGCGGCATGAAGTTCACGGTCGCGCCGGTCGCGGTCGGCTGGAGCAGGCGAACGATGACGACGCCCTTGCCCTCGTCGGCGGTGACGTTGGGATCTTGCATCTGGAGCAGCTCGAGCTGCAGATCGATCAGCATGTTGCTGATCTGGCCGAGCTCGAGGTTGTCGGTGTCCATGTCGGGGAGGTAGGCCGGCCGGATGCCGCCCCAGTACTCGTCCTCGTTGCCGTCGAGTAAGAAGAACACCTCGGTGCTCGGGGTCATCCCCATGAGCTCGTAGACGCCGTCGACGCCGCTGACGGTCTCGAACCCGGGCATGTCCTTGACCGACACGTTGGCGCCCTCGATGCCGCTGAGCGTGAGGAAGTCGGTGACCTCGCCACCGACGACGATCTCCGACGGCCCGGTGTCGCCGTCGCCGTCGCCGTCGCCGTCTCCGTCGCCGTCTCCGTCTCCGTCGCCGTCACCGTTGTCGTTGCCGCCGGTCTCGGTGTTGCCGCCGTCGGTCTCGCCAGTCGCGGTGTCGCCGGTTCCGGCTGCTTCGGCCCCAACCGTGACGTCGTCGGCGCAGGCGCCGAGCGAGACGACCAGACCCAGCCCAAAGGCGAGGGCGAGGCAGGAGCGGTGGGGATGGTTGTTGTTCAGTGTAAGGGTCATGTAGTCCTCCAAAGGCGCGGGCTAACCGCAAAAGCCAGCCTAGCAGATTTTGTCGTGTCCTGGACTCGGAGCGCGGGTCCGGGTCCGAGAGTCGGTCAGTCCCGTCGCGGCCGGCGTTCGGCCGCGTGCTTGAGGGTCTTGCGTTCGAGCCGCTTGAACGAGCGATACATCGCGGCCCCGTCGCGGAAGCGCTTGCGTGCGTCGACCTCGATCGCGTGGCGGACGAACTCGCGGAGATCTGGGTGCTGACGCTTGAGCCGGTCCCAGCCCTCGGCCGGCCAGTTGAACGGCCAGCCCGGCAACTTGCCCGTCAACAGCTGGTGGATCACGAGCCCGGCCGAGAACACGTCCGAGCGAGCCGAGGGCCGGCCCATGGCTTGCTCCGGCGACATGTAGCCGACCGAACCAGAGGCCGAGGCCTGGATGGTCTTGCGCGCGAACTTGGCGATGCCGAAGTCGGCCAGGCGCAGGCGCCCGTCGGCGAACAGGATGATGTTGTCGGGCTTGATGTCGCAGTGAATGATGCCCTGCTCGTGGGCGTGCGACAGGCCGGCGAGCATCTGGCCGATGTAGTCGATCTTGGTCGTGAACTTGATCCGCTTGCTGAGCCGGTCGTCGAGGCTGCAGATCCCAAGCGGCTGAACGATCGTGAACACGCCGTCGATGAAGTCGGCGTTCTTGATCGGCAAGATGTTGCCGTGGTCGAGCTTGGCCGTGATCCGAACTTCACGACGGAAGTCGTCGATGTCCTCGGCCTTGACGAGGCCGCCGAGCGGGACCTTGAGCGCGACCGAGATGCCCTCGATGCTGTCGTAGGCCTCGTAGACGTCACCGAAGCCGCCCCGGGCCAGGCGCCGCTTGAGCCGATACTTGCCGAGTCGCTGTCCGACGCGAACCATGATGACTGCCGATTGAGGCGCTCCGATCCGCCGCAGGGCGCGAAGGGTACCAGGCCGCCCGCGCGCGTGGGTCGAGATCAGGGATGTCCCAGCCGCCGGGCCGTGCTGGGGGGCGTGGTCGTGCCCAGGGCGGGCTGCGGGTCAGGCGCAGGCCCGGCTGCGCGGCAGGCTCCCAGCACGCTGGCTCCCCGGCTCAGGCCGCGTCGCGCAGGTCCGCGTCGACGGGAGTCGCGCCGGTTGAGGTGCGCCCTTTGCTCGGGCGCCAGGTCCCGGCGACGACCGCCGCGGGCGGCTCGCGGAGGTCCCAGACCAACCCGACGAAGCTCAGGAGCTTGAGCGTGTAGTAGGTGATGTCGATCTGCCACCAGTGGAAACCCTGGCGGGTCGAGGCCTGGTAGTAGTGGTGGTTGTTGTGCCAGCCCTCGCCGAGGGTGATCAGCGCGAGGATGAAGCTGTTGCGGCTGTCGTCGGTGGTCTCGTACACGCGCTTGCCGACGAGGTGGGTCAGCGAGTTGATCGTGTAGGTCCCGTGCCACAGCAACACGGTGCTGAGCGCGAAGCCGATCAGCAGGCCCGACCAGCCCAGGGCCAGGAACACCGCGAAGCCGAGGACCGTCGGCGGGATCCACCAGGCCTTGTTGAGGAACACCAGCTCGGGGTAGCGGGCGAAGTCCTTGATCTTCGAGTAGTCCGTGGCCTCGGTGTTGTCGAAGATCCAGCCGACGTGGGCGTACCAGAAGCCCTTTTGGATCGGCGAGTGGATGTCGCGCTCGGTGTCGGAGTACTTGTGGTGGTGGCGGTGGTGCGCGGCCCACCACAGCACCCCCTTTTGCGAGCTCGACATCGCGAGCAGCGCGAGCAGGAACTGAAACACGCGGCTGGTCTTGTAGCTGCGGTGGGAGAAGTAGCGGTGGTAGACGCCCGTGACCCCAAACATCCGGACCACGTACAGCGCCCCGCACACGACCCAGTCGATCGGTCGAACGACGACGCCGGGCAGCAGCGCGAGCAGGGGTACGAAGTGCAACGCGATGAACGGGATGCCCTCGATCCACAACCGAGCGGTGCTCTTCGGAGCGGGGCTTTGCGTCGAGACTTGGGTGAGCAAGGCAGTAGGCATGGGCCTCCCTCAAACTGCCTCAGAAACGCTGTCTGCCTGCCTCCGTGGGGTCTTGGTTGTGGCCGAGCTTTGTCTTGGTTGTGTCAGGACCAGCGTGGGTGCCGCGCTGCGACGGCGCGTGCACGCCCCTCGGCGGAGACGTCGATCTCGGCGGCGCGGTCGAGGTCGTCACGCTAGCACCCCGGGCTGCTAGCCTGCCCGCGATGCGGCCTCCCACGAGCGCGCATCGAAAGTGAGCGAGCGCGGATGTACCCTCCGCAAATGCCCGAACACCGCGTCTTGATCGTCGGCAACTCGGGAGCCGGGAAGAGCACCCTGGCCCGCCGCTTGGCGAGCGACCGAGCCGCGCACCACCTCGACCTCGACCTCTTCGCCTGGCAGCCCACCGAGCCTCCCGAGCGAACACCCCTCGACGAGGCCGACCGGCAGATCCGACGGGCCCTCGCTAATCACCCGCGCTGGGTGGTCGAGGGCTGCTACGCCGACCTCGTCGGACTCCTCGCAGCCGAGGCGGACGAGCTGATCTTCCTCGACCTGCCCGTCGCCGTCTGCGAGGCGCACGCCCAAGCCCGCCCCTGGGAGCCGCACAAGTACGCGACCAAGGACGAGCAGGACCGCAAGCTGCCCATGCTGCTCGACTGGATCGCCGCCTACCCCACCCGCGAGGGCCCGCTCGGACGCCCGGCCCACGAGGCCCTCTTCGAGGCCTTCCAGGGCACCCGGCAAAGGATCACGGCGGCGCCGTGACTACGACCCCGGCACGAACTTGTAGCCCGCGCCGCGGACCGCGACGAAGTAGCGCGGCTCCTTTGGGTCGGGCTCGAGCTGCTTGCGCAGACGCAGGATGAAGTTGTCGACCATCCGCGAGTTCGGATAGTTGTCGAGCTTCCAGACCTTCTCCTGCAGCTCCTGCCGACTCAGCACGCGGCCCGGGTTGTCGGCGAAGTAGCGGAGCAGATCGTACTCGAGCGCCGTCAGCTTGATCTCCTCGTCGCCGCGGGTTGCGACCCGGGCGGCGAAGTCGATCTCGACCTCGCCGACGCGCAGGCGCTCGCTCGACTCGCCGTTTTGTTGCTGCTCCCAGTCGCGCCGACGCAAAAGCGAGCGGACCCGGGCCAGGAGCTCGTCGAGCTCGAAGGGCTTGACGAGGTAGTCGTCGGCCCCGGCCTCGAGCCCGCGCACGCGGTCGGCGGTCCGGTCGCGGGCGGTCAACATCAGCACGGGGGTGAAGTCGCCCGCGTCACGCAGCTTGCGACACAGCACGAAGCCCCCGTCGTCGCCGTCGGGCAGCATCACGTCGAGGATCAGGGCCGCGTACTTGCCCGACTCGAGCAGGTGCGCGCCCGCGTCACGGATCGAGTGGACCAGGTCGACCGTGTAGCCCTCGAGCTCGAAGTTGAGCTTGAGCCCGGTCGCGAGGTTGCGGTCGTCCTCCACGACCAGCAGGCGCGCAGATTCGGCCATCGCCGATCATGGTGGCGCGGCTCGCCTCGGGCCGCAAGCGCCGGGGCCGAGCGACGGTGGCTCGCGCGGCGGGACTCCTCGCTCAGTCCTGGCCGACGCACTTGCAGATCGCCGAGTTCGCGCGCTTGGGTCGGGCCGCGAGCATCTCTTCCTTGCAGCGCGCGGTCGCGGCCTGCTCGGTGTCCATCTCGGGATAGGTGTAGACCTTGCGCCAGACCTCGACGCCGTCCTCGCTCCACGTGGCCGTGCACTCGAAGTCCCACTTTCGATCGCAGGCCGCGCTCATGAGCAGCCCACCCAGCAGACCCGCGGCCAAGATCGTGATTTGAAGGCGCGACACGAGCGGAGTGTACCGGGCGTGGCCCAAGCCGGCCCAGCTCGGCCCGAACATGGGTGAAACGCTCATCAGCGGGCGCTCCGCCCGGGATGGCGCGAGACCGCCCCTGCCGCCGTCGCTGGAGAAGGTGGCGCTGTCACCTGCGCCGCCGCCGTGTATCATCGCCGCCGGCCGGCCACTGGCCGCCACGAGGAGCCTATCTTGAAGCTGCGCAACACCCTCAGCGGACATGAAGGACAAGTACTTTGCGCGCGCTTCGGGCCCGAGGGCCGACGCATCGCGACCGGAGGCCGGGACACGACGATCGCGATCTGGTCCCTGCGCGGCGGCAAGCTCGAGCGCAGCCTCGAGGGCCACGAGCGCGCCGTCACCGTCCTCGCGTTCACGGCCACGGGCGAGCTCATCAGCGGTGACGCGGGCGGCAGCATCCGGGTCTGGTCGTGGCCCCGCGGCAAGCTGCTGCTCGAGCTCGACGAGCACGTCGGCCCGGTGTTCACCCTCGGCAGCTCGGCCGACGGCAGCCTGATCGCCTCAGGCGCGCGCGACGAGACCGTGTGCCTGTGGTCGCGCGAGACCGGCGAGCTGGTCCATCGCTACGACGTCGGGTCGCGCGGGATGTCCTTTGTGTTCTCGGCCGACGAGGAGCACCTCGTGTCGGGCCGCGGCGGGAACACGCTGTGCTTTTGGTCGCTCGAGACTGGCGAGATCGCGTGGGAGCAAGACGCCGGGCCCGGCACCGTCGGCGCCTTCGAGCTGTCCCGCGACGGCGAGTGGGTCGTGTCGCGGGGCTGGCGAGGACCGATCACGATCTGGTCGGCCTCGACCTGGGGCTACACAGCCGTGCTGCCGGTCGTCGAAAAGGGGCTCAGGGGGGCGGTGCTGCGGCCTGGGTACGAGCAGCTCGTGTGTGTGTACGACAGCGGGATCGGGCTGTACGACGCGGAAGACGGCGTGGTGCTCGATCGCTTTGAGATCCCCTGCAAGGGGAACTTCGACCTCGATGTGTCGCCAGACGGGCGCTACGCGATCACGGCGTCGGCGGATGAGCTCGGTCGGGTGTTCGAGTTCACCGAGCTCGAAGACGAGGAAGACGAGGAAGACGACGAAGACGAGGCCGAGGAAGACGACGAAGACGAGGCCTACGAGGAAGACGACGAAGACGAGGCCGAGTGAGGCGCGGGCCTCGAGCCATCAGCTGCGGCGCTCGCCCGTGACGCCCCCCGCTTTACAGCACCGGCCCCGCGTCCGCGCCCAGCATCGCCTCTCGAACCATCGGAACCGGCGGCCCCCCGTAGGCCAAAAACGCGTCGTGGAAGTCCTTCCACGCCGAGAACCCGCCCCTGTCGGCGGTCCAGTCGTCGCGCAACTTTCGGATCATCAGCTTGCCCATCGTGTAGTTGAGGTAGGCCGGATCGTAGGTCCCGCGCGCGGCCTGCTGACGCGCGTTGCCAGCGTCTTGGTGGGCCTGCTCGAGGAACAGCCGCTTTGACTCCTCGACGCTCATGCCCCGGGCGTGGAGCCCGATCGCCGACAAGAACCGAGCGTTGCGCAGCAGCGCGTTGAGCAGCTGGCCGATCTGCTGCTCGGGGCTGTTGTCGCACAGCCCCGCCTCGCACATCATCTCCTCGCTGTAGTGAGCCCAGCCCTCGGAGTAGGCGTAGCCGACGAACACCCGGGCGAGCTCGGACTTCGAGCGGTTGGCGTGGAGGTACTGAAGGAAGTGCCCGGGCCAGACCTCGTGGACCGAGGTGAACAGGAGATCGGCCTGACCGGGGATGTACGCGGCCTGCTCCTTCGCCGACCACGCCGGATCCGGCGGCGAGATGTAGTAGGTCGAGGGCAGGCCCTCCTCGTAGGGGCCCGGGATGTCGATGTAGGCCGAGTTCTGGCGCATGTAGGGCGGCGCCTCCTCGACCCGCGCGAGCTCGGTCCCGGGGATCGTGACGAGCTCCTTGTCGTCGAGGAAGGCGCGCAGCTCGACCAGCTGCGCGCCCGCGCCCGCGACCGCGCCGCCCTCGGGCTTGTCGGCCGCGATCTTGGCGATGCACGGGTCGATGCCCTCGCCTGGCAGCAGCTGCTCGCACGCGACCGCGAGCATGGCCTGGTTGCGCTCGAGGTCGGCCTTGCCCGCGGCCTCGAGCTCGTCGAGGCTCAGCTCGACGCCCTCGGTCATCCGGATCATCTCGACGAACAGCTCCTCGCCCAGGGCGAAGTCCGAGCTTGGTTGCTTGGCCTCGAGAAAGGCCGCGAGCTCGCGCATCGCCGCGATCGCCCCGGCGTTGGCCGCGTCGAACTCGAGCTTTTGTTGCGCGTCCATGGCCGGAGCGAACACGGCGGGCACGTCGTTCTCGTAGTACGAGGCGAGCCCGCCGAAGCCGGCGACGCCGAAGTGAATGTAGGTGGCGGGCAGATCACCGCTGAGGTTCTCGCGGATCTGCCTGGCCGCGACCGGCACCGCCTTGGCGTAGGCGATGTAAGCCCGCATCCGCTGGTCGAGCGGCGCGTACTCCCGCGTGACATAGACCGCGGGGTCGAGGCCGTCGAGCAGCCAATCAAAGTAAAAGAAGGGGTTGCGAAACGGCCACTTCGCGGTGTCGATCCAAAACAGGTCCCGGTCGATGCGGGCGACGAGCAGGTCACGCTCGAAGCGAGCGCGCTCGTCGAGCTGCTCATCGGTGAACGCGAGGGCCTTGGCCCGTTGATCGTTGAGCCGGGCGATCTCTTTGGCGATGCCCTCGGCGCTCCAGTCCGGGAGCCGGCCGTCGTGCTCGTGACGCCCGGCGACGACCGCGAAGGCCGGGTGAGCCTGAAAGTAGTCGTCGAGGGCCTGGTTGGCGAAGGCATCCCAGGCGCTCGTGTCGACCTTGGTGGGCGGCTGCTCGGTCGGCCCGGCTGCCTCGGCTGCCTCGGCTGCCTCGGCGGCCGGGTCCGCGGGCTCGGGCTTGGGACCGGCCTTGGCCGTGTCCTGCTTCCCTCCACACGAGAGCAGAGCCATGCATGAGAAGACCGCGGGCGCGAGGCGATGCATGGGCCTTGATAGCATCCCGCGGTGACGCTGTGTGTGGTGATACCCTGAGCCGATGTGCTGCCGTACCTACCTCGTCTTCGCCGTGTCCGTCGTCCTCGTTGCGGGAGCCACCGCATGTGGCGATGACGGGACGTCAGCCGAGACGAGCTTCGATGAAACCGCCTCCGGTCCGACGGGGGACGGCGACGGCGAGTCGACGGGGGACGGCGACGGCGACCCGACGGGGGACGGCGACGGCGACCCGACGGGGGACGGCGATGGTGATCCCGGCGACGGCGACGGTGATCCCGGTGACGGTGATGGTGATGGTGATGGTGATGGTGATGGTGACGGTGACGGTGACGGTGATGGTGACGGCGACGGCGACGGCGACGGCGATGGCGACGGCGACGGCGACGGTGACGGCGACGGCGATCCGCCAGACGCCGGCATCCCCGAGACCTGCGCCCAAGCCGAGGTCACGCCGACAACCGTCGGGTGCCTGTTCTACGGCGTCGACCTCGACACCCACTCCGGGGGCAACGGCGATCAATACGCGCTCGCCGTGTCCAACGTGCAAGAGCTCGACGTTGCGAGCGTGACCGTCGAGCGCAAGGTCAACGGAAACTGGGAGGTCGTCGCGGGGCCCCAGGACGTCGAGCCCCTCGACCTTCACGTCTTCCCGCTCCCCGATCTCAGCCTCAAGGCCAGCGGCGTCCTCGTCGGCGGGGCCTACCGCGTCAGCTCCGACGAGCCGATCATCGCCTACCAGTTCAACCCGCTGTTGCAGGCCTCGTTCACCTCCGACGCCTCGCTCTTGTACCCTGCCCACGCGTGGGACCACGTCAACGAGACCGTCCACTGGGGTGACGGCATTGGCAGGGGCTACGTGACGATCGTCGCCCTCAACGACGGCACCAACATCGAGGTCATCCCGACCCAGAACACCGCGGGTGGTCAAGACGTCCCGGCCGGGACCAGCGGGGTCCCGTTCATGATCAACGGCCTCAACGAGGGCGACGTCGCCGAGGTCAAGACCGCCGCCGAAGAGGCCGATCTGACCGGCACTCGGATCTCGACCGACGAAGACCACCCCGTCGCCGTGTTCTCGGGTCACGAGTGCGTGCAGATCCCCAACGGCATCGTCGCGTGCGACCACCTCGAAGATCAGATCGCCGGCCTCCAGCTGTGGGGCCAGAACTTCGTCGCCAGCCGCGTCCCCAACCGCCAGAACAACCCGGTCGAGACCTCACTGTGGATGATCTACGCGAGCGAGGACAACACCACGATCAACATCGACGCCGCCGACGCCGTGACCGGCCTGCCCAACACCCCGGTCGCAATCGACAAGGGCGAGAAGCTGCAGTTCTACGCGGGCGGCGACATCGACGATCCGGGCGACTTCTTCATCAGCGCCGACAAGCCGATCGCGGTCGTGAACTACATGACCGGCTGGGGCAACCTCGTGAACCTCAACAGCGGCGACCCGGCGATGGTCCAGCTCAGCCCCGTCGAGCAGTTCCTCCCGCGCTACGTGGTCCTGGTCCCCGACCTGTGGGACAACGACTTTCTGGTCCTCACGCGTGAAGTCGACGCAGAGGTGACCGTCGACGGGGTCGCGGTCAACGATGACCTGTGGGTCCCCGTCGGTCTCGACTACGAGGTCGCCCGGGTCCCCGCGCAGGACGGCGTGCATGTCCTCGACGGCGCGGAGCCTTTCTCCGTCGTGGTGGTTGGCTACGACTTCGCCGACAGCTACGCCTACCTCGGTGGTACGGGCACGGGCATCATCAACCCCAACCCGCAGTGAGGGCCCGATCCAGGGATCGTGCTGGACCCCTGACACACGCGAAAGGTCAATAATTCTAACGAGATGCGGTGGTGAGCCCGAGCGGTCGAGGTCGGGGGCGGCTCACTCGAGTCCTGGCGGGGCCGCACGTGTGAAATCTCTGGGACGACCCAGGTATGTTTTTGACCCCGCCTTGGGATAGAACACGCTCCCATGCGCATCCACGAAATCGCGATCACCAGCCTTCTCGCTCTGTGCCTCGGCGCGACCGCCTGTGACAAGGCCGACGACAAGAAGGCCGACGACAAGAAGACCGACGACAAGAAGGCCGACGACAAGAAGGCCGACGACAAAAAGGCCGAGGAGGCCAAGCCCGAGGAGGCCAAGCCCGAGGAGGCCAAGCCCGAAGAGGCAGCCGCCGTCGAGGCATCCCCCGAGATGACCGCCTTCCTCGGCAAGTTCGACGGCACCGACGCCGCCGTGACCGCCGCGCTCAAAGAGTTTGGCGCCGACGAGACCGTCGCCGACGACGACATGGGCATGTACACCCTCGGCGAGCCCAAGGTCGTCGGCAAAGACGGCGACTGCTTCACCTTCGAAGCCAAGGCCGGCATGACCATTCGGACCTACAACGTGTGCTGGGCCGACGGCAAGATCAACAAGATCGAAGACAAGGGCATGCGCTAGGCAAGCTCGCGTCCGCAGCGTCCGCTGCGACAGATCCCGGCGCTCGTCATCATTGCTTGCAATGCACGAGCGCCGGGATTTTTAATTTCCAATCCCTGGGCCAACTCCTAGCACCCCGGGCTGCTAGACCAAGTCCTGGAACCTCGTGCGCGCCCAGTCTCCGACGCTAAATATGCCAGTGTTCTCGCGCGCGTCCGCGTTCGCTGCGATTGCGTTCACTCGCACGATTCGTCACAACATGAGCATGGGTACTTCGTCGGGCAATTTCACGGTATTGGCGGTGGTCGGCGCGCTCTTGATGATTGGCTCCGGTTGCGCCAAGAGAAAGGCCGTCGACACACCGAGTCCCAGTCACGAGCCCCAGAGCAGGACGATCGCGGCCGAGACCCCGAGCCCCGAGCCTGCCCCGATCAACCTTGCCGCCGCCGTCGACGCCGACATTCAAGAGATCCTCGACGAGGTCTACGGCGGCGGCGTGCTCGTCGAGGACAGCGAGACCCGGGGCGAGGTCGAGGTCGTCTATCAGCGACGCTACCAACTCGAGCGCACACACGAGGCCGACGACGACGCCAAGCTCGAGGACGCCCTGCGCGGCGAGGGCTACACGATCGTCCAGCAGACGCCGACGACTTCGCTGGGGATCCTGGCCCGCAAGTTCTCGCTCGCGGACACCGACATCCTCGTGAGCGCGGTCGAGGGCAGCCCTGAGCTCCGGGTCTCGATCACCACGATGTAGCAGCCCGCTCAGTCACAATCGGGCTGTGGACCGAAGCTCAGCTCGAGCCACCGCTCCCACGGATGGCCCGCCCCCGCGAGCGACTCGTAAAAGCTCGAGCGCTGAAATTCACCGAGGCGCGCGAGCAGTGAGCTCTCGCAGCGCGGCAGCCAGACCGCGAGCCCGCCGAAGCCGTCGGGGAACTGCGGCCCTCGATAGTCGCTCCCGTGGGCCGAGCGCAAGACGGCGAGCTCCAGCGCAGCCTCGGCGCGAGCGATCGCCGTCCGCAGCCGCTGCGAGCCGAGCGTGGCCCCGAGGAGCTCGGCCTCATCGACGATCTGCGCGAGTCGGGTCAAGACCATGCCGAGGTCACGGGTCTCGCCCGCGAAGCCGCGCAGCCCCCCCGGACGCAGGAGCTCGTGGACCAAGATCGTCCGCGGCGGCTCCTCGTCGAGGAACTCGACCAGTGCGTCGCCGAGTTCGTCCATGGCCGGCACCAGGCTGCGCTTCAGGGCGAGGGTGTCGACGGTCGAGACCGTGTAGGTCTCGGACACGGGCGCATCGGTGGTCCCCCGGATCCGCTCGCTATAAAAGCCCTCCTCGACCGCAGCTCGATAGATCGCGGGCACCGACGCCGCCACTTCACACCCGAGGTCGCGGATCGGCCCGCAGCGCGGGTCCGGCTTCCCGGGCAGGGCCACGCTCCCGTTCAGACCCGGGATCAGGCGCAGGTAGGGCATGCCCGCGTGGGGACCGACCTGCTCGTAGCCCACGATATAGCGCGCCGCGTCGGCCAGCTCGGTCGTGATCTCGACGGTCTGCATCAAGCACGCGTCGGTCACGAGCACGTCGATCGCCGAGCCGCGCCGCTCGAGCGCGACCTCGCCGACGACCTTCGCCAGGCTCGGGATGTCGAGCACCGTGCCCTCGCTGCAGTCCGGCCCGAAGCCACCCTCGGCGAGGAAGTCGACGGCGCTGCTCGGCGCCTCCGGGCAGGGCTGCTTCAGGCTCCGATCGTCGCTCGCGCGCCAGCCCGCGCCGTGGCCCCAGACCACGAGCATGACCCTGTCCGCGGGGTAGCTTCGCAGACCCCAGTCGACGAAGGCCCGCAGCGCCGCGGCCGGATCTTGGGGCTCGTCGGGCGCGTACTCGACGATCGGCGAGCTCAGGCGCGCAACCTTCGACCGCCCGACGAAGTGCTCGCGCGCGGCCTTGTCCTTGTTCTCGGCGGCCGCGCCCTGCTCGTGGGTGAACAGGTGCATGCGCCGGACGCCGCGAGGCTCGGCGAGATCGAGCTCGACGACCACGTCGGCGTCGACCGTCGACGCCGCCGAGCCGTCCGCGAGCGGCATCTCCATGTCGTGGATGTTCCACACGGCGAAGGGCTCGAGGTCGCCGACATCGGCCGCCATGTAGATCAGCACAGTCCAGTCCTTGACGCACCCGGTCCGGTTCACGCGCGCGGCGTAGTCTTGGTAGCCCTCGTTGCCGCGCGCAGTCCAACGTGCGTCGCGGCCAAAGTCGTAGCGCCAGTCGGTCTTCGGCGAGGCGGCCCACGCGTCCCGACACCGGGGCGCCTCCGCGCTGGCATTAGCCGACTCGCGCACGAGCGCGCGAGCAGGTTCCAGCGCCGAGCGCTCCGGTTTTGCCGACGGCGCCCCGCAGGCGACGAGGCCCGCGCAGACCAGGGTCTGCCCGACCCGGTCAAGCATTGGCGAAGGCGATGAGCTGCTCGACGACCTTGCTCAGCGGCGCAGGCCTGAGGCCCCGCGACGCGTAGCGAGCCGCCAGCCGCCACCACTCCGGCAAGATCTCACCGGGCGCAGCCCAGGTGCCCATCGCAAAGGCATCCGCGGAGGCCCGCGCGCGCACGCCGGGCAGCGGCGTCCACAGGAAGTCGGGGTGCTTGTTTTGGTACCACTCGCCGCCGAGGATGTTGGTCTGCGCGTCGAGCTCGAGGTCGTACATGTACTGGACCGTGTGGCGCCGGTCGTGGTCCTCGCTGTCCACGCGGCGCTGCGAGGGGGGTGTCTCGGTCACGTAGGTCAGCTTCATCATCACGCCGACGATCTTCTCGACCTCGCTCGAGCGATATTTGGCAAACTTGTCGTCGGCCCGAAAGTCCTCGTAATCGACGATCGCGCCGTCGAGGCCTGACTGGAAGGTGCGGGTCTTGGGGTTGAAGTACGAGTAGCGGTACGCGTAGACCGGCTGATTCCAGACCTCGTGATCGTAGGTCGCGTCGATGATGAACGCCCGCCGCGCGACGCCGATCTGGTTGACCACCGACAGGTGCCAGGTCGCCGGGTTGGTGTCGAAGGCCGCGGGCGCCAGCAGCCGCCCGACCTCGTCAGTCGGGGGGTCTTTGTCCTTGGTCCGCCCGCCAACGAAGCGCCGCAGGGTCGACACGTTGGCCCACAAGAGCGAGGCCAGGGCCTTGATGTCCGAAGGAAACAGGCGCAGCTCGGTCTCGCCGTCGGCGGCCACAACGTCGACGTAGTTGCGCGGCCGCGGGAGCATGTACGCGACCGGAGCCCAGCCGTGACAGATCCCCATCCAGCGCTCGACCTCGCCGTATTCCTCGTAGTAGCGGCGGCCCCACTCCCACATCTGCGTGGTCAGGGTCCCGCTCGGATCCCCGACCAAGAGATCGTACTTCTCCGACGGAGACAGGCGATCGATCGCCTCGCTGTCACCGCTCTCGACGATCGTTGGCGCCGGGTGAGCCTCGATGTATTCGCGGTTGCGCGCCCAGTCCCGATCACGCGGGAAGTCGGGGTCGGCGTAGCGGAGGCCCAGGGCCCCGGTGTAGAGCGGCCAGTAGTCATCGGACCACGGCGACTCGGCCAGCTCGGCCTTGCGCAGCCCCTGCGCGTGCATCTCGTCGAGGCGCGTGTGCTCGAGGGTGTCGACCAGGTCCTCGGCGCGATCGTTGTCCGCGAAGGGCGCCCGCCCCGGCACCGTCTCCGACAATGTGATGATGACGCCGTCTCGGATCGTGCTGTGCAACTTGCGATACTGGTCGCTGGCGATCACGTGACGACCGGCTCGAAGCTCGTCTTCGGAGAAGGCGCTGACCGCCACGACCTGACCGTCCTCGTCGGTCTTCTCCGGCTGACGGGCGAGGACCTCGGCGGGGTTGGCATGAAACTCCGCGAGCGTGCGCTCGAGCTCGGCGATCGTCTCCGGGTCCTCCAGCGGCGCGTCGGCGCCAGGCGCGGTGGTCTCATTCAGGTCATTCGTCTGCGAGCTTCCCATTCACTAAAGCTGACATCGCAGCCTCCAGGCGGTCGCGCAAAACAAACGCTAGTGGCAATCGTGGCTGCAGCAGCTGCTGCCCCGCGAAGCTGCCGCCTGGTCGTGATCGTCGTGGTCGTGGTCGTGATCGTGATGATGATGATGATGACCGTGACCGTGACCGTGATCGTGATCGTGACCACCGAGCTCCCACAGACGCCCGAGGAAGCCGCGCGGGCCCTGACGCACGAGCGAGACCATGAACAGCCCACCGAGCAACACGGCGCTCACGATCGCCAGCGGCCCGTGGCCCTCATGGCTCCCCGCGACACCGCTGGCGGCGCCCACCTCCGGCCACAGCGCGTTGACGCCCCACCCGAGCCCGAGCACACCGACGATCATCGCCGCCGCGAACGCCAGCGCGACCTTGCGCCCGTGGAGCTGCTCGAGCACGCCGAAGGTCGTCACGTTGGTCGCCGGCCCGGTCAGCAAGAACGCCAGCGCCGCCCCCGGCGACAGACCCTTGGCGATCAGCACCGCCACCAGCGGCGTGGCCCCGGTCGCGCACACGTAGACCGGCAGCCCGAGCAGCCCGAACGCGACGACCTGAAGCACGGGCCCGAGGCTCGTGAAGAACTCGGCGTCGATCCATGGCTGGATCAGCGCCGCGAACATCAAGCCGACGAGGATCCATGGCCCGGTGCTGTCGAGGACCTCGCCGTAGCCCGTGCGCAGGCCGTCGACGAGGCGCCCCGCGAGCGGCTTGGGCTCGGGCGGCGGAGCGTCGCGCGGGACCTCGACCTTGGCGCTCGCGGGCGCGAGCTCAGCCGCCCGGCGCTCGGCCCAGCCGCCGACCACGCCACCGATCGCCAGCGCCAGCACAAAGGCCACGCCGACCCGCAGCAGCGCCATGTCGACCCCGAGCAGCGGGACCGACAGCAGCACGGCGTCGAGCCCGAGCTCGGGCGTGGCGACCAAAAACGCGAGCGCGGCCGTGGCCGGGACCCGACGATCGACGAGCGAGCGATACACGGGCACGACCCCGCACGAGCACAGCGGCAGCGGCAGCCCGAAGACCACGCCGCGCATCGCCTGCGAGGTCGCGCCGCCGCGCCGAAGCCAGCGCGCGGGGGCCTCGCCCATCACGCTGCCGATCAAGCCCGCGAAGCCATACGCGAGGAGCAAGGCCGGCGCGCTCTCGAGCAGCAGCTCCCAAAACGCCTCGAAGGCCGCCTGCCCTTCGCGCGCCGCCGGGACCACGAACAAGCCCACGACCGCGATGAGGCCCAGGAGCCCGCCGACGCCGGGCAAGTAGCGATGTTCGGCCGCCCGCTTCGATCGCGAGCTGCCGAGCCCGTGGCTGGCCACGTGCAGCAAGAGCCCGCCGACGAAGGCCTCGAGCAGGCCGACGAAGCCGCTGTTGTCGAGCACCGTCGTCGCGCCGCCGACCACGTAGCCGCCCAACGTGGCCGCGGCGAGCATGGCCAGGCCCACGAACCCGGCGCGCCGCCCCGACTTGTCGTCGGCGTCGGGGCCCGTCAGCATCCACCACACCGCCAGCCCCTCGGGCACGCGATGGAGAGTCACGGCCCAGCCCAGCGCCTCGCTGTGTCCGTGGGCTTGCGAGCCGACCAGCGCGAGGCCGTCGGTGAACGCGTGAAAGGCCATGCCCGCGAGCGCAGCCCAGGCCGCGGCGCGGCGGGTCGACTTCCCGCCGAAGCGCCGCTCGGCGAAGTTCGGCAGCAGCAGCCCGACGATCACCGCCAGCAGCGCGGGCCACCCGGCCAGCTCGACGCCGAGCGGGATGATCTCCAGCAGCGCCAGCCCGACCACCGCCACGACGACAAAGCCGTCCAGCAAAGAGTAGGCCCGACCGGCACGCTCCGCGACGCGATGAAGCAGCGGGATGGCGAACAGCGCGGCGATGCTGGCGACCAGCATGTACTCGCCGTTGCTGAACGTGGCCATCAGCGGATCAGCATAACTCGGCTAGTTTGACCGGAAGCTTCGGGAGCTGGACCCGAAACCCCCAGGACACGCCCAGCTAGATCTTTTGGCCCTTGGCGCGGAGCTCGGCCACGACCGTCTCGAGGCCCTTCTTGTTGATGATCCGCATGCCCTTGCTGCTGACCCGCAGACGCACCCAGCGATTCTCGCTGCCGAGCCAGTACCGCTTCCAGCGGAGGTTGGGCAGGCTGCGCTTCTTCGTGCGGATGTGCGAGTGCGACACGTTCATGCCCACGAGGGGGCGCTTTCCGGTGATCTGGCAGACTTGCGACATCGCTCTTGCTCCCGAAGGGGTGCGGACATTGGCCCATGGGCCCGGCTCTGTCAACCTGTGCACGGGCTTGTCGCCACAGCCCGCGAGTGCGAGGATAGCGCTCACTGGAGGTGGGCTGCCTAGCCCCCGGAGACCGCAATGAACGCCGTTCAAGCCTGGATTCGCCCCGACCCCCTCCCCCCGACTCCGATCGACAGTGTCGACGCCGCCGTGGCCGAGATTCGGGCCAACGCGGACCGCTGGGTCGAGACCGGCGTGGAGATCCGCCTCAAACTGCTGCGCGAGGTCATGATCGCCCTCGAGGCCGAGGCCGACGCGTGGGTTGCGACCTCCTGCAAGCTCAAGGGCATCGAGCCGGGCACCAACCCCGAGGGCCAGGAGTGGCTCTCGGGCTTCCTCGCCATCCCGCGCAGTGTCCGCTACCTGATTCACACCCTCGAGCACGACGGCAAGCCGCCGCCGGTCTCGCAGCGCCGCCGGTCCACGCCCGATGGGGATCAGTGGATCGTCCGCGTGTTTCCCCAGACCCTGCTCGACAAGGCGCTGTTCACGGGCTGGAACATCGACCTGTGGCTCGAGCCCGGCGCGCCCGCTGAGCAAGGCGGGATCTATCGGCGCAAGGCGGCGGGCGAGACCTGGCCCGGCAAGGTCGCGCTGGTCATGGGCGCGGGCAACCAGATCTTCTTGGGCCCGACCGACATGCTCCACAAGCTGTTCATCGACGACGAGGTCGTGGTCCTCAAGATGAACCCGGTCAACGAGGTCGACGGCCCGCACATCGAGCGCGCGTTCAAGCCCCTGATCGACGCTGGCTTCGTCCGCGTCGTCTACGGCGGGCTCGAGGTCGGCAAGCACCTGTGCACCCACCCCGAGGTCGACACGATCCACGTGACCGGCTCCGACGCGACCCACGACGCGATCGTGTGGGGCGCCGACCCAATCGAGCGCGAGCGTCGCAAGGCCTCGGGCGAGCGGCTCAACGAGCGCCCCTTCACCTCGGAGCTCGGCTGCGTCTCGCCTTACTTCATCACGCCCGGGCCGTGGACCGAGCGCGACCTCGACTACCACGCGCGCCAGCTCGCCGCCGCGCTCACCCAAAACGCCGGGCACAACTGCGCCGCGCCGCAGGTCCTGCTGGTCGCCTCGGGCTGGGACCAGCGCGACGAGTTCGTCGCCCGCGTCGAGCAGGCGATCGCCGCGAGCCCGCCGCGGATCTCCTACTACCCGGGCTCGACCAGGCGCTGGGAGGAGTTTTGCAGCAAGTACCCCCAGCACAAGATCATCGGGCGCAAGGGCGAGGGCGTGGTCCCGTGGACGCTGGTCAGCGACGTGCCGATGACCAGCGGTGAGTGGGCGCTGACCTGCGAGGGCTTTTGCGGGCTGCTCAACATCGTCGACATCCCGACCGACGACCCGGCCGAGTTCTTGGCCAAGGCCGTGCCCTTCGCCAACGACGAGCTGTGGGGCAACCTCAGCTGCTCGCTGATCGTGCATCCCAAGACCCGCAAGGCCCACCCCGAGGCGGTCGAGGGCGCGATCGCGGAGCTGCGCTACGGCACCGTCGCGGTCAACGGCTGGGCTGGGGCTGGGTGCGCGCTGATGGTCTCGGGTTGGGGTGGGTACCCCGGCAATACCCAAGAGGATGTTCAGAGCGGGATCGGGATGGCGCACAATAATTTGTTGTGGGAGCCGCTCTTGAAGTCTGTGATTGATCTGCCCTTTCGGGTTCAGCCCAAGCCGCCGTGGTTTGTGGATCACCGCAACTTGCCCGCGATGGGGCGGGCGCTGGTGATGATGGAGTTCAAGCCGGGGTTGGGGCGTCTGTTTCCTGTGCTCGGCGCCGCGCTCACGGGCTAGGGACTAAAGGACTCCGGGGCAACCCAAACCAGAGGGGCAACCGGACTCGGAGTCTTTCTTTTGATCCTTTGATCACCGGGCAACTGGGCCAAGGGGCAACCAGACGCACGGGGCAACCAGACGCACGGGGCAACCAGCGCAAGCGCACGGGGCAACCGGACTCGGAGTCTTTCTTTTGATCCTTTGATCACCTCCCGAGCAGCGGGGGGGCAACCGGACTCGGAGTCTTTCTTTTGATCCTTTGATCACCTCCCACAACCCTGGGGGGCGGGGCAACCGGACTGAGGGCAACCGGACTCGGAGTCTTTCTTTTGATCCTTTGATCACCTCCCGGGGCAAGGGGCAACCTTGGGGCAACCGGACGAGAGGGGGCAACCGGACTCGGAGTCTTTCTTTTGATCCTTTGATCACCTCCCGGGCAACCGGGGCAACCAGACTCGGAATTTTTCTTTGATCCTCAAATCACTCAGGAGGTCCGGGGTACTGGGGGGCCGGACTACCGAACCTGGGGGATCTGGACTCGGAGCTTCGTTCTTAGCCTCAGAACACCGTTTTGAAGCTCATCGGAATACAAACACACACGAACTGCAAGAATCCCTGCAACACCAGGCGCCGCGGGCCGAGAACCCTGCGTGGCCACCTCCGCCCAGAAGCAAGCCAGCGCCGCCCGTCGGGCGAAAAACCGAGCCCGCGGCCTCGCCCGCGGCTATCCACGCGTCCGCGCCCGGCCAATTCTGCGCGGTGGCCGCTACAAGATCACCAGGCGCTGCGTCGGCCGGCTGTTCCTCTTCTCTCCAGGATACAAGCCTGCCGAGCTCACCAACTTCCTCGGCTACTGCCTCGCCTACGCGGCGACGCGCTACGGCATCCAGGTCCACTCGAGCCTGTGGATGTCCAATCACCACCACACCGACCTCACGGACCCCGACGCCAACCTGGTGCCCTTCAAGCAGCTCCTGCACAGTCTCGTCGCCCGGGGGCGCAACGCCCAGCTCGGACGCACTGACAGCGTTTGGAGCGGCGACGCCCCATGCGACACGCAGCGGCCGACCGACGACGAGTCGCTGATGGACCTCGTCTACACGCTGACCAACCCGGTCGAGGCCGGGCTCGTCAAGTGGTCGCGCGACTGGCCGAGCTTCACCACGATCGGCTGGCGCTTCGGCGAGACCCGGACCTTCAAGCGGCCGGATGGGATCTTCAACGAGGACGGCGACATGCCCGAGGAGGTCTCGCTGACCCTGGTTCGTCCGGCGATCTTCTCGAAGCTCGATGACGACGCGTTCTACGACAAGTTGATGGACGCGGTGCGCGAACGCGAGCTCGAGATTCATCGATACATGCGCAAGGTCGGGCGTCGATTCATGGGGCAGCGCAAGCTCGCCCGGCAGCGCTGGAATCGTGCGCCGCAGAGCTTCGAGGAGCGGTTCACGATCACACCGAAGCACGCGGCCTCGTGCCTGAGGCTGGTCTTGAACGAGGTGGCGCGGGACCGGGAGTGGGAGCGTGACTACGCGGCGGCGCGGGCGGCTCTGCTCGCGGGTGAGCCGGCGGTGTTTCCCGCGGGGACTTACTGGATGCGGCGCTTCGCGGGTGTTGATGTGATCGCGCAGGCGCCGTAGCGGGTGGAAATAGAGAGATGGCGGGGTCGCGCGAGCCATCCTGCCGGCGTGTATTGGTTCGGCGGCGTTGAGACGGGGATTGGAGGGGGGAACAGCCGGTTTTTGGGCTTCGTTGAGCGAAATTCTGACGCCCACCAGACCGACGCCCACATGAAGACTCCCTGTCCGGATCCCCGTGTGGCTCTGGTGCACAAAAGACTCCCCGTCCGGATCCCTCCGGATCCCTGAAGACTCCCTGTCCGGATCTCCGTGTGGCTCTGGTGCACAGAAGACTCCCCGTCCGGATCCTCTCGATTCGGTGTTGATGTGATCGCGCAGGCGCCGTAGCGGGTGGGAAATAGAGAGATGGCGGGGTCGCGCGAGCCATCCTGCCGGCGTGTATTGGTTCGGCGGCGTTGAGACGGGGATTGGAGGGGGGATCAGCCGGTGTTTGGGCTTCGTTGAGCGAAATTCTGACGCCCACCAGACCGACGCCCACATGAAGACTCCCTGTCCGGATCTCCGTGTGGCTCTGGTGCACAGAAGACTCCCCGTCCGGATCCTCTTCACGCCGAACAGGAAATTTCACGCCGGCCGCCCCTCGCACTTGGGCCAGGCCCGGATGTCGACCGCGAGCACCCGCTGCAGCAGCCAGCCCCACGGATCTCGGGACGCTGGCTTGCCGCTCAACTCGAGTAGGTCAGGCGTCGACCATCGGGCGCCAACGAGACCAACTCCGGCCCAGTGAAGCTGTCTTTGAAGTCTCATAGGGGGCTCGCGACCACGTTCAAGCCGCGAATCTCACGCACATCATCCCACCACATCGAGCCCCTGCTAACATGCCGCCGTCGCCATGCTGCGCGACACCCATCGACGACCCGAGGCCCCACCATGTCCAAGCGCTCACTCCTCCCCCTGACCTGTTGTGCCCTGCTCCTCGCCGCCTGCGGTGGCTCCGGCAACCAAGACTCGTCGAGCGCCGACGGAGCCAACTCCGCAGCCGAAGGCATCACGACCAACTCGACCAACGAGACCGGCGACGGCACCAACGACAACGGCACGGGTGATGGCGACGGTGACTCCGGCGACACTGACCCCGGCGGCGACGGCGACGGCGACGGCGACCCCGGTGACGGCGACACCGACACCAACGACGACGGCGGCGTCAAGTTCGACATCGAGGCGACCCCCGACGCGTCGATGGGCGGCTGCGGCGACATGGGCATGGAGCCCGAGTTCTCCTACATCTGGGTCGCCAACTCGGGCGAGGGCACGATCTCGAAGGTCAACACCCAGACCCTCGAAGAGGAGGGCCGCTACCGCACCCGCTCCGACGCCGGCGGCAGCCCGTCGCGGACCTCGGTCAACCTCTCGGGCGACGTCGCGGTCGCCAACCGGACCGGCGGCGTCACCAAGGTCATCGCGCTGCCCGAGAACTGCGACGAGATGACCAACGGCCAGCCCGGCCTCCAGACCTCGTCGGGCAAGGACGACGTGCTCGCCTGGGGCGAGGACGACTGCATCGCCTGGTACACCGCGGTCGACCCGAACTACACGAGCCAGCGACCGCTGGCCTGGACCTCGGGCCTGCTCAACCCCAACACCTGCGAGGTCGAAGATCAGTACGTGTGGAGCACGGCCTCGGCCTCGAACCAGCCCGGCAGCCTCAACGTCATGCGCCTCGACGGGACCGACGGCAGCTTCGAGACCGAGTTCCCGATCCCCGAGATCAGCCCGGGCTACTTCGGCGGCTACGGCGGGGCGGTCGACTCCGAGAACGACTACTGGTTCATCACCTACGACTCGCCGCGCAAGCTCGTGCAGGTCGACTTCGAGGACCTCGGCTACGAGATCTGGGACGTGCCCCAGTCGGTGTGCAGCTACGGCTTCACCGTCGACTCCCTCGATCGCCCGTGGATCGGCGCGTACTGTGACGGCACAACCATGTTCGACCCCGAGACCGACCAGTGGACCACGATCCCGGGGCTCCTCGGCTACGGGCTCCAAGAAGACGCCAACCAGACCATGTGGCTGGGCACCTACAACCCGCCGGGGATCCGGGCGATCGACATCAACACCATGGAGGTCGGCAAGTGGATCCAGCTGCCGACCAACTCCTCGCGCGGCGTGAGCGTGGATTTTTATGGCTACGTGTGGTTCGTCGACATGCAAAACAGCGCGTGGCGAGTCGACACCGAGGCCGAGACCTGGGACTCCTACGCCGGGCTGAACTCGCCCTACACCTACTCGGACATGACCGGGTGGGGCCTGAACCTGGCCTCGGGCGGGATCCCCCAGGGCTGAGGCCAACCCAACACCACGTCACATCACGTCACACCACGTCACACCACGTCACAAGGACCCATGAAGCGCACCTTCGAACTCATCGACGGCAAAGCCGCAAAGTTCTGGCAGATCGAGCAAGACGGCAACACGCACACCGTCTGCTACGGCCGGATCGGCACCAAGGGGCAGGCCAAGACCAAGACCTTCGCCGACCCCTCGGCGATGCAAAAAGACGCCGAGAAGCTCATCAAGTCCAAGACCAAAAAGGGCTATGTCGAGGTCGAGGCGGCGCAGGACAGCGCCCCCGCCCTCGACCCCGAGGCCCTCGAGGCCCAGCTGGCCAAGCTCGACGCCGATCCCTCCGCGCAGGGGCGGCTGGTGTTTGGCGACTGGCTGCAGGCAGCGGGGCACCCGTGGGGCACCTTGATCACCCTCGATCACACCGCGCAGGTCGACGAGCGCGACGCGATCCTGGCCGACAACCCCACCATCATCGGCGGCCTGGCTGAGCGCAACGTCAGCTTCACCTGGCAGCAGGGCTTCATGGACGAGGTCACGATCACCTCGGGCGGAACCTCGGCGGTGCTCGGCGACGGGTTGCGGAAGCTGTTCACGCTGCCCGCGGCCCGCTACCTGCGCCGACTCGTCCTCGACGGCGCTCCGTCGCGCTTCGAGACCCATCGTGACTGGGACAGCTCGCCGACGAACATCGTCCAGCCCTTCAACGCGGTGATCCCCGCTTTGGCCAAGGCGCCCAAGACCTTGACCGAGCTGGCCTTCGGAGCGCTCCCCCCGACGGGCGCCTCCGCCTACGTTGGCCACCCCGATCTGGCCGCGGTCGCCAAGGTCCTCCCCGAGCTCGAGGTCCTCGAGGTCCAGTGCTCCGGGCAGCAGGGCTTCGGCGCCTTCGGCTTCGCCAAGCTCCGCCGCCTCGAGGTCCGCTTTGCGAACGCGAACGCCACCGACCTGCAGGCCATTCGAGACGCCAAGCTCCCGGCCCTCGAGCAGCTCTCGGTCTGGCTCGGGGGCTACGTCCACTGCATCCTCGACGACGTCTACGCCCCCGAGGAGTGGGACGAGGACAACGAGGACGCGCTGCGCTACCCCGAGAGCTACCCCGGCTCTGATCTGGATCTGCTCGAGGTCTACTCGAGCACCGCATCGGTCCAGGCCCGCGAGGTGGCGGATTTTTGTCAGGCGAGCTGGCCCGCGTCCCTCAAACACCTCGGCATCCAAAGCGCGCTCTTGGACGCCGCGACGCTCGACGCGATCCTGAGCTCGGAGCTGGTCGCCCGGCTCGACAGCCTGGACCTTTCACGCGGGAGCCTCAACGACCAGGGCGCGGCGGTCGTCGTGCGCCACGCCGAGCGACTCGCCCACCTCACGCGGCTCGACCTGAGCCGCAACCAGCTCAGTGAGGCCGGGGTCAAGGCGTTGAAGGCGGCGCTGCCGAAGGTCGACTGCAGCGCCCAGCGCGGGGGCACTCAGACCCCCGAATTCCTGTTTCGCTACGTAGCGACCATGGAGTAGAGGGGGAGTAGAGGCGGAGTAGAGGCGGAGTAGCGGCGGAGTAGCGGGGAGTAGACGGGAACAGACGCCTCGCCTTGACTCCAGCGCACGCAGGTCCGAGCCTCGCCTCCGCCATGGAGCTCGTCGGCAAGATCAAGGTCCTCTTCGAACCCCAGAACATCAGCGCCTCGTTCCGCAAGCGCGAGCTCGTGCTCGTGACCGAGGGTCGCTACCCGCAGCAGATCCTGATCGAGTTCACCCAGGACAAGATCGACCTGCTCAACGGCTACGCGGCCGGCGACGAGGTCCGGATCCAGATCGACATTCGCGGCCGCGAGTGGACCAGCCCGCGCGGCGACGTGAAGTACTTCGTCAGCATCCAGGGCTGGCGGATCGAGAACCTCGCCCACGCCCACGCCAACCCAGGCGGTGGCC
>NZ_PVNK01000125.1 GCF_002994615.1 Enhygromyxa salina | reverse complement strand
CCTTTTCGCCGAGGGCTTTGTCGCCAAAACTTGCAGTACGCCCGGTACAGCGGCGTTTTGGCTTCGCGCCCTCGGCGAAAATTCCGGCGCGAGGCGACACGATGCATTGCACCCCGGGCTGCTAGACCCTGAACGAGCGGACCGCGTCGGTCGCCCCGTCGGCGCGGACCAGCCGTCGGCCGCGGGCGAGGCAGACCTCGAGCACGGCGACGTGGGCCGCGAGCGCGTCGGCGCCCGCGAGCGCGATCGACTCGCCGTACTCGGGGGCGATCCACAGCAGCTCGTCGAGGCAGCCGAGCAGCTCGTCGCTGCCGAGCGCCGCGTGCTCGGCCCGGGCCTGGAGGTAGGTCAGCCCGGCGAACACGCGGGGGCCGAGCTTGCGCTCGCAGGCCCGGATCAAGCGGGGGCCAAGGTCGAGCGCGAAGCGCCCGAGCTCGAGCTCGACGCCGAGCAACGCGAGGGGCAGCGGGTCGGCGCAGGCAGCTTCGCGCGTGGCCGCGTGGCGCAGCGCGGCGGCTGGCTGGGGGCGTCGGACCAGGGCGCCGAGGTCGAGCGCGGGGCTGTCGATCGCGGCCTGCTCACGCCAGAGCTGGGCGAGCTGCACGAAGTCGTCGATGAGCAGGAGCCGGCGGTCCGCGGCCTCCTTGCCGAGGCGGTCGAGCTCGGCGGCGATCGAGTCGAGACCGACGCCGAGGCAGACCTCGACGCCGCGGCGGAGCGAGTCTTCAGCGGGTCGCAACAAGCGGACGCCGAGGGCGCAGAATTCGATCAAAAAGCCCAGCTGGGTCCGCGCGTCGACCTCATCAAAGAGCAGCGCGCTGAGGCTCGGAGCACGCCGAGCTCGCTCGCGGGCGCGCTCGACATGGGGCACATAGTGCTGATCTACATGGACGTAATCCGACATCGTCTCAACTCTCTCTATCGTGGAGGTCCACATATCGCGCGGGTTCGCGCGAAGCCAAAAACCTGCCCGCGCAGGGGCCTGGACGTGGGTGTTCAGTACTGCTCAGGGCACCCAATGGCGTCCCGAGCCCGCATCGTGCGAGATGTATGCCAGTGTAGGATTTGGCCTCAGCCGCTCGACTTCGCGCGATCGCGGGGTCGGACGTGACAATGAGGCCGGTGCTCGTCGCCATGCGGGCGAAAACTGTAGTCACGTCAGGCGCTCGAGCGGCGAGTGATTCGACCGCCACTTTCGAGTCCTGGGAGACTGTCTTTGATCGTCTGGCCGTCGGCGCGGATTGCCGAGGTCTGAGGCTTTGGATCAGGCGCGCGCGAGGGTCAGGATCGTGAACGCGTGGGCGTGGCGATCGTCGGCGGGGTGCTCGACGCGATCGAGCTCGCGCCACTGCGCGGCGTCGAAGCTCGGGAAGCGTGCGTCGCCCTCGACCTGCGCGTGGACCCGGGTCAGATAGAGGCGATCGGCGCGGGCGAGGGCCTCGGCGTACATCCGGGTCCCGCCGATCACGAAGGCCTCGTCCTCGCCCGCGGCCTCGGCGAGCGCGAAGGCCTGGTCGAGCGAGGCCGCGACGAGGGCCCCCGGCGCCTCGTAGTCGGGCCGCGAGGTCACGACGATGTTCACGCGCCTGGCCAGGGGCTTGCTGCCCTGCGACTCCCAGGTGCGCCGGCCCATGATCACGTGGTGGCCCCGGGTCGTGCGCTTGAAGTGGCGAAAATCGTCGGGCAGGTGCCAGGGCAGATCGTTGTCTCGGCCGATCACGTCGTTCTCGGAGGCGGCCGCGATCAGAGCGATGCGCATGCGGGGTATGCACGCACACCCCCGCGCGGCCCGTCAAGGTCTGGCGTGGGCCGCGTCGCCGCGACCGCGGACGATTGCGCGCAAGATTCGATGTAAGGTGCGGCAATGCGCGTGACCATGCGGATAAACCTGAACTCGTTCACATCGTCGTTGGCGTTCGGCTCGTCGCTGCTGCTCGGGGCGGCGTGCACGCCGGACTCCGCGCCCGCCGAGACCGGCGCCGCGAGCGAGACCGCCGGGACCGCCGAGACCGCCGAGACCGCCGGCGAGACCGGCGAGGATCAGGAGCCGCCGCCGCTCGAGGGCTACGCCGATCTGCACCTGCACATGTTCGCCGAGGACGCCTTCGGCGGCGGCTGGCTCCACGGCTCGGCGACCGGCACAGCCGAGCTCGCGCTCGCGCTGTGCGACGGCGGCGACCCCGGCGACCACGCCCGCCTTCAAGATGATCTCGCGCCCTTGTTCATGAACTGCGACGACGCGACGCTCCAAGATGCGGCCTCGCAGGTCCCGCTGCTGCAGGCGGTCTTGACCCTCGGCGGCCTCGGGATCTCCGAGATCGTCGGTGAAGTCCCCGGCAGCAAGGGCGACACGGGACTTCACGAGGACCGAACCGGCGGCTGGCCCGAGCTCGAGGGCTGGCCGCGCTGGGACACGATCGCCCACCAGCAGTCCTGGGAGGGCTGGCTCCACGACGCCTACGACTCGGGCCTGCGCATCGAGGTTGTCTCGGCCGTGACCCTCGACTGGCTATGTCGCGCGCTCCCGCCCGGCAACGTCGACCGCCCGCAGTGCGACGAGATGGACGACGTCCGCGTGCAGCTGCAAAAGGCCAACGAGTTCGCCGCCGCCAACGACTGGGTCGAGATCGCCCTCAGCGCCGCGGACGCCCGGCGGATCATCGAGGAGGACAAGCTCGCGCTGGTCTTGAGCATCGAGGCCTCGCACATCTTCGGCGAGGGCGACTGGAGGGCGCAGTTCGACGAGGTCTACGATCTCGGCGTCCGGACCCTGCAGATCGTCCACCAGCTCGACAACCGCTTTGGCGGGGCCGCGCCGCACAACAGCATCTTCCACCTCGCGCAATTCGAAGAGAGCTGCCATCTCGACAGCGACTGCGGCATCACGACCCAGGCGCTGACCCTCGGCTTCGACGTCGACGAGAACTGCCGCAACGTCAACGGCCTGACCGCCGAGGGCGAGGCGCTGCTGCGCGAGATGATCGCCCGCGACATGTTGATCGACACCGCGCACATGTCCGAGGCCCTGACCCGCGACGTCTACGAGCTCGCGGTCGAGCACGACTACTACCCCCTGTACCTCTCGCACGCCCACTTCCGCGAGATCATGCTCCCGGCCAAGGGCAGGGAAGAGAAGACCACGCCCTCGTGGATCGTCGGCATGGTCCGCGAGACCGGCGGCATGGTCGGCCTGCGCACCGCTCACGAAGAGGTCAACACCTACGAGCCCTCGGCGGTGACCAACACCTGCCACGGCTCGTCGCGCTCGTTCGCGCAGGCCTACGACTACGGGCGGCTCGGGCTCAAGGTCTCGATCGGGCTCGGCTCGGACTTCAATGGCTTCATTCAGCAGACCCGCCCGCGCTTCGGGCCGGACGCGTGCTCGGCCTCGTTCACCGAAGAAGCCCAGTGTCAGGCCCGCGACGAGCGGCTCGAGGGCTTCGGCGCGGTCGGCTCGGACTACGACGACCTGGGCCTCGGGCACGTCGGCTTGCTCGGGGATCTGATCGATGATCTCGACCAGCACGGCGTCGACGTCGAGCCGCTGCGCCACTCGGCCAACGACTTCGTGCGGATGTGGGAGCGGGCCAGCGGCGAGCGCAGCGGGCCGGCCGAGGAAGTCGACGACATGGAGCTGTCGGGCATCACCGTGCTGCCCTCGCACTTCGAGCGCCGCGCCGCGCTGCCGACCGAGTGCGACGAACCCTACTGTCCGGGGGCCCTGGTCGCGGGCGAGGCCTGTCGCTTCGACGCCGAGTGCGAGAGCGGCAGCTGTGCGGGGGCCGGGGACTGCGACGGGCCCGAGGGCGTGTGTGACTGACACACCCTCGTTTGTCGACCGGGGCGAGCGAGGTTGTCGGGCCGGAGGCCCGAGTCTTGGAGACGATAAAGACAATCGCCCTCGACAGCCTCTCGGCCGCTCACGCCCACGACGCAGCACATGGGGGAGGTCGGGGCACCCCAGCGCGTGAGGGTGAAGATCGTGGTCGTGAACATGGAACCAAGCTCGGCCGGTAGTCGGCCGCGACAAGCTGCAACATGTTCGCCCGCGAGCTCCCCCTCGCATTGATCGGTCCGGCGTGCATGTAGGCGCCCACATCCGAACAGGAAGGCGCCGCGGACGTGAGTCCGCCGGCCTCAGGCGCGGGGGTCAGTCCGCGTACTTGGGGTCGTTGGCCATCCGCCAGTCGAAGTTCGGCGCCTCGCGCCAGGCAACGTCGCGGCCAGTGATCGCGATCTCGCGCTGGGGCCGGAAGATTCGATAGCTGACGAAGCGGACCATGCGGCCGCGGGCGTCGGGTTGGTGTTGAAAGATCGGCTGGGCGAAGACTTCGAAGTTCCAGTGGCTGCCCCAGCCGTAGCGGCCCGAGATGAAGCCGTTGCGCGAGCCCATCTTGATCGACACGTAGCGCGTCGGCTGGAGCACGAGCCGCGCCCAGGTCCGGAAGTCGTCGGTCTGCGCGGCCGGGACCGCGAAGGCGTTGTGGGCCCGATCGTAGGTGGACTCGACGTGGATCCAGCGATCGCCGTGGCGCCCGGCGAAGATGATCTTCTCGATGTACATGCCCCAGGTGGAGTGGACCTGGGTGGTCAAGTTGGCGTCGATGAACCAAACCGGCGAGGCGCTGGCCGGGGCCGCGCCCGAGTCGACGTCGGCCGGGACCCACTGGGTCTGCATCCGGTTGTCGTTGAACACGCCCTCGGACGAGACGTCGACGTAGTCCATGACGACCGCGCCCCGGGCCTTGCGCCGACGGGTCGCGGTCAACGTGCGGACGTCGGTCAGGCGGCCGTCGGCCCGATCGAAGCGGACCAGGGTCCCGCCGGGGCGGTCCGAGCCCCAGCCGAGGAATTCGTTGTCACGGTTGTGGCGGGGGTAGGGGCCGCCCGAGTCCGAGACGATGATCGCCGGCTCGGCGGCGGTCAGGCCCGCGGGGATGCGGCACAGGCTCAAGGGATCGCGCGGGTCGGTGTCGAAGAGATCGGCGGGGATCTCATCGCCGTTGCGATCGCCGAGCAGGTGGAGGCCGCGGCGGTGCGAGTGCCCGGTCAGCACGCACTGCAGCTGGCGACCGGCGAGCATGTTCATCAGCGTCGCGCGGTTGGTCTCGAAGGTGCCCATCTCGAAGTGGCTGTAGCTCTCGGTCCCCAACGTGTTCTCGTTGAGGCGAAAGGTCCCGCGCGAGCTCCGGGCCCCGCCAGGGTGCATGGGCACCGACTCGATGTAGCTCAAGAAGGTGAAGTGCGAGGTCAAGGTGACCTTGCGATCGCCGCGCTCGTCGACGGCGCGCTGGAGCAGCGCGAGCTGGGCGTCGGAGATCGCGTCGTCGGAGCGCGGCAGGTGACCGCCCGACTGACCGCCGAAGGGGTCGATGAGGTCCTCGGTCGTGCCCCAGCCGAGCCCGACCAGCGACTGGTTGGGGAACTTGAACCACCAGTCGTTGAAGGGGGTCAGGACCAGGTGGAACCAGTCGAACCAGTCGGCGTCGAAGGAGCTCGACGCGCTGCGCAGCAAGCCGGCGCTGGGGCCGAAGGCGAGCAGGGCCTCGTAGAAGGTCAGGTTGAGGTCGGCGGGGATGCCCTCGTTGGTCCGGCTGGCGGTGAGCTCGGCGTTGAGCCGCGGCGAGATGCCGAAGGCGTCGACGTAGCAGTCATGGTTGCCGGTGATCCCGAACACCGGCTTTTGGTGGACGGTCATCGCCTCGTACATGAACGAGAAGAAGGCGATCAGATCGAGGCCGACGGGGTAGGTGGCGTCGGTGTAGGCGTCGCCCTCGATGTTCATCGCGTCCCAGATCTGCCGGGGCGTGCTGTCGCTGCGCAGCACGCAGCCCGGGTCGTAGGCGTTGCGGATGTGGTCAACGACGTCGCCGCCGACGATGATCGCGTCGGCCTCGCTGCCGGCGAGGCGGCCGAGGACCGCGTGGAAGCTGCGGTTGTTCTCGGCCAGGAGCGAGCCGATCTCGGGGGACTCGTCCTCGTATTGCCCGGCGCCGTACTCGATCACCCGGGCGTTGCTCTTGCCCAGGATCTGCCAGCGGGTGTTGATGTGGATGTCCGAGACGTGGCCGAGGTTGACGTGGGCGTGGGCGTCGTCGCCGGTCATCACGACCATCGGGTGGTAGGACTGGATCGGCTGCTCGGGGTCGACCTTGCGGATGTCGACGGTGTTGCCGTGCATCGGGAAGGCGTAGCGACCGCGGCCCGGGATGCTGTTTTGGTTGGAGCGGTTGTCGGGGCCGAAGCGGCGCGTGAGCATCTCGCGGATCATGAGATCGCTGAGCTCGCGGCCGACCCGGGCCCTCCGCGTCAGGCGGGTGACCGCGCCGTCGCGCATCGCGTAGTCGGTCCACTTGCGCTCGAGGAAGGAGTAATTGAGCTCGCCCGTCGGCGCGACGTAGGGGATCGCCGTGGCCTGGATCTTGACCCGATAGACCCGCCGGACCCGCTTGTCGCGCAGCGCCTCGCCAAACGAGGGGTGGAGGATCCCGGCGAACTTCGAGTGGGTCTCGATGATCGTCTCGCCGTCGTCCGAGACCTCGCCGGCCGACTCGACGATGATGTTGCCGGTCGCGGACGTAAACAGCGGCGCGGTGCTGACGGGCTTCTCGCTGCGCAGGCCCGCGGAGATCTTGAGCTGGGCGTTGACCATCGCCCGGGTCAGGGGGTGCTCGGTCGCGATCAGCAGCTCGAGCCACGGCTCGGCCTCCTGGCCCTCGATGTAGACCAGCGGGGTCATGAACGCCGGATACAAGATCACCCCGCGGGTGCTGGCGTGGCGGGCCGCGACCGTGGCCATGCTCCGCTGCGGGACCGGGCCGATCGTCGGGCCCGGCGGGGGTGGTAGCGTCCAGATGAAGTTGTAGATGTCACGAGCCACGGGCGTCCCCCCAGGTCATCGAGCCCTCGCCGTAGGTGTCGTCGTGAAGCCGAAGGTCGAGGGCCGGGTCGACCTGCAGCTGCTCGAGCTCGAGCTGCTCGAAGCGCGCGTTGTTGACGGCCACGTAGTCGTTGAGCGCGACGTCGACGAGCTCGGTCTGGGCCCAGCTGCCGCCGTTGAAGAACACGCCCGTGAGCGCGCCGCCGACGATGTGGCAGGCGCCGCGGACCTCGAGCCGCTCGAAGGCCGCGTCGTAGAGCACGGCGTCGCGCAGCATCAGGCCGCCGAGCACGGAGTCCGCGACGAGCAGCGAGGGGATCGCCGGGCAGGCCTCGACGCGCAGCTCGAGGAGCCGGCAGTCGAGCACGCGCGCGCCCGGGAGCTCGGGGCAGCCGCGGAGGGTCAGGCGCCGGGCCTTGGTCCCGGAGATCGACAGCTCGGCCACGCGGGCGTCGAGGAGCTCGGCGCTGACGAACTCGCAGTCGATGATGCGCAGGCCCGCGACCGCGACGCCCGCGAGGCTGAGCTTGTCGATCGTGCAGGCGGTGAAGTCGGCCCCGCGCAGCTCGCCGCCGCGCAGGTCGAGGGTCTCGGCCCGGGCCCGGGTCACGCGGGGGCCCTCGAGCTGGCAATTTTCGAACCGGGTCCCCGAGAGGTCGCACTCGCGCAGCTCGAGCACCGTGACGCGCAGGACCTCGAACACACAGCGGAGCAGCTTGGTCCGGACCGCGGTCACGTAGCGCATGCTGCACTCGACGAAGCGGCAGCCTTCGAACGCGCAGCCCTCGAGCGTCGAGCTCTCGAAGTTGCAGCGCTCGAACACCACGCCCTCGAAGCGCGCGCCAGCCAGGGTCGTGCGGGCGAAGGAGACGTCGCGCAGCACACAATTGCGGAACACCGGGCCGGTCCAGTGCGTGGCCGTGAACAGCACGCGCGAGAGCGTGACCTGGTCGTGCGCGACCTCGTCGATCCACTTGACCTCGTTGACGCGACGCATCTCCAGGGTCCAGGGGACCCGACGACCCTCGGCGTCGGTCGGCGGCGCGCGGCGTAGCCAGCCGAGCTCTTCGGCGGTTGGCGGCGGCAGTGGGGTTGGCTTAGCCATCGGTGAATTCGGCGAGCTTGGCCACGGTCGCGTCGTCGAGCTCGCCCGTGATGTCGAGCTCGTTGTCTTCTTGGAACGCGCGCAGGGCCACGCGCGTGGGCTCGTCGAGGACGCCGTCGATCCCGTTGACGCCGTAGCCGAGCAGGTGGAGCCGGGCCTGGGCGCCGGACAGCTCGGAGCTCGGGTCCATCTCGCGCAGGTCGAAGCGGAAGACCTCCTCGAGCGGGGCGTCGTCGTCTTCTTCCTCGTCTTCGGGCTCGTCGTCGGCCGGCTCGGCGTCGTCGTCGGCCGGCTCCTCGAGGTGGTCGGGATCTTCGGGGGCCTCGAGCGTGAACCGGACCTCGGCGAGGGTCGCGAGGGGGTGGGTGGACTCCTCGAGCCAGCCGTCGCCGTCGGTGGTCCCGCTGCGCTCGACGCCGTCGCAGGAGAAGGTGTAGGCCGCGTCGGCCCGGGGCTCGCCGTCGACCAAGAAGCGCACGGTCAGCTTCGAGGGCACGCTCTTGCGCCGGATCTTGTGCTGCTGGCCGGTCGCGATTGACTCGGTCCGGAGCTCGAGCGGCGGGATGTAGACCTCGTCGCCGGGCTGGATCACGTGGGCGCTGCTGCGGAGTTCGCGAAGCTCACTGTTCTCGGGCGCGTCCCAGACGGTCTCCCAGGTGTGTCCGGCCGCGTAGGCGATGCTCTCGACCGAGTCTCCCTGGCTGGCCGTATGTCGACTTCCTTTGCCCAATTTGGGTCCTCCGACGCGGGGGGTGCGAACCCCGTCATTCGCGTGAGCGAGCTTTCAATGGTCGCACCGTCCCGGGCGAGTGGTCAATCGCTTGGCGACGGGACCGGGCGGCCGCGCCGTGCTAGCTTGCGACGATGCGTGTCTGGCTGCGCGGGTATGAGCTCAGGCGTCGGCCCTCGCCCGGCGAGGCCATCGACGGGGACCTCGTGACCCTCGACGCCCGCGCCCTCGACCGGCTCTTGCGCTCGGCCCTGGCCGATCGGTCGGTCCATCGGCTGCGGGCGCTGCTGCAGTGCTCCGGCTATCGGGGCGCGGCGCCGAGCGACGCCGGGCTCGGGGCTGCGCTGCGCAGGCAATTCGAGCGCGGCGAGCTCGTCGTCGTTCGGCGGCCGCTGCCGACCGTCAGCCCGGGCCTGCCCGTAGCGACCCCCCCGCCGGTCTACACCCCCGCCGAGCCCGAGGGCATCGTCGAGGCCAACGACTGGGTCGAGATCCTCGTCGAGGACGAAGACGAGCAGCCCGTGAGCGGGGTCGCGTATGAGATCGAGCTCCCCGACGGATCGCTCAGGCGCGGCCACACCAACCGGTTTGGGATCGCCCGGCTCGAGGGCATCCCCTCGGGCTCGTGCAAGCTGACCCTCGTCGAGCTCGACACCGCCGCCTGGGAATATCCGGGTTAGCCCGGCCCCCCACGGGCGCCCTGCACCTTGCCACGCAGGGCCGCTCGCGCCCTCGCTGCGTTCGCTCGCTCGGTGGGGCTGGGTACTCGGGTGCGGGAGGGCGGTGAGCGTATTGTGCGCGCGTTCGCTTTGCACTACGGCCGAGTTCGTCGGGAGTTTGCGCTTTCGCCAGTTTCGTCTTTAACTCCGGCCCATGTCGAAGTTCGTGTGCCTGAATCGGCGAAGCTTCACCCTCGGTTTGGGCGGCGCGTTGGCGGCCGCGCTGCTCCCCCGGGGCGCCCGCGCGGGCGGCTCGAAGGTCCTGGTCCTCGGCGGCAGCACGATCCACGGCGCGCTCGGCAAGAACATCGAGGCCGCGCTCGCCGACGCCGGGTTCACGACCGAGCGCCACGCCAAGAGCTCGTCCGGGCTCGCGCGCCCCGATTTCTACGACTGGCCAGCGGCCGCGAAGCGCTACTGCCAGCGCTCCTCGCCGAGCGCGGTCGTGGTCATGTTCGGCGGCAACGACGGCCAGGCCCTGTTCATGGGCGAGGACGCCAAGCCCAAGTGGACTCGCTGGGAGGACGCGGGCTGGGTCGCCGAATACCGCAGGCGCGTGCAGGCCTTCGCCGACGCCGTCGCGCCCGGCGGCGAGCAGATCTTCTGGATGGGCATGCCCGAGATGAAGTCCAACAAGCTCGACGGTCGGATGGAGCGGATGAACGGGATCTACGAGGCCGAGATGGCCGCGCGCCCGAACGGCCACTACCTGACCACGCGCGGGCTCATGCCCGGGGTCGAGGGCTACGCCGAGTTCGCCAAGATCGCGGGCAAGAATGTTCGGGTTCGGACCGAGGACGGCGTCCACTACAGCCTCCACGGGGCCCGGATCGTCGCCGAGGCGATCGTGCCCAAGATCACCGCGGCGCTCGGGGCCTGAGCGCTCAGCCCGGGCACGCGGACGCGCTCGCAGCGTCGTTGGCACGACACTCCTGCAGCAGCTGTTCGATCGTGGCGCGAATGACTTTGATCTCGAAGGGCTTGTGGAGGAATCGGCGGTGGAGGGCGTCGTCGGGCCAATTGTCGAAGGCGAAGCCAGACATGATGACGACCGGAAGGTCCGGGCGCTCGGCCTGGGCTGCATCTGCGAACTCGTCGCCCCTCATCCCTGGCATGATCTGATCGGTCAGGATCAGATCGATGTGGGGCGACTCCACGAGCAACTCCATGCCCTGGGTGCCGCACTCGGCCTCCAGGACCTCGTAGCCAAGCATCCGCAGCATGCGTCCGGTCACCGTGCGGACCGTGGAGTCGTCGTCGACGAGCAGCAGCGTGGCTGAGGTCGTGGGGATGGTGGCCTCGACCGAGGTGTCCTCGGTCGTCTCGTCCGCGCTGGTGACCGGGAAGTATGTGGTGAAGAGGCTGCCCTTGCCCACGGTGCTGCGTGCCTCGAGGTGGCCGCCCGCGCGGGAGACGATTCCGTGGCAACTCGACAGCCCGAGCCCTGTGCCTCGGGTGTCGGTCTTGGTCGTGAAAAAGGGCTCGAACACGCGGCTCAGCACCCGCGCGGGCATGCCCTTGCCCGTGTCCTCGACGTCGACGCGCACGTAGGAGCCTGGCGGCAGCTTGCGACCGTGGGCCCGTTGATCGCTGAGGTAGGTGACGCCGGCCCGCACGAAGATGGTGCCTTTTTTCTCGATGGCGTCGCGGGCGTTGATGACCAGATTCACGATGACTTGCTCGAATTGACTCGGATCAATCGTGACCCAAAGCGGGGCTTCGGAGATGTCGGTTTCGAGCTTGATGCGGGCAGGGATCGTCCGCTCGAGCAGCTGCGTGATGTGCTCGAGCCGGACGCGCAGGTCCGTGTGGTCGGCGACCGAGCGCTCCTGGCGAGCGAAGGACATCAGATCCTTCACGATTCGTGCGGCGTCCTCACTGGTCGAGCGGATCAGCGCGAGCTCTTGCTGAGCCGGGTGGTCGGGCTCTAGCCGCATGGCAGCGATGTCGGCGCAGTTGAGGATCACGACCAACAAATTATTGAAGTTGTGGGCGAGCCCGCCCGTGAGCTGGCCAATCGACTCCATCTTCTGAGCCTGGTTGAGCTGGGCCTGGAGGCGAATCCGCTCGCTCACGTCGCGCAGTGACATGGCGATGTGGGTGACCTCCTCGTTCGCTCCCTCGACCGGAGTGGCGGTGACCTCGTAGCTGCGCGGGGGCTCGTCGAAGCTCTCGCACTGACCGACCCAGAGTTCCCCGTCGAGGACGCTCGCCACGATCTCCTCGACATTCACCGTTGGATCAAAGTTGACCAGCGATCCGAGCGCCCGGTGTACGCCGGCCTCGAGCGCGAGTTGCCGCCCGGCGACGATGTTGAAGTCGAGCACGACGCCGTTGGCGTCGACGAGGAGGACCGAGTCGGGCGATGCGCCGAACTCCGACCACGGCGTCAGCGGGGTGCCCGGGGCGATCGGGGGGCTGGCGATGCGTGTGAGCGCCTCGACCTCCCACGTGTTCCACGGGAGGGCCTTGCCCTTCAGCTCGGCTTTCCAGGCACGGAAGGAGTCGCGGGGCGCGAGCAGGCCGTCGGGGCTCCGCTTGACCGGCTTGGTCGGGTCGCCCGCCCAGGTGACGGTGTGGGCGACTTCGTCGCGAAACAGCAGGATCCAAGAGCGTGGCCGTTGGTCCCAGCGCGCGGCGAGCAGACCCGGCGGCAGCTCGAGATCCAGGCTCGGCATGCTCACGGCGAGCTCGTTGGTCGCAACGGAGGTCTGCTCGGTGGTGTCGAGCCAGGTTGCGAGGGTGTCGAGGCTCGACCTGGGGGGCGCGTTGTCGGTTCGCTTGATGGCGGCTCCGTTGACCAGCGCCGCGCTGCTGGCACCGAGCGCGGCGGACAGCGACCCGAGCAATTCCATCCCCGCGAGCTGCCAGGTCGGACCTGCGGAGAAGCTCCCAAACAACTGGTTGACCCGGATCGCGCAAGACGCGGCGAGGGCCGCCTGCTCCTCCCGCTCGGCTCCGTGACAGACGACCGACAGCACCTGCGACAGCATCTCGGTCAGGATCAGCAGCGAAGGCGCCACTACCCGCGGGGTTGTGTGGTGACACGCGATCATTCCCCAGAGCCGGTCGTTTCGAACCAGGCTGATCGACAGGCTCGCCGCTGCCCCCATGTTGTGGAGGTAGCGCAGGTGGATCGGGGACACTCCGCGCAAGTACGAGCCCGACAGATCGAGGTTGGAAGGTGAGATGCTGTGGCCGGCCAGCGGCACGGGGGTGTAGGCGATGTCCTCGATCACGCGGACCCGATTGCGGACGAACAGCGCGCGGGCCTGCGCCGGAATGTCAGAGGCGGGGTAGTGGAGGCCGAGGTAGCTCTCGAGGTCGGCACGAGCCGCCTCCGCGATGATATGTCCCGAGCCGTCGTCGGCAAACCGGTAGGCCATGACCCGGTCGTACCCGGTCAATTCTCGGATTGCCCCGACCAGGCACTCGATGATTTGGCCGACGTCGCGGAGCCTGGCGAGGGCGTAGACGTCGAACACCTGACAAAAGCGCGCTGCGACTTCGGTCAGTGGGTCCTCCTGGAGGAGCGCTTCGACCAGGAAGGGCGCGCGGTCGTGTTCCTGCGACAACATGGTCGCCAGCGGCGGGCGGTCTTCGTTCCAGGTGTATTGGTGCAGCACTCGTGAGCCGCGCCGTACTCCATTGAGGCTCCGGCGCAGCGCAGCGACGGTGTCGGGCGGCGCGATGTCGGGGAGCGCACGACCGAGCACGTCGCCGACGGGACGCTCGAAGAGGGAGTTGACGTTCGTGCTGGCGATCTCGACGACCAGCTCTTCGGGGCTCACGCCCAGCAGGCATCCGCTCGGACGTATCGATCCGATCCGATGAATCGGCTCTTCATCGCATTCGTGGAGGTCAGTCTCGCTTACTGGTCGCATATCGCCTCGTCGGCGTCGACCTGGCTCATCCACTGATGGAAGGTCGTGAAGGTGTGTTTTGCGGCGTCGGCGCAATTCTGGTGGTGGACGGGCTCGATGTTGTGTTCCAGCGCCGTCGTGAACCGCTGCCAGCGATTCTTCGCGACCGATGCATCGCAATCGTAGAAGCGCTGTCGCAGGCCTTGGTACCAGCGATGCGTTGAGAGTGAGGCTTCGACCACCCGGGCGCCCAAGCGCGAACCCTCGAGCACGTACGCGATGCCGGCGCTGGCGGCGAGATCGGGCGGACCGGCGATCGGCTGGCGTGGCAGGCTGTGTGGGTGATAGCCGAGCGCGACGAGATCACTCGCTAGTTGAGGTGCTCTCGGCGCGGGGACGAGGCCCAATCGCGGCCACAGCTGTGTCCGGAGCACCGCCGCCTCGAGCGGCTCGAACACGCCGAAGAAGCGGGTCTGAATCAGCCCAAAGGTGTCCACATCGAGGGTGGGACGCAGGAGCAGCTCGAACGCAGGCAGTGTTTGCAATGCGCGATGATGGTCGTGCGTGACCGATCGAAGCAGCTTCGTGAGACGGGCTGAACTGGGTGCGGTGACGTGGGCCCCGGTCATGATTGGCTTCGAACCTAGCCCAACGATCGTGAGCGACAACTGGCGGGCGCAACGCAACTCGCGCGGCCGCAGACAGAGCTCTCCTCCGCGCGCGGCGCCTCGTTCTGACGCTCTTGACCTTCGAACAGATCGCCGCGCTAGCAGCCCGGGGTGTAATGCATCGTGTCGCCTCGCGCCGGAATTTGCGCCGAGGGCGCGAAGCCAAAACGCCGCTGTACCGGGCGTACTGCAAGTTTTGGCGACAAAGCCCTCGGCGAAAAGGCCAAGCGAGGCGGCGCGAGGCATTGCACCCCGGGCTGCTAGACCGCGACCGGGGCCGAGATCCGCGGGTGGGGATCGTAGCCGACGAGCTCGAAGTCTTCGTAGCGAAAGTCGAACAGCGAGGCCGGCGCGCGCTCGATCAGCATCTGCGGTCGCCGCCGCGGCTCACGCGAGAGCTGCAGCCGGGCCTGGTCGAGGTGGTTCTGATACAGGTGCGCGTCGCCGAAGCTGTGGACGAAGTCGCCGTACTCGAGCCCGACGACCTTGGCGATCATCATGGTCAGCAGCGCGTAGGAGGCGATGTTGAACGGGACGCCGAGGAACACGTCGGCGCTGCGCTGATAGAGCTGACAGCTGAGCTTGCCCTCGGCGACGTAGAACTGAAACAGGCAGTGGCAAGGTGAGAGCGCCATCTGAGGCAGCTCGGCGACGTTCCACGCGCTGACGACGAGGCGGCGCGAGTCGGGGTTGTGGCGGAGCTGCTCGACGAGCTGTGAGATCTGGTCGATCGTCTGACCGTCGGGCCCCGGCCAGCTGCGCCACTGGCGGCCGTAGATCGGCCCGAGCTCGCCGCGCTCGTCGGCCCACTCGTCCCAGATCGAGACCTTGTGCTCGTGGAGGTAGGCGACGTTGGTGTCGCCACGCAAGAACCACAGCAGCTCGTGGATGATCGAGCGCAGGTGGAGCTTTTTGGTTGTGACGAGCGGGAAGCCCGCGGCGAGGTCGAAGCGGAGCTGGTGACCGAAGATGCTCTTGGTCCCGACGCCGGTGCGGTCACTCTTGTCGACGCCGCGGTCGAGGATCTGCTCGAGGAGATCGAGGTAGGGGCGCACGCGGGGGAGGGTACACGGTGTGACAGCGCTGGGCGACCACCCGGTCTCAGGCGCTTCTATGCCACTTGGCGCTTGGAGTCACGCGCGCGGACGAACTCGCGGGTCGGCACGTGCTCGATCGACCCGGGCACGTCGGCGTCGGGTGTAACGAGACGCGGGATGCCGGGATCGTCGAAATCGTCAGTGTCGAGCGCGTGGGCGATTTTCCGCGTCGCGACCAGGCGGCCAAGCACAAAGAGCGAAATGGCCAAGAATACGCCGACGAGCAATGGACCAAAGAGTCGCAGAGTGACGGTTGCGGACAGAAGATCGAACATTTGCATTATCCTCGATAGCGAGTGGCTCGCCCCTACTGTGGTTCAAAGTGCCTTGATCGGTTCGTCATTATCAGTCGTCACGCTGTGACGGCCATCTCGGGTTCCCCTGACCCGGGCTGCTACACCGTCGCAGACACGCCCGATCGCGTTGAGCCCGGCGTCGAGCAGGTCGAGCTGATCCGCGTCGGTCACGCGGGCGTCGAGCTCGATCGACCGCTCGCCTCGCGGCTCGCGCACGAGCTCGGGGGCGAGCGTCTTGTGCCGTCAGCGCACCGAGCTCGGCCGCGGTCGGAGAGCTGGTGTCGCGCGGCCCCGGGCGCAGGTCGTTGCGCGCGAGCGCGCGGGTCCGGTCGATGTTCGATGCGAGCATCTGCCCCTCGATCAATAAGATCGATGGGCCCGTCGAGTCGCGGCAAGTCGTGCGCGCAAGCCGCTTTCGCAGCAAAGATTGCAGGCACTGACCGCCATTGTGGGCGTGTGCCAACTATGGAGGGTCAGCGCACGAAAAGAGTGCGCTTTAGAAGCCGGCGCCGGTAGTGCAGGTTGATCGGCAGGAGCACGGATCACCATGTCGATTGAACCCTCACTGAGCGCGATGTTGACCATGTTCCGGCCTTCTGGCCCCGACCTCTGGGCGTTTTGGGTCCTGGCGGGGCTGTGGATCGTGATCTTGAGCTTCGTCTGGGGAATGGTTCGCTGGCTGCGTGACCAATCCGAGGACGAAGGTCACCGGGGCCTTTGAGGTCCTCGGCGGTCGCGGCCCGGGTGGGGTCGCGACCGTCGGAATTTTGTCTTCCCATGCCGGTCTTCCTACTCGCTGCCAAGTCCCCGCCAAACCTCGAGGCCCTCGCGCTGGGCCCGACGATCGGATGGCTGACCTTTCTATGCGCGCTGGCTGTCGGGGCGCTGATCCTGCTCGACCGCGAGCGTTGGCGGCGGTTCTGGCTGCGGACCGAAGACCCCCGGGCGATCGCGGCCTTTCGCGTGGCCTTTTGCGTGGTGTTGTTGATCAACATCAACAACATGTGGCAGCACTTCGAGCTGCTGTTCACCGACGAGGGCCTGTTCATGACCGACTCGGCCCGGCAGAACCTGGCCCGGCGGCAATTCGCGGGCTACGGCGAGGGCGTCGACGGTGAGCCGGTCGGCTTCTTTGATGGCTTCGCGATGTTGCGCTGGCTCCGGGGCCCGCGCTATTCGCTGCTCTACTTTTGGGACTCGCCGCCGGCCTTCTATACCCAGCTGGCGATCTGGGAGCTGGCGACGGTCGCGTTCTTGGTCGGCTTTCGCACCCGGCTCAGCGGGGTGATCAGCTTGGTGCTCACGCTCGGGTTCATGGGCCGCAACCCGATCTACATGTCGGGCGCCGACTCGGTGTTCCGGGTGATGTTCATCTACCTGGTCCTGGCCAAGAGCGGCCACGCCTACAGCATCGACAATTGGCTGCGCTGTCGTCGGCTCGCGCGCGCGGGCGAGCTCGACACCCGCGAGGGTCCCGGCGGGGGCGCGGGCGTGGCCCCGAGCGAGGCGCAGCCCGGCGGGCTCGCGGCGATCTATCGGCGGATCCCGGCGTGGCCGCGGACGCTGATCATCTTGCAGCTGGCCACGATCTACTTCTGGACCGGCTGCGCCAAGACCGGGCGCGTGTGGTGGCGGGGGGACTCGCTCTACTACGCGCTCAACCTCGACCACTTCAACCGCGTGCCGACGCAGTTCATCGGCTACGTGTTCGGGACCAACGTGTTCCGGATCATGACCTGGACCGTTCACTTCTGGCAGATCGGTTTTCCGCTGGTCGTGCTCGGGTTGATCGTGCGCTGGGCCCGGCGCGAGCGCCTCGAGCCGCCGACGGGGTGGCGGCGATGGGGGCTGCGCGCGGCCTGGACGGTGCTCGGGCTCGGGGCGCTCGCGATCATCTGGGTCGGGCTGCCGGTCCACTACCCGGTCGACAAAGCTGGGATCCCTGCGGTCCGGACCGTGCAGTGGCTGGCGCTCGGGGCCGGGCTGGGGCTCATGGTCGGGATCGCCTGGGGCTGGCATCGCCTCCGTGAGCGGCCCTTTGAGTGGACCCTTCGCGGGCGCACGCTGACCCTGGATCTCGACCGCTTCTTCTCGATCTTCGCCGGTCGCAAATTCTGGCTGACGCTCGGGCTCTTGTTTCACCTGCACATCCTGGTGCTGATGAACATCGGGATGTTCGCGCCCGTGATGATCGCGGTCTACGTCGCGGTCCTCAACGGGACCGAGGTTGCGATCTTGGCCCGGCGCGTGGGCAGGGGGCTCGCGCGGCTCGGGGTTCCGGGGATCCCGGCCTGGGTCGCCCGGGGCGAGCGGATCACGCCAACCGAGGATCGCTCGCTGCCGCAGCTGCATCACGATCGTCGGGCGGTCCCGACCGGGGTCATTTTCGCCGGCTTTGCGTTCGTGGCCGCGGCCGTGCTCGCCAAGGTTCAGGGCCACGGATTTTGGTGGTGGTCGCTCCTGGTCGGGATCTTCACCCCGCTCGTGTACGCGATCGTGGCCCGCGTGGGCGAGGGTCTGGGCAGGGGCGAGGCGAGCGAGGCCAAGCCCGAGCCGGACGCGTGGACCTGGGCCTACGGGTGGTTTGGCCGGGCCTTCGTCGGGACCCTGATCGCCGTGCACCTCGCGGCCCTCGCCGCCCACTCGATCCCCGACAAGGACTGCACCGCGAGCTTCCGCAAGCCCGCGCGCGCGGTCGTGCTGCCCTGGGTTCAGATCACCCAGACCTATCAGAGCTGGAACATGTTCGCGCCCAACCCCACGCGCAGCAACGTGTTCATGAAGGTGTTCGTGACCGATCAGGACGGGCAGCTCTGGGATCTCTATACCGACGTCAACTCGCCCCGGAACAAGGTCTCACCCTGGCTGATCTACGATCGGATGGGCAAGATCACCCGCCGGGTCACGGGCGACGCCAAGCACTATCAAAAGTGGATCGCCCGCTATCACTGCCGCAAGTGGGCGCTCGAGCACGATGGCCAGCTCCCGCGGACCGTGGAGATCATCAAGCAGTGGTACGCGGTCCCGCCTCCGAAGCTCATGCGCGAGCGCGGGCCCTACGATCCGGCCGCCTACCTCGAGGCCCACGGCAAGCAAAAGCGGGTCTACCGGGCCCGCTGCGCGACCGAGCCCGACGCCCAGCCGACCAACGAGATCCGGCGTCGCCACGGCCTGGCTTCGGTCCCGGACAGCGAGATTCATCGCGCGACCAAGCCCCGCCTCGATCGCTGGCAGCGGCGCCACGAGATCGAGGCCGAGCGCGAGCGTCGGGAGGCGGCGAAGGCAGCAGCAGGGTAGGGGTGTGCGATAGTGCGGCCGCGGGCATGCACGACAAGCAGATCATCCTCCACGTCGGGCTCCACAAGACCGGGACAACCTTCTTGCAAGAGCGGGTGTTTCCGGCCCTGCCGCGGGTCCGCTTCGTTCATCCCTATCACCGCGCGCGGCCCGACGACGGCCCGATCGAGCGCTTCTTGCTCGAGCTCTTGTTTCGCAACGCGGCCTGCGTCGATGTCGAAGCCCACCGCGAGCGGATCGTTGCGTGGCTCGCACAGGTCGAGGAGCCGACGGTGTTGATCAGCTCCGAGGCGATCGTCGGCTGGCCGGCCGAGAACCACAGCAACCTCGCGGTCAACACGGAGCTCCTCGCCCGGATGTTCCCCGCGGCCAAGATCTGGCTGGTCGTGCGGCGGCAGGACTCGTGGGTCGCCTCGGCCTATTCACAGCTGCTCAAGGCCGGGTGGTCGACGACGATCGAGCGCTACCTCAACTACCGCGGCGAGGGGCAGTTCGACCGCTACAACATCGGGCTCTACAACGGCCCCAACGTCGACGCCCGCGATCTCGACTGGTTCGCCTTCGACTCCTTGTTCCGGGCGCGCTGGGGCGAGGACGCCGTCTTGACCTTGCCCTTCGAGCTGTTTCGGGCCGACGCCGACGATTTCCTCCGGCGCTTCTACGCGTTCGCGGAGCTCGAGGGGGTGTTCCCCGAGGCGGGCGAGCGCGTCAACGAGAGCTGGTCACCGGTCACGCTCGGCCTCGCCAAGCTCGTCAACCGGGTCCCGATGCCGGTCAAGCTCGCTGTCCGCGAGCGCCTCGGCAAGGACTGGCATCCGTCCGCCGTGTTTGCTCGGACGGTCGAGCCGCTGCTGCCGAAGCGCAAGGGCAGCAGGTCGATGTCGCCGGAGCTGGCCAAGGCGCTGCTCGATCTTCACCGCGAGGACAACCGCGCCCTCGGTGAGCGGATCGGCGTCGATCTTGGTGAGTACGGCTACTGAGCTTCGACCCGGATCTCTGAGATGGGTCCACGCGTCGTGCGTCCCATGGACGAGGGAGCGCAGCGAGCGAGCGGCCGCTTTTGCGGCCGTAGGTCGCAGAGTCGCTGACGGCTGTGGCGGTGCTCGCAGACGAGCCCCAATGAGCTGCTGGGCGAGCTGCTGGGCGAGCTGCTGGGCGAGCTACTGGGGATCGGGCAGCGTCGACTCGCACTCGGTCAGCGGCCCCGCGAGCCCGCTCCAGCCGGGGTAGGCGTTGCCGTTGGGCGTCGGGCCCGTGACCAGGACATCCGAGAGGCTGAGGTCGTTGGGGTCGGCCTCGAACAGATCGGCGTCGGAGTTGAGGATGTAGAGGCGCGCGGTGTCGTCGTTGAACAGCGGACCCCCGAGCACGTGGATGCCCCAGGTCCCGCCGTTGCCGATCTCGACGGCGGTCCCGGTGTTGTAGTCCATCTCGTAGACGGTGCCCGAGTCGATCGCAAAGCCGAGCCCGTCGGTGACCTCGCCCATGTCGTCGATGCCCGGACCCATGTCGTCGATGTCGGCGACCGAGGCCATCTCGAGGTCGGTGATGACCTCGTAGCTGAGGTCGCCCGCGAGGTAGTCGCCGGTGAAGCGCAGGAGTCGGTTGCCCTCGGAGCTGCCGACGTCGACGCCGGTGTCCATGAGGTAGACCAGGCCCTGGCAGTCGGTGTAGAGCGCCTCGATCCGGAGCCCGTCGGGGACCGTGCCGAGGATGTCGACCTCGATGTCCTCGCCCATCGTCGGGGGCTCGGGGACGTGGAAGATCTGGGTGGCCCCGGCGCTCTCGCGGGAACCGACGAGCGAGCCGTCTTCGAGCATGGTCAAGCCGTTTTGGCCGTCGATGAGGGGGGTGAGGATCGTGCTCGCGACCAGCTGGACGACGGAGCCGTCGTCGGGATCGATCTCGATGTAGATCAGGCGATCCTCGACGGAGTACCAGAGGTTGGGGTTGACCCACAGCGGGTCGGCGTCGGGGTCACCGTCGCCGTCTCCAGTGTCGCCGTCGCCGTCGCCGTCGCCGTCACCGTCGCCGTCACCGTCACCGTCACCGGTGTCGCCATCGCCGTCGCCGTCACCGTCACCGGTGTCGCCATCGCCGTCTCCGGTGTCGCCGTCGCCGTCACCGGTGTCGCCGTCGCCGTCGCCGTCGCCCGGGTCGCCGTCACCGTCGCCGGTGCCCTCTGCGGTCTCCGTGTTGTCCTCGCTGCCCGAGTTGCCGTCGCCGTCGCCGTCGCCGGAGCCGGTTTCGGAGCCGGTGGCGGAGGAGTCACCACCATTGCCGCCATCGTCGCTGCAAGCGAAGACGAGGGCGAGGACCGTGAGCAGGGCAAAGGAGCGTCGCATGGCCTGCAGTGTCGCACGGGGCAGGGGGGAAGCCAGCAGCCAAAGTGGTCGACCCGCGCGTTCGTCACCCGATCGTTGCGCTGTGGAAACTCCGAACGCGCGTGCTAATGCACGCTCGCCGTGCCCGAGGGCGATACGATCCACCGCGTCGCGGCGGCCCTGCGGCCGGTGCTCGATGGCCAGACGCTCCTCGCCTGCACCTGCGAGCTCGCGGCCGTCGACGACTGGCAGATCGTCGGCCGTCGCGTCGATCGCGTCGAAGCCCGGGGCAAGAATTTATTGGTCCATTGCGCGCCGCTTCACGCCGTCGCAGGCGAGGCCGATCCCCGTCGCGCAGACCAGCTGCCCGTTGCGATCTGGACCCACCTGGGCATGCACGGGCGTTGGTCGGTCCGCGGGGCGGGCGATGTCGCGCGAAGCTCGGGACCGCGCCCGTCGCTGGTCCTGCGCACCCAGACCCACGCGGCGGTCTGCACCCGACCGGAGATCCTGAAATTCCTCGGTCCCCGCGGCCTGCTGCGTAGCCGCGCGCTGGCCCAGCTCGGCCCCGATCTCCTCGATCCCGGCGCGGACCTCGACGAGGCCGTCGCCCGTCTGCGCGCGCTCGGGGAGGTCGCGCTCGGAGCCGCGATCATGCGTCAGTCCGCGGTCGCCGGGATCGGCAACGTCTACAAGTCGGAGCTGCTGTTCCTCGAGCGCCGCGATCCCTTCGCGCCCGTCGCCGCGCTCGAGGCCGCCGAGCTGCGGGCGCTGCTCGAGCGCGCGCGCGAGCTGATGCGCCTCAACCTCGATCGCGGCGGTCCTCGGCGGACGCGCTTCGAGGGCCGCGGGCGGCTGTGGGTCTACGAGCGCAGCGGTCGACCCTGCCGTGTGTGCGGCGAGCTGATCCAGATGCGCCGCCAGGGCCGGCTGGCCCGCTCGACCTACTACTGCCCGGGCTGCCAAGCTCAGAGCCCGTCGTGATCGCTCAGCGGCACGCGCCAGGCGTCCGCGTCGAGCAGCGGACCGTCGGCGTCGTCAGCATCGACGGCTGGCGTGTCCCCGACCTCGAGCACGAAGCGCTCACCGCTGTCGCCGTAGCCGGACCGACGCGCGAGCGCAGACAGGGTCGGGCCGAGGGCGTCGAGCAGCAGCACGCCGTCGGCCCGCTGCGCTCGGACGCGGCGCTCGACGCCGTGCAGCAGCAACTCGAGGAGCTCGGGGTCGTCGTCCCGGGCCGCGAGCTCCATGATCACGCCGAGGCGCGCGCCGGTCTCGCGCGTGGTCATTCGGTAGGCGAGGACCCCGATGAGCGCGCCCGCGCGGCACAGACCCAAGAGCGTGTAGGGGCCGCCGTCGGCCGCCGCCTGGTAGCGTGCGCACAGCTCCTCGGCGGCCCAGCGACGGGTGACTCGGCCCGCGCGCGCCCGCGCGAGCAGCTCGGCGACGCCCTCGGCATCCTCGGGCAGCGAGAGTCTGACGATCGAGGTCGCGCGCGGGCGTCGGCGTGGTCGCAGGTCGTCGGCGCGCGAGGGGAGGCTGACGACGCGATCGAGGGGCTCGGCCACGCGCCGGGCCCAGCCCGGCCAGCCGAGGCCCTTGGCCAGCAGCGAGAGCGGGCGCAGGGGCTTGAGGCGCAGGGCAACGCGGCTGACCTCGCGCAGCTCGCCGAGGGGGTGGGCCCGGGCGAGATCGAGTGGGCCTGCACGGTAGACCTGCTCGACGCCGAGCTCGGCGAGGCCCGCGAGCATGGTCTGCGCGAGGCGGGCAGGGGGGAGCGCGTCGAGATGATCGTCGTCGACGTGGAGGACCGACCAGTAGCCGGCGTCGACGGTGCGATCACCGATCTGGAGCCGGCGCAGCTCGGCGCAGGTCATGGCCACGATGTGTTGGCCCTCGACGCCGACCCAGGCCCGGACGCGGGCGGGATCGAGATCGTGCAGGACCCGGCGCGGGTTGGGCTCGGGCCCGTCGAGGCCCGCGCGTGCACCGAGCAGCGCCGCCAACTCGGGCAGGTCGCTCGTCCTCGCCTCGCGGATGCGCGTCGTCACTCGGCCCTCGCCGCAGTGTAGCGACAACGGCGCGACGCGTCGCGGATCCAGGGGCGAGCGGTGTTGGGCCGCGGCTCGGGCTGGCTCGGATATACTGCGCGCCGTGTCGGCGCTGGTCCGCGTGGTGCTCACGGTCCTGGCGCTGCTCACGGTGCTGGCGCCCGCGCGTGCGTCGGCGGCTCCGGGCTTCACCGAGACCTGCGAGCAGGCCCTGCCCAAGGAGCAGATCGACGACCTGGTCGACCGCATGCGGGCGATCGGGGCCGAGGGCCCGTGCGCGCTCGGGCGCGTGGACACCTCGATGTTCCGCACCCAGATCGAGTGGCGCCGCGACGGCGACGTGCTCACGGTGCTGCTCGGCCCGCGCGGGTGCGTGGTCGAGCCCTCGCACGAGGGCGAGGACCTCGCCTACTACGCGGCGCCGGAATTCGCTGAGCTGTGCCCGGAGGCGCTCGCGGGGGTCCGGGCCTTCGTCGGCGAGCCGCGTGAGGAGCTGGTCCCGGTCGTGCGCGGGCAGGCGCCGGAGCTCAGCAGCGAGGCGGATGGGATCGGCCTCGCAGATCCGCTGGTCCTCGCTAGCGCGGCGTGGCTGGCGGCGCTGATCCTCGCCGCGCTCGCGGGGCTCGGGGCCTGGCGCGAGCTTCGGGCCGCGCCCGCGTCCGCGCGCGAGGACGCCCGGCGCTGGGGCCTGGCGATGGCGGGCCTGTTCGTGGTCGCCCTGGTCCCGCGCTTCGTCGCGGTAGCGAGCCTCGGCAATTGGTACGGCCCCTTCTTGCCGGCCGAGGGCCTCGGCGAGCTGCGCTTTGGGGCCAGCTCGGCGGTGTTGCAGGCGCTCGTGCGCGCGCTGAGCCCGTGGACGGTGGGGGTCGCCTTCGGGCTGGTCCGGGTCACGGGCGCGCTGGCGGTGCCGCTGATCGTGCTCGTGGTCCGGCGCCTGGGCGGCTCGCTGAGCGCGGGGGTCGTCGCCGGGGTGCTGCTCGCGCTCGCGCCGATCGCCGTGCGGCTGTCGGCGTCGAGCTCGGAGCACGTGCTCGCGGGCACGCTGGCGCTGGCGGCGTGGGCGGTGTGGCTGCGCAGCGCGACCGAGGTCAGCGTGATCCCGCGGCTCCTGAGCGCGAGCTTGGTCCTGCTCGCGATCTTGACCCGCGTGGACTGCTGGCCGCAGCTTTGCCTGATCCCGCTGTGGACGATCTTCGCCAAGCCGAGCCCGGCCGCGCCTGACGTGCGCTGGCAGCCGCTGCCGCGCCGGCTCGGCGACGCCGCATTCTTCTGGCTGAGCTGGGCGCTGATCGGCGTCTACGGGTGGTTTCAGGTCGTGCTGCCCAGCAACCACCCCGGGCCCGAGGCCGAGGGCATCCGCTACACGGCCAGGGTCCTGTTCTCGCAGCTGTGGGTCGCGACGAGCGAGCCGCCGCACTGGATCTCGCCGGTCTGTCTGGCGTGCGTGGTCCTGGGGCTCGTGGCCGCGCTGCTCGCGAAACGCTGGGGCCTGGTCGGCGCGGCGCTGCTGAGCTGGGCGCTGATCTTCGTGCCCCTGGGTCGCAACCTGACCCACGACGGCCTGACCGGGGCGCGCTACTTCGTGCTCGCGCTGCCGGTCCTGGTCGTGGTCGCGGCGCAGCTCGGCGACGCGGCCGAGGGCTGGCTCCGGGGCCCGCGGGCGCGGCTGCGACGGCCGCTGCTGGGCGCGGGCGCGGTCGCGCTGGCCGTGCTCGGGACCCTCGCCGCGCGCCCGGGTTGGCGCCACGAGTACACCTTCCAGGCCGAGTACCTGTTCCTGGCCGAGGCCCTCGACGAGCGCGAGCTCGACGGCTGCACGCTGTGGTTCGTGCGCCCGCGCCAGCCGACCAGCGAGCCCGACCTCGACTGCTGCCTGGCTCCCGACCGCTCGCCCCTCGGGCTGGTCGCCCCGCAGCTGCGCTTTCGATCGATGCCCAACGATCGCGAGCCCAGCGACGAGCAGGGCTGCCACCTCTACTACCGGGGCTCGCTGTGCGACATCGACCCCGCCCTCGCCCCGCGGGTGCCCCGGGGCGTCGCGCGGATCCATGCGCAGTGTGAGCGGCTCCGAACCCGCGGCGGCGAGGAGGTGCTCGAGCGGAGGGAGGTGACCACGGACAACCTCAACGAGCGCTGGCGTCAGCCGCCTGTCGTCGAGCTGTTTGGCCGCTTCGACTCGGACGCGCCGTCCGAGAGCCGGACCCGCGACGACCTGCGTGGAGGCTCGCGGTGACGGACCGCGAGCCCCTCGGCCGACCGGACTACAGCGCGTAGGCACCGATGTCACAGGCGCTGCCCGAGGGACGCGGCCGGTTGTGCTGGTCCACGAACCCGCTCAGCCCTGGGGCTGACTCGAGCTCCGACGCGGCCCGACGGCGAGGTTGGCGACGATGTAGAGCACGAGGCGAACGCTCGCGAGCACGAGCAGGGTCTCGATCGCGCCGCCGATCCCCCGGCTCGGGATCCGCCACAGCGCGACGCCGATCGAGCAGCCGAGGGCCCCGAGGTTGAGCCACAGCTGGAGGCGAAAGCGCGACAGCGCGGTCAAGGTCTGCGACAGCATGTTGGCCAGCCCGAGCACGACCGCGGCGATCGAGGCGAGCACCAGCTGGGGCAGGTAGACGGCGTACTCGGGCGTGTAGGCGTACTGCAGGTACGCGTCACCGATCGCGGCGACGAGCGCGACCCCGATCCCGTTGAGCGCGACCACGAGCCCGAGCAGCTTGGCCAGCAGCACCCAAAACCCGCGGGGGTCGTCGACCGAGAGGGTTGCGAGGCGCGGGATCGCGGCGTTGCCGAGGGCGACGTTGACCACGCCGCTGGCCTGGATGACCGAGAACACGGCGGCGAAGAAGCCGACGGCCTCGAGCCCGTGGGTGTCCTCGAGCACGTAGGCGGGGACGTTGCCGGTCAGGCCGAGGAGGCCGCCCGCGAGGCCCATCGGCAGCGCCTCCCAGGCGAGGGCCCGCAGCGCCGCGGGCTCGAAGCGGGGCCGCAGCGCGGGGCCGGGCGGATCCTCGGCGACCTCGACGGCCCTGGCCTTGCGCAGATCGTAGCCCAGGGTGTGGAGGACCATGCCAGCGCAGACCAGCGCGAGGGCGAAGACCTCGTCGCCGAGCTTCAGCCCGAGGGCGAGCAGGCCGATCCACAGACCCCCGCGGACCGCCCGCGAGATCCCGATCGTGTCCATCTTCTCGGCCCGCTGGGCCCGGCCATAGAGGATGTCCGAGGCGCTGCCGGTCACCCGGATCACGCCGAGCAGGCACACGACCGCCGCGGTCTGCCACGGCCAGCCCCGGATCAGGCACACGCCCGCGGTCACGGCCAGCGCGAGCGGGAGCATCAGCGTGCGCAGGCCGAGGTAGTGGGCGAAGCCCCAGCGCGCGCGGGTGTCGACCACGTAGATCGGGCGCAGGTGCAAGTTGGCCAGAATGATGATCGGGGTCGCGACGGCGAGGCCGAGCGAGTAGCGGCCGAGGGCCTCGGGCGAGCCGAGCTTGGCCACGACGAGCAGCGACAAGAACTGCGCCGCCGCGAAGCTCAGCTCACCGAAGAGGCTCCACGACAAGCTGCGCGTGACCGAGTCGCGGGCGGTCATGGGCCTCGTTCGCAGGCGCCGCCGTCGCCGTCACCGTCGCCGGGGTCGCCGTCGCACCCCCCGCGCTCGCCCGTGTCCGCGCCTTCGCCCGGCCCCCCGCCCTCGTCCGCGCAGGCCCCGAGCGCCAGGATCGGGCGCTGACAGATGCAGGGACCCAGGGACATGTCCGCGCGCTCGTGCACGGTCGAGATGGTATCGACTTTTCAGGCCCGGGCGAGGGCGCTAGATCTGAGCCGTGCAGCGGGTCGTCGCAGGGACACTTGGTGGGCGGCGGCTGCTGGCGCTGCCGCGCTCGATCACCGGCGTGCGCCCGAGCTCGAGCCGGGTCCGCGGGGCGATCTTCGATCGTCTCCAGCGCGAGGTCGTCGGCGCGCGGGTGCTCGATCTCTTCGCAGGAACCGGGGGCCTGGCGATCGAGGCGATCAGTCGTGGGGCAGCGCACGCGACCCTCGTCGAGCAGCACTCGCAGCTTCACCGCTTCCTCGCCCGGCAGCTCGACGCGCTGGCTGTGCGCGAACAAGCGACGCTCGTGCGCGCCGATGCGCGGCGTTTCGTCGGCGGCCCGAGCCAGGGGCCCTTCGATCTGGTACTCGTCGATCCGCCCTACGCGAAGCTCGAGCTCTACGGCCCGGTCCTCGACGCGCTCGTGACCCACGGACACCTCGCCGACGACGCGGTCGTCGTGATCGAGTACCAAAAGCACCGCGGACGGCGACCGGCGATCCCGATCCCGGCGGGCCTGGCCAGCGAGGCCATCCGCGATCACGGCCAGACGGCCCTCGAATTTCTCCGTCACCTCGGCAAAGCGAGCCGCCCATGACCACGCACACCCACCCCCTCGACATCAACGCGGTCGCCCGATCGATCAAGCCCTCGGCCACCCTCGCTATCTCGGCCCGGGCCGGCGAGCTCCGGGCCGCCGGTCGCAAGGTGTTCAACTTCAGCGCGGGCGAGCCCGACTTCGCCCCGCCCGCGGCTGTCGCCGCCAGCGTGACCCGGCGCCTCGCCGACGCGCCGGTCGGCTACGCGCCGGTCCCGGGCCTCCCGCAGCTGCGCGACGCGGCCGCGGCCGAGCTCTCGGCCTACCACGGCGTCGAGATCACCCGCGATCAGCTGATCGTCTCGTGTGGGGCCAAGCACAGCCTCGCCAACCTGTTCATGGTCACCCTCGACCCCGGCGACGAGGTCGTGATCGCGGCGCCCTACTGGGTCTCGTACCCCGAGATGGTCCGGCTCGGCGGCGGCACGTCGAAGATCGTCTCGTGCCCGCGGGCGCAGGGCTTCAAGCTCACGCCCGCGCAGCTGCGCGAGGCCGTCGGGCCCAAGACCAAGTACCTGCTGCTCAACAGCCCCTCGAACCCAACCGGCGTCGCCTACACGACCGCCGAGCTGCGCGCGCTCGCGGAGGTCCTGGCCGAGCGCGCCCCGCAGACCTGGATCCTGACCGACGACATCTACCGCAAGCTGACCTACGGCCAGCCCTCGGTGTCGGTGGTTCGGGCGCTCGCGGGCATCCCGGGCATCGAAGATCAGATCGTGATCGTCGACGGCGTGTCCAAGAGCCACGCGATGACCGGCTGGCGGATCGGCTTCCTCGCTGCGCCCGTGCCCGTCGCCAAGGCCGTGACCGCGATCCAGGGCCAGACGACCTCGGGCGCGAGCACGCCCGCGCAGTGGGCCGCGCTCGCGGCGGTGACCGAGGCCTCGGCCAAGGCCGAGGTCGAGGTCATGCGCGAGCGTTTCACCGAGCGCCGGGCCGCGATGATCAAGGGGCTGCGCGCGGCCGGAGCCGAGCTCGTCGAGCCCGACGGCGCGTTCTATGTGTTCCCGGATTTTTCGGCCCTGTGCGGAGAGGGGGCCCGCTTCGCCGACGATCTCGCCCTCGCGGGCTTCCTGCTCGAGGACAAGGGCCTGGCCACGGTCCCGGGCACGGCCTTCGGGGCGCCGGGGCACCTGCGCCTGAGCTTCGCCTGCTCGATGGACGACATCGAAGCGGGGATGGAGCTGCTTCGGCAAGCCCTGGCCAGCTCGGCGACCTAGAGCGGCGATCAGCGGGGGGGACGGGCGCGAGCGGGCAGGGGAGCCGCGCCCGTTCGCGCACTTGCAGCCGCCGTGTGTCGGGCCGGCTCGGGGTTGACTTGCGCCAGAAACGCGAAACTGGCCCCGCCACGAAACCCGTACCAAAGGTGTGATTTGAAACACCAAAAATTCGACGATATAAGGGGCGCCATGTGGCGCGCAAACACGGTCTCCCAGAAGAATGGGCGGGGGTTGCTGACCTTGAGCTTGACGCTCGTTCTCGTCGGCAGCGGCTGCGCGTACTTTCAAAATTCCAAGAGCAAACTCGACGAAGCTGAGATCGCCCTCGACGAGGGCGACGAGGCCCGGGCCGAGGAGTTGTACCGCGACGCGATGCGCTCGAAGGGCAAGGACTCGAGCGAGGCCCGCGCCTTGCTGATCAACATGCTGATCAACCGAGGCGGGCGGCTGATGGAGGCCGATCGCTCCGATGACGCGATGGGCCACTACCGCGAGGCGCTCTCGCTCGACCAGACCCGCGACGAGAGCCGGATCGCCTACGCCCGGGCGTTGATGAAGGTCGAGCGCTTCACCGAGGCGATCGACACGCTGATGGAGGGCAAGGGCTGCCGCGGGTGCAAGACCATGATCGCCGTCATCTACCTCGAGCGCGGCCAGGCCGGGCTCCGCGACAAGGAGTACGCCGACGCGCTCGAGGACTTCGACCTCGCCCTGGCCATGAACCGCGATCCGATCACGGTCCTCAACAAGGTCGACGTCTACACCGAGGGTCACTACGGGACCGGGATCGAGGCCGTCGGCTACCTCGACCACGCCATGCGCCTGATGCCGCCCGATCAGGTCGGCGCCCAGCAGGTCTGGTGGGACAAGCGGATCGGGGTCATCTACAACGCCGCCCTCAACCACGAAGACTCGGCGATCAACGCGGCCTTGGACCTCGAGGACGTCCGCCGCAGCGTCGACCCGGCCCAGCGCGTCCTCGACAAGCTCAACTTGCGCATGTACGCGGCCTCGCTTCAGATCTACGCCAAGGACTACGAGCTCGGCACCGCGCGGGGCCTCGCGACCTATGCCGACGCCGAGGGGGCGATCCCCGCGGACGATCTCGCGGCCCTGCGTGAGACCCTCATGGGCCTGTTCATGCAGCGCGCCGCGATCCACCTCGCCGCTGACGAGGACGGGGCGGCACGAAAAATCCTCGCGCAGGCCCTGGAGCTCGAGCCCGAGAACCGGATCTTGAGCTTCCAGAACATCATCGCTACGGCCGCGCGCAGCACCAGCAGCGCGCGCAAGCTGCTCGTCGCGTGGGAGGGTGACCCCGCCTACGATCGCCTTCGCGCCCTGCTCGAGCTCGTCTACGTCCGCAACATGATGGCGGTCGGTCAGTTCACCGCCGCGCGGGCCGGTTTGGGCCGCGCCGAACGCTACGCGCCGGAGCTCCTCGACACCCGGCTCGCGCGGGCCGAGTTGGAGGCCGAGACCCGGTTCGAGGGGCTCAAGAAGGCCTGGTACGAGCGCTACCGGGAGCTCGGGACCTACAGCTATCCCAAGGGCCGCATCAACTACTACGGCCGCGCCCTCGCCCAGCTGCACCTCATCCGGTCGCAGTACGATGACGCTCAGGCCCGCGACTACCTGCGGATGCCAGCCTTTGGGACCCGCCTCGACGCGCTCGAGCAGAGGATCTCGGAATTCTACCCCTACGACGCCGAACTGGCGCCCTCCGACAAGGCTGACAAGGCGATCTTGGTCTTGAAGCGGGACGAGAGCGGTGAGCTCGAGGTCAAGGTCACCGGGCCCAAGCGAGAGCACGTGGTCAAGGTCGCGGGCGGGTCACAGCACGAGATCGAGCTGGGGGTGCCTGGGCTGGCGGTCGTCGATGGTCCTGGGGGACCAAAAGCAGTCTTCGCCGAGCCAGGTGTGAAGATCACTGTCGCAATTTGAGCGGCCACTCAGTCGCCGTACCTTGTCCTGGGGCCTGGGTTCTCCGATACTCGCCGGATGCGCCCCAAGACTCTCTCCTTGTACTTGTTGCCGCTGACGCTCCTGCTCCCAGCGTCTGCGTGCGGTGATGACCTGAGCGTGCCGGCCGACACCGGCTCGGAGACCGCGACAGAGACCGGCGACGGTGACGGCGACGGCGACGGCGACGGCGACGGCGACGGTGACGGTGACGGCGACCCGGGTGACGGCGACGGCGACCCGGGTGACGGCGACGGCGACGGCGACGGCGACGGAGACGGCGACGGCGACGGCGACGGCGACGGCGACGGCGACGGCGACGGCGACGGCGATGGCGACGGCGACGGCGACGGCGATCCCGGTGAGGCGATGGTTCGCTTCGTCGCGGCCAACCTCGAAGTGCCCGTGCCGCTCGACATCTACCTCGACGACGACGAGATGCCGGCCGCGGCCGGACTCAACCTCGAGGATGGCACCGACTACATCGTGATCCCCGCGGGTCCGCACACGGCCAAGATCGTCGCGGCCGGCGAGCCGCCGGACATGCCCGCCTTGGAGTTCCCCTTCGAGGCGCTCGCCGACAGCAAGTACTCGCTCGCAACCTACGACTACGTCGTCAACATGATCAGCGTCCTCGACGACGACGCCGACATCATGATGGGCATGGTCCGCATGCAGCTGACCCACGTCGCCGCCGACGTCGGCCAGATCGACGTCTACGCGATGACCGATCCGCTCACGCCGCTGTTCACGGATCTCGACTACGGCGCGACCCAGACCCTCGACATCCCGGCTGGCGCTGGCGCGACCGGGGTTGACGTCGACGACGACATGATCCCGGATCTGATCTTCCAGATCCCCGAGCTCGGGACCGACGCCCTCATCGACGTCTACGCGGTCAACGAGAACGGCGGCGCGCCCGTGTTCCTGCTCGCGCACCTCCCCGATGGCACGACCGCGCGGGTCGATCACGACGTCTGCGGCGACGACGTCAAGGACGCCTTCGAGGTCTGCGACGGCGCGGATCTCGACGGCATGACCTGCGCCGACGAGGGCTTCTCCGGCGGCGAGCTGGCCTGCCTCGACGACTGCAGCGGCTTCGAGCTCGCGGCTTGCTCCAACAGCACGTCGTTTTGCAACAACAACGTCGTGCCGATCCCCGACAGCGACGCCAACGGCGTGACCATCGACATCGACGTGCCCGACTCGATGATCATCACCGACGTCGACGTCAGCGTCGACATCACCCACACCTGGCTCGCGGATCTCGACGCCACGATCGACCTCGGCGGGACGACCGTGCCGATGTTCTCGGACATCCTGGCGGACGGCTTTAGCTGCAGCGGAGACGACATGCTCGCGGTCCTCGACGACGAGGCCGGCAGCACCATCGAGGACGACGCCTGCGTCAACGCCCAGAACCCGGCGGTCGACGGCACCTTCAGCCCCGAGGGCAGCTTGTCCGACTTCGACGGGATGGACGCCCAGGGCACCTGGAGCTTCTTCATCCGCGACGACGCCGGCGGCGACACCGGGACCATCAACGAGGTCTGCGTCATCGTCACGGGCGAGTAGGCGGCCGACAAAGGTCAGCGACTCTCGCGCGAGACACCGGGCTGCCGATGGCGGTCCGGTGTCTTTAAATTTGTCGCGCGGATCAGGGCAGGCAGTTGGTCTGCCAGGTCGGGCCGCGGCCGACCGCGAGGTTGACCGGGATGACCAGGGTTGCGACGGGCAAGAAGCCCTCGCAGACCTCGGGGAAGGGCCCGATGTGGACGTCCTGGTCGCCGAGCAGGCCCGGATCGACCACGTCGATCGAGTAGTTGATCGCCGAGTCGACGGCCATCTCGACCTGCTCGATGCAGTCGTTCATGGCCTCGATGTTCTCGGGCACCGAGTTGTCCTCGGACACGCCGCAGGCCCCGAGGATTTGATCGACGACACCCTGCCACTGGTCGCCGAGGATGATGAACAGGTTATAGTCCGGGTCGGAGTTGAAGTTTGAGCCGTAGGCCCAGGTGTCGTAGCCCGGGACCGCGAACCCGACGGCCGCGCTGGCGCTGAACAGCTCGATCACCGGTCCGTCGGGGTTGGGCGGGAGCAGGTAGTCGATGAGCTCGGACAAGATCAGGTTGTTGATGCTCTTGTCGAGCTCCTTGATCGTGTCGCCGTACCACTCGTTGACCAGCTTCACGCGGATGTAGCTCTGGTTGAACATGCCCAGGGTCAGCCCGAGCAGGCCGAACTTCGGGGTCAGGACCGGGTCTGGCGGCGCGATGCCAAACAGGCCCTCGCCCTCGGCCTCGGCCCGGCCGATCACGTAGTTGTTGACCGCCACCAGCGCCGGGGCGAGGTGGTCGCGGGTCGAGAGCGCGAGGGTCTGGCGATTGGCGAGCCAGCCGTGGGCGGTGGGCTCGAGCGCCCTCGCGTTGCTGAGGGCCGCGTCGAGGGTCGCGCCCGCGGCCTCGAGCGCGGCGAGGTCGTCCTCGCTCGGCTCGACCTGGGGGGTGAAGCCCGCGTAGGTCGCCGCGAGCGCGTCGAGGGCCGCGTCGACCTCGGCGAGCGCGGCGCCGAGGGCGTCGTCGTCGGCGTTGGCGAGGATCCCGGCGTTGTCGAGGGCGGCGGCGCTCGGGTACCCGCCGGGCAGCGGGACGAGGACATCGTCGAGCCCGGCGAGATCGAGCTCGGCGTCGGCGAGCGCGGGCTCGACGGTCGCGAGCTCGGCGATCGCGTCGACCAGCAGCTGGTCCTCGCCGCCGTCTGCCGCGAGGACCGCGGCGAGGCCCGAGGCGCTGGTGCCGAGGGCCGCGCCGAGGTCTGCGAGGCGCGCGTCGATGGCGTCGTTGAGGACGGCGATCTCGCGCTCGCTCGACAGCTCCTCGTTGTCGACCTGCGTGCTGCACCCGATCGTCGGGGTGCCGAAGGACTCGAAGGCCCAGCTGTCGCCGTTGTCGATCGTGCCCTCGGCCGGGGTCAGCGTGTACTCGAAGCTGGGCTGGACGGCGGCCGGGAGCCCGTTCTCGAACAGCACGCACGCGGCCGTGAGCGCGCCATCGTTGTTGGCCTCGAGGATCACGTCGCTGTTGAGCAGGAGCTCGACGGTGAGACCGGCGTCGCCGTCGCCATCGCCGGAGTCGCCATCGCCGTCGCCAGGGTCACCATCGCCGTCGCCATCGCCATCGCCATCGCCATCGCCGGAGTCGCCATCGCCGGAGTCGCCATCGCCGGAGTCGCCATCGCCGGAGTCGCCATCGCCATCGCCGTCCCCGGCGTCTGCGTCGATGTCGCCGGTCTCGCCCTCGTTGAGCTCATCCCCTCCGCCGTCGTCCGCGCAGGCCAGGGTGGCGAGCGAAAGGAGGGGCAGGGCGAGGAGCAGGGGACGCGGACGGGCCATGGACATGACTGTCTCAGACCCCCTCAGGCGTCAGCAACTCTGCCGCGCAGGGCCGCTGCACGAGCCCCCTTGGAAGGAGGCTCGTTTGTTTTTATCGTTCGCCACGGCCGTTGGCTGGGCGAATTCGGCCCACCACCGTCGACCAGAGCCCGCGATGAGCCGCATCTGCCCCTACTGCAACGAGCGCGACATCGAGACCGTCGCAACGATCCCCTACGTCCGCGGTAGGGTCGTGGCCTACACGCTGGGTGTGAAGAAGTTCATGGGCTGCCGCCGCTGCGTGCGGCGATCGATCTACAAGGAGGTCGGGGTCTCGTCGCTGGTCGGGTGGTTCAGCGTGACCGCGGTGGTCCTCAACCCAGTCATGATCACCTACGGCGCGGTCCGAGGCTTGTTGGTCCGGTCCGATGAGTCCGGGGTCGAGCGCGCGCTCGAGCAGGCTGGGATCCCTGGCGAGGGGATGGCGGTCGATCCACTCCGCGTCGCCTACGGCCTCGCGGCCGCAATGATCGCGGCCGACGGCAAGGTCGAAGACGAGGAGGTCGCTATCGCGATCGAGGTCGGTCGCCAGCTCTTCGCCGAGTTCGCCGCCGACGACTTCTTCAGGGTCATGGCCAACCACAAGGACCTCCCGGGGGTGGCGGAATTGGCCCACCTGCTCGCGCAGATCCTCGAGGACAAGGAGAAGTCCCTGGTCTTCGGCTACCTCGCCGAGATCGCCGCGTCCGACGGTCACGTCGCCGACGAGGAGCGGGCCATGCTCGAGCAGGTCCGGACCAAGCTCGGGTTGTCCGAGTCTGCGACGATGTCCTTCGCGCGGGGCCAGCTGCCGCCGCCTGCGTGACCGACCGCGAATGGCGGCCGCTCGCGGTGACCCACTTTCGCTCGCTGCGGTCGGGCGTTTTGTGACCTCGCGTGTCTAGCAGCCCGTGGTGCAATGCCTCGCGCCGCCTCGCTTGGCCTTTTCGCCGAGGGCTTTGTCGCCAAAACTTGCAGTACGCCCGGTACAGCGGCGTTTTGGCTTCGCGCCCTCGACGCAAATTCCGGCGCGAGGCGACACGATGCATTGCACCACGGGCTGCTAGCAGCCCGTGGTGCAATGCCTTGCGCCGCCTCGCTTGGCGTTTTGGCTTCGCGCCCTCGGCGAAGATTCCGGCGCGAGGTGACACGATGCATTGCACCACGGGCTGCTAGGAGCCAAACGCGCCGGTCCCCGCCATCATCCGAGTTGGGCGTGTTCCTGGATACCCCATTTGCAGTTCGACCGCGCAAGTTTCGCGATGTCGGGCAGTGCCACTATTCTAAATATGGATACTAGCTTGCCGTGATCATCGTTCAGATGCCGAACGGGCCGGCTAGAACGCGATCCCAAGCTCGAGGAGGCGCAGCCCTCGCACCGCCCCGCTTAGTAATTTTTGAATGGACATACCACTTGAAGATGATAGCGTAATCAAAATCACGCCAGAGAGCGTGGACGGAGTCGACATGAAGTTCGTGACCATCAACGACAAGCTCGCGCCGATCAGAGTGCTGCGCCAAGTCGATTGCATCACCGACGACGAACTCGGCGAGTTTCTCGCCGCGGAACGCGACTTCAAACTGGAGCAGCTCAGCTCGGGGGCGCTATGGGTCGAGGTCGTCGACATGCGTCGTTTTGCGGGCCTGACCGCGGAGCAGCGCAAGCTATGCGGGGCGTGGGTCGAGAAGAACATCGGGATGACGGCCAAGACCACGATTGGTATCGCCCTCACGGTGCCGCCCGGGCTCGAGGAGCGCGCCGAGCTGTTCACGATGTACTTCGACCGCCTCGCAATACCGAGTATGGTCACCAGCGATATCGAAAAAGCGCTCTACTGGGCGATCGAGCGCTCCTACGATGAAGACGTGGTCGTCGACCCCGATCTTGTCATTGGGGGAATTGACGCATTCCGACGCACGATTGACTAGCAGCCCGGGGTGCTAGCAGCCCGGGCTGCTAGAACAACGACCTGTTTGGAGCCCCTCCTACCGTTGTCACCGAGAGCTCGCGTCAAAGCCCCCTTCAGGGGCCCACGCAGAGGGTTGCGTAGCTCACCCCAGCCCACCGACGCGCCGGCGCAGGATCCACTCGCCACCGAAGGCGCCGATCGCAATCAGCAAGGTCAGCCAGCCATCCCACAGCGGGACGTCTTCGCGTCCGCTCGCGCGGCGATCGAGCTGGTCGAGCGCGGCGATCGGCAGCTTGTTGGGCAGCTCGTCGCCGTCGACGGCGTCGACGAACTCGCCGCCGCTGCGCGCGGCGAGGTCCCGCAGCAGCGCGGTCCCGGGGTCGGCGTCAACGAGGGCGAGCTCGCGACCGCCGCCGCCGACCAGGAACACCCGGCGCGCCGCCTGGCCGAGCTTCGGGGCGCCGTCAGCGTCGCGTTCACCCTCGGCGTCGTCGCTGCGCGGCGGCGCGTCGGCCCGCCAGGCCTCGGCTTGATAGGCCCCGGCGGGCAGGGCCTCGATGCTGGTCGAGGCCCGGCCGAGGCCGTCGGTCGTCAGGCGCGCCGCGGCGACGGCCGGCTCGGCGGCGCGCTCGGGATCCAGCGCGCGGATGTCAAACTCGACCTCGACGCCGGGCTCGGGCGCGTAGCTGGCCGAGAGGGTCCGAACCGAGAGCTCGATGGGCTCGCCGAGGGCGTGCTCGGCCTGGTCGATCTCGAGCACGAGGCGCTCGGCCGAGGCGTCGCGCAGCAGCCAGCGGATCGCCCCGAGCCAGAGCAGGTCATAGGGGCGCGCGCCGTCGATCAGCGGGAGATCGGGGGCGAAGCCGAGGCGCCAGGTCGAGCCGGTGGTCAGGGTCACGACCCGGCCCTTGCCGGGCTCGGCGACGGCGAGCAGCGGCATTTGCTTGGAGTCGGTGGTGTGGCGCCCGGGGTGGACGAGCAGGGCGGTCGCGTCGACCTCGGCGCCGTGGCGGGCGTAGTGGGCCGGGTTGAAGCTGTCGAGGGCCGGGAGCCCGCGCCAGTCGCCGCGCTCGCTCTCGGCCAGCCACGCGGTGATCGGGTGGCGGCGGCCGGACTCGGTCAGCCTGGGCGCGAAGGGCTCGCGGTCGAGGTCGAGGGGCGCGCGCATGTCGATCGGCATCAGGCGCGTGAACGCGGGCACGGCGAAGTCGCCGGATCCGAGCCCGAGGTCGCCGCCGATCACGACCAGCGACCCGCCCTCGCGCACGTAGGTCGCCACGTTGCCGAGGTAGTCGCCGTGGGCCGCGGCGTCGAAATTGTGCATCACCAGCAGATCGAAGCTGCCGAGCTCCTCACGAAAGAGCTGCTCGGTCGGGAACGCGATCAGGCTCAGGGGCGCGGTCCCGTCGTCGCGGGCGGTGTCCTCGAAGTCGCGGAGGATGTAGTAGCTCAGCAGCTCGACGTTGGGATCGCGCTTGAGCAGGGTCCGCAGCGCGCGGACGTCCCAGTCGGGTCGCCCGGCGACGTGGAGGACCCGGACCTTGTCGCGCAGGACCTTGATCACGAACGCGCGGCGGTTGTTGTCGGCGCTGGCCTCGCGCGCGAGCGGGGCGACCCGAAGCTCGTAGACAAACTGCCCGGTCCGATCGGGCGCGACCTCGAAGCTGACCTCGCGGCGCTCGCCGTCGCCGCCGAGGCGGATCTTTTGGGTTGCGACGGCCTCGCCGTCGCGCAGGAGCGTGACCTCGGCCCGCTCACCCTCGCAGCCGTGGGCGACGAGCTCGGCCGAGAACTCGGTCACGTTCTCGACGAAGGCGAACTCCCCGACGTGGAGCGCGGCGATCGAGACGTCGCGGATCGTCGGACCCCCGGCGGCCACGGTCGTGACCGGGACCGCGAGCGAGTCGACGATGTCCTGGAGGTGCTCGGCGCTCGCGCGCTCGTGGCTGACGAGGCCGTCGGAGATCACGACGACGCCAGCCAGCGGCGCGCCCTCGCCCGCGTCGGCCTCGGCCAGCTCGACCAGCGCGCGGGCCAGCTCCGAGCCGCCGCCGCTCGGCTCGAGCTCGAGCGCGTCGGCGCTCGCGCGGGTCAGCGGCGTGACCTCCCCGGCGAAGCCCCGGACCTCGACGTCGACGGCGTCCTCGCGCCAGCGCGCGCGGGCCTCGGCCCCGGCCGACCACAGCGCGCGGACGCGATCAAAGCGCGCGCGGGCGTCCTCGCCGGGGGCGGCGTCGGCGGGGCTGTCGGCCAGCGCCATGCTCGCCGAATGATCGATGAGCACGACCACGCGGCGGCTGCTGCCCGCGAAGGTCTCGACGCGCACGCCGATCTCGAGGACCACGGCGAGCAGCGCGAGCACGGCGATCACGCGGAGGATGACGATCCCCGCGACGCCGAGTCGCGCTCGCCTCGCGCCGCCCGTGCGCGCGGCGCGTTTGGCGAGCCCGCGCCGCGCGACGGCAGCGAGCTCGACCAGCGCCAGGCCGACACACACGATCAGCAACAGCCACCCGAGCGGCCCGGGTGGGTGTCCAACGATCAGGCTCCACGCGCGCTCCATCAGACGTTCAGCGCCACCTTCGGCTGCGCATCAGGGTCTCGACGTGGGCGCGGTCGGACTTGTAGTCGGTGCAGGTCGCGTAGAGCAGGATGTTGACCGCGAAGCGGGTCGCCCACTCGCGCTGGACGCTGCCGCCCGGCGTGCAATCCCATCGGTAGTAGCCGTCGTCGCCCCGGGCGAGGGCGCCGCCGAGGTCGTTGGGCATGACGAGGATCTTGATCCGGCCCTCGTCCTGGACGCCGAGCACGTGGTCCTGGGCCCGGGTCCGCCCGGCCGGCGAGTCGATGATGTAGAAGCTGCGGTAGAGCACGTGGTCGGCGGCCACGCGGGTCAGCTTGGCGCCCGGGAGCATCCGGCCGATCAGCGCCTCGACGTCGCGCCCGAACCCGAAGTCGGCCCCGCCGTCGGCGTCGTCGAACACGATCATCCCGCCGAGATCGACGAAGCGGCGCAGCTGGTTCTCGGCCTCGGCGCTGTCGACCAGGCCCGGGAGCCCGCCGCGGCCGGCGATGTAGAGGAAGGGGGTCTGGAACAGCTCGTCCGGATCGAGGCTCACGACCGAGGGCTCGCGCATCGGGGCCAGGCGGGTGCGCAGGCGCAGCTCCTGGCCGAGCTGACGCATGGCCCCGGGCCGCGGGTTCCAGTCGCCGCCATACTCGAGCTGGGGCAGATCGAGCTCGAGCTCGGGCCCGGTCCGCGGCCCGAACAGGCGCAGGCCCAGCTCGTCGATCTCGTCCTCGTCGATCTCGGGCGGAGGCGCGCCCTCGAGCTCGGGCGCGAGCGCGAACGCCCCCAGGCCCACGCTGGCGGCGCGGAGGAACCGCCTGCGCGGCCACGGCTTGAGCGAACTCGGCATGTGCGGAGGGACTGTAGCCTGTAAATACCCGCCATGTTCTGTATCCTGTCCACCGCATGACCGCGCCCGTGCTCGAGGTCGAGGGCCTACGCAAGGAGTTCGTGCGCGGCTTCTTGCGCAAGCGGACCGTCGCCGTCGACGGGATCAGCTTCGCGGTCGAGCCCGGCGAGGTGTTCGGCTTCCTCGGGCCCAACGGCGCGGGCAAGACCACGACCATGAAGATGCTCATGGGTCTGATCCACCCGAGCGCGGGCAAGGCCACGATCCTCGGGGCCGAGGTCGGCGACCTCGACGCCAAGCGGCGGATCGGCTACCTGCCCGAGAACCCCTATTTTTACGACTACCTGTCGGCGACCGAGTACCTCCACATGGTCGGACGCATCTACGGCCTCGACCGGGCGACGCGAGACAAGCGCGCGGCCGAGCTGCTCGGGCGCGTGGGCCTGGCGATGGCGCAGGGTCGCGCGATGCGCAGCTACTCCAAGGGCATGCTCCAGCGCGTCGGGCTCGCGCAGGCGCTGATCGGCGACCCCGAGCTCGTGGTCCTCGACGAGCCGATGAGCGGCCTCGATCCGATCGGGCGCCGCGAGGTCCGCGAGCTGATCCTCGACCTGCGTGCCCAGGGCAAGACCGTGTTCTTCTCGACCCACATCCTCGCCGACGCCAACCTCCTGTGCGATCGCGTCGCGATCATCGTCAAGGGCAAGCTCCGCGACGTCGGCCCGCTCGGCGAGCTGCTCAGCCCCAAGGTCCACCGGATCGAGGTCCTGTGGCAGGGCGACGAGGCGCTTCAGGCCCAGCTCCGCGAGCAGTTCCCCGCCTCGCACTCGAGCAGCTCCGAGGGCCAGGTGTTCGTCGCCGAGGCCCAAGAGCAGCTCGACCGCTTCCTGGCCGCGATCCTCGCGGGCGGCGGCGAGGTCAGCTCGGTCACGCCGCAGCGCGAGACCCTCGAGCAGCTCTTCGTGCGTGACGCGGGCCTGAGCCCGGAGGAGCAGCGCAGCTGATGGGGGCGATCGGGGCCAGCTTCAACCGGATGTGGGCGATCGCCCTCAACACCTTCCGCGAGGCCGTGCGCAACAAGGTCCTGGCGATCCTCGTGATGTTCGCCGTCGCGCTGATGGCCTTCTCGCTGGTCCTCGGCCAGCTCTCGCTCCACGAGGAGATCCGCATCATCAAGGATCTCGGGCTCGCGGGCATCAGCATCTTCGGCGTGGTCATCGCGCTGTTTTTGGGGGTCAACCTGCTGAGCAAGGAGCTCGAGCGCAAGACCGTCTACGCGATCATCCCCAAGCCGCTGCACCGCCACGAGTTCCTGCTCGGCAAGTACCTCGGCCTGGTCGTGACCATGACCGCGCTGGTCGTGCTCATGAGCGTCGTGCTGTGGGGCTTTTTGGTCGCGCAAGGTGGGCACCACGGCGTGATCATGGTTCGGGCCGAGATCTTGATCCTGCTCGAGCTGCTGTTGTTGATGGCGGTCGCAATGTTGTTCTCGAGCTTCAGCTCGCCGTGGCTGTCGGCGATGTTCGCGGGCGCGCTGTGGGTGATCGGGCGCAACACCGCGGAGCTCGAGGCCTTCGCGCAGGGCAAGCTCGAGGACACCGCGGGCGGATCGCTGCTCGAGGTCTTGCTCGATCTGCTGCCCGACTTTCGGATGTTCTTCGTGTCCGGCGCCAACTTCGACGAGACCGTGGTCAGCGTCCACGAGAGCTTCGTCAGCTGGGCCTACGTCGGCAGCGCGGCGGTCTACGCGATGACCTACGGCGGGATGTGTCTGGTCGCGGCCGTGCTCTTGTTCCGCCGCCGCGATTTCGTATGAGCGAGGGGCCAAGGGGATCGGCGGTCGCGCGGCGGATCGGGTGGGTCGCGCTCGCGCTGGTCCTGGTCCTCGGGCCGCTGGTCGTGCGGGCCTGGATCGACGGGCGCGGCGAGCTGCGCCAGGCAGACGCGGCGGCCGAGCTCGGTGACGTCGACGCGCAGATCCGCCACCTCGGTCGCGCGGCGCGGTGGCGGCTTCCGATCGCCTCCCACGATGATCGGGCGCGGGCGCGGCTGGAGGAGATCGCTGAGCTCGCGGCCGAGACTGGCGAGCTCGACGAGGCCCTCGCGGCCTGGCGCGAGCTGCGTGGGGCGCTGCTCGGGACCCGGGCGATCGGCGTGGTCGATCCCGAGCAGCTGCGCGCGGCCAACCTGGCGATCGTCGAGCTCATGGCCCGTCAGGCCGCCGCCGCTTCGGTCCCGAGCGAGCGCGAGCGGTGGGCGGCCGAGCTCGACGAAGATCTCGGGTCACGCTGGCAGAGCTTGTTGGCGGCGGCCTGCTTCGGGGGGTGGTTGATCGGCTGCGTCGGCTTCTTCGTCCAGGGCATCGACGCCAAGGGCCGCCTCGACCCGCGCCCGGCCCTGCGCTGGGGCGGCTCGATCCTGGTCCTGATGGTCGGCTGGATCCTGTTGATGTGAGCCCTTTCCCACATTGGCGGACCCGGGGGCTGGGCGCTGCCCGAGTCCGGTCAGCACAGCTCGGTGATCCAGTCCGGTCCCAACCGCGCACTTGTCGTTTCATGAGCTTCGTGCGAAGCATTTGAAATGCGAGTTTCGCTGCCGCGTCGATCACTTGGCATCGCCGCCCCCTTCGTGGGTGCCGCGCTCTTGATCCCTGGCCTCGCGAGCGCCGAGGGTCCGCCAAGTGGGACCGAGGCGCAGGGCGAGATCGAGATCGGCGTCGAGCAGGATCCGAGCATCTACGGGGGGACAGCGGCCCAGACCTGCGGTTGGCCGTCGGCCGTGTACCTGTCCTTCGGCGGCTGGAGCTGCTCGGGCACCCTGGTCCACCCGAGCGTCGTGATCACCGCCGCGCACTGCCCGGACACGCCCAACGGTCGCGCGGGCACGGTCAGCTTTGGCGAGGGCCTAGGCGGTGGTGCACGCGACGTCGGCGCGACCTGCTATTCGAACCCCGACTACAACGGCCAGGTCGGCGCGACCGACTTCGGCTACTGCCTTCTCAACTCGCCGGTCACCGACGTGCCGATCATCCCGCCCGCGTGGGGCTGTGACGTCTCGGCGATCACCGCGGGCCGCGAGGTCGTGATCGTCGGCTTCGGTCAGAGTGACAACGGCGGCAGCGGCAGCAAGCGCGAGGTCACGACCACGATCCAGGCGATCAACGACCAGGCCGTGATCGGCGGCGGGGGCAAGGACGCGTGCCAGGGCGACTCGGGCGGGCCGGTCTACATCAAGCTCAAGAGTGAGTTCGGTGGCGACGACACCTGGCGATCCTTCGGCATCACCTCGGGCGGCGGCACCTGCGGGCAGGGCGGGATCTTCTCGCTCATGCACGAGGCCATCCCGTGGATCGAGAGCGACTCGGGCCTCGACATCACGCCCTGCCACGACAGCAACGGCGACTGGGCCCCGACGCCGGACTGCGGCGGCATCCCGCTCGATCCCGCCAACGGCGCGGGCAACTGGTCGACGGGCTGCTCCGACGGGCCGGTCAGCGGGTTCTCGGCGCTGTGCGGGGACCCGTTTGGATCGGGCGAAGACCCCGATCCGCCGAGCGTCGACATCGTCTCGCCCGCGACCGGGACCGTGTTCATGGTCCCGGGCGGCGAGACCCAGGTCGACGTCTCGATCTCGGTCAGCGCTGACGATGGCGACGGCTTCGGCGTCGCCGACGTGAGCCTGAGGATCAACGGCCAGGACTTCCCCGGCAACGTCGACGCGAGCGAGCCCTACGAGTGGGGCCTGGTGTTCGGACCCGGCGGCTACGTCATCGAGGCCGTCGCGACCGACTTCGTCGGCAACGAGTCGGCGGCCGACGTGATCGCGATTGGGGTCGATCAGGAGGCGCCCGAGCTCCCGGGTGACACGGGCGACGACGGAGGGGAGGGCGGCGACGAAGATGAGGGCGGCGACGGAGGTGAGGACGACGGTGGCACCGGCGATGACGGCCTCGATGACGGCCTCGGTGAGGGCGGCTTCGGGTTCGCGGGCGAGGCGACGGTCGGGTGCAGCTGCTCGGCCGGCTCGGACGCGGGCGGGCGCGCGGGCGCGATCGGGATGTTCGCGCTGCTCGCTCTGCTCGGTCTGCGGCGGCGCCGGGCCTGATCGGAGGGCGCTATTGGGCGGGCGCGATGAAGATCGCGGCCTGTTCGTCGATGCAGGTGTTGGGCGGGCAGCCACCGTTGAAGCTCGTCAGCGCGGCCCAGAGCTCGGCTCCGGTCAGCCCGACGCCGTGGCTGCGGACCACGAGGTGGATCTCGGCGCCGGGGATGTTGTCGAGCCCGTCGCCGATGACGCGCTCCGAGCTCACGTCCGAGCGCCCGCTGATCATCACGCGACCCGAGGCCTCGTCCGCGATCGCGCCGCCGCCGTACTGGCAAAAAGCTCCGCCGATCTCGGCCTCGAGCTCCTCGCGCGTGCAATGGGTCGCCGCGCACGCCGAGGGGTCGTCCCAGCCGCACATCCACACCGTGTAGACCGCCCCTGGCATGCCGTGGGTCAGGACCTCGAACTCGAGCCGATCTGATTTGCGCTCGATCGTCGCCCTCGCGCCGGGGACCACGCTGTAGTCGGATAGATTGAGGACCTTGCTGGTCTCGTGGTCCGTGGTTCGGGTCGAGTCGACGCAGCCAGAGACCATGAACACCGCGAGTAAGCTCGCACGAGTGGTGACAATGATTGTCCCTTGTTTCATGATAAATCCTCTCTTGAATTAGTGGTACAAATTGCGCCACTATCAATAGCGCGGGATAGCGATTGTACTGGCATAGCATCACCTGCACGCATCCGCCGGGCGAGCGCGCCGCCGGTAGGACTTGCGTCGTTCCCCTCGGGCGCCGCGCCGCTACTGGTTCACGAGGAGCAAGAAGCGCAGGCTGATTAGAAGCCGCCCACGAGCACGGCCAGGGCCACGCCGACGATGGCGCCAAGGATGAAGGCGGTGGTCGTGCGAGCCCGCTGGCGTTGGCTCCGGCTCGGGGGAAATTCGATCTCGTACAGCTCCCGGGCGCTCATGTCGGCGAGGAGCAAGCCATCGGCGTCATAGACCGCGGCGTACTCACGCAGCTGCCGACGGGTCGCGGTGGTCTTGGGGTTGGGCGCGGATTTTCCGGTCTTGACCTCGACCACGTAGGTCCGCCACCAGCGCGAGACCAAAAGATCGGCCCGGACCTCGTAGTCGAGCCGCTCGCCGTCGACGAAGATGTGCTGTCGTCGACGAACTTGCTCGTCGAGGATCCGAAAGCCCCGCTTCTTCAGCAGCTCCTCTGCCGCGATCTCGCCCGCGCGCGCCCGGCGAAAGCGCCGACGCATCCGGGCCCGCCGCCAGGCACGTCTGACCCACAGCGAGACCAGCGCGCCGAGCAGCAGGCCGAGGACCAGGTAGGGCACGGGCACGGGCCCATCATACCGACGTCGACGAGGAGGTCGAACGCTCGCCCGGAGTCGCGATCACTTCAATACCGGATCTGAACCCCGAGGCTCGGGTAGATCGGCAGCCCGACCCGGGCCCACATCAAGGTGCAGCCGAGCCAGCCGTCGACCACGCCGGGCGCGCGGGGATCAGGCTCCAGCCACCGAGCACCAGCGGCGTCGACAACCACGCCCCAGCCCGAGCACGCAGGTCTGATCCATCGTGTAGAGCTCGAGCTCGTCGCAGCGAAGGTCGAACACCGGATGGTCGAGATCGATGACCGTGCTGGGCCAGTAGACGCAAGGGCCCCGGCCGCACTGCACCCGACGCGGTTCAGAGCCGATCAGGTAGATGGCCGCTCATGACCAGTGAAATCATTGCGTTAGCTGATACCGTTGGCGCAAGTCCTGCGCTCGCGGGTGCGGCGTCGGCTGGTCATAGTCCCCCCATGTCCGGCCCCCTCCAGCTGACCCTCGGGCTCGATCTCCGACCTCAGACCACCGGCGCGATCCAGTACGCGCTGTGGCTGTGCAAGGCCGCCAATTTGCAGCCCTCGGGGCACGTCCAGGCCGTCCACGTCGTCGAGCCCGCCGCGATCGTCGAGCTGATCCGCCACGCCGACGAGCCGACGATCCTCGGCGCGTTCAAGCGGCGCGGCAAGGAGATCTGCGACGAGGTCGCCCGTGGTGCCCACCTCCACGCGCCCGAGGTGTTCGGCGGCGACGTGGTCGAGATCCTCGAGGATCGCGCCCGCGACCACGGGGCCACGGCGCTGATCGTCAGCCGCCGCGCGAGCACCAAGGCGGGCGTGGCCTTTCCGCGGCTGGGCTCGGTCGCGCGTCGGCTGCTGCGGCGGCTGAAGCTGCCGATCCTCATCGTGCCTCCGGATCTCTTGCCCTCGACCGTCGGCGAGGGGCCCGTGGTCGTCGCGGTCGACTTCAGCGAGAGCTCCGAGCGCGCGCTCGCCTGGGCCCGGACGATCGCAGACACGATCGGGCGCAAGCTGAGGCTGGTCCACGTCGCCGACATGCCCGATCAGCTCGGCTACGCGGGCTTGCTGCAGAGCGAGCGCTGGGAGCAGCTGGCCAACGAGATCGTCGATCGCGGGCGCGAGCGCATGGCCGAGTTCATCAAAGACCAGGGCCTCGTCGACGTCGAGAGCACCGTCGTGCGTGGATCGGTGCTGCCGATGCTGGCCGACTTCGCGCAGACCTCGAAGGCCTGCCTGGTGGTCACGGGCTCGGGCCACCATGGCCTGCTCCACCGCGTGATCGTGCCCTCGGTCGCGTCGGAGACGGCGGCGATGTCAACGGTCGCGGTCGCGGTCGTGCCCTGACGAGCTCACTCGTGGGCTTCGCCGGGGCAGCCCCACTGGCGCGTCCGCGCGCCGGGCCAGCCCTCGAACACGCTGCGCAGCTCGTGGACGCGATCGTGTCCGAGCTCGTCGTCGAGGAGCTCGGCGAAGCGATCGCCCGCGCTGAAGCGGAGGCGGTTGTAGCGGTTCCATGGCGACAGGGCCTCGGGCTCGGCCGGGGGCTCGCGCAGGCCCGCGCGCTCCTCGGCGACGTCGCGCTGGAGTGAGTCGTCGCCGCGGCCACGCCCGCGGCCGACGACCCGGGTCAGCTGGCGACGGATCTGGGCGAGCGAGAGCTCGTCGATGTCGGCGCTGCTCGGATCGATCTCGCGCAGGAGCTCGCCGTAGTAGGCTTGCTCCTGGTCGGCGAAGGCCTGGAGGGCGCGGTCCCAGGCCTCGCGCTCCGCGGGCTCGAGGCCGAGATCTTCGGCCTCCTGCTCGGCGAGGCGCTTGGGGTAGTCCATGCGGATGTCGCAGTGGCGGGCCATGGCCTCGAGCTCGGCCTGGCTGAGGCCGTAGTAGGACATCTCGCCGGTCACGTTGCGCTCGGCGAGGAGCTCGTTTTGGGCCTCGAGCAGCGCGACCCGATCCTCGAGGGCGAGGGCCTGGGTCTCGGCGCCGCGGGTCGAAGGGTGGGGGCGGGCGCCCGCGGTCGAGGGGCGCTGGGGTTTCGGCGAGCGCGGGTCGTCATCGGCAGCGCTCGCGCACTCGCAGGGGGCGGGTTCGCGCTCGATGAAGTCGAGCTCGTAGGCCATGACCACGCCGACGGTCAACAGACCGCCGAGCATCGCTGGTAGCCAGCGCGTCCATCCCGATTCGGAGCTGCCCGCCATCGCCGAGAGTCTACTACTTTCGTGTTTTGGCCCCGCGATGTAACACTGCGCCCATGCGATACATGAACCTGATCCTGGCTTCGACCCTGGTGTGTCTCCCAACTCTGACTGGCTGCGGTGATGATGCCGCCGAAGCGGGCGAGGGCGAGAGCGAGAGCGGGAGCGAGAGCGGAACGGGCGACGAGTCCGGCACCGGCAACGAGGGGATGGAGGGCGAAGGCGGCGACGGGGACGGGGATCCGGGCGACGGCGACGGCGACGGCGACACGGGCGACGGTGACACGGGCGACGGTGACGGCGATACGGGCGACGGAGACGGTGACACCGGAGACGGCGACGGCGACACGGGCGACGGCGACGGAGACGGGGACGGCGACGGCATGGTCTGCGTCCCCGCCGACGACACGGCCTGCGCCCAGTGCACGGCCGACAGCTGCTGCGACGAGGTCATGGCCTGCCAGGCCGAGGAGGACTGCGCTTGCTTCACGGAGTGCCTCGACGAGGGCAACGAGGGCCCGACCTGCGCGATGATGTGCGGCGTCAACAACCCGATGATGGTCGCGGGCTTCGTCGAGCTGCGCATGTGCGTGGCCAACAGCTGCATGATGGACTGCGGCGACAACGGCATGCCCTGAGCCGCCTGCAGCTGCCGATCAAGCGGGTCGAGTGAAGCGCGCGCGCGCGTCCTCGACCCGCGCTCGCGCGGCGCAACCCTCGAGGTGATCGTTGACCAGCCCCATGGCCTGCATGAACGCGTAGGCCGTGGTCGGCCCGAAGAAGCGGAAGCCCCGGCGCTTGAGATCCTTGGCCATCGCCGTGGACTCGGGCGTGTGGCTGAGCTTCGTCAGCGCAGCCTTGGTCACGCGCTTGGGCCGCGCGCTCGCGGGTGGCTCCCAGCGCCAGAAGTAGGCCGCGAGCGAGCCGAACTCCTGCTGGAGCGCGACCGCCTGCTTGGCGTTGTGGAGCGTGGCCTCGATCTTGCCGCGGTGGCGGACGATGCCGGGGTCGGCGAGCAGCTTCTCGACCCGGCTGCTCGCCCGCCAGCGGGCGATCTTCTCGAATTCGAAGTCCGCGAACGCGCGGCGGAAGTTGTCGCGCTTGCGCAGGATCGTCAGCCAGCTGAGCCCGGACTGGAAGCCCTCGAGGCACAGCTTCTCGAACAGGCGGTGGTCGTCGGCGACCGGCAGGCCCCACTCCTCGTCGTGGTAGCGGCGGTAGTCGGGGTGCTGCCCACACCACGAGCAGCGGACCTCGCCCTCGTCGCGGATCAAACCCGGACTCAGCCTGGTCATGAGCGGCACCCGGTCCCCGCCAGCGACAGCGCCGAGATCGTGGCGACGAGGGGGATGAGCAGGCGGCGCACGCCGCCAGGGTAGGGGCTGGGGCCGGAGCTGTCAGGTATGCTGCGGTCCGATCTTGCAAACCGCCGAGTCGTGCGCGAAACCACCACCGACCTCCCGACGATGCCCATCGCCGACGAATTCCGCCGCCTGTGGCAGGGCGTGCGCCTGTTCGCCCTGATCAGCTGGTTTCACTGGTTCAAGATCGTCGGCAACATCATCGATCGGCGCGAGGGCGTCATCGAGCAGCACATCGCGCGGCTGATGTGCAGGCGGATCCTCGCCGTCCTCGACATGAAGGTCACCGTCGAGGGCCACGAGCACGCCAAGGCGATCGAGCACTACGCGGTCGCCAGCAACCACCTGAGCTACCTCGACTGGGTCCTGATCCTGGCCGAATTCCCCAATTCGGTCAGCTTCATCGCCAAGCGCGCGGTCACCTTGATGCCGGTGTTCGGCTCGTACCTGCGCAACCGCGGGGTGTTGATCGATCGGCGCAAGGGCCAGACCGCGCGCTCGGTCATCCGTGACGCGGCCGGGGTCAGCCCCTGGCCCCTGCTGATCTTCCCCGAGGGCACGCGCAGCCCCGACGGCCACCTCCAGCCCTTTCGCCGGGCGGGCATTCGGATCCTCGCCGACGCCGGGCTCAAGCTCCTGCCGATCGTGCTGCTGGGCACCTACGAGGCCCTGAGCAAGGAGGCGCGCTGCATCCGCACGGGCCGCCGGCTCCACATGATCATCCTGCCGGCGATCGACCCGAAGGAGCTCGGCTCTGCCGAGGCCTGCGCGGAGCTCGAGCGCGTGATCAACGAGACCTACACCGCTCGTCGAGCCGAATTCGAGTGACCTGAGAGCGGCCGCACACCGACAGGCTCGACGCCCCGCGAGCTTCGGGTACCGTCCGCCCAATGTCCGAGCAACCCAAGCCGCTCGAGCTCGTGACCGTCGCGCCGCCGCCCGTCGAGCAGCGCGTGCGGCGAGACGCTCACTTTGCTCTCCCGGGTGAGAAGCGCACGCGCTACTCCCTGCCGACCGCGCTCGATTCGGGCTCGCCCGTCGGCTACCGGGCGCGCGTCGGCCTGACCGCCGCCGAAGGTCGCGAGGCGCTCCAGCTGCTGTCCTTGCAGGCGCCGTCGGGCTTCGGCCCCGTCGAGCCGCTGCCCGAGGCCGAGCTGTTCGAGGAGACCGCGCTCGGCCTGCTCAGCTCGCGCCAGTCGACCAACTACCGGGGCCAGCGCCAGGTCAGCTTCGGGCCCGACGACAGCGCGACGATCGCCGGCATCCTGCGCAGCATGACCGGGGTCGACGGTCCGGGCGAGGGCCCGGTCCTCGATCACGCCAGCTACACCCACGTGATCTTGTCGCGGCCCTATCGGACGCCCTTCACGCTGCTGCTGACCTTCGTCGGCCACAAGCCGATCCGCAGCTTGATGAGCGTGCCGGTCCGTGCGGTCCGCAAGCGCCTCCTGCACGAGAACGACATCCCCACGATCGGCTACCTCCAGCAGCTCCACCTCGGGATCTTGGCCGACACGATGGAGCGGGCGGTGATCATCGCCTCGCAGGGTCGGCGGCGCGCGCAGATCTTCCAGGCGCCCTTTTGTGGCCGCGCTCGCGGTCGCAACGCGGGGGCGATCGCCCGGCTCGAGCGGATGTGCAAGCTCGGTGTCGAAGATCGCAGCGTCGGCTGGCAGGTCGCGATGGTCGTTCAGGTCGGCGCCGCGCTCGACGAGGAGCGCGTCGTGTTCGAGTCTCCGGGCCTGTGGCGCAAGCTCGGCGCGACCTTGTTGGCGTTCCGCAGCGAGCGCATCCAGCCCGGGGTCAACAACGAGGCCAAGGCGCCGCCGCAGTACCACACCCGCCAAGACATGGACGTGCCCGAGGCCTTCACCATCCAGGCCGGGCGCGCCGCCTACAACGCGTTCGCGCGCTGGACCGGCTTCGACCGCGAGCGGGCCAAGGACCTGCTCCTGCTCGATCGCGTCGACGTGCTCACGGCCGGGGGCAAGGAGCGCCTGCGCAAGATCCGGGACAAGCTCGGGACGATCACCGACCGCGTCGTCGCGGAGATCCCGAAGTGGGCCGACGTGCCCCTGGCCAAGGCCCTGTCACGCAACGCCGAGCGCGGGCGCAAGGCCTTCGCGCTGGCCGGACAGCGCATCTACATCGCCGGGCTCTCGGCCCCGGAGGTCGAGGCCGCGGGGCTCGACTGGGATCTCGCGGTCCGGGCGGTCGGCGCCGCGGCGTGCCGTGGGGCGCTCTACGCCGAGCTCATGGGCGTGGTCGAGATGCCCGAGGACTGTGACCTCCTCGCGGGCATCTGCATGATGGCGGGGCCGGTCAACCAAGACGACATCGGCAAGACCCACTTCGGGATGCCGGACTTGCTGGCCGACAACGCGGGCTTCGCCCGGCGCGATCCGACCTCGCTGCTGGTCTGGACCCTCAAGGCCAAGACGATCGCCGACCCGATCGGCAACGAGGAGCAGCTGCTCAACGCCGCGCGCAAGGGCGCGCTCGTCGATCTGCGTCCCGCCCCCCACGAGGTCGTCAGCGTCGCGTCCGGCGGTCGCCTCCAGCCGATGCGCGCACGCGCCGGTAAACACAACCGTGAGCGCGCGTTCGCGGACGTGGAGAACTTCGTGCGTGACGCCGAGGGCATCGAGATCCCCGGCAACCGCGGCGAGCCGTGGCCCGAGGATTGGCGCGCCGAGCTGGTTTGGGGCTGCTAGCAGCCCGTCTAGAAGCCCTCGGCTTCGTCGACGCCCGTGGTCACGAGCTCGGCGATGTGGCCGAGGAGCTCGGCCGAGATCGGCTGGGTGAACTCGAGGCCGGTCATGCCCGGGAGCACCGTCGACGTCCACCGGACCGAGGCCGCCACGCTCACGGTCCCGTGACCCGGCAGCTCGATGTCGAGCTCGATGTGGTCTCCGGCGCAGAGCGCAGGATCGACGTCGATCGAGGCCATGGCGCCGCGTTCGCTGAGGTTCTCTGTCTGTCCGCGACCCTCGACCCCCGCGTGTCGCACGATCAGCCGATAGTGCACGGCGACTCTCAGCCGCGTCCGTTGATCAGCCACCCGATCAGTCTACGCGTCGCCTGCGAGTGCCCACAGTTTTGGGAAATTTCGTCCGCGCGACCGCGGGATCTCGCGCGTCGTGCTTGCTTTCGGACACGATCGATCGTCGACGATCGGGCCGTGATCGCACCGCGATCGCGGCCTCGAGGAGCTCGTCGAGGCGGCCCCAAGCCTGGCCTGCCCCTGGCCTGCCGAGATCCCGACCCATCGAAAAGCGAGGCGATCACAACACCTTAGGAGGGACCCGGCCCGTGGGCCGAAGGCCCGAGAGGCCATGCGCGCACCGCACGGACCCGCGTGTGCGTGTAGTGCGCCGATCCTCGAGCCGATCGCGCGGACAGCGAAACTTGATCCAATAGCGTTCGCGGCCGCTTGACGGCTCAGCTGAACGAGTGTTAGGTCAACTCACCCGTTCAGTGCAGGCGAGATTTTCCGTTCGATGCTAGAGCACCAATCAGGCTTTCCCCGCGCACGGACCCTCCTTCCAGAAACGCCGGATCCTCCTTCAATTTCAGGTGTTTCTGCGTGCGCGGGGAAGCCTGATCTATCTGCGCGGCCGAACCTCGAAGGTTCGGCCGCGCGCTTGTTGGCGTCGATCACGGAGCTCGACGAGGTCGAGCTGGTCACCGTTCGTCGGACGGCGGCGCGAGCCGGGGTCATGGGCGAGTGGCCCGCGTGGGTCGACGCGCGGGTGCGTGACTGCTTCGCGACGATCGGTGTCGATCGCCCCTACGCGCACCAACAGCGGGGGCTCGACGCGCTCCACGCTGGCCGCGATCTGGTCCTCGCAACCGCGACCGCGTCGGGCAAGTCGCTGTGCTACCAGGCCCCGGTTGTTCAGGCCGCGCTCGAGGATCCCGGCGCGCGCGCGCTGTTCTTGTTTCCAACCAAGGCGCTCGCGCGCGACCAGATCGAAGCGATGCGCGCCCTCGTCGGTCCCGAGACGCCGCTGCGCGAGTGCGTCGGCGCGGGCACCTACGACGGCGACACGCCGCCCGATCAACGCCGCGCAGCCCGTGCGCGCGCTCACGTAATTGCGACGAACCCCGACATGCTGCATCGGGCCGTACTGCCCCACCACGACCGCTGGGCCGCGTTTTTGGCCGGTCTGCGCTACGTCGTCATCGATGAGCTGCACAGCTACCGCGGGGTCTTCGGTAGCCATGTCGCCAACGTGCTGCGCCGGCTTTGGCGGGTCTGCGCGTTTCATGGTTCGCGGCCGCAGTTGATCACCTGCTCGGCGACGATCGCCAACCCGCGCGAGCTCGCGGAGTCGCTGTCGGCTCGGCGGGACTTCGAGGTCATCGAGCACAGCTCGGCGCCGGTCGGCCCGCGGACCTTCGTGGTCGTCAACCCCAAGGTCGTCGATCCGCTCACCGGGGTACGCCGTGACTACCTCAAGTGCACGCGGGCGGTCCTCGCTCGGCTGCGCGCCGCCGACGTGACCACGCTGGCCTTTTGTCGCACGCGCAAGGCGGTCGAGCTGCTCACCCGCTACCTGCGCGAGGACGAGGCCGGGGTCGCTGAGCGCGGGCGCTCGCCGCTCGCGACCGGCTCTGCGGCCAGCTCGAGCCCCGTGAAGGGTCCGGTCCCGCGTCCTTCACCGCTCGGGGGGCGCGCGGTTGGGCCATGGGCGCGCATGCAGCAGTCCAGCTCGCGCGATCAGTTCCAGCGCCCGCCAGAGCTCGCCGGGCCCGTCGATCCAGGCGCGGTCGACCGCGCACGTCGCAGCATTCGGGGCTACCGAGGCGGCTACCTGCCCGAGCATCGGCGCGAGATCGAGGCCGCGCTGCGCCGCGGAGAGGCCAAGGTCGTCGCGTCAACCAACGCGCTCGAGCTCGGCATGGACATCGGGGGGCTCGACGCGGTCGTGCTCGCTGGCTATCCCGGCACCCGCGCGGCCACGTGGCAGCGCGCAGGGCGTGCGGGGCGTCGGCTCGAGTCGGCGCTCACGGTCATGATCCTGTCCTCGCGTCCCCTGGATCAGTTCGTCGCGGCGGCGCCCGAGTTCTTGTTCTCGGAGCCCCCCGAGCACGCGCGGGTCGACGCGCTCAACCCCGAGATCCTCGTCCCTCACCTGCGCTGCGCCGCCTACGAGCTGCCCTTCGCCTGTGCGAGCAGCTCGAGCGCTCCCGCCGGCGCCGACGCGCGCGACGAGCAGGCGTGGTGGTCGAGCTGGGGGGAGCTCGACCACACCGAGCTGTGCGGGGCGCTCGACTACCTGGCCGAGCGCGGCGCGCTGCTGCGCGAAGACGACGCCAGCCTCACGGGACCCGGAGGTGCGCGCTACTACGCGATCGGCTCGGCCTACCCGGCGGACAGCGTCGATCTGCGCGGCTCGATCGAAGAGAACTTCACCGTCGTCGAAGACCTCCCCGGTCGCGCCGAGCACGGTCGGATCCTCGCCGAGGTCGACTTCGAAGACGGCCCGCTGTACCTGCACCCAGGCGCGATCTACCCGCTCGAGGGCAAGACCTACGAGGTCCGGCGACTCGACTGGGACGAGCGCAAGGCCTACGTGCGCGAGGCCGCGGTCAGCTACTACACCGAGGCCGTCTGCAAGCTGCGGGTCCGGATGCTCGAGGGGCGCGAGGGCGTGTCGACCTCGGAGCCGAGCCCGCAGCCCAGCCCCGAGCCCGGCCTCGAGCCCAGCCGAGATCCCCGGGCTGTACCCTCGGGCACCGGCTACGCCCACGTCGTCCGGGCCGTGCCGGGCTTCAAGAAGCTCCGCTTTCGGACCCACGAGAACGTCGGCTTCGGCCCGATCAAGCTGCCCAACCTCGAGCTCCACACGGTCGCGGCCTACTGGGGCTTCCCCGACTGCCTCCTGGCCTGGCTCGGCGATCCCTACCGCCGCAGCAACGCCGCGCTCGCCGCAGCCCACGCGATCCACCACGTCGCGGCGATGGTGTTGATGTGCGAAGTCGGAGATCTGCGCCACGCCGTCGCCTCAGGTCCGCCCGGGCCCGAGGGCGTGGCCGCGTGGGCGCCCGTCGGCTCTGGCAAGCCGTCGGCCGAGGCCTCGCTGATCGCAGGGGGCCGCCCGACGGTCTACCTCTACGACGACCTGCCCGGCGGCGCGGGCCTGGCCACCCGCGCGCACTCGCTGGGCCGCCCCTTCTTCGAGCAGGTGCTCGCGGTCGTGCGCGGCTGTGGCTGCGCCCACGGCTGTCCAACCTGCATCGGCACCGAGCTCGCGCTCGACCCGCTGGGCTCGGTTGGGGGCGCGCAGCTGTTGGATCCGTCGGGGGTCGTGGCCGAGGCCAGCGGGACCGAGCTCGATCCCCAGGCCGTCGCCCGACGCCACGCGCGGGCCGACCTCATCGCCACCATCGAGGCCCTGATCGATGGCTGCGTGGCATGAACGTACTTCAGCGTCTCGCCCATGCCCGCGCGCTCGAGCGGCTCGAGCCCGGGCAGCAGCGCTCGTCCCCGGGGCCTGTCCCGAGTGTCCCGGGTGTCCCGAGTGACTCAGCTGGGCCGGCGACCCCAGCGAGCTCGGCCGGGGCCGACGCGCCCTTCGACTGGCGCGAGCTCAGCGTGTCCCTCCAGCCCGCAGCCAACCGCCCGCGTGGCTTTGGCGAGCGGCGCAGTCAACGTCCGCCCTCGCTCGGCGGCTGCCTCGATCGGCTCGAGCTGCCTGGCGCCTCGGAGCTGGCGCGCGACCTCGTCTGTCTTGGCGCCGCCCAGGGGTCGCGAGCCGTGTTCATCGACACCGAGACCACCGGCCTCGGCAGCGCCTCGGTGCCCTTCGTCGTCGGCGTCGCGTGGCACGAGGGCGCGAGCTTGCGCGTGGGCCAGTGGACGCTCTCGCGGCTCGGAGGCGAGGCCGAGCTGCTCGCAGACCTGCTCGCCAAGCTGCGCACGCTCGGCGCCGATCCGCTCGTCAGCTTCAACGGGGCGAGCTTCGATCTGCCCCTCCTTCGACTTCGGGCCCGGCGCTACGGGCTGTGTGACCGGATCCTCGACGTCGACCACGTCGATCTGCTCCACCCCGCGCGCAGGATGCAGCGCGGGCGCAGCCAGGACTGCAGGCTCTCGACCCTCGAGCGTGATCTGCTCGCGCTGTGTCGTCGCGGTGACATCGACTCGGCCGAGATCCCCGCGGTGTTCTGGGCGTGGCTGCGGGCGCCCGCAGATCTCCGGGCGCAGCGTCGGCTGCGGGCGGTGTGCGAGCACAACCTGGTCGACCTGGTCACCCTCCCGGCGCTCGCGGCTCGGCTCGCCCACGATATCCGCGAGCCCGGCGACCTCGACCGGGCGCGGCGCTCGGTCCGCCACCTGATCAAGTTCGGGGCCGAAGATCAGGCGCGGATGCTGCTCGCCCGCTGGGTCGAAGCCGGGCTCGAGGCCGGGCTCACAGGTGGGCTCGAAGCTGGGCTCACAGGTGGGCTCACAGGTGGGCTCACAGCTGGGCCCGATCCCGGTCGGGATCCTCGCTGGCGGGAGGCCGCGCTCGAGCTCGCGCAGCTCGAGCGTCGCGCGGGCGCCCGCGAGCGCGCCGCGACCCTGTGGCAGGCCGCCTGGCGCGGGGACCCGGGCTGTCCCGCGGCCAGCGAGGCGTGGGCCAAGCACCTCGAGCATCACGCGGGGAACTTCGGCGAGGCGCTGCGCGTGGCCCGAGCCTCGCGGCTGCCTTGCCCGCGGCGGATCGCGCGACTCGAGCGGCGCCTGTCTCGCCAGCGTTCCTCGGCTGCAACGCTCTCCGCCGCCTCACCCGAGTCACTCCCGATCCGTGACCCGGCGCCGCCGCGCTCCCCCCAGGCTCGCGGGGAAGCCTCCGAGGCTCGCGGCGAGGCCCCGCAGGCTCGCGGCGGAGCCTCCGAGGCTCGCGGGGAGGCCCCGCAGGCTCGCGGGGAAGCCTCCGAGGCTCGCGGGGAGGCCCCGCAGGCTCGCAGCGGAGCCTCTCAGGCTCGCGGCGGGCCCGTTCAGCTTCGCGGCGAAGCCTCCGAGGCTCGCGGGGAGGCCCCGCAGCTTCGCGGGGAAGCCTCCGAGGCTCGCGGGGAGGCCCCGCAGGCTCGCGGCGGAGCCTCCCAGGCTCGCGGCGAGCCCGCTCAGCTTCGGGGCGAAGCCTCCGAGGCTCGCGGCGAGCCCGCTCAGCTTCGCGAGGAAGCCTCCCAGGCTCGCGGGGAGGCCCCGCAGCTTCGCGGCGAAGCCTCGCAGGCTCGCAGCGACCCCGCTCAGCTTTGCTCGGGACGACTTCAGGCTCGCGGGGAGGCCCCTGCGGCTCGCGGCGGCCTGCCTCCGGCTCGCGGCGAAGCCCCTGCGGCTCACTGCGGCCTGACTGAGGCTCGGGGCGAAGCCCCTGCGGCTCGCGGCGGCCTGCCTCCGGCCCGCGGGGAGGCCCCTGCGGCTCGCGGCGGCCTGCCTGAGGCCCGCGGCGAAGCCCCTCAGGCTCGCCCGGGGCGACCTCAGGCTCGGAGCGAACCCCCTGAGGTCGTTCGGAGCGCCTCCTTTCAGGCCCGCGGCGAAGCCCCTCAGGCTCGCCCGGGGCGACCTCAGGCTCGGAGCGAACCCCCTGAGGTCGTTCGGGCCGCGGCCCCTCAGCCTCGCTCCGAACGACCTCAGCCTCGCCCCGAAGCGGCGCCGCGTGCCGCGTTGGGGGTCCCGCGCCCGGAGCTGCTGAGCGTGGTCGAGGACGACTCGGGCGCCCGCCGTCGCTACCGGTTGCTTCGCTGACAACCGTGGTACCGTCGCGCACCGGTGACCCAGCTACCCCGCACGGCGCGGCCGCTCGTCGTCATGCTCGCCCTGGCGATGAGCGCCCCGGGTTGCACCGGGCTCACGCCGCAGCTGCACCCGACGGACATCGAGGCCCTCGAGCAGCTCGAGGATCGCGAGGAGCGGGATCAGGCCTACATCGACAACGCGATCGTCCGAAAGGAGGACGCTCGCGGCGTTCGCTACACCAAGGGCAGTCAGCTGGGGGCGCGCCCGCGCAACTGGCAGTCCCTGGATCTGATCCTGAGGTCAGATCGCAACTCGGCCGCGGCCCTGCCCGAGAAGAAAATCCGCGCGGCGCGGGTGCTCACGGGCTTCTTGCTCGCGAGCTCGGTCGTGCTGCTCGGCGGCATCGCCTCGTCGGCCCGCGAGGGCCTCGACCTCGAGAAACCAACGGGAACCAGCGCGGCGCTGCTCGGTGGCGGCCTCGGCATGCTCGCGTTCGGGATCGCCTCCGGGGTCGTGTGGGGCCAGGCCCGAGCGGGCTACGAGGGCGCCGTCGACATCTACAACGACAGCCTCGCCCTGCGTCTGGGCATCAGCGACGCCAACGGCGAGTACCGTCCGCCGTCGGGGGTGCTCGTCGACGAGGAAGGCTTCATCATCCTCGACCAAAAAGAGCTCGCGGTCCCGCAGCTGCGGCCGCAGCCGCCGCCTCCGGTCCAACCGGAGCCCGCGCCGATCGAGCCGATGCCCCTCGCGCCCGACGCGGAGCCGGAGGCGGGGCCCGAGCCAGTCGAGCCGGAGACCGCGCCAGAGATTTCGCCCTCGGGCCCGGTGACGGGCAGCCTGGTCGGGCCCGCGCGCGGTCGCGGGGTCCACAGCCCAACTTGACCTGGGCCGATGCTGCGTAATCATGGCCCGGCCCATGAGCGAAGCGCGACCCAGCCACGATCCCCGCAGCCTCGTACGAGCGAGGCGAGTCGTGCTCATGTTGGGCTTGCTCGGCGGCTGCGCTGACGCCGCGGGTCCCGAGCAGCCGATGTCCGGTCGCCAGACCTACGAGCGCCAGTGCGCCCGCTGTCACGGCGACGACGGGCGCCCGACGAAGGCCGCGCCGACCGCCCGCGACCTGACCAACCGCAGCTACATCGAGAGCCTCGGCGACCGGGGGATCCGCGAGGCGATCATGCAGGGCCGCCCGGTGATGGTCGGCCCCGAACAAAAGACGATGCCGGCCTTCGGCAATCAGTTCTCGGACGCCGAGCTCAAGGTCCTGGTCGGCTACGTGCGCAGCCTGTCCAATTCCGAGCTCGGCCCCGACGAGCTGACCCCCGACGCCGTGCGCGAGCGTGCGGGGGAGTGAGCGCCGACCACGGTCAAGACGCCGGGGGCGTCGAGCTGCGCTGGCCCGGCAAGTACGTCGACGGTCAGCGGGCGCCGCTCGTGGATCACGGCGTCGAGCTGGTCGAGCGCGAGCGCCTCGGCGACGCGGACCAGCAGCAGATCCCGCCCAACCAGCTGATCCGGGCCGACAACCTGCTCGCGCTCGAGGCCCTGGTCCGGGCCCGGCCGGGCAGCGTCGACCTCGTCTACATCGATCCGCCCTTCGCCACCGGCAACCGCTTCGCGCTGCTGCGGCGGGTCGGTGACAAGCGCGAGGGCAGCGAGGCCGAGCTGCGGCTGCCGGCCTTCGACGACGCCTGGGACGGCGGGCTCGCCGGCTTCCTGCGCATGCTCGACCCGCGCCTGCGGCTGATCCACCAGCTGCTCGCGCCGACCGGGAGCCTCTACGTTCACGTCGATCCGACCGTCGGCCACGCGGTCAAGCTGGTCCTCGACGAGGTCTTTGGCCCGGGCTGCTTTCAGCGCGAGATCGTCTGGCGCATCGGCTGGGTCTCGGGCTTCAAGACCCGCGCGCGCAACTGGATCCGCAACCACGACCTGATCTTCTTCTACACAAAGGACCCCCAGCGCTTCACCTTCAACAAGAGCTGGGTGCCGCACCCGAAGGGCTACGAGCGGCGTGAGGGCCGGGCCGCGAAGGCCCCGGGGGTCGCGATGGAGGACGTGTGGAACGCGGGCCAGAGCGAGCTCGAGCTCAGCGGGCGGGCCTCGCTCGACTCGATCCAGATCAAGAGCTTCTCGCGCGAGAAGACCGGCTGGGCGACCCAGAAGAACGAGTCCTTGCTGCGCCGGATCATCGCGGCCTCGAGCGCGCCCGGGGACGTCGTCGCCGATCTCTTCGCGGGCTCGGGCACGACGGCGGTCGTGGCCAACGAGCTCGGCCGGGCCTTCGTCGTCTGTGACCACGCCGACGCCGCGGTGCAGATCGCCCGCAACCGCCTGGTCGAGGCCGGGGCCGCGTTCGAGCTGCTCGAGGCTGACGGGCGCGAGCGCGAGCTGAAGCTCGCGGCGATCGCTAGCGAGCACGGTGAGCCCGCGCTCGAGGTGCTGCGGCGGTGGATGCTCGCGCAGCTCGGGGCCGAGCAGGGCGCGGGCAGCGGGCCGCTCGCGGGCCGGCGCGGGGACGTCGGGCTGGCCCTGGGGATGCCGGGCCAGCCGGTCACCCGCGCGACGATCGAGGCCTCGCTCGACGCAGCCCGCGGCCAGAAATTGCGCGCGGTCGAGCTGCTCGCCTTCGACTGGGCGGACGAGGACGGCGCGCAGCTCGAGCCCGCGGCGCCCGGTGACGGCCCGGAGCTGATCCCGATCCAGGTTGGGCGCGGTCTGTTCGAGCCCAGCGTGCGCGAGACCGCGTGGATCGACGGCGGCGTCGCAGCGTGGGAGCGGCCCGAGCTGATCCTCGAGGTCGACGAGCTCGACGGCGATCGCCTGCGGGTCGAGCTCGTCGATCTGCGCCTGCGCGCGCCCGAGCGCCTGCCCGAGGCGCTGCGCGGGCGCGGGTTCATGGAGCGCTTGCTCGGGTGGTCGGTCGCCGACGCCGCGACCCCGACGCGACCGTGCTTCGTGAGCGCCGGGGTCGGGGCCCGCGCGGGGGCCCGCGAGGGGCTGTCGCTGGTCGCCGAGCTCCCCCGCTGCGCCGCGTTGGTCGTCGCCTGGGAGGACGTCCTCGGCCACCGCCACGCGCGCCGGGTCGAGCTCGACGCGGGCTGACCGAGCTCAGCCCGGGGCGTGCTCGGGGATCGGCCAGCGCTGCTCGCCGATCTGAAGCTGGGGACGCTCGTCGCCCTCGTCCCCCACGAACCACGCCGAGAGGTCGAGCGCCGCGGTGTTGGTCAGGCGGACCGCGAGCGGGCGAGCGCTGGTCCGGGCCGGGACCGTGCAGCGCAGCCCCGCGCTGGGCTCTTCCCACAGGGTCTCGGGCCGCAGCGGCAGGCGGCGGCCGTCGTCGAGGATCAGCTGCGGCAGCTGCTCGCCCTCGCCGGGCCTGTCGACCCTCAGCGCGCGCAGCGGTAGATCGGCGAGCTCGAGGTAGACCCACTTGCCGTCGATCCCGAGCGTGACCTCGCCGTCCTCGGTCGCGTCGAGGCTGGCGCGGAACAGCGCGATGATCCTCGGGTGGGTGATCGGGTCGCCCTCGAAGCTGAAATTGCCCTGACGGTCCATGCGGAGCGGAAAGCCACGGCGGAGCTTGTCGAGGGTGCGCGGATCGAGCCGCGCGAGCCCGGCGTCGTGGACTTCGCTGAGCGGGGTCATCGCACCGAGCATATGCCGCGTTGCGGCCAGCGCAATGGTCGGTGTGCTATTCACCGCGCCCGTGAGCCTCGTCGTCTTCGAGAAGGTATCGCTCGGCTTCGGCAACAAGAGCATCGTCAACGAGCTCGACCTGCGCGTGGGCGAGGGCGAGCGCATCGGCCTGATCGGCCCCAACGGCTCGGGCAAGTCGACGCTGCTCAAGCTGCTGTCGGGCGAGGCCAAGCCCGACGCCGGGCGCATCACCACCGCGCGCGGGCTCGAGATCGGGTGGTTGCCCCAGGACATCGTCCTCGGCGGCGGTCGCTCGCTGATCGACTTCGTGCTCGCGAGCGTGCCCGGGCGCGAGCAGCTCGGTGAGCACATCACGCAGACCGAGCGGGATCTGGCCCGGGTCCAGGCCGAGGTCGAGGCCGGCGCGCGCCCGCTCGACGACCCCGAGCTCATGGATCTGGCCACGCGGATCGCCGATCTCCACGAGCGCCAGGCCCACTTCGAGATGCACTACTCGGAGCACGAGGCCCTCCAGATCCTCGCCGGGCTCGGCTTCGCGGCCGACGATCACCGCCGCGACCTCGGCGAGTTCAGCGGCGGCTGGAAGATGCGGGCGGTCCTCGGCTCGCTGCTGTTTCAGCGCCCCGATCTGATGCTGCTCGACGAGCCGACCAACCACCTCGACATGCCCTCGGTCGCGTGGTTCGGCGACTTCTTGCAGCGCTACCGCCGGAGCTTCTTGCTGATCTGCCACGATCGCGAGTTCCTCGACGAGCAGATCGATCGCGTGGTCAGCTTCGAGCCCGAGGGCGTCCGCCAGTACCGGGGCAACTACGTGGCCTATCGGCGCCAGCGCGAGGAAGAGGAGATCATCCTCGAGAACAAGGCCCGCAACGTCGAGCGCGAGCGCGAGAAGGCCGAGCAGTTCATCGATCGCTTCCGCGCCCAGGCCAACAAGGCCCGCGCGGTCCAGAGCCGGGTCAAGCAGCTCGCGAAGCTCGAGCACGTGGCCCTGTTCGAGAAGCGCAAGGTCATGCGCTTCAAGTTCCCGCCCTGCGGGCGGTCCGGGGCCGAGGCCGTGAAGATCCGCGGGCTCAAGAAGGTGTACCCAAAAGGTGGTGAGGGCGGCGGTGAGCACGTGGTCTTTCCGGGCCTCGACCTCAGCGTCGGCCGCGGCGAGAAGATCGGCATCATCGGGGTCAACGGGGCCGGCAAGACCACGCTGCTGCGGATGATCGCCGGCGAGATCGCCCCCGACGGCGGCGAGCTCGAGCTCGGCCACAAGGTCACGCCCGGCTACTACGCCCAGCACCACGCCGAGTCGCTCAACCGCGAGCTCACGGTGTTCGAGGAGGTCGCCCAGCAAGATCCCCACGCCGGTCAGACCCGGGTGCGCACGATCCTCGGCGCGTTCTTGTACTCCGGCGACGACGTCGACAAGAAGGTCGCGGTGCTCTCGGGCGGCGAGCGGGCTCGGGTCGCCCTGGCCAAGCTGTTGATCAAGCCCGGCAACCTGCTGTTGATGGACGAGCCGACCAACCACCTCGACCTCGAGTCGAGCGAGAGCCTGGCCGAGTCGCTGCGGACCTACGACGGCACCTTGATGTTCGTCAGCCACAACCGCAGCTTCGTGCGCACGCTCGCGACCAAGATCTGGAACGTCCACGACGGGACTGTGGACATCTACCCCGGGACCCTCGACGAGTACCTCGCGAGCGCGAGCGAGCGCGGCCAGGAGCTCGGCGCCGTGGCCGACGGCAAGGCCGGGCCGAGCCGGCAGCCGCAGTCTGCCGGGCGCGCCGCGAAGGCGGCCGAGGCCAAGCCGAGCGAGGCCGGCGGGTCGAGCAAGCGAGATCGGGGGCGCGAGCGCGAGCGCAAGCGGCAAGAGGCGCAGGATCGGGCCCGGCGCTCGAAGCGGCTCAAGCCCCTGCAGCGCAAGGTCGCCGAGCTCGAGGCTCGGATCGGTGAGCTCGAGGACGGCCAGAAGCAGCGCTCGGTCGAGCTCGCGGATCCGGCCGTCTACGGCGACGAGGCCCGGCGCAGCGCGCTGCTCGACGACTACCAGGCCGCGGCCGCGAAGCTCGAGGAGCTGAGCGAGCGCTGGGAGCTGACGACGATGGAGCTCGAAGAGCAGCTCGAAGAGCTCGGCGCAGGCTGACGCGGTCGACGGCGGGTCAGCGCTGCGCGCAGCCCTGCGCGAAGGGATCGGCCGCGCGCATGCGCCAGGCGAGGATCAGCGGCACGATCGTGTACGGCACGTTGATCAGCACGACCATCGCGAGGTCGGCCCGTTCGCCCTCGACCGCGAACTCGTAGCCGAAGTAGACCAGCGTCGAGTAGACGATCGCGGACACGTAGAGCAGCGCCGGAACCCGGATCCACCCGCGCTCGCGCCACAGCGCCCAGATCAGGACCAGGTAGAAGGGCCCGAACACGAAGCCGTCGATGCCGCACATGATCCGCAGCCACATCGGCGTGTCGAGAAAGAGCGGATCCCAGCGGGTGTACAGCAGCCACGCGCGGCCGAAGGGATCCGTCGCGCTGCGCAGATCCACGTCGAACACGATGTACATCTCCATGACCAGCGAGGTGAACGCGAACACCGCGAACCACGCGATCAGGATCAGGTCGAGCCGGCGATGGCGCAGCGGTGGCACCTAGGCAGCGTCCTCGCTGTTGAGCTCGCAGCGGCGGAGCTCAGCCTTCGACCTTGCTCTCGAGGCGCGCGGCTTGCTTCTTCGCGCTCTTGGCGTGCTGCCCGTCGGGCTCGACCTCGAGGTACTTGCGGTAGGCCTCGAGCGCCCGCGGGAAGTTCTCGTTGGCCTGCTCCACGGTCGCGACGGTGATCCAACAAAAGGACTGGTTGGGATCGGCGCCCACGCAGGTGTTGGCGGTGGTCAAGGCGTCCTCGAGTTTGCCCTTCTCGAGCTGGGTCTGGGCCAGGAGCGCGAGGGCGCGGCCTTCGGCGGGGATCTTGGCCAGGACCTCGTCGATGATCACGCGCGCGTCATCGTACTTTTGGCGGTTCACCAGGCTGGTCGCCTCGGTGATCTTCGCTTCGAGCTCGGCCGGGTCGATGGCCGGGGGCTCGGGCGCGGGCTCGGGCTCGGGCTCGGGCTCGGGCTGCGTCTCGGGCTCGGGCGTGGGCTCGGGCTCGGGCTCGGCGACCTCGCCCTCGGTGTCCGCGGCGTCGGCCTGCTCGGCGTCGCTGGGCCCGAGCAGCTGGTCGCGGAACGCGAAGGCCAGGACCAGGACCAGGCCTCCGGCGACGGCGGCGATCGGGACCCACGGCAGCTTGCGGGGCGGGCTGACCGGGAGCGAGCCCATGCTCGTGCTGAGGTCGCTCGCGGACAGGTCGGACAGGCTGTCGTCGTCGTCGAAGTCGTCGTCGTCGTCGTCGTCGTCGAAGTCGTCGTCGAAGTCGTCGTCGTCGAAGTCGTCGTCGTCGAAGTCGTCGTCGTCTCGAGGCGGGGTGGCCCTCGGGCGTGCGGGCGCGTCGGCGGCCCGCGCGGGCGCGTCGTCGGCCCGCTCGGGCGCGTCGTCGGCCCGCTCGGGCGCGTCGTCGGCCCGCTCGGGCTCGGCGGCGGGAGCTTTGGGTCGTCGTTTGCGGTGGCGGCCCGATTGAGCGGCGGCGTGGATCTCGGGCAGATCGGGCTCGGCCGGCTCGTCGTCAAAATCGCCGTCGTCGAACTCGTCGCCGAACCCACCGTCGACGAACTCGTCTTCGGAGAGCTGCGGGAAGGCGGGGTCGGTCTGCTGCGGCCGTGAGATCGGCGCGGACGGCTCATCGGCTTCGGCCGGGGACGCCGAGGGGCTCCACGCGGGGGCCGGGTTGGCGGGCGGTGGCGCCCAGGCTCCCGCCGCAGCCCAGGCCTGGGCGGCGGCGGCGGCCTGGGCGGCGGGCGCCCAC
>NZ_PVNK01000124.1 GCF_002994615.1 Enhygromyxa salina | reverse complement strand
GTCCCCCAGCAACCCCAAAAGAGCCCCCTTCTAGGGGGCCACGCAAGCCATTGCGTGGCACACCAGGGCCCACCGAGCGAGGAACGAGCGACCTGCCGCGCAGCGGCAGTGCGTGGCAAAGTCTAAGGTGGCCGGGGGGGTCTAAGGAACCCGGCAGTGCGTGGCAAAGTCTAAGGTGGTCGGGGGGGTCTAAGGAAACCGTACATCCCAGCGACAGCGACCGCGTTCGCGGTTGCGGGAAGGGTGACGCGGTCAGGCCGTCATAGCGAGGACCCCGTCGCTCGCTCGGACCTGCGCGCACGACAACCGCTCGGGCCACTGTCGCCAGGATGCACTCAACGCAAATACCACGGTAGCTCGTTCGACTCCAGTCAGCGTGAGCGACGCTAGTGCGCAAAAAGGAAAGGGGTTTTTAACGCGATGAAAGCGGGGCGAGGACCACGCGTTGATCAGTGATGTCGATGCCCGCGTTGTCGCTAACGCTGCTCACCCTGGTCCTCGCGCCCGTCGAGCCTCCGACGCCGACCGCGGGGCCGGGTCGCGCGATCGAGATCGTAGTCGAGACCAAGAAGCGGCCGGACTGGCTGTTCCCCGGCCTCGCTCATCCGCGGGTCCAGGCTTACTTTCGCAGCGGCAGCAGCGTGGGCAATTCGTTGTTCGATGAGCCCCAAGCGCAGGTGCGCAGGCCACTCGTACGCGCGGGCGCGATCAAGGTGCGCGGGGCCGAGGGCCGTGCGCAGCGCAAAGCCGCGCGTCGTTTTGCCCGCGATCTCGTCGCCGATGTTCGCCCCGCGCTCGAGGCTTGCTACGCCGACGCCCTCGAGCGCAGGCCGACCGACGCGACCCGCTTGACCTTTCACGTCGCGCTGTCGGGTGAGGATCGCGGGCCGGTCACCGTGAGCGCGGGAGTGCTCGGCGACGTCTACGGCAACGCCTGCGTCCACGGCGTGCTCGAGTTCGCGGATGTCGTCGCACCCCAGCTCGAGGCGGCCGTCGACATTCCGGTGTGGTTCTGGCTTCAGAGCGTCTGATCAAACAGGCGTTCTCAACGCCGGCCGGGTATAACGCCGGTCCCACGAATAGTTTTCCGGAGCGTGAATCTGCTGCCGCGGTTCCTCTGAAATCCAACAGCCCTATACTCCGGCAAACCGGCATGGAGACTGACAGGGAGTCCGGCGTGGCGCTGCCACGAGACCTGCAGACCCTGCAGGATGACGGCGTCGAGAGCGTTCGACTCTCGCCAGCGCCGGGGGAGCTGATTGACGGGGTCTATCGGACCAAGGCGCTGCTCGGGCGCGGCGGGCACGGCACCGTGATGCTCGCCCACGACGAGATGCTCGATCGGCGGGTCGCGCTCAAATTCCTGCATCCCTCGCTAACCGAGTTCAGCACCCAGCGAACCCGCTTTCTCAACGAAGCCCGGGCGATGGCGCGGATCCGCCACCCCAACGTCGTGGGTATCCACAGCGTCGGGCAGTGGAGCGACTCGCCCTACCTGGTCATGGAGTATCTCCCCGGGCCCACGCTCCAGACCTATCTCGCGGACCGCGGCTTCGATCTGTCCCCCGACGACGCCATGGGTCTGTTCGATCAGATGTGTCGGGGGGTCGCGGCGATCCACGAGGCCGGCGCGATCCACAACGATCTCAAGCCCTCGAACATGATCATCGGCGCGGGGTCGCGACTTGGGATCACGGACTTTGGCCTGGCCGAGTGGGTCCGCGAGCGCGGCTATCGGCGCGGAGGCACGGTCGGCTTCATCGCGCCCGAGATCATCCGCGGTGACGCGCCCGCGACGACGCTGCGCACGGCGGCCGACATCTACAGCCTCGGCGTCCTCGCGTTCATCCTCTTCGCTGGCAAGACGCCCTTCGGCGAGTGTGACTCGGCCGAGGAGGTCCTCGATCTTCAGCTTGGCGGGCAGCTCGCAAAGCCGAGCGAGGCGCGACGAGGGATCCCGATGGAGCTCGACCGGCCGATCTGTCAGGCCCTCGCGGTGAACCCGGCCGAGCGCCCGCGGCACGCCGAGCAGTTCCTCGCCGCGTGCGTGGAGGCGATGCTGGTCCGCGCCAGCATCGCGGCCCCGGCTCGTCGGATCCTGGTCATCGAGGATGACGTCGTCATGCACCCGTGGCTCGAGGCTTCGCTCCACGCGGTCATGCCCAACGCCCGGGTCGAGTGCTTCGCGAGCCCGGTCGCCGCGCTCGCGTCGGTCGACCGCGATCCGCCCCACCTGGTGATCACCGACTTGAGCATGCCGGGCATGGACGGCTTCGCGGTCGTGCGTGAGCTTCGCGAGCGCGGACACACCCGTGACGTGCCGATCGTGGCGATCACGGGGGCCGGCACGCGCGAGAGCTGGGAGCGGCTGACGACCCTTGGCGCCGACGGGTTCCTCGCCAAGCCCTTTGAGCCGTCCACGCTGCGCGCGGTGGTGCGTCGGATGCTGTCTCGGGCCTGCTGAGTCTCGCGCTCGGGGCCTCGCTCACTCGGGGGGCTCGGCGCCGAGCGCCTGGATCGCCGGGCGGATCGCTGCCAGCGCGTCGTGGAGGGCCACGATCAGCTCGCGGGTGTCGCCCCCCGCGCGTGCCTCGAGCTCGATCTTGGCGGCGAGCGCTCCGAGCTCGCGCGCGCCGATTGTGTGGCTCGAGCCCTTGAGCGCGTGGGCGGCGTCGGCGACTGCCTCGGCGTCGCCCACGGCCAGTTTCCTGTCCATCGTGGCCAGGCGCAGCTCGGCCTGGCCGAGGAACAGCTCCGCCGTCTTGGCCAGCATGCCCGGACGCACGGCCTCGAGCTCGCGCAGCTGGGCGAGGGAAGCCGGGTCGAGCGTCGTGCTCGACCCGGGGGAGGGCGCGGGGCTCACCGCACATCTCCAGCCTCAGCTCGCGTGTGGTCGAGCCGGGTCGGGGGCGGCGAGTCGTGGCTTGGGGTCACGGGTCGAGTCGCTCGAGCTGCAGCTCGATCTCAATCTCGGTTGTCAGCTTCTGAGTCTGACCCGCGATCGTGGCCTCGACCGTAAATTTTGTCTCGACCGTGGTGTTGACCTCGTCGGGCATCAGCTTGCCGAGGTCGTAGACGACGCGGCCGCCGCCCTTCGAGTCGAACTCGAGCAGGTCGACCTCGCCCATCGGCATGTTGGGCGGCGTGAATTTCTTCGTCAGCGGTCGCTGGGTGATCTGCGTGTCGAGGGTGATCTTGTCGCCCTCGCGCGCGACGAGCTCGAGCTGCGAGGTCTGCTCGAGCTTGATGCCGTTGTTGTCGAACTCGCTGGTCTCTTTCCACTTGGCGCCGACGCCGATGGCGGGCTCGGGCAGGCGAACCATGACCTGCTCGAAGGTCTGGCCCATGGTCTCGAGGGTCTTGGCCAGCTGCGGGCTCGCGTCGTCGGGGATGTCGAGATCGCCCTCGATCACGCCCCCGCGGTCGTCGTAGACCACGGTCTGCTCGAAGCCGCTGATCTCCTCCATCGTCGACTGCATCATCGCGGCCATCTGGGCGTCGACGCCTTCGCTGTCGACGGCGAAGCTCTCGAAGGTGATCTTCTCCTCGATGCGTCCGTCGGCGACCGAGACGGTCTCGGCCCGGTTGATCTGCTCGAGCGGCGGCAGCTTCTGGACCGTGGGTGGCATGCCCGGGCCGGAGATCGACATTTGCATCGTCATCGTCAGCTTGATCCGCTCGACCTGCCCGACCTTGGGACCAAAGCGCAGCGCCGCGAGGGGCTCGACGCCGGGGGCGAGCAGCTCGTAGCCGCTCTTGGCCGCGTCGAGCACCGCGCTCGGGAGCTTGGCCTTCGGGGTCTCGGGTCCCTCGTCGGGCGCCGCGGCCAGCTCGCTCGGCTCGGCGCTCGGTCCGGCCTCGGGGTCGGGGGTGGGGGCGGGAGCGGGAGCTGTGCTCGGCGTGTTCGCGGGTGGCTCGACCTCGCCTGCGGGCGCCTCGGCCTGCTTGGCGGCCGCCGTCGAGCCGCTCGGCTTGGGCTCGTCGGCGCAGCCGCCCGAGCCCAGCAACGCGAGACACACAAGTGGAGACAGGAGCCGAGTTCGCATGAACGGCACGCTAGAGCACCGCTCCGAATAATTCTACGGGTGGCGTGGCCCCCTACACCCGAGCTGAATTTGTACTGAAAATCATTTTCAATCACGGTGGGCCCGCAGTTCTTGCTCTACATCCTCGCGCAGTGATACCTGGGCCCCATGAACAGGTACTTTCTCGATCGTCTGGTCGCCCGAACGGGCGTGCTCTGTCTCGCGCTCGCGTTGGTGGGTGGTCTCGGTTGCACCGACGACGGCACCGACATGGGAGACGGCGACACGACCGGCGACGGCGACGGCGATACGACCGGCGACGGCGACACGGCTGGGGATGGTGATGGTGACGCGGCGCTATCGCACGCAGCCGACATCCAGCCGATCTGGGACGACAACTGCACCAGCGCCAGCTGTCACGCGCCCGGTGGCACCGCCGCGTTCCTCGACCTCAGCGGTGACGGGTTCAACGATCTGGTGGGCACGCCCTCGTCCCAGGCCACGGGTTCGAGCGTCGTCGAGGCTGGCAGCTCGGAGAACAGCTACCTGGTCGCCAAGCTCCGCGGCACCCAGGTGGAGTTCGGCGGATCGGGCAACCCGATGCCGGCTGGGGTCGGCGTCGCGCCGCTGTCCGAGGAGACGATCACCCTGATCGAAGAGTGGATCGACGCCGGGGCGTTGCCCTGACTTGAAGTCGACCCCATCGCCAGGCCGGCGCGTCCGCAGACGCGACCGGCCTGTTGCAATTTTGCCAGGGCTTCGGCGTTGGGGGGTGGCTCGGGGTACTGTGCGGGTCATGAAGCGAAACAACTTGATCTGCTTGTCGATCGGCGCCGCGCTTACATTGGGGCTGCCGACCCTTGGCTGTACGGATGACGGCGCTGGCGACTCCGCTGATACGGAGACCGGCGACGGCGACGGCGACGGCGACACGGGCGACGGCGACGGCGACACGGGCGACGGAGACGGCGACCCCGGCGATGGCGACGGCGACACGGGCGACGGCGACGGCGACACGGGCGACGGCGACGGCGACACGGGCGACGGCGACGGCGACACCGGCGACGGCGACGGCGACACCGGCGACGGAGACGGCGACGGCGAACTGTCGTTCGAGGCCGACGTCTACCCGATCATCGCGCTCGGCTGCTCGTGCCACGTGGTCAACGCGCCCGGGGGCCTCGCGCTGACCGACGCCGACACGGCCTACGCGAACCTCGTCGACGTGCCGTCGAGCCAGGAGCCCGACCTCAACCGCGTGACCCCCGGGGACGGCGAGAACAGCTACCTCTACCAGAAGATCTCGGCCACGCAGGCGGGGCTCAGCCCCCAGAACGCGCAGATGCCGAAGACGCCCAACCAGGAGCTGTCGGCGATGCCCCTGTCGGACGCCGACCAGATGACGATCCTCGACTGGATCGCCGCCGGCGCCGCGCCCTGAGCCTCCGAGACCGGACCCTCAGGGAGGGTCCGGGTAATTCCACTGATCCTGGCTCGGCCGCAGCGGCCCGACGCGGGGATCTGCGCGAGCGAGCGCGTGGAGGATGTGGGCCGGGAGCAGCACCTCCCACGGCCCTTCGCCGACCAGCTCATCGCGGAGGCCGGCCACTTGCACGGCCTTCTCGCCCCAGATCTCGACGAGGCGCTCGCGGCTGGTGGGGGGCAGGGCGTCGAGATCGACGAGCTCGACCCCGGCGCAGCAAAGCAGGCACTCGTGGACGAGGCCGGCGCAGCTGTGCGAGCGCGCGATGATTCGACCCGAGATCGGATCGCGCTGAGCCTTCGCGGGGCCGACGAAGTCGCCGGACAGCGTCCGGGATCGGGCGCGCCGCTCGAGCCATGTTGCCATTCGCATGCGCTCGACCCGGCTGAGCTGAAGCTGCCCGATCGCGTGGACGGCCATCGTGTCGTTGTTGCGCCGAACCGGCCGCGCGTCGGCGACGGGGACCTCGTCGCCGTGGCTGACATCGGCGTTCGCCGACGCGAAGCCGACGTGGCTCAGGGGACCACGCGCGCCGTGTCCGAGGACGTCGAGTCGCTCGACGGGGACCTCGTCGGGCCGGCGGGGAGGGACGAGGCTAGGCATCGACTTGGGCGAGGCCCGCGATCAACTGGAGGCGGGCGGCGATCGGGCGGGCGTTGGCGCGGGCGTAGCTCAGCGCTTCGGCGATCTCCGCTCGCGCGAGGTCGAGCGGGATCGCGTCGGCGAGCCCCTGGGCGCGGTTGTAGATGGCGCGGAGGCCGGCCTCGTCGCCCGACGGGGTCAGCACGGAGTGGGCGAGGAGCAAGTCGGTGGTCAGCGCGCGGGCCACCGGGGTGCACAGCCAGTCGACGTCGAGATACTTGTTGAGCAGCTGCCGCGTGCGCACGGCGAGGATCGCGAGGCCAAAGTCCTGGTCGACGCTCAGCGCGTGCCAGATCGTCTGCAGCGCGGCCTGCATGGTCTCGGCCTCCATCCCGGGCTCGAGAAAGTGGGCGAGCTCGGCGAGGCGATGGGTCGGGACCAGGGAGCCGAAGCGCCGGATCGCCGCCCAGCTCAGCGGGGTCGAGCCGTGGTCGTCTTCGAGGAGCTTGGCCGTGCGCAGGAGCCCCGAGGCCAGCGCCGCGCGGGGCTCGGGCTCCTCGATCACGAGCTGCTCCGCCAATCTCACGCATCCGCGCAGCTCGTGCTCGAGGGTGGACTCCAGGAGCAGGCGGATCAGCCGCGTGACCCGATCTTCGGGCTCGCTCGGCGTCGAGGTCGGGCTGGCGACCTTGGGCGCGTGCTGGCGAAAGCGCATCGCGGCGTCGCGCGGGATCTCTTCGCCGCTCGCCGACAAGAACACCGAGGGCATGCTCATCAGCAGCCGCACGCGGTTGCGCAGGGACAGCTCGCGGAACTGCTGGAAGTCGTAGCGGATCTGCTCCGACCCGGCGTCTCCGAACACGACCTCGTGAAAGGTCGCGCCGCCGGACGCCCCGTCGGTGCTTGGATCTGCCATCAGCCGTACCCGCTGGCCGCGCTCAGTCGGTGGCGGTGACGCGGAGGATCTCTTCGACGGTGGTCATGCCGTCGGCGATCTTGTTGAGGCCCGAACGCCGCAGCGTGCTCATGCCGAGCCGGATGGCCTCTTGCTTGAGCTCGGTCGTCGACGCGCCCTGCAAGATCAGATCTTTGAGGGGATCTTTGAGCAGCATGACCTCGTAGAGGGCCACGCGACCCTTGTAGCCCGTGTCCGAGCAGGTCTTGCAGCCCTTGCCCTTCATCGGCGTGCACTTCTTGGCCTCGGCCGGCTTCATCCCCGCGTCGACGAGGGCCTCGGGGCTGATCTCGGTGTCGGGGGTCTTGCAGTCCTTGCAGATCCGTCGGGCGAGGCGCTGGGCGACGATCAGGTTGACCGCGGCGGTGACCAAGAAGGGCTCGACGCCCATGTTGAGCAGGCGGTTGACCGTCGAGGGCGCGTCGTTGGTGTGCAGGGTCGAGAGCACCAGGTGGCCCGTGAGCGCGGCCTTGACCGCGATCTCGGCGGTCTCGAAGTCGCGGATCTCGCCGACCATGATGATGTCGGGGTCCTGGCGCAGGAAGGAGCGCAGCGAGGCCGCGAAGTTGAGGCCGATGTCGTCGTGCATCTGGACCTGGTTGATGCCGGCGAGGTTGAACTCGACGGGATCCTCGGCGGTCGAGATGTTGACCTCGTCGTCGTTGAGCTCGGACAGGGCCGAGTACAGCGTCGTGGTCTTGCCCGAGCCGGTCGGGCCGGTGACCAGGCACATCCCGTAGGGCCGGTGGATCGCCTCCTTGAACTCGGCGAGCGGGGCCTGCTCGAAGCCGAGCTTCATCATGTCGAGCTGGAGGTTCTCCTTGTCGAGCAGGCGCAGGACGATCTTCTCGCCGTAGAGCGTCGGCAGGCACGACACGCGGAAGTCCATCTCGCGCCCGCGCGACATCTTGATCTTGATCCGCCCGTCCTGCGGCAGCCGGCGCTCGGCGATGTCGAGGTTCGACATGATCTTGAAGCGCGAGGTGATCGCGTTCTTGAGCTTGAGCGGCGCGTTCATCTCGTGGTGAAGCACGCCGTCGATCCGGTAGCGGACCCGGTAGCTCTTCTCGTAGGGCTCGATGTGGATGTCGCTGGCGCCCTTGTTGATCGCGTTGACCAGGACGAGGTTGCAGAGCTTGACGACCGGGGCCTGCTCGGCCTCGTTTTGGCTGTCGACGAGGGAGAAGTCGTCGTCCATCGAGTCTTCGAACTCGATGTCGTCGAGCTCGAGGTCGCCGAGCACCTCCTGGTAGGAGGCGGTCTCCTCCGGCTGCATGTAGTAGTGCTCGATCGCCTGCTCGATCGCCGCGTCGGTGCTCACGACCGGCTCGATCTGGAGCCCGGTCATGAACTTGACGTCGTCGATCGCGTAGATGTTGGACGGGTCCGCCATCGCGACGATCAAGGTGTTGCCGGCCTGCTGGACCGGGATCAGCACGTGCTTGCTCGCAACCTCGCGCGGGACGAGGTTGATGACGTCGGGATCGATCTCGAAGTCGTCCAGCGTGATCGACGGGACCCCGTACTGCTTCGACAAGAAGTCGGTCAGCTCGGTCTCCTGGAGGATGCCGAGCTTCGTCAGGCTGTAGGCCAGGCGCTTGCCTGTCGAGCGCTGGTCTTGTTGGGCTTCGCGGAGCTGGTCGGTGGAGATCAGGTTCTCGCGGACGAGGAGTTCGCCGATTCGGTCTGATGCCATGAGGTTCTCGTGGGTTTGCCGTCCCCGGAGCCGGGGCTCGCCCGACTCTCGCGTTGCTCGGGCCGAGGGCGGGGGACTGTGCCGCGCGCGCGACGTGAAACGCCACGCGGCGTGAGTACGCGACAAAAGCGAGGTTACACGGGCCCACGGTGGCCGTCGACGCGTGGCCGCAAAGGGCCTATCCTGCCCGGCCATGGGCGCCGGCAAAAAGCGCAAGACGCGCGATGCACGACAGTCTGGCGGAGACCTTCACAGGGCTGGCCAGGGCCAAGGACAGTCGGAGGGGGCTGGCCGCGAGCACAAACGCGGCCACGCTGGCGCCCGGCAGGGCACCGGCAAGGGTCGGCCTCGCAAGCCTGAAAGGGCGTTCCGCCCCGGCGTGCGGCGGGGTGGGGCCAAGGTCGCCGAGCAGGCCGCGCGCTGGATTCGGGCCGGGCACCCGTGGGTCTTCCGCGACGCGCTGCTGCGCCCGCTCGAGGGTGTGGCGACCGGGGCCGCGGTCGCGGTCGCGGACGGCGAGGGCAATCACCTCGGCTATGCGCTGTATGAGCCCGAGGGCGCCGTAGCCCTGCGAATGGTCGCTCGCGAGCGGGAATTCGACTGGACCAGCGAGGTCATGCTGGCCCGCCTTCGCGCCGCCAAGGCCCACCGGGCCCGCTATGTCGAGGCTGGGTTTCGCGGCGCGGCGCGGCTGATCCACAGCGACGCCGACGGGTTTCCGGGCGTGGCCGTGGATCGCTACGGCGAGTTTCTGCTCATCTACAAGTACGCGCCCGCGGCCGACAGCTACCTCGATCAGCTCGTGCCCTTGCTCGAGCAGGAGCACGAGCCCGCCGGCATCTACCTCCAAGATCGCACGCGCGCGGTCGCGGCCGAAGACAGCCACAAGCGCCCGCCGGCCTCGCACCTGGCCGGCAAGACGGCGCCGCCTGAGTTCGAGGTCGAAGAGGATGGCCTGAAGTTCATCGTCGACGTGACCGCGCCGGTGTCACCCGGGCTGTTCCTCGATCTGCGCGAAGGCCGACGACTCGTCGAGCGCATCGCCAGCGGTCGTCGCGTGCTCAACCTGTTCTCGTTCACGGGGGCGCTGGCCCTGCGCGCCGTGCGGGGCGGCGCCGCGGACGTGACCAACGTCGACGCCGCCGCCCGCTCACACGCGCGCTGCCGCCAGAATTTGGCCGCCTCGGGCCTCGATCCCGAGGCCTGTGAGGCGCTCAGCGGCGATGTGTTCAAGCACCTCGAGCGCTTTCGTCAGCGCGATCGCGTGTTCGATCTCGTCGTCGTCGATCCGCCGCCCTTCTCGACGGTCAAGGGCTCGACCTTCTCGGCCCTCGACGACTGGGATCAGCTCGCCACGGCCATCGCTCACGTGGTCGCGCCCGCTGGCGAGGTCCTCGCGGTCGCCAACGCGGCCTCGCTGACCGAAGAAGAGTTCCTCGGTGCCGTCGGCGAGGGCACCTTGAAGGCCGGGCGCAACGCCCGGGTCATCGCCGAGTGCGGGCTGCCGCCAGATTTCCCGGTCCTGGCCGCGTTCCCCGAGGGCAAGTACCTCAAGGTCAAGCTCCTGTCGTTGGCCTGAGGCCGAGCTTTTCCTTGTGATGGCGCCCGCTGCGATGCTCTACTGTCGAAGCGGCAGCGGGGCTGCTGCACGAGATCGCCCATGAACGAAATCTTCGACCGTGTGCTGCTGGCCGCCCGCAAGCTCGGCGCCTCTGATGTTCACCTCAAGGTCGGCCGTCCGCCGATCTTCCGCATCCGCGGGCAGCTGCGCACGCTCAAGGACGTGCCGGCCATGAACAGCGACGTGATCGAGACCTTCGCGGTCAACATCATGGCCCAGCGCCAGCACCAGATCTTCATGGAGAACTGCGAGGTCGACCTCGCCTACGGGACCGAAGATGGCTTCCGCTACCGCGTCAACGTGTTTCGCCAGCGCGGGACCACGGGCATGGTCATGCGGATCATCCCCTCGCAGATCCCCGCGTTCGAGCGCCTCAACCTGCCGACGCGGGTCAACGAGCTCGCGGACGAGCAGCGCGGCCTGGTCCTGGTCACGGGCATCACGGGCTCGGGCAAGTCCACGACCCTAGCGAGCTTGCTCGAGGTCGTGAACATCAACCGGCCCGCGCACATCGTCACGATCGAGGATCCGATCGAGTACGTGTTCGAAGACAAGCGGGCGATCGTCAACCAGCGCGAGATCGGCTTCGACACCATGGGCTTCGAGGGCGCGCTGCGCTCGGCCCTGCGCCAGGATCCCGACGTGATCCTCGTCGGCGAGATGCGCGACCACGTGACGATCAAGACCGTGATGCTCGCGGCCGAGACCGGCCACCTGGTGTTCTCGACCCTGCACACCGTCGACGCGACCGAGACCATCAACCGCATCGTCCAGATGTTCCCGCGCGAGGAGCAGATCGCGGTTCGGCTCAACCTCGCGGCGATCCTCCGTGGCGTCGTGTCCCAGCGCCTGCTGCCCCGGGCCGACGGGCGCGGGATGATCCCCGCGGTCGAGATCCTCATCAACACGCCGCGCGTCCAGGAGATGATCGCGGATCCCATGCGGACCCACGAGATCGTCGACGCGATCCGCGAGGGGGCGAACCCCTACGGCATGGTGACCTTCGATCAGTCCTTGATGCTGCTCGTGCGGCGCAAGCTGGTGTCCTACGAGGTCGCGCTCGCGGCCAGCACCAACCCCGCGGACTTCGAGCTGGCGTTCAGTGGCATCACGGCCGGGGCCGACGACACCCGGGGCAGCGACGAGATCGACTTCGAGGTCGAGTAGCGCGGGCTCCCTGACCGCGGGCTCGTGCTATGGTCTGCGCATGGAGCTCGGCGAGCTGCTCGACAGCGAGGGTCTCGACGCAGACGAGTTGATGGGCTGGGCCCGGCGGCGCGCCGACGAGTTGCTCGCGGCGCTCGCGGCCGAGCCTGGTCAGCCTGACCAGCTGCTCTCGCTGCTCGAGTCCGACGCGCGGCTCCGCGTGGAGCCGACGAGCGCGGAGGCGGTCAGTCAGCTGCCGGCCCCGCCCCGCTCTCTGCCGTCCGACGAGGGGGGCGCGCCATCACTGGACGCGGCGGAGCCCGAGGTCGACGCGGTGGAGCCCGAGGCCGTCGCGGCGGAGCCCGAGCTGGACGGGGCGGAGCCCGAGGTCGACGCGGTGGAGCCCGAACTGGTCACGGCGGACGCCGAGGTGGTCGCTGCGGAGCTCGAGCTGGAGGCTGCGGACGCCGAGGTGGTCGCTGCGGAGCCCGAACTGGTCGCGGCGGACGCCGAGGTGGTCGCTGCGGAGCTCGAGCTGGAGGCGGCGGACGCCGAGGCTGCGGAGCCCGAGTCGGTGGAGCCCGAGCTGGAGGCTGCGGACGCCGAGGCTGCGGAGCTGGAGGCTGCGGACGCCGAGGCTGCGGAGCCCGAGTCGGCGGAGCCCGAGCTGGATGCGGCAGACGCCGAGGGCGTCGCGGCGGACGCCGAGTCGGCGGAGCCCGAGTCGGCGGCGCCTGAGCTGGAGGCTGCGGAGCCCGAGCTGGAGGCTGCGGAGCCCGAGCTGGAAACGGCAGACGCCGAGGCCGACGCGGCGGACGCCGAGTCGGCGGACGCCGAGTCGGCGGCGCCGGTCGAGTTCGAGGACGAGGCCGAGACGGGCGTGATCGATCTGGCGGTCGAGCCCGAGGCGGTCGAGCCCGAGCCACCCGCGGAGGAGAGGGTCGTCCGAAGCCGCCGCCGCGAGCCGTCGAGGCCGCAGCCGACCAGCGCCGACGAGCTCCCGCCGCCACCCGACCACCTGCGCCTCGCCGACGGCGAAGCCGAGCCGATCCTCGAGACCGTCGACACCGGCCCGATCGATCTCGGGAGCCCCGAGGCCGCGGCCCTGATCGGCGCGACCTCGACCTCGACCGCGAGCGCGACCGAGACCGCGGAGCCCGGGCCCGAAGTCGTCTCTTTCGGGTCCGATGAACAGCCCGCATCCGACGAGGGCGAGGGGGCAGAGCGAGCGCCCGCCGCGGACGCACCCGCAGACCAAGAAGAGGAAGAAGAGCTCGAGGAGCTCGAGTTTGACGAGCTCGTCGAGCTCGATGACGAGGAGCTCGAGCTGATCGAGGAGGTCGACGAGGACGACGAGGCTGAGGCCGGGTCCGCTCCACCGCCGCCGCCGCCTCCACCGCCGCCTCCGGCCAGCGGTCCGCCTCCGCTCGCGCCGTCCGACGACCCCTCGCTCGCGCAGCCCTCCGGCGACGACGCGCTCGCCGAGGAGCCCGAGCCCGAGTCCGAGTCCGAGTCCGCGGAGGTCGGCGGGGTGCCGGCCCAGGCCCAGACAGGCGACACCGCTCCACACTCCGTGATCGACCAGGGCGAGGGGCTCGAGCTCAGCGACGAGGGCGAGCCCGACGGCGCGACCAACGAGCCGGGCCGCGAAGACGAGCCCGGCGACGAAGCGCAGGCTGGCGACACGGTGTCAGACGTCGAGATCGACGAGGCCGACGAGGACGAGCCCCCCGTGCAGAGCGGCGACACGGCCGCGCACGCAGTGCTCGACGTGGGCGAAGACGCGGGCGGGGCGGCCGAGGAGGACGAGACCCCCGTGCAGAGCGGCGACACGGCCGCGCACCCCGTGCTCGACATGGGCGAAGGCGCGGGCGGGGCGGCCGAGGAGGACGAGCCCCCCGTGCAGAGCGGAGACACGGCCGCGCACCCCGTGCTCGACATGGGCGAAGACGCGGGCGGGGCCGAGGAGGACGAGCCCCCCGTGCAGAGCGGCGACACGGCCGCGCACCCCGTGCTCGACATGGGCGAAGGCGCGGGCGGGGCGGCCGAGGAGGACGAGCCCCCCGTGCAGAGCGGCGACACGGCCGCGCACCCCGTGCTCGAAGATCCGCCGAGCGAGGGCGAGCTCGCGGCCGCGGGCTCCGACGCCGACTTGGCTCAGCCTGCCGAGGACGACGACGACGACGACGAGCTCGAACTCGAGTTCGACCTCGACATCGACTGAGCGAGGGGCCTCAGGCCAGCTTGCCGGCGAAGGTGAAGTACTCGACCAGGGCCCGGCGCGCCTCGGGCGAGCGCCCGGGCTCGCCCGCTTCGAACTGGGCTTCGAACTGGGCTTCGAAGTGGCGCAGCGCGTCGGAGGCCGGGGTGGCCTCGCGCTCGACCTGGCGATCGAGGGAGTCGAGGAAGCGCGCCTCGGTCCGGCCCCTCGAGTCGCGGACGTCGAGGCGCTCGAGGCCCGCGCGCGCGAGCTGCAGCAGGCGCTGCGACTTGGCCAGGACCTCGGGGTCGGCGAGGCCGTCTTCGCGGGCGCGTTGCCACAGATCCATGCGCTGCTCGAAGCTCAGATCCGCGACCATGTCCCACGCGGCCGCGCTCGAGTCGTCATCGTAGATCAGCCCCTTGCACAGGGCCGGCAGGGCGCAGACGGTCTGCGAGCCGATTGAGTCGGCGCCTCGGATCTCGATGAAGGGCTTGATCCGAACCTCCGGGAAGAGCGTGCTCATGTGCAGCTCCCAGTCGGCCTGGGTCGCCCGGTGGGTGACGCCCTCGGGGTCGACGTAGCCCTCGGCGAGGTAGCGGCGGAAGGGCACGTGGTGGGGGTGGTAGTGGTGCCCGCGCTTGACGAAGAACATCGGGACGTCGAGGGCGTAGTCGACGTAGCGGGCCCAGCTGAACTCGCCCTCGAACACCCACGGCAGCAGCCCGCAGCGATCGGGGTCGACGTGCTCCCAGGTCGCCGAACGCAGCGAGCGTGGTCCGGGGACCTTGCCCTCCTTGAACGGCGAGTTGGCGAACAGCGCGGTGATCAACGAGGAGACCCCCAGCATCAGGCGCAAGCGCTGCGCGCACTGGGCCTCGTCGCGGTAGTCGAAGTTCGCCTGGACCGTGCAGGTCCGCAGCATCATGTCGAGGGCCAGGTCGCCGCGCGTGGGCAGGTAGGCCCGCATGACCTCGTAGCGGCCCTTGGGCATCCAGTCGATCTCTTCGCGGGTCGCGAAGGGATGAAAGCCGCAGGCGATCCACGCGATCCCCATCGGCTCGGCGACCGCGTGGAGCTCTTCGTAGTGGGTGCTGAACTCCGCGCAGGTGTCGTGGACCGTGGGCAGCGGCGCGCCGCTGAGCTCGAGCTGGCCGCCGGGCTCGAGGGTGATCGACGCGCCGTCGCGCTCGAGCGCCACGAGCTCGCCATGGACCCCGCGGTCCTTGCTCTCGGCCCAGCCAAAGCGATCGCGCAAGGCCTCGAGCGTCGGGAGCACGTGCTCGCGGTAGCGCACGGGCGTGGGCACGCCGTCGGCCGCGAGGTAGAGCCCGAACTTTTCTTGCTCGGTTCCGATCAAGTGGTTGTTGGGGCGTCGCGCTTTTTCGAACCACCCGACCAATTCGTCGGGGCTCTCGATCAAGCGCGCGCCTCCGCGCCAGCTGGGCTCGCTCATGAGGGGGTTCCGTTCGGCGTGCTCGCCACCGGCGGGCGGGGGACAGGGGGTGGAGCTGCGAAGCGCATGCGGGGGGGGTCGGCGCTGCCGGGTACGTGGGTCGCCCACCGGGGTTACCCCCGAGCTCTGGCCTGGCGCGGCTTCTAGCACTCCGGTCGCCGGCCGCCCAGCCGCACGGCCGCACGGTGGGCCCGTGGGGCGCTGGAGCCACGCTCTCAAACTCACGCCGCCGCGCGCAGCCTCGGGGGTGCTCAACTCGTCTTGACCCAGTGGGGGGCGCGGTTGTAGCCTGCGCGAGCCCGATTTCCGGGCGCCTCGAGGCTTTCATGGCACTTCCCACTGAACCGGACGCGCCCTGCGTCATCGGCAACCAGATTCTCATCCGTGGCACCTTGGTCGGCGAGGAAGACCTCGTCGTCGAGGGCCGGATCGAGGGTGCGATCACCCTGGCCGGGCACTTGACCGTGGCCGAGGCGGGCGTGATCGAGGCCAACCTCGACGTCGACAGCGTCGAGGTCCGCGGCGAAGTCATCGGCGACATCTCGGCGGCTCGCTCGATCACCATTCAGCAAGGTGCTCGAGTTCAAGGCAACGTTCGGGCCCCACGGGTCATCATCAACGACGGCGCGCGCTTCCGCGGGTCCGTCGAGATGAAGGTCGATCTCCCCGACGACCTCGCCAAGGCCCTCGCCCGCAGTAGCTGATCACCCTCACCCCCCACATCGAACCTTCTGGAGCACCTCCTCCCATGGCCAACACCGTCATAGGCAGCACCATCGTCGTCGACGGCGAGATCTCCGGTGACGAGGATCTCGTCATCCTCGGCACCGTCAAGGGGCAGATCAGCCTGCGCGAGAACATCGTCGTCGAGCGCGACGGCGTCGTCGAAGCCAACGTCGAGACCGCGACGATCACCGTCCACGGCTCTGTCACCGGCGACATCCACGCTTCAGATCGCGCCGAGCTGCGCGCCGATTGCCGCGTGGTCGGTGACATCCACGCGCCGCGCATCCTCATCGCCGACGGCGCCTCGTTCAAGGGCAACGTCGACATGGACAGCTAATTCATGGCGATCTCACGCACAATAAGCGAGGAGCGCGAGGGCGCAGAGACCGTCGTCGGTCCGGCCATCGCGATCCGCGGTCGCATCGAAGGCGAGGAAGATCTCCGCGTCGAGGGCCGAGTCGAGGGGTCGATCTCCCTGACCGAGACCCTCTACGTCGAGCCCGAAGGGGTCGTGCTCGCGCAGGTCGAGGCCCGCGACGTCGTGATCTCCGGTATCGTGATCGGCGACATCACGGCGGCCAACTGCGTGACTCTCAACAAGGCCGCCAAGCTCGTCGGCAACATCGCGGCGCCGCGAGTCATCATCTCGGACGGCGCCTCGTTCCGCGGCGACATCGTCATGGGCGGCGAGGACATGCAGCCCACGCGTGAGCGCTCGCGCGCAACCTCGACCGTCCCGCGCAGCACCGTGAGCCGGCTGAGCACCCCCGCACCCCGAGCCCGGGCGGTGACCGGCAGCTACGACTCGGCCCGCACCCCGGCGCCTCGCCGCGAAGTCGTCACCCCGCCGGCCCGCGAGCGCGCGCCCGTGCGTCGGCCCACCACCGCCCCACCGCCGCGTCGTAGCGAAGAAGAAGACGACGTCACCGTGGTGATCAAGCACGCCGCGCTCCGCAAGGGCGAGGCCCCGCCCGAAGACGACGAGCCCGCCAAGGGTACCCGGCGTCGGCGGGCCAAGAAGTCGGCCCGGACCCCAGCGCGCGGTCGCAGCAAGGCCGGCCGCCGCAAGAGCTGAGCTGGCTCGGCTCGCGCCGGCTTCACGCCGAGACGAAGCGTCCGCCACCGATGGCGGGCGCTTCGTCAATTGTCACGAGCTGCCGAATTCCACGAAAGCCGCGATACGTCCAAGCGGCGATCTCAGCCGTCCGCGACGTCGCGGCTGCAGGCCCGGTGCAAAATCGGGTACGATGTGTCACCGAGGCCTCCCCATGCGCAAGTTCGTGATCCACACCCTGCTCGCGGCCGTCCTGGCGGCCACCGTTACCACTACCGCGTGTCAAAAGGGCGATCCCAACGCGCTCGAGACCCACGTCAAGAAGCTCGATGACGCCGAGGCCCGCGCCGAGGCCTTCAACCAGCTCGAGCGCATCGTCTCGGGCATCGCGACCGATCCCGACGACACCGCACGCCGCGACAAATTCGCGGAGACGGTCCTGCCCAAGTTCGAGGAGATCTACTCCGAGGACGAGGTCGCGCCCTACCGCGAGCAGATGCTGAACATGGCGCTGCTCATGAAGCGGCCGGAGGCCGTCGGCATCTGGACCAAGGCGATCGAGATCGACGGCTCGGCCGAGGGCCACAAGCAGGCGCTGCTGGCCCTGCAGGGCATCCGTGAGGCCAAGGCCAAGGCCGCCGCCGAGCCGATCGTCGCGCAATTCGTCAAGCTGACCGAGAGCCCGAGCAAGGACATGGGCGCCGGCCAGGAGGGCGCGCTGCGCTACGAGATGGCCCGGACCCTCGGCGAGATCCAGGCCAAGGTCGCGGTCGAGCCGCTGGTCGCGGCGCTCGAGCAGCCCGAGGAGAAGCAGCCCAAGCCCGTCTACAAGGCCGCGATCGACGCGCTCGGGCAGATCGGTGATCCCGCGGCCGTCGACGCGCTGATCGCCGTGCAGTTCGCCGTCGCGGACGCGCCGGGCACCCAGTCGATCGGCGAGCGAGCCGTGCGAGCCCTCGGCGCGATCGGCGAGCCCGCGGTGCCCAAGCTGCTCGAGACGATGGCGGGCAACAACACCAAGGTCAACGATCTCGCCGCCAAGAAGAACGTCGATGTCCAGATCGTCCAGCAGAGCGCGGTCCGGATCCTCGGCGTGATCGGCTCGCCGAAGGCGACCGCCGCGCTCGTGGCCTACATGCCGCAAAAAGACTGCGGCGGCGACGAAGAGGTCGATCTCGACTCGCTCGAAGATTTTGACCAGGGCAGCGCCGTCGGTCTGCGCGCGTTCTCGGCCAACGCGCTCGGCTTCATCGCCGACCCCGCGGCGGTCGAGGCCCTGTGCCACTGCCGCAACGCGACCCACAACCCCGGCGACCTGTGGGAGATCATCTCGGCGCTCGGGCGCACGGGCGGCGACGATGCCTACGCCTGCATGGAGAAGATCGTCACGACCGGCTTCTACGACCCCGAAGAGGCCGTCAACTCGGACTTCAAGTATCAGGTTCGCTGGGAGGGCGCGCGGTGGTTGGTCTTGTCGGCGCCCCCGGCCAAGGCCGGGGCCATCAAGGCGGCGATCGAGGGCAACGACCCCAAGGTCAAAGAAGAGGTCGAGAAGCTCGGCTGGATGAAGGGCGTCGCCGTGCTCGAGGAGTGCAAGGAAGACGTCGCCTGCTACGAGAAGGTGATGATGGACTCGACCAAGAGCTGGTTCGAGCGCGAGGTCGGGGCCTTCAACTTCGCGCGCATGTCCAAGCCCGGAGACATCGCCGCCGCCGCCAAGCTGGCGAAGGCGTTCAAGACCCGCGACGCCGGGGCCCGCATCAACATCGCGTGGCTGACCGCCAAGGTCGCCGCCGGGACCCCCTGTCCCGAGTGCGCAGAGGCGCTCGAGGGGGTGATGAAGTCCGAAGAGCTGACCAAGGACGCGAGCATGCAGGGCGCGTGGCTGACCGCGCGGCAGTCGATCGCCAAGGTCACCTCTGGCGGAGGCGGTGCCGCGCCCGCGCCCGCTGAAGAAGCCGAGAAGTAGTCAGAGCTCTCGCGGAGGTGGGGCGATCGCACGCACGTGCGGTCGCCCTTTCTCGTCGATGGGCTCGGGCTCGGGCGCGGGCGCGTAGCTTCGGCGGACCGAGTCGAGGGGACTCTCGCCGAGCAGCGCGAGCCGCCGCTCGAGGTCCGAGAGCAGGGCCGGATCGAGCTCGTTGAGCTGCCGAGATGTGTTGATCGCCGCGCGCGCCCGAGCGACGGCGGCCTCCGCCGCGCGAACCTCGAGGTCGAGGCGGGCCGCGGGATCGAGCAGATGGTCCAGCTGGTCACGGTCGGGGCTCGCCCAACCATTCGCCTGCTGCGGATCGGGCGCGGCCGGGCGAGGAAACAGCGAGCTGCCCTCGGCCAGGCTCCCGAGCGCGCCCGTCGCGAGGGCGGCGCTCGCCAGCATTCCGATCGCCGCCGCCAGCCGGATCCGCTCGCGGATCTGGGCGGGCCCCGTGAAGCGCGGCAGCTCGCTCAATCGGACCTCCGACGCATCTTTGGATCATACCCAAGCCCGGCCGTGGTCTCCATGTCCCGACCCGGCCCGAACTTCCGGACCACAGCCGTGTCATCCTCAGCTGTGGTGCGCCCCTCGCTCTTGGACCCCCGTCTCGTCTCTGGCCTCCTCGCGCTGCTCGTGTGCGCCTGTGCCGGTCCCGGTCCCGAGCCCGGGGGGGCGGTGGTCGCCCCGGGCGACGAGGCCGGCAAGGTCGAGTCGGCCCCCGACAGCCTCGACAGCAACCTCGACAGCGGCGATCCGAGCTCGTGGGTCAGCCAAGCGGAGCGCGCGCTCGAGCGTGGTGAGCCTGCTCGGGCCGCGACCTTGTTCGCGCGCTTTCTCGGGCGCGGGAGCGACGGTGACGAGGCCCGCCGGGCCTACCGCGGGCTCGCCCAGGCCCACGAGCAGCTCGGCGATTTCGACGCTGCGATCCGCGCCTACGACGGCTTCCTCGCGCGCTTCCCCGAGGATCCCCAGGCCCACCAGATGCTCGCGCGGCGCGGCGCCTGCGAGGCCGAGGTCGCGGCCTGGGATCGCTCGGCGGCGTCCTACCTCGGCGTGCTCGAGCTCGGGGGCGACGCCCTGGTCCCCAGCCAGCGGGTCGAGGCCCTGGCCCGGCGTGGCTTCGCGCTCTACCAGCTCGGCAACTTCGACGACGCCGACGCGGTCTTCGCCGAGGCCGACGCGATCTACGAGCGCGCGACCGAGGCGGGGGAGGAGCGCTTCTCGGACACCTACTTCGTGGCCATGGCGCGCTTTTACCGGGCCGCGATCCTCCACCTCGAATTTCGCGCCGCGCCGATCCGGCTGCCCGAGGCCCAGATGGACAAGGACTTCGCGGCCAAGCTCGCCCTGCTCGAGCAGGCTCAAGACGCCTACAACGAGGTCGTCAGCGCGCGCCACCTCTACTGGGTCTCGGCCGCCGGCTACCAGCTCGGATCTCTGTTCGAGGAGTTCTACGACGCGATCATGTACGCCCCGGTCCCAGACTGGCTCGACGAGGAGCAGCGCCGGATCTACTACCTCGAGCTCGAGGAGCAGCTGCGACCGGTCGTGGACAAGGCCACCTGGGTGTTCGAGAAGAACCTCGAGACCGCGCGCAAGTTCGGCTACGACAATTTCTTCATCCAGCAGACCGAGGCGCAGCTGGCCCATCTCCAGGCCGTCCTGCTCGGGCGCGGTGAGATCGGCGGTCCGGTCTCGCGTCTCGCGCCACGCGAGTCCCGCCGTGACCCCGACCCCGACGCACCCACACCTACCGACCAGCTCCCCGCCGCCGAGCGCAAGCTCTTCGTGCCCATGCCCACGACTCTGTAGCTAGATTTTTTTTCGCGCGTTGCACGACCCCTCGACCCAGCAACCCAGGGACCGGCCGCCTACGGCCCTGCGTGGCCCAGTGCAGGGGGGCCGCGGGAGTCATCGTTACTGCCTTGACCCCCGGCAAAACGGGCGCTATACAGCGCCCCACTTTGCCCAGACCCTTCACGGGCTGGGCTCTCTCGTTCAACTCCTTTCCCACTGGGAGCCAGATCGAAACCACCGACCACTGCGTGCTGGCGTAGCTCAACTGGCAGAGCACCTGATTTGTAATCAGGCGGTTGTGGGTTCGACTCCCTCCGCCAGCTCACTGAGACGCCACACAACACGGTCAACAAACCACATGGATGGGTGCCCGAGTCGGCCAAAGGGAGCGGACTGTAAATCCGCCGCGTTATCGCTTCGAAGGTTCGAATCCTTCCCCATCCACCACCTTGCGGGAGTAGCTCAGTTGGTAGAGCGTCAGCCTTCCAAGCTGAATGTCGCGAGTTCGACCCTCGTCTCCCGCTCTTTTTTCGAGCGTTGATCTCTCCCCAACGCGCCCCAGACGCCCCCCCCACGCCCTCGTAGCTCAGTTGGTAGAGCGCATCCTTGGTAAGGATGAGGTCAGCGGTTCAAGTCCGCTCGAGGGCTCCAACTTCAACCAGAAACTACAGCTCCCAGCTAGAAGAAATCGGAGATCTCAGTCATGTCGAAGGAGAAGTTCGTACGCGACAAGCCCCACGTGAACATCGGGACGATCGGTCACGTGGATCACGGAAAGACGACGCTGACAGCCGCGATCACGAAAGTGCTCGGGATGCGGGGCTGGGCTGAGCGAGTCGACTTCGACAACATCGACAAGGCTCCCGAGGAGCGCGAGCGCGGGATCACGATCTCGACGGCGCACGTGGAGTACAACTCGGAGATCCGGCACTACGCGCACGTGGATTGCCCGGGGCACGCGGACTACATCAAGAACATGATCACGGGCGCGGCGCAGATGGACGGCGCGATCCTGGTCGTGTCGGCGCCGGACGGCCCGATGCCGCAGACGCGCGAGCACATCCTGCTCGGTCGCCAGGTCGGGATCCCGCAGATGGTGGTGTTCCTGAACAAGGTCGACCAGCTCGACGACGACGACGAGGAGATGCTCGAGCTCGTCGAGGTCGAGGTTCAGGAGATGCTGACGAAGTACGACTACGACGGCGACAACACGCCGATCATCCGCGGCTCGGCGCTGAAGGCGTTGGAGGCGGACACGTGGGAGGCGCCGGAGGCCAAGTGCATCTTCGAGCTGATCGCGGCGTGCGACGCGTGGATCCCGGAGCCGGTGCGCGACCTGGACAAGCCCTTCCTGATGCCGATCGAGGACGTGTTCACGATCTCGGGTCGCGGGACGGTCGTGACGGGTCGGATCGAGCGCGGGGTCGTGAAGGTCGGCGAGGAGATCGCGATCGTCGGTCTGCGCGAGACGCAAAAGACGACGTGCACGGGCGTGGAGATGTTCCGCAAGCTGCTCGACCAGGGCCAGGCTGGGGACAACGTCGGCTGCCTGCTGCGCGGCATCAAGCGCGAGGAGGTCGAGCGGGGTCAGGTGCTGGCGAAGCCGGGCTCGATCACGCCGCACACGACCTTCGAGGCGACGGTCTACATCCTGAAGAAGGATGAGGGCGGGCGTCACACGCCGTTCTTCAAGGGCTACCGGCCGCAGTTCTACTTCCGCACGACGGACGTGACGGGGGCGGTCGAGCTGCCGGAGGGCACGGAGATGGTGATGCCTGGGGACAACGTGAGCTTCAAGGTGACCCTGCACAAGACGATCGCGTGCGAGGTTGGGTCGAAGTTTGCGATCCGCGAGGGCGGGCGTACCGTCGGCGCTGGCGTCGTCGCCAAGATCATCGAATAGCGTCCTCGCTGGACGCCCGAAGACGCGGCGCTTTTGGCGTCGCGTCTTCTGCGTCTCGCGCCTCGAGATCTGAGCTCCCGCGAGACCGAAACCACCCGCAAGAATCACGCAATGTACGCTCGCTCCGTCACGCGGAGCCTGCGCCACCTGCACCACCCCACCAACGATCCCCTCAGAACCGCGTGAGCGGGCCCTCATGAGCCCTGCCCACGCGTCTGACAAAAAACCATCCCCACACCTTGAATGCTGGAACGGGGCTTGCTACAAGCCTCCTCCCTTCAGCCGAGGACGACCATGGCCAAAGCTGGCAACCGAATCATTTTCTCTCTCGAGTGCCAGACGTGCAAACGTCGCAACTACTCGACCACCAAGAACAAGCGGACCTCTCCGGAGAAGGTCAAGCTCAAGAAGTATTGCGCCTTCTGCCGCCGCCACACGGAGCACAAGGAGACGAAGTAGCTCCTCCCACGGCTCGGGTGTCACCCGCGACACGCTGGCTGACACTTCACACAGGGCGTTAGCTCAGCTGGTAGAGCAGCGGACTCCAAATCCGCAGGCCGCGGGTTCGATCCCTGCACGCCCTGCTACCCCTCCAGACCCGTTTTTCAGCCGATTTACCTTTTTCTGCATCCACCAGGCCGCCTCGTCCATGCCCCAAGGCATGCGAACGTGCGCGGCTCGATCCGCAGAACGACCCCCGGGGGCACGCCCCCTAACTCCGCCGGCCCCGAGTCAGATCGACCGGCAGCGATGCCATCTTGGCCGCGGGAGTGACCTCGAGCATGGCCCGAGCACGCAAACGCAAAAAGCAAGGCGGACCGCGGGAATTTGACCCTTCACGCTGGGCTCACGCTGTATTCGCGCTGTTCGCGGGCATCTCCGCGTGGGCGTTCAGCCACCTCGTGGAGGATGTCTGGGGCTTCCTCTGGGCCCGGTGGCCGCAGTACGTCGGGCGGCCCAGCGAGCTGTGGGCCCAGAGCATCGGCGCGGCCGTCGGTATCGCCCTGATCGTCTGGGTCTGGTCGCGCGAGCGCTACTTCAAGTTCGTGAGCGAGACGGCCACAGAGGTCTCGCAGATCATCTGGCCGACCCGCGCAGAAACTCGGGCCGCGACCGTCGTCGTGGTCGTCATCACCCTCATTTGTGCCGGAATCCTCTCGCTGATGGACGCCTCTTGGTCTCGCCTGACCGACTGGCTCTACGCGTTATGACCCCGGCCCCTGGCCTCACCTCGAGCTCTACATGTCGACCGAAGCGCAGACCGATCTACCGATGCAGTGGTTCATCGTGAACACCTTCTCGGGGTACGAGAACACGGTCAAGAAGTCGCTGGAGGACCGGATCAAGGCCAACGACCTCGATGCGTGCTTCGAGGACATCCTCGTGCCCTCCGAGCAGGTCGTCGAGCAGCGAGGCAAGCGCAAGGTCAAGCAGACCCGCAAGTTCTTCCCCGGCTACCTCTTCGTCCGCATGAAGCTGACCAAAGAGGCCTGGCACCTGGTCAAGAACACGCCCAAGGTCAGCGGCTTCCTCAGCAGCGGCAAGACCCCCAAGCCGGTCTCGCAGCGCGAGATGGACCGGATGCTGGGCAGGACCGAGCCCAAGGTCGAGGTCGAGGTCGAGCAACCGGATGTCTCCTACGAGGTCGGGCAACAGGTCCGCGTCAAGAGCGGCGCCTTCGCCAACTTCACGGGCGAGGTCGAAGAGGTCAACACCGACAAGCGTAAGATCAAGCTCTCAGTCTCGATTTTCGGGCGTCCGACCCGTGTCGAGGTCGACTTCATCGAAGTCGAGCCCGCCAGCTAAGTGCTGGACATCCTGAGCCAGGAAATTCCCAATGAAGAAGATCACAGGGCAAATCAAGCTGCAGATCAAGGCGGGCCAGGCCAACCCGGCGCCCCCCGTCGGTCCGGCCCTTGGCGCCAAGGGCGTCAACATCATGGACTTCTGCAAGCAGTTCAACGCGAAGACCCAGAAGGATCAGGGGATGGTCATCCCCGTGGTCATTTCGGTCTTTTCCGACCGGTCGTTCACCTTCGTGACCAAGAGCCCACCGGCCGCGGTGTTGCTGCTCAAGGCCGCCGGGATCGAGAAGGGCTCCGGCGAGCCCAACAAGCGCAAGGTCGGCAAGGTCACCCAGGATGATCTGCGCAAGATCGCCGAGACCAAGATCGACGACATGAACGCCTACACGATCGAGCACGCGATGAAGAGCATCGCGGGTACGGCGCGATCGATGGGCCTCGAAGTCGAAGGCTGAGTCACGTCCCGCGAGGGACCACCAGAGCTTGGGGGAGGGCGCGAGCCCGCCAGGACCCCGGGGAGCACACGAAATGGGCAAGAAGTACAAAGAAGTGCGGTCCAAGATCGACCGCGACAAGAGCTACAGCCTCACCGAGGCCTGTGAGCTGGTCAAGCAGACCTCGTTCGCCAAGTTCGACGAGAGCATCGACTGCGCCGCGCGCCTCGGGGTCAACCCCCGCCACGCCGACCAAATGATCCGCTCGTCGGTCTCGCTGCCAAACGGTACCGGCAAGTCGGTCCGGGTGCTCGTGTTCGCCAAGGGCGACCGGGCCAACCAGGCGCGCGACGCCGGCGCGGACTTCGTCGGCGCCGAGGACATCGTCGAGAAGATCCAGGGCGGCTGGCTCGACTTCGACGTGGCGATCGCCACGCCTGACATGATGGGCCTCGTCGGTCGCCTCGGCCGCGTCCTCGGCCCGCGCAACCTCATGCCCAACCCGAAGGTCGGGACCGTGACGATGGACGTCTCGACCGCCGTGCGCGAGCGCAAGGCCGGCCGCATCGAGTTCCGCACCGACAAGACCGGGATCATCCACGCGCCGATCGGCAAGGTCAGCTTCGAGGCCGACAAACTCGAAGAGAACCTCACGGCGCTGCTCAGGACCCTCCAGCGCCTCAAGCCGGCCACGGCCAAGGGCAAATACTTCAAGAGCATCTCGATCTCCTCGACCATGGGCCCGGGCATCCGCCTGGACACCAACGAGGTCCAGGCGCTCGTGACCGAGTAACCACTCCAAGACCGAAGCAAGAAGAAGACGAAAGACCTACGAGGAGGCTCACGCACCGCAAGGTGAACTGACCCACACGCCCCCGCAACCCGTTCGTCGGGGGCACTCCTACTCGAGAAAGCCGGTGGTCCTCGTGGACCTCAAACGCGGCGCCAAGCTCCCAAAAATCGGGAGCGGGGCTGCAGCCGGCCTAGGTGGGGGCGAGGAAGCAACGAGCGGCAGAGCGGCCGGTAATCCCGAGTAGGGGCAACCGGTGCAGCGGCCGGCCTCCTCCCGCACCACCCACCTGGGCCCGCGGGAGATCAAAGCCGACCGACCCCGAGCGGGGAGGGAGAAGCAAATGGACAAAGAAACCAAACACGCCCAATCCGCCACGCTGCGCGAGCAGATCGAGGAGCTCACCGCCCTCGTGCTCGTGGAGTACACCGGTCTCACGGTCGCGGAGTCAGAAGATCTCCGCGGCAAGTTCCGTGAGGCAGGCTGCACCTATCGCGTCTACAAGAACTCGATCATCCGCTACGCGGTGGCCGGGACCAGCCACGAGCCCATCACGCCGCTGCTCAAGGGTGTGTCGGGGCTCGCCTACAACGCCGACGATCCCGGGGCTCCGGCCCGCGTTGCCCGCGAATACGCCAAGGGCAACAACAAGCTGCGTCTCAAGGGCGCCGTCGTCGAGGGCGAAGTCCTCGCCGGCGACAACGCCGGCAAGCTCGCCGACATGCCCGGGCCGCGCGAGATCAAGGCCAAGCTGCTCATGCTGTTCAAGACCCCGGCCACCCGCATGGTTCAAGTCATGCAGGCCGCGCCGCGGGATTTCCTTCGTGTGCTCAACGCCAAGAAGAAGAAGGACGACGAGGCGGCCTAATTGCGCTGTCCGCGTTCATCAACTTCATTGGCACAACCATCAGCTTCCTAGAAAGAGAACAAGACAATGTCCGAGAACATCACCAGGGAACAGGTCATCGACTTCCTCAGCAACCTTTCGGTCATGGCCATGGCCGACCTCGTCAAAGAGCTCGAGGACAAGTGGGGCGTTGAGGCCGCCGCTGGCGGCGCCGTCATGATGGCGGGCCCCGCCGCCGACGCCGCCCCCGTCGAGGAGAAGACCGAGTTCGACGTCGTGCTCAAGAGCTTCGGCGAGAAGAAAATCAACGTGATCAAGGCGATCCGCGCCCAGATCAGCGGGCTCGGCCTCAAGGAGGCCAAGACCCTGGTCGAGAGCGCCCCGGTCGCGGTCAAAGAGGCCGTGTCCAAGGAAGAGGCCGAGGAGCTCAAGAAGGCCCTCGAAGAGGCCGGCGCCGACGTCGAGCTCAAGTGAGCTCAACCTAAAGTCGCGGTGGTTCCCCGTGTGGGGGGGCCACCGCGGCAAGCGAATTTCGAGTCCAGGGTCCACACCCCACAACTGAATTACCCGCTAGGGCGGTCGACGACCGACAGACGAGCGAGGAAACCGGATGGCGCGAATCCAGAACAACTTCAGGGTCCGAAAGAACTTCGGGAAGCTCAAGAAGATCATCGAGGTTCCGAACCTCATCGACATCCAGAAGCGCTCGTACGACAAGCTGCTTCAGGCTGACGTCCCGTCCGACGAGCGTGACGTCGTCGGCCTCCAGGCGGTGTTCACGAGCGTGTTCCCGATCAAGGACTTCGGCGAGACCTCCTCGCTCGAGTTCGTGAGCTACTCGCTCGATCGGCCCAAGTACGACGTCGACGAGTGCCGCGCACGCGGCATGACCTTCGCCGCGCCCATCAAGGTCGTGGTTCGGCTGGTCGTGTGGGACGTCGACGACGACACCGGCACCCAGTCGATTCGCGACGTCAAGGAGCAAGAGGTCTACTTCGGCGAGATCCCGCTGATGACGACCCACGGCACCTTCATCATCAACGGGACCGAGCGCGTCGTCGTCTCGCAGCTGCACCGCTCGCCCGGCGTGTTCTTCGATCACGACCGCGGCAAGACCCACTCGTCCGGCAAGAAGCTGTTCTCGGCCCGGGTCATCCCCTACCGCGGCAGCTGGCTCGACTTCGAGTTCGACCACAAGGACTTCATCTACGTCCGCATCGATCGCCGGCGCAAGCTCCACGCGACCGTGCTCCTGCGCGCGCTCGGCTACTCGACCGCCGAGCTCCTCGATCGCTACTACGACAAGGAGCTGATCCACCTCAAGGACGACGGCCAGATCGCGCGCGAGATCGACTACGATCTGATCGCCGGTCAGCGCTCGACCCAGAGCATCCGCGACCCCGAGAGCGGCGAGATCCTGGTCAAGAAGGGCAAGAAGCTCAACAAGGGCCAGATCAAGAAGATGCGCAACGCCGGGATCTCCGAGATCCCGATGGAGCCCGAGGAGCTGATCGGCAAGGTCGCGGCCGAGGACGTGTTCGACGAGGAGACCGGCGAGGTCCTGCTCAACTGCAACGAGGAGATCACCGAGGAGCTGCTCGCCGCGCTCCGCGAGGCCGGCATCGCCTCGCTGCGGATCCTCTACATCGACGACTTCAACGTCGGGCCCTTCCTGCGCGACACCCTGATCGCCGACAAGCTGACCTCGTCCGAGGACGCGATCATGGAGATCTACCGGCGCCTCCGCCCCGGTGATCCGCCCACGATCGACACCGCCCGCAACCTGTTCGAGTCGCTCTTCTTCCGGTCCGATCGCTACGATCTGTCGACCGTTGGCCGGCTCAAGCTCAACCACAAGTTCGGCATCGACGAGGCCCTCGAGACCAAGGTCCTGACCAAGCGCGACATCCTCGAGACGGTCCGCTACCTGATCGAGCTGCGCAACGGTCGCGGCAAGATCGACGACATCGACCACCTCGGCAACCGCCGGGTCCGCGCCGTCGGCGAGCTGATGGAGAACCAGTACCGGATCGGCCTGGTCCGGATGGAGCGGGCGATCAAAGAGCGCATGAGCATGTCCCAAGAGATGGACGCGCTGATGCCCGCCGACCTGATCAACGCCAAGCCGGTCTCGGCCGTGGTCAAGGAGTACTTCGCCAGCTCGCAGCTGTCGCAGTTCATGGACCAGACCAACCCGCTGAGCGAGGTCACCCACAAGCGGCGGCTCTCGGCCCTCGGGCCTGGCGGCCTGACCCGCGAGCGGGCCGGGTTCGAGGTCCGCGACGTCCACGCCACTCACTACGGTCGCATCTGCCCGATCGAGACCCCCGAAGGTCCGAACATCGGCCTGATCGCCTCGCTCTCGACCTACGCCCGGATCAACGAGTTCGGCTTCATCGAGACGCCCTACCGCAGCGTCGAGGGCGGCCAGGCCACGGCCGACGTCGCCTACTACTCGGCGCTCCAGGAGCAGGGCCACTACATCGCCCAGGCCAACTCGGCGATGGACGAGACCGGCCGCTTCGTCAACGACACCGTCCAGTGTCGGCACAACGAGGAGTTCGAGATGGTCTCGCGCGCCGAGGTCACGCTGATGGACGTCTCGCCCAACCAGCTGGTCTCGGTCGCCGCCTCGCTGATCCCCTTCTTGGAGCACGATGACGCCAACCGCGCGTTGATGGGCTCCAACATGCAGCGCCAGGCCGTGCCCTGCCTGCGGACCGACGCGCCGCTGGTCGGCACGGGCATGGAGACCCACGTCGCCCGCGACAGCGGCTCGACGGTCGTCTCGGCCCGCGACGGCGTCGTCGAGCAGGTCGACGGCGCGCGCATCGTGGTCAAGCCGGTCTCCAACCGCGGCGAGGAAGACCGCGGCATCCTCGGGGCCAAGCCCGACATCTACAACCTGGTCAAGTTCAGGCGGTCCAACCAGAACACCGCGCTCAACCAAAAGCCGATCGTCAACGTCGGCGACCGGGTCAAGAAGGGCGACGTGATCGCCGACGGCGCAGCGACCGAGCGCGGCGAGCTCGCCCTCGGTCAGAACCTGCTCGTCGCGTTCATGCCCTGGCAGGGCTACAACTTCGAGGACTCGATCCTGGTGTCCGAGCGGCTGATCCGCGAGGACGTCTACACCACGATCCACATCGAAGAATTCGAGTGTGTCGCCCGCGACACCAAGCTCGGCAAAGAGGAGATCACCCGCGACATCCCCAACGTCGGCGAGGAGGCCCTCAAGAACCTCGACGAGGCCGGGATCGTCCGGATCGGCGCCGAGGTCCACGCCGGTGACATCCTGGTCGGCAAGATCACGCCCAAGGGCGAGACCCAGCTGTCGCCGGAAGAGAAGCTCCTGCGGGCGATCTTCGGTGAAAAGGCGGGCGACGTCCGCGACACCTCCTTGCGCCTGCCGCCGGGCGTGTCGGGCATCATCATCGACGCGCGCGTGTTCGCTCGTAAGGGCGTCGACAAGGACGTCCGCGCCCAGTCGATCGAGGACGCCGAGCGCGAGAAGCTCAGCCAGGACCACCGCGACAACGTAGCGATCGTCTCGGCCGGCTACTACAACCGGATCAAGGAGATCCTGATCGGCAAGACCACCGCCGCGAAGCTCGTCGACGACGGCGGCGCGGTCCTGGTCGACAGCGGCGCGACCCTGAGCGACGCGGCGGTCAGCGCGGTCCCGCGCAAGTACTGGCCGCAGTTCTCGCTGACCACCGCCGAGGACACCGAGCTCGTCGAAGCGCTCGGCCGCCGGCTCGAGAAGGACCTCGACGAGATCGAGACCATCTACCGCGAGAAGCTGGCCAAGCTGACCAAGGGCGACGAGCTGCCGCCAGGCGTCATCAAGATGGTCAAGGTCTACGTCGCGATCAAGCGCAAGCTCCAGGTCGGCGACAAGATGGCCGGGCGCCACGGCAACAAGGGCGTGATCTCGCGGATCCTCCCGACCGAGGATCTGCCCTACCTCGAGGACGGGACCCCCGTCGACATCGTGCTCAACCCGCTGGGCGTGCCCTCGCGCATGAACGTCGGGCAGATCCTCGAGGTCCACCTCGGCTGGGCCGCGCGCGAGCTGGGCAACCAGATCAACGCGTACATGGAGACCAACTTCTCGCCCGAAGTCCTCCGCAACCAGCTCAAGAAGATCTACGACACCGCCGAGGCGGTCCGCTTCATCGACACGCTGCCCGACGACGACGTCGTCCGCTTCGCCGACAAGATCCGCCGCGGCATCCACGTGGCCACGCCGGTGTTCGACGGCGCGTTCGAGACCGAGGTCAAGGGCTTCCTGACCAAGGCCGGGCTCCCGACCTCGGGCCAGGCGATCTTGTTCGACGGCCGGACCGGCGAGGCCTTCGAGGAGGACGTGACCGTGGGCATCATGTACATGCTCAAGCTCCACCACCTCGTCGACGACAAGATCCACGCCCGGAGCATCGGCCCCTACTCCCTCGTCACGCAGCAGCCGCTGGGCGGCAAGGCCCAGTTCGGCGGTCAGCGCCTCGGCGAGATGGAAGTCTGGGCGCTCGAGGCCTACGGCGCTGCGTTCGCGCTGCAGGAGCTGCTGACCGTGAAGTCCGACGACGTCGTCGGGCGGATGCGGATGTACGAGTCGATCGTCAAGGGCCAGCCGACCATGCAGCCGGGTGTGCCCGAGTCGTTCAACGTGCTCCTCAAGGAGCTGCAGGCGCTGTGCCTCGACGTCGAGCTGATCAACGTCGAGGACCCCGGCTACCGCACCCGTAGTCCGCTGTCGGCGGCCGAATAGCCGCCGCCACCCACGAGATCCTGGTCAGCAACCAACGGAAGGGAAACTCCCATGCGCGACATCTTCAGCTTCTTCGAAAAGCCCAAGGAGGCCGCGGTCTTCAACGCCCTGCGAATCGGCATCGCGTCGCCCAAGTCGATCCGCGAGCGCTCGCACGGCGAGGTGAAGAACCCCGAGACCATCAATTACCGGACCTTCAAGCCGGAGAAGGACGGGCTGTTCTGCGCGAAGATCTTCGGGCCGATCAAGGACTACGAGTGTCTTTGCGGCAAGTACAAGCGCATGAAGCACCGCGGGGTCGTGTGCGAGAAGTGCGGCGTCGAGGTCATCCACTCGAAGGTTCGGCGTGAGCGCGCCGGGCACATCGACCTCGCGACCCCGGTCGCGCACATCTGGTTCCTCAAGAGCCTGCCCTCGCGCATCGGCACCATCCTCGACATCCCGCTGACCAAGCTCGAGAAGGTGCTCTACTGCGAGAGCTACATCGTCATCGATCCCAAGGACTCGGGGCTCGAAGAGCGCGAGATCCTGTCGGAGGAGCGCTACGATCAGCTCTACGACGAGATCGGCCCCGACTCCTTCGACGCCGGCATGGGCGCCGAGTCGATCAAGGAGCTGCTCGGTCGCATCGATCCCGTGGTCGAGGCTCGCACGGTTCGCGCCGAGCTCGCTGCCGCGACCTCCGAGGCCAAGCGCAAGAAGCTGGCCAAGCGCCTGCGCGTGCTCGAGGCCTTCCGCAACAGCGGCAACAAGCCCGAGCACATGATGCTCGACGTGATCCCGGTCCTGCCGCCGGATCTGCGCCCGCTCGTGCCCCTCGATGGTGGCCGCTTCGCGTCGTCGGATCTCAACGATCTCTACCGCCGGGTCATCAACCGCAACAACCGGCTCAAGCGCCTCCAGGAGCTCGCCGCGCCCGAGATCATCATCCGCAACGAGAAGCGGATGCTGCAGGAGGCCGTCGACGCCCTGTTCGACAACGGCCGCCGCGGCAAGACCATCACCGGGCCCAACAAGCGCCCGCTCAAGTCGCTGTCGGACATGCTCCGCGGCAAGTCGGGCCGCTTCCGCCAGAACCTGCTCGGCAAGCGCGTCGACTACTCGGGCCGCTCGGTCATCGTCGTCGGCCCCGAGCTCAAGCTCCACGAGGTCGGGCTGCCCAAGAAGATGGCGCTCGAGCTGTTCAAGCCCTTCATCTACAACAAGCTCGAGCAGCGCGGCCTGGTCACCACGATCAAGTCGGCCAAGCGCATGGTCGAGCGCGAGGCCGAGGAGGTCTGGGACATCCTCGAGGAGGTCATCAAGGAGCACCCGGTGTTCCTCAACCGCGCCCCGACCCTCCACCGCCTCGGCATCCAGGCCTTCGAGCCGGTCCTGATCGAGGGCAAGGCCATCCAGCTCCACCCGCTCGTGTGCACGGCCTTCAACGCCGACTTCGACGGCGACCAGATGGCCGTCCACGTGCCGCTGTGCATCGAGGCCCAGATGGAGGCCCGGGTGCTGATGATGTCGACCAACAACATCCTCAGCCCGGCGAGCGGCAAGCCGATCATCGTGCCCTCGCAGGACATCGTGCTCGGGCTCTACTACATGACCCGCGCGCGCTACTACGCCCAGGGCGAGCGCAACGACAACCCGGCCGGGGACGGCTACTACGTCGGACACTACGGCTCGCCGGCCGAGGTCCGCATGGCCTACGACCACGGCTCGCTCCACCTCCAGGCCCGGATCAAGGTCCGCATGGTCCCCGGCGGTGACATGACCGAGACGACCTGCGGTCGCGTGCTGCTCTACGAGGGCGGCATCCCCAGCGAAATCCCCTACGAGATGGTCAACTTGCCGCTCGGCAAGAAGCAGCTCGGCGCGCTCATCGATCACTGCTACCGCGTCTGCGGTCAGAAGGCGACGGTGCTGATGGCCGACTACCTGCGCAGCACCGGGTACACCGAGGCGACCAAGGCCGGGATCTCGATCTGCATGGACGACATGGCGATCCCCGAGGCCAAGGCCAAGCTGCTCGACGAGGCCCACACCGAGGTCCGCCAGATCTCCGAGCAGTACGCCGACGGTCTGATCACCTCGGGCGAGCGCTACAACAAGGTCGTCGACATCTGGGCCAAGGTCGCCGAGGAGATCACCAAGGCGATGATGGACGGCATCTCCAACGAGGAGATGATCCAGGCCTCGACCGGCGCCAGGTCGATGCAGAAGTCGTTCAACTCGGTCTACATCATGGCCGACTCGGGCGCGCGTGGATCCAAGCAGCAGATGCGTCAGCTCGCCGGCATGCGCGGGCTGATGGCCAAGCCCTCGGGCGAGATCATCGAGCAGCCGATCACGACCAACTTCCGCGAGGGCCTCACGGTCCAGGAGTACTTCATCTCCACTCACGGCGCGCGCAAGGGCCTGGCTGACACCGCGCTCAAGACCGCCAACTCCGGGTACCTGACCCGCCGCCTGGTCGACGTCGCCCAGGAGGCCGTCATCACCGAGTTCGACTGCGGGACCGTCCAGGGCATCGAGTGCTCGGCGCTGATGGAGGACACCGAGGTCATCGAGGCCCTCGGCGATCGCCTCCTCGGCCGCGTCGCGCTCGAGCCGGTCTACCGGCCCGGGACCGACGAGATCATCGTCGACGAGGCTGAGCTGATCGACGAGAAGGCCGCCGCCGAGATCGACGAGGCCGGCATCCAGACCGTCATGCTGCGCTCGGTCCTGACCTGCGACGCGATGCGGGGCATCTGCGCCAAGTGCTACGGCCGCGACCTCGCGCGCGGCCAGCTCGTCGACATCGGTGAGGCCGTCGGGATCATCGCCGCTCAGTCGATCGGCGAGCCCGGCACCCAGCTGACGATGCGGACCTTCCACCTTGGTGGCGCGTCGATCACCCAGGCGGCCAAGACCGAGCTCGAGGCCCGGTTCGGCGGCGAGGTCAAGCTGATCGACGCCGAGCTCGTCCACCGGACCCGGACCGACCCCAAGACCGGGGCCCAGGTCGACTACTGGGTGGTCATGAACCGCCACTCGCAGGTCCAGCTGCTCGACGAGCGCGGCCGCGTGCGCGAGCGCTACGACCTGCTCTACGGCGCGCAGCTCCTCGTCCCCGAGGGCGCCAAGGTCGAGGAGAAGACCGTGCTCGCCCGCTGGGACGCCCACGTCATCCCGATCCTGACCGAGGCCAGCGGCACGATCGAGTACGGCGACATCATCGAGAACGTGACCATGCGGGTCGCGACCGATGACCAGACCGGCCACAGCCACAACATGATCGTCGAGTCCCGCGACAAGGACGCGCGCCCGCGCCTGGTCATCAAGGGGGACGACGGCGAGACCGTGATGATCGGTCGCCACGAGGCTCGCTACTTCCTCCCGGTCGGGGCCGAGTTCACGATCCAGGAGGGCGTCCGGGTCCAGGCCGGCGACGTGCTCGCGCTGATCCAGCGCGAGGCCCAGAAGACCAAGGACATCACCGGCGGTCTCCCGCGGGTCGTCGAGCTGTTCGAGGCGCGCACGCCCAAGGAGCACGCGATCATCGCGACGACCGACGGCATCGTGTCCTTCGGCAAGGACAAGGGCGGCAAGCGGCGCGTGTTGATCACGCCCGACGACGGCAGCGAGATCCACGAGTTCCTCGTGCCCAAGCTCCGTCACCTCCAGGTCCGCGAGGGCGACCGCGTGCGCGCGGGTGAGAAGCTGATGGACGGCCCGGCCAACCCGCACGACATCCTCGCGGTGCTCGGCGAGAAGGCCCTGGCGACCTACCTGCTCGATCAGATCCAGGAGGTCTATCGGCTCCAGGGCGTCAAGATCAACGACAAGCACATCGAGGTCATCGTTCGCCAGATGATGCGGCGGGTGAAGATCATCCAGCCCGGCGACACGAATTTCCTCGCCGAGGACCACGTCGAGCGCAAGCTGTTCCGCCAGGAGAACCAGCGCGTCTCGGCCCTCGGCGGGAGCCAGGCGACCGCGCAGCCCTTGCTGCTCGGGATCACCAAGGCCTCGCTCTCGACCGAGTCGTTCATCTCGGCCTCGTCGTTCCAGGAGACGACCAAGGTCCTGACCGAGGCCGCCCTCCAGGGCAAGGTCGACTACCTGCGCGGGCTCAAGGAGAACGTGATCATGGGTCGGCTGATCCCGGCTGGGACCGGGCTCTCGGTCTACGAGCGCCTGCACATGGAGACCGACGATCGCACCGGCGAGTCCGGGGAACCCGCGGTGCGCCGCGCGATCGACCGGGATCTCGCGGGGCTCGAGTAGGGCAGGGCCGCGCGCGAGCGCAGGTCCTGCGCTCCGGCCCCTGCGCCGAGGGGTAGATCGCTTCAGAACCACGAAAAACGTGCGAAAACCCCCGTCTGTTGTCGGGTAGGCCCCCCCGACCCCCTTGATCAGCAACCGACCTTCTATATACTCCGCCTCCCACCGCCGTGGCCCTCGCTGCGGCGGCAATTTGTTTCGCCGAAAGCCAGACCAAGAGACTCACATGCCCACGATTCAGCAGCTCGTCCGCAAGGGACGCACGCGCCAGCCGAAGAAGGAGACGGCCCCTGCGCTCAAGGGCTGCCCGCAGAAGCGGGGCGTCTGTGTGCGCGTCTACACCTCGACGCCCAAGAAGCCCAACTCGGCCCTTCGGAAGGTCGCCCGCGTGCGCCTGACCAACGGCATCGAGGTTACGAGCTACATCCCCGGTGAGGGTCACAACCTCCAGGATCACAGCATCGTGCTCGTCCGCGGCGGTCGCGTGAAGGACCTGCCGGGCGTTCGTTATCACATCGTGCGCGGCACCCTCGACACGATCGGCGTCGACGGTCGGCGTCAGCGCCGGTCGAAGTACGGGACCAAACGGCCCAAGTAGCCAAGGACTGACGATATGTCGCGCAAGGGAATTAAGGCCAAGCAGCGCAAGCGGATCACTTACGATGTCCGCTACACCGACAACCCCGCGGACGTGAACCGCAACATCGCCAAGTTCATCAACGTGGTGATGCACGATGGGAAGAAGTCGGTGGCCGAGCGCATCGTGTTCTCGGCGTTCGAGATCATCTCCGCCAAGACCAAGGACGATCCGGTCAAGGTGTTCGAGAAGGCCGTCGCCAACGTCCGCCCCCGCCTCGAGGTTCGCGCTCGTCGCGTCGGTGGGTCCAACTACCAGGTCCCGATGGAGGTTCGCTCGGAGCGCAGCCAGGCGCTGGCGTTCCGCTGGCTGGTGAGCTTCGCCCGCAAGCGGCCCGAGAAGACCATGCGCGAGCGCCTCGCCAACGAGATGCTCGACGCGGCTCAAAACCGCGGCCTCGCCGTCAAGAAGCGCGAAGACGTCCACAAGATGGCCGACGCCAACAAGGCCTTCGCCCACTACCGCTGGTGATCACTCCCCGCTGAACTGCCGCACATTCTTCGATGGTGACGTCGCCCCCGCACTGTATGAGTGCAGGGGCTCAGCCACACCGGGCCCGGCGCCTGCCACACCCCCTCCCGCTTGGAGACGGATGGCAGCCCCCGCGGCCCTAGAAGCGCATCTTTCATGGCCACTACGCCCACAGCCGACATCGGCATGACCCGCAACATCGGGATCATGGCGCACATCGATGCGGGCAAGACCACGACCACCGAGCGGGTGCTGTTCTACACGGGCAGCTCGCACTTCATCGGCGAGGTCCACGATGGCGCGGCCCACACCGACTTCGACGAGGAAGAGCAGCGCCGCGGCATCACGATCTACTCGGTCGCGACCACCTGCTTTTGGAAGCCCGGCGAGCCCGAGGCCCACACCGCCGAGTCCGGCGCCCATCGCATCAACCTGATCGACACCCCCGGGCACGTCGACTTCACCGTCGAGGTCGAGCGCTCCTTGCGGGTGCTCGATGGCGCGATCGCGGTGTTCGACGCGGTCGCCGGGGTCGAGGCCCAGTCCGAGACGGTCTGGCGCCAGGCCGATCGCTACAGCGTCCCGCGGATCTGCTTCGTCAACAAGCTCGACCGCGTCGGCGCCACCCTCACTCGCACGGTCGAGATGATGGTCGAGCGCCTCGGCGCCCACCCGATCGTCGTCATGATTCCAGTCGGCCTCGAGGGAGACTTCGAGGCCGTCATCGATCTGGTCACCATGGAGCTCCTGACCTGGCCGCTGGGTTCGGACCCCCAGGACAAGGGCCGGACCTTCGTGCGCGCCGCCCTGGCCGAGGACCACCCGAGCTTCGCCGAGGCCGCCGCGGCCCGCGAGGCCATGATCGAGGCCCTCGCCGAGGTCGACGACGAGGTCATGGACACCTTCGTCGGTGAGGGCGCCGAAGCCCTGAGCGTCGACGACATCCGCGCCGGGCTCCGCCGCGTGACCCTGAGTCTGCGCGCCTTTCCGGTCCTGTGTGGGTCGGCGCTCAAGAACCGCGGCATCCAGCCGCTGCTCGACGCCGTCGTCCACTATCTGCCCTCGCCCCTCGACGTCCCCCCGGTCGAGGCCGAGCTCACCTCGGGCAGCAAGGCCGGCGAGCTCGTGGTCCGCAAGCCCGAGCCCGACGAGCCGCTGCTCGCGCTCGCCTTCAAGGTCGTGCAGGACTCCCACCGCGGCCCCGTGGTGATGTTCCGGGTCTACTCGGGCGTGCTGCACGTCAAGGACCAGCTCTACAACGTCGCCAAAGACAAAAAAGAGCGGGTCAACAAGCTGCTGCTCGTGCTCGCGTCCAAGACCGAGGAGATCGAGGAGGTCGGGCCCGGCAACATCGCCGCGGCCGTCGGGCTGCGCTTTGCGACGACCGGCGACACCCTGATCCTGAGCAAGGACAAGGCTCGCGTCGTGCTCCCGGGCATGGAGATCCCCGACCCGGTGATCTTCCGATCAGTCGAGGCCAAGAGCGCCGCCGACCAAAAAGATCTCGATCAGGCGCTCGAGCGGATCCAGCTCGAAGATCCCAGCTTCACCGTGTATGAGGATCCTGACTCCGGCCAGACGCTGATGGCCGGGCAGGGGGAGCTCCACCTCGAGGTCATCGTCAACAAGCTCGAGCGCGACTACCGGGTCAAGGCTCGGGTCGGCAAGCCGCAGGTCGCGTACCGCGAGACGATCTCCAAGCCCGGGCAGGTCGAATTCGAGTACGACCGCGAGGTTGGCGCCAAGCGTCAGTACGCCAAGCTCACCCTCGAGCTCGAGCCGCGCGAGCGCGGGGCCGGAAACAGCGTCGAGAACGCGCTGCCCGAGACCGACGAGATCTCCAAGTTTCCCCATGATTTTCTCGCTGCAGCCCTCGAGGGGATCGGCGATTCGCTCACCCGCGGGCCGATCCTCGGCTACCCCGTCGTCGATGTGCGCGTGCGGCTGACCGCCGTCCACTACATCGAGGGGGACTCGAGCGCCGCCAGCTTCCGCGCTGCAGCGACCATGGGCACCAACAAGGCCATTGTCGCCGCTGGCGCCCAGCTGCTCGAGCCGCTGATGAGCGTCGAGGTCGTCGGCCCCGAGGAGTTCATCGGGAACGTCCACTCCGACCTGAACACTCGCCGTGGGCGTGTGTTGGGTCTCGGGCCCCGTGGAAATGCGCAGGTCGTGCAGGCCCGTGTGCCCTTGGCAGAGATGGTCGGCTATGCTACCTCGCTTCGCTCTGTGACCCAGGGCCGTGCGAGCCACACCATGCAGTTCGCCGCCTACTCGGAGGTCCCCAGCGACCTCCAACAAAAAATCATCACGAAGGTCCGCGGCTATTAGCGCGGGCACGAGTTTCCCAACCCAGCCCGCTCCAACGCGCCCCCACTCAGGAAGATAAAGGTCCAGTCATGTCGAAGGAGAAATTCGTACGCGACAAGCCCCACGTGAACATCGGGACGATCGGTCACGTGGATCACGGAAAGACGACGCTGACAGCCGCGATCACGAAAGTGCTCGGGATGCGGGGCTGGGCTGAGCGAGTCGACTTCG
>NZ_PVNK01000123.1 GCF_002994615.1 Enhygromyxa salina | reverse complement strand
GGGATGGGGATGGGGATGGGGATGGCGATGACGACACGGGGGACCAAGATGGCGACTCCGGTGGCCCCGACAGCGACATGGATGGCGTGTCCGACGAGTCCGACAATTGCCCCAACCTTGCCAACCCCAACCAGCTCGATTTCGACGGCGATGGCACCGGCAATGTGTGCGACGTGCTCGTCTTCAACAAGGTCGGGGGTAATCTCAACACCACGGCCAATGCCGACGCCGGCTTCGGCGGCAACTGCCAGATCCCGCTGGCGCTCGAGGTCCTCAGCGGCCAGGTCATGGTTCAGCTCGACGACGACGCGGAGGTCGCGAGGATCGAGATCACGAGCCTGGAGATCGCGGACATCGTCGAGCAGCAGTGCATGCTCGTGGTCCCGGCCACGGTGTCGCTGACCCAGTTCGTGATCAACAACGCTGGCGCGCCGTACCCGGCGGCGATCGCCCACAGCCTGATGATGCACGACAACGGGACGATCGCGGGGGACTCCGACGTCCCGCACCCGGTCAACGCGGACGCGATCCTCACGTCCTCGCTCAATGGCGACGAGCCGATGGACTCTGGTCTTTACCTCGAGGGCGCGCTGCCGATCTTCACGGGCAACATCACCATGGCGGGCGCGGTGGCCACGCTGGCGTGGGCCGATCCCGACTTCGTCATCGCCGAGGACACCTTCATGGTCGAGATGCCCCTCCAGCTCGAGATCATGCTGGAGCTCCGGGGCCTCGTGGGCTCACTGACCCTGGCGCCCTGACCGGGGGAAAGGGGCCAGGTCGAGCAGGTTGCGCAGAGGGCGCTCGATGTTGTTGATCCACACGCCCCGATGCCCTCGAGGGGTCAGCTTGGCCCGCAACTAGATGTAGGCTGCCCCGGATGTCGGCCGAGAAACGCGCGCAATCCCCCAGCTCCGGTGGGGGGAAGATCGAGGAACACGCGAAGGTGGACAAGGAGAAGCCGTGGCGTCGGCTGGTCCGCTTGTTTCGCTACACCCGGCCCTACCGCGCTCGCCTGGTGATCGCGATCGTCTCGCTGCTCGTCGGCGCCGGGCTCGGGCTGGTCTACCCCTGGTACTTTGGCGAGCTGCTCGGCGACGCGTTCGCCGAGCAGAGCACGGCCTCGCTCAACAAGAACACGCTGATCCTGATCACCACCTTTGGGATCGGCTCGGTGTTCGTGTTCATCCGCCACTACCTCATGAGCTGGCTCGGCGAGCGGGTCGTCGCGGACCTGCGCCTCGAGGTCCACCGTCACCTGCTGAGGATGACCCAGCGCTACTTCCACGACAACCGGACCGGCGAGCTGCTCTCGCGCCAGTCCGACGACGCGACCCGGCTCCAGAGCGTGATCGGTCAGGACCTCAGCCTCGCGCTGCGCAACATCCTGACTTTGATCGGCGGCGTTACAATGCTGCTGGTCGTCAGCCCCAAGCTGACCGGCACCGTGCTGCTCGTGGTCCCGCCGCTAGTCATCGCGGCCAACTTGTGGGGCCGGATCATTCGCAAGCTCGCGCGCCAGGCCCAAGATCAGCTCGCCCAGGCCTCGGGCCAGCTGCAAGAGGGGCTATCGGCGGTCGACACCGTGCAGTCCTTCACCCGCGAGGACCACGAGGCCGGCAACTATGGCCAGGGCATCGAGCGCGCGTTCAAGCTGTTCGTCAAGCAGATCCGCGCGCGCAGTTGGTTCATGTCGGTGTCGAGCTTCCTCGCCTTCGGGGCGGTCGCGGGGATCTTCTGGCTCGGCGGCCACATGGTCATCGACGGTCGCATCGCGCCCGACGAGCTCGGCAAGTTCTTCATGTACACCCTCGCGGTCGCGGGCGCCGTCGGCAGCCTCGCGGGGGTCGTCGGCAGCTACAACCAGGCCCTTGGCGCGACCGCCCGGCTGTTCGAGATCCTCGACAGCGAGCCCGAGATCCAGGACGCGCCCGACGCCATCGCGCTCGCCGAGCCGCGCGGCGAGATCGGCTTTGAGGGCGTGACCTTTGCGTACGGCGACCGCGACCTCGAGGTCATCCGGGACTTTGATCTTCGCATCGCGCCTGGCCAGGTCTGCGCGCTGGTCGGGTCGAGCGGCTCGGGCAAGACGACCGTCGGTCGGTTGCTGCTGCGCTTTTGGGACCCGCAGCAGGGCCGCGTGACCTTTGACGGCCACGACCTACGCGAGCTCGAGCTCGCCTCGCTGCGTGGGGCCATGGCCGAGGTCTCCCAGGATCCGGTGCTGTTCTCGGGCTCGATCCGCGACAACGTTCGCTACGGTCGGCTCGACGCGAGTGACGAGGAGATCGAGGCCGCCGCCCAGGCCGCCAACGCCGACGGCTTTGTCCGTGAATTCCCCGACGGGTATGACACGATCATCGGTGAGCGCGGGGTCAAGCTCAGCGGCGGGCAGCGCCAGCGGCTGGCGATCGCTCGGGCGATCCTCCGTGACCCCAAGGTCTTGCTGCTCGATGAGGCGACCTCGGCGCTCGATAGCGAGAGCGAGCACCTGGTTCAGGCTGCGCTCGAGCGGTTGCAGGAGGGGCGCACGACCTTGGTGATTGCTCATCGGTTGAGCACGATCCGGGATGCGGATCGGATTGTTGTGCTTGATCATGGGGCGATCGTGGAGTCGGGGACTCATGCTGAGCTGATGGGTAGGGGGGGGGCTTACTCGCGGTTGGTTGCGCGGCAGGCTGCGCTCGAGCCCGATCGCGCGGCGAGCTGATGTCGAGTCTGAGGGGCTCGGAGTCCTCATTTTGATCTTTGGATCACTGGGGAGGGGGGGGACTCGGGGGAGAACCGGAGAACCGGACTCGGAGTCCCCATTTTGATCTTTGGATCACTCGGTACTGGAGAACCGGAGAACCGGACTCGGAGTCCCCATTTTGATCTTTAGATCACTCGGTACTGGAGAACCTGCGGAGAACCGGACTCGGAGTCCCCATTTTGATCTTTGGATCACTCGGTACAAGCATCGGAGAACCGGACTCCGAGTCCCCATTTTGATCTTTGGATCACTCGGTACTGCGACTCGAAGTCGTGGTTTTGATCCTCAGACTCGAGAGGAGAACCGGACTCGGAGTCCCCATTTTGATCTTTGGATCACTCGGTACTGCGACTCGAAGTCGTGGTTTTGATCCTCAAGGAATTTGGAGAACCGGACTCGGAGTCCTGTGGCGAGGGTCCGCTTCGTCGGCGTGCGCGCTCGCCGGCTCGCGCTCACGGGGACCGAGGGATGGGCGACGATGATCAGACTGCCGAGGTCGAGACCTGACTGGGTGACAATCCCAGCGAGTAGCGGGTAACCCTGAAATGGCGTCTTGGCTTGCTCGTACTATCCTCGGCCCATGCCGAACCCTCGCAGACTCGCTCGAGTTGCTCCCTTGACCTTGGCCGTGGCGCTCAGTGCCTGTGGCAATAATTGCGACGGCAGGGAGCTCAGCGACAACGGTCAGTATTGGGTTCAGCCGGATCTCTACGATCTGCTCGGCGACGAGAGCCGCCGGGTCCTGGTCGGGACTGAGTTCGTCCTTTCGGTCATGAACGTGGCGGTCGAGGGCGAAATCGACGAGGACCAAGGCGGCATCTTGTGCGTCGGCCAAGATGGTAGCGGCGTCGTCGCGGAGCCCGAGCCCTTCGAGTTTCTGGTGAGCGCGGCCGGTGAGGGCGCGGTCGAGCTGATCGAGCCGTCGGTCGCGTGCCCCGCCAACACGGACGTCCTCGCGGAGCTTGGGCCGGATCGCTACGCAATCATCGGTGTCGATCCCGCCGATGTGACCGCGCGCTGGATCCCCGAGGCCGATGCCTGGGTTCAAATCGATTGGACCGATCCGGGCCCGGCGGGGGCGTTCCCGGACGAGTTCGGCGCTCCGCTCGACGAGCTGCTGGTCACCGTCGGGCGCCCGTTTGGTGCGGCGCCCGTGTTGACCCAGCCGGCGCTTGGCGAGCGCGTCGAGGTCCGCTACTCGAGCGCACAGGTGATCGCGGATCCTGAGCTCGCTACCGTGGCCGAGGACGACGAGGATCACGTGCCCCTGGTGCCCGAGGGTCTCGAACTCGAGCCGACGGTGGAGATCGCCGGCTACGAGTTTCAGCTGCCGCCGGTCCGCTCGGTCGCGGTCGAGGAGATTACGCAGCTCGAGCTCGTCGCTGCGTATCGCCGCGAGGACGACCGCGAGCGCGAGTGGGGGACGCCGCAGCATGTCGTGGCGATCGCCCGCGACGCCGAGGGCAGGCGGGTGCTGGGGCCCGAGGTCGAGTGGACGCTGACGCGAGGCCATCTCTCGCTGATGCCCACGGGCGAAAGGCTTTCGGTCGGCGATGTGTGCAGCGCTCGGCCCAAGCGGCCGCGCAGTGACAGCGCGACGATCGAGGCGCGGGTCGGCGAGGTCGTCGCTAGCGTCGAGCTGGAGTGGACGGCGCTGCCTGACGACCGGCGGGAATATGGGAATGCGGCGTGTGAAGAGGCTGGGTGTAATTGCTCGGTTAGCTCGGGGCCGCGGGACTCGGTGTTGGCTGTGTTTGGGCTGCTTGGGATCGGCGGTTGGTTGCGCCGGGGGTACCGGCGAAGGCACATTTTGATCTAACCCGGACTCCAAGTCGTCATTTTGATCTTTAGATCACGGCAACGAGGGGACGCGGCGAAGGAACTCTCAAAATTCCTGCAACACCAGGCGCCGCGGGCCGAGAACCCTGCGTGGCCACCTCCGCCCAGAAGCAAGCCAGCGCCGCCCGTCGGGCGAAAAACCGAGCCCGCGGCCTCGCCCGCGGCTATCTACGCGTCCGCGCCCGGCCAATTCTGCGCGGTGGCCGCCGAGGGGCCCGGACTCCAAGTCGTCATTTTGATCTTTAGATCACGGCAACGAGGGGACGCGGCGAACGAACTCTCAAAATTCCTGCAACACCAGGCGCCGCGGGCCGAGAACCCCGCGTGGCCACCTCCGCCCAGAAGCAAGCCAGCGCCGCCCGTCGGGCGAAAAACCGAGCCCGCGGCCTCGCCCGCGACTACCTGCGTGTTCGCGCTCGGCCGATCTATCGCGGTGGCCGCTACAAGATCACCAGGCGCTGCATCGGCCGGCTGTTCCTCTTCTCTCCAGGATACAAGCCTGCCGAGCTCACCAACTTCCTCGGCTACTGCCTCGCCTACGCGGCGACGCGCTACGGCATCCAGGTCCACTCGAGCCTGTGGATGTCCAACCACCACCACAACGACCTCACGGACCCCGACGCCAACCTCGTGCCCTTCAAGCAGCTCCTGCACAGTCTCGTCGCCCGGGGTCGCAACGCCCAGCTCGGACGCACTGACAGCGTTTGGAGCGGCGACGCCCCATGCGACACGCAGCGGCCGACCGACGACGAGTCGCTGATGGACCTCGTCTACACGCTGACCAACCCGGTCGAGGCCGGGCTCGTCAAGTGGTCGCGCGACTGGCCGAGCTTCACCACGATTGGCTGGCGTTTCGGCGAGACCCGGACCTTCAAGCGGCCGGATGGGATCTTCGACGAGGACGGCGACATGCCCGAGGAGGTCTCGCTGACTCTGGTCCGGCCGGCGATCTTCTCGAAGCTCGATGACGACGCGTTCTACGACAAGTTGATGGACGCGGTGCGTGAGCGCGAGCTCGAGGTTCATCGATACATGCGCAAGGTCGGGCGTCGATTCATGGGGCAGCGCAAGCTCGCCCGGCAGCGCTGGAATCGTGCGCCGCAGAGCTTCGAGGAGCGGTTCACGATCACACCGAAGCACGCGGCCTCGTGCCTGAGGCTGGTCTTGAACGAGGTGGCGCGGGATCGGGAGTGGGAGCGGGATTACGCGGCGGCGCGGGCGTCGCTGCTCGCGGGTGAGCCGGCGGTGTTTCCAGCGGGGACTTACTGGATGCGGCGCTTCGCGGGTGTTGATGTGATCGCGCAGGCGCCGTAGCGGGTGGAAAATAGAGAAATGGCGGGGTCGCGCGAGCCATCCTGCCGGCGTGTATTGGTTCGGCGGCGCTGATGCTGGGGGTGAAGGGCGGAGCAGCCTGGTTTTGGGCTTCGTTGAGCAAAACGCGGCGCGAGTTCCTGACTCGAGTGGGGTCGGAGGACCAACTCTGACACCGACCAGACCGATGCCTACAGAAGACTCCCCGTCCGGATTTTTTTGTTTCTTTCTCGTTTCGAGTGGCCAGTCTCCCTAGCCAGTCGAGCCGAGTCAGCGATCGGCGTGGACAACCAACGCAATCGCCGACACCTTACGCGGAACCGAGAGCACGCCGAAGGTGATCACCTCCTCACCATCGCGGACCTCAACCTCATGCTTGCCCGGCTTGAGCACCCGCTGAGCATGCTCCCCTGTCGCAGCCAGGTAGCGACCATCGACGAACACGCTCCCGCGGCGCCCCTCGACGACCACATTGAGCGCCACATCCTTACGCTTGCGGTTCTTCTTGGCCTCTTTCTTGCGCTTGTTGCGGTTGAGCCGCGTCTCGGCCTTCCACGAGCCGACCCCGTCGCCGATCACCCGCTTGTAGCTGCGGTCGCTGGCGTAGAGGCAGACCTGCTCGCCGCAGTCCTCACCGATCGTCGGCGTGGGAGCGGGCGAGCCGGCCAGGGCGGCGAGCATCACGAATTCGAAGAGCATGACTCAGAACCTCCCCTGCAGCGCCAGGCCAGCGCTCTCGTCGTTGAGCCACCCGCCGACGAGCAGATGCTGCGACCCGAGCCCGGCCTCGGCCGACGGTCCGGCCGCCTTGCGTTTCTTGACCCCGACGACGACCAGCGCGACCCCGACGGCGATCCCGACCGCGGCCACGGCCCCGCCCGCGTAGGCGAGGGCGTTGGCGTTGGCGCCCTGACGATCGAGCTCGTCGAGGCGATCGCGCTCGGCGGGCAGGGCCAGGGCCTCCGCCTTGCCCTGAAGCCCCTGGCCCATGCTGAGCCCGGCGCCGAGCATGCCGAGTCCGCTCGCGCCGATCACGAGCGCGACCGATCCGCCCGCGATCAGTCCGGTCCCGGGCTTGCGCGTCTTGTTGTTGTCTTCGAGTTCGGCGAGCCGAGCTCGTTCGGCCTCGGCCGCAGCCGCGGCTCGCTCGGCCTCGATCTCTTCGGCCAGCGCCACGCACTCGTCCGCGATCGCCTCGGCCTCCGCGGCCACTTCGGCCGCGCGCTCGGACGTGACCGGGCGCCAGTCCGTGGCCTTGTAGTTGGTTTCGTCGGCCAGGTAGCGCCCGATGTCGTGGGCGATCAGGGCCAGCTCCGCGGCCGTCGACGCCAGGTCTGCGTCGCGGCTCGAGCTCGCCTCGTCGCGCCCGAGCCTGGCGCCAATCAGGAACAGCTCGGGATCGCCGAGCTCTTCGCCGTGTGCGCGGAGCTCGGCGATGGCGAGATGGGGATCCGAAGCTAGCCCGGCCTGGATCTGCTCGCGCTGATCCGCCGCGTCGTCGGGTTTGAGTCCGCCCTTGGCGAACACCCACGTGGGCATCAGGGTCAGGGCTAGCGCCAACGCTAGCGGTCGTGTTGCTCGCACCTGCGGATCATACGGGCCAGGCTGCGCTCGGGCCAGGCCCTGCGCTGGCCCAAGTCCGGCCGCTCTCGCTTGGCCTCTTCGCCGCGGGCTGTGTCGCAAAACACTTGCAGTGGGCCCACCTCTGCGGTGTTTTGGCTCCTGACCCTCGACGAAAGTCCCGGTGCGAGACGGCACGAGGAGCTGGACCACGGGCTCTTGGAGCGGCCGGTAGTCGTTTGGCTGGTGTGATCGTGGGCTCGCCCCGATCTTTCCCTCTGGCGACCTCGATTGGCGTAGGATCGGGCGGCCGGCGGTCTGCCGTCGCTAACCTAGGAGAAGCAAAACATGCGTGATCTCGACCAACATTCCTCCGTCCATCGCCACCTGATCGTCTCTCTCGTCGCCAGCGTCTCGTTGATGCTCGCGTGCACCGATGACAGCGGTGGCCAGGACGAGGTCAACGACGCGGGCGAGACTGCGACCGAGACCGGCGACGGAGACGGAGACGGCGACGGCGACGGGATGGAGGGCTCGGAGGCCTCCGGCGACGGCGACGGCGACCCCGGCGATGGAGACGGTGATTCCGGCGACGGCGACACCGGCGACGGCGACGGCGACTCCGGCGACGGCGACTCCGGCGACGGAGACGGCGACACGGGAGACGGCGACGGCGACACCGGCGACGGAGACGGCGACACGGGCGACGGCGACGGCGACACGGGCGACGGCGACGGCGACGGCGACGGCGACGGCGACGGCGACGGCGACGGCGACGGCGACCCCGTGCCCGACCAAGACATGGACGGCCTCCCCGATCCCGACGACCCCTTCCCGATGGATCCCGATCTCCCCGGCGTCGCCGAGGCCAACGTCGTGTACGCCCACACCAGCTCGCGGCTGTTCACGATGGACCCCTTCGACTACGAGATCGTCGAGATCGGCCAGTTCAGCTTCGACCAGAGCCAGGGCTCGGTCACCGACATTGCGATCGATCGCTGGGGCGTGCTCTACGCCGTGACCTTCAACGACATCTTCGTCTGCGACCCCGACACCGCGGAGTGCTATTACCTGGGTGATCTGCCGTCGAGCTTCAACGGCCTGACCATGGTCCCGCCGGGGACCATCGACGAGAGCGACGACACCCTGATCGGCATCGCCAACAGCGGTAACTGGTACGTGATCACGATCGAAAACCAGGAGGCCATGCTCAACCAGATCGGCCAGTACGGCGGCGGCATGTCCTCCGCGGGCGACGTGTTCTCGATCCAGGACGTCGGCACCTACGGCGCGGTCAACAAGCCCGGCGTCAACAACGGCAACGTGATCGTCGAGTCGGATCCGACCAACGGCATGGTCCTCGACGAGATCGGCACGACCGTCGGCTACTCCACGATCTACGGCCTCGCGGGCTGGCAAGACCAGATCTTCGCTTTCAACTCTGGCGGCGAGGTGCTCGAGGTCGATCCGGTCGGCGGCCAGGTCGAGGTCGTCGCTGACACGCCCCACGCGTGGTGGGGCGCTGGCGTCTATTCAATCTTGCCCCAGTGAACCACGACCACGACCACAGGCCCGCCCCCAGCCCCGAGCACGCGCGCGCGCTCGATCGTGCGTTCGCCGTCGGGGTTCTGCTCAACGCGGGCTACGTGGTCGCCGAGTTCGGCTACGGCGTCGCGGCCGACTCGGTCGCGCTGCTCGCCGACGCCGCCCACAACCTCGGCGACGTCCTCGGCCTGTTGATCGCGTGGGGCGCCGCGTGGCTGGCCCGCCGCGCGCCCGGCGGCCAGCGCACCTACGGCCTGCGCAAGTCGACGGTGCTCGCTGCGCTGGCCAACGCCTTGCTGCTGATCGCCCTGACCGGCGGCCTGGTCTGGGAGACGATCGGGCGCCTCGTCGCGCCCCCGGAGCCCGCGGCCTTGACCATGATGATCGTCGCGGGCGTCGGTGTGGTCATCAACACGCTCTCGGCGGTGATCTTGCTGCGCAGCGGCCATGGCCACGCCCACGGGCACAGCGGTGATCACGGCCACGGCCACGGCCACGAGCACGGTCACGGGCACGCCCACGGCCACGGCGAGGACCTCAACCTGCGCGGCGCCTTCCTCCACATGGCGGCCGACGCCGCGGTCTCGGCCGGGGTGGTGCTGACCGGTGCCCTGATGCTCACCACCAGCTGGGGCTGGCTCGACCCGGTCGTCAGCTTGGTCATCGCGCTGGTGATCTTCGCCGGGACCTGGTCGCTGCTGCGCGAGGCCCTCGACCTGGCCCTCGACGCCGCGCCCAAGCACATCGACGTCAACGACATCCGCAGCTTCCTCGACGAGCGCCCCGGCGTCATCGAGGTCCACGACCTCCACGTCTGGGCGATCGGGACCCGCGAGGTCGCGCTCACGGCTCACCTGGTCGTCGACGGCCCCGCGGGCGAGCTCGTGCCCTCGATCGAGCGCGAGCTCGTCGAGCGCTTCGGGATCGGGCACACCACGCTGCAGCTCGAGCCCGCGGGCGAGCGGCCCTGCCCGCAGCGCTGCTGAGCCGCGGAGCGCAGGCGCGCACGGGGTCGGTCACCGCCCTCGCAGATCCGCGTTAAACCTGTCACCCTCGCTGCATGCCCTCGGCGTCGCGCTGGCTCCCGATCGTCCTGTCCGGCGTCGGGTCGTTGAGCTCGGGCTGCGGCAGCGATCCGGAGCCGGAGCCCGAGCCGAGCTACGACCTCGAGGCCCTGCGCGACCCCGAGACCTGCGCCGAGTGTCACCCGATTCACCACCGCGAGTGGCTGGGCAGCATGCACGCCTACGCCGGCGAGGACCCGGTGTTTCGGGCCATGAACGCCAAGGCCCAGCGCGAGACTGGAGGTGAGCTCGGGGACTTTTGCGTGAGCTGCCACGCCCCCGTCGCCCTCGCCCTCGGCCTGACCGAGGACGGCCTCAACCTCGACGAGCTCCCGCAGGAGGTCCAGGGCGTCACTTGTTATTTCTGCCACCAGGTCGAGTCGGTCTCGGGCACCCACAACAACCCGCTGCAATTGGCGATGGACGCGGTCATGCGCGGGAGCCTGTCCGACGCGCTCGCGCCCGATGTCCACGGTGTCGCGAACAGTGATCTGCTCAACCGCAATCGCATGGCGTCGTCGCAGGTGTGCGGGAGCTGCCACGACATCGTGACCCCCGACGGGGCCCACATCGAGCGGACCTTCGCCGAGTGGCAGGCCAGCTTCTACGGCGACCCCGATCCCGACGACCCCGAGCGGCCCGCCGTCTACGGCCTCACCTGCAACGACTGCCACATGGATCGCAGCACCGGGCCGATCGCCGACTACCCCGGCGTCCGCGGGGACCGCTCGCGCCACGCTCACAGCTTCGTCGGGGTCGACGTGGCGGTCACGGACTTCCCCGACGCCGAGCTCGGCCCTCAGCTGCGCGCGGAGCAGCTCGCCGAGATCACCGAGCAGCGCAAGACCTCGCTGTGCGCGAGCCTGTGCGTCAAAGACCTGGGCGGGGGCGGGGGCGCAGAGGTCACGGTCTGGCTTCACAACGAGGGCGCCGGGCACTCGTGGCCGAGCGGCTCAGGCCAAGATCGCCGGGCCTGGGTCGAGCTCATCGCCCGCGACGACGCCGACCAGGTGCTCTATTCGTCGGGCGTCGTCAGCGAGGACGAGGCCATCGCCGAGCTCGATGACCCCGCGCTGATGCTGCTGCGCGATCGGATCTTCGACGCCGACGGGAACGAGACCCACGACTTTTGGAAGGCCGCCAGCTACGAGTCGAACTTGCTCCTGGCGCCCGATGAGCTCAGCGCCGCCAGCGACGGGCTGACCTGGCGCGACAACAGCTACAGCGTTGACGCCATGCCGGCCCGGGTCAACATGCGCGTGCGCCTGCGGCCGATCGGCCTCGAGATCCTCGCCGAGCTCGTCGCCAGCGGCGATCTCGATCCCGCGGTGCTCGACGCGACCTCAACCTTCGATGTTGCCCCCGCGGTGCTCGAGTGGACCCCCGAGCTCGCCGTCGACTCGACCGGCGCGGTCGACTACGGCTCGTGCGTGAGCTCGTCGCCAGGCTGCGGCGCGCCAGCGCTGAACTGAGCGCTCTTCCGCCGCTGACCTTGGCAGGTTGGCAGGATTGATCCGCCGATCTCCGAGCCGGCCCGCGACCGGACCCGAGCTTGCTTCACCGAGCCCCGAGCCGGTCCGCGACCGGACCCGAGCTTGCTTCGCCGAGCCCCAGACCACCCCGGACCGAGGGCGAGCTCGGCCGCGGCGCGCTCGATCGACCCCGAGCCCAGTTCGCCCGGGTCTCGCCCGCACCCGAGCGCAGCGCGAGGCCGCCCCGAACGCGCTCGAGCCGCGGCGACCGAGGCTCCGAGCTGCCTCGCGCGCGGACGCCTGCGACTGCGGCCCACCCCCGACCCTCCGCGAGACACGCGGCATCGATCTCGGTGCTGGCCCACGCCCGCCCCCGTCGCGCCGCCGCCGCGTCTCGCTCGGTCCGGACCCTCTGTGGAGACCGCTGCATGGCCCCGGGTTTTGGGTGCGAGCCTCTTCGGGGCCGACGCAGCTGCTCTCGGGGGCGGGGTCGGTGCGATCGGGGGCGACTCGCAGCGTTCTTCTGTCCGGTTGGAGGCCAATTTGGAGCGCTGCGCATCGATGTGTGATTGGGGTCGGGACCGCCTTGGGCGCACCTTCGCCGCTCTCGAGCCGGTCCCGGACCGATTTAATGTGCGCGTGAATGGCGCCAGGTGAGTGATTCCCGCCCGGAGCAAAGCGGGGCGCGGCCCTCTAGCAGCCCGGGGTGCAATGCATCGTGTCGCCTCGCGCCGGAATTTTCGCCGAGGGCGCGAAGCCAAAACGCCGCTGTACCGGGCGTACTACAAGTTTTGGCGACAAAGCCCTCGGCGAAAAGGCCAAGCGAGGCGGCGCGAGGCATTGCACCCCGGGCTGCTAGGCCCGCAGCGACGCCGCGAAGCAGGCCCTCGACGCCATCCCGCCGCTGCTGGAGTCCTTCCGCCAGTCCGTGCTCGCGGCCGCGTTCCGCGGCGACCTGACGAGGACCTCGCCGCCGGCAAACCCTGGACCGACGCCGACGCGGCCAAGGTGGTGGAGAAGGCGCGCGCGAAGGCGGAGGCGAAGTATGTCGAGCCGGAGCCGGTGGATGAGGAGGGGTTGCCGGAGTTGCCGGAGGGGTGGGCGTGGGCGACCGTGGAGCAACTCGCAGCGCTGATGGACCGCGCCATCCAAAGCGGTCCATTTGGGAGCGCGTTGAAACATTCGGAATTTACGGATGAGGGCATCCTGGTTGTCGGTATCGACAACGTTCAGGACGGGTTCTTCTCCATGGGCCGAGAGAACCGGGTCTCAGTCGCGAAGTTCGAAGAATTGCGGCGGTTTGAGGCCCGTCCTGGCGATGTTCTGATCACTGTCATGGCTACAGTCGGTCGTTGTGCGGTAATTCCGGATGACCTTGAAACCGCCATTATTACCAAGCACGTATACCGTGTCTCAGTTGAGCAGCGGCTGATGCTTCTCTCTCTGCTGATGAATTAATGGCGGTATACTGAAGTTACTTTGCATTCCGGTCGCTCCGTTGTCGGAGCAACCATTGATTTGTTCGGCCGTGCCGACGTCGCAGGCGCCATCGTCAACCGATACTCAAAGGCAGCCATGAAGTCAGCCCTCAACGCCTCGGTCCGGCGCGACCTGTTCGAGCGCGTCGACGCCAAGCGGCTGCGGCGTCTGTCGGGGTAGCGCTGACGGCCCCATCAAAGGGCCCAGGGCCCACGCACGAAGGCCGCACCTGCCCACGGCTCCCGACAACATCACGCTCCTGTTTGTGGCGCTCCCGCACTTTTGAGGTCGGTGCCAACATGCGCGTAGCTCAGTCCGACAGGTCGTCCTTGCAGCCCTGCCCCCAGATCGCGACTTGATAGCAGCAGTAATTGGTCTCGTGGCCGATCATCTTTGCGTTCTCCACAGTCCGCATACAACCGAACTCCCAGTGTTCGAGCGCGCAATCGGGCCTGTCAGCTGCGAGCTTCTCGTGCATTTTTACCTCGACATCGTCGACGACATCCGCGCGGGGGCACAGTTTGCAGGCACCGCCAGACTGGGGCTCGAGGCAAACCGCCAGCGACTTGGCCGCTTCTTCACCGTTCCAGGGTGGCGGGGAAAACTCTCCCCCGCACCAAACACGAGGACTCGGATCGGCGAGTTGCTCGTCCACCTCGACGCATTCGTTGGACGAATCTTCTGAACAGGCGAGGCTGTGGAAGGCGAGGATGAGCAGCGCGGGGTGAATTCGTGAGTGCATGGGTTCTTCCTGCCAGCAGATTCCCTGCGGCCCGGCGTTCCAGCAGTACTCTGGCTCGGGGCACTGCGAATGTTGACTGCAACCGGTATGACCGAAGGCATTGGGCCGCGGAACGTTCTTGTCTGGAAAGGTCTGCGAGCTCAGCCGCTGGCGACACAGCAAACCACCCATCTACTAGCAGCCCGGGGTGCTAGGTCGGCGGAGTTCCAAAGCCTGCTGGAGGGTCATGCATCCCAGGATACTCCACACCGCATTTGATCTTCAACATCGCAAGCGTGCCCTCCGCGGATAGGGCAGCAGGCAGGGATCACTTGCGGAGTGCTCAGCGTCCAACCGAAGCGGAGCGCGCGCGACGCTGTCGTCGCCAGCGGCGATCTCGATCCAGCGGTGCTCGACGCGACCTCAACCTTCGACGTTGCCCCCGCGGTGCTCGAGTGGACCCCCGAGCTCGCCGTCGACTCGACCGCCACGGTGGACTACGGCTCGTGCGCGGCCTCGAATGAGCCGCTGTCGACGACAGCGACGCGTGCGCGAGCTTCATCGAGGTGCGCCGTTTCGCTCTGACACCGAGCTTCGCCAGGTATGCTTGGGCCATGGCCTTGTGGTCCAAACAAGAGCGCCCGCCAGGACCGATCTTGGACCAACTCGACGGTCTTCGGAGTGAACGGTCGACGGTGGCCCCACTCGGCGAGCTGAAGGCGACCGCCTACCGAGAGGGCGGGGCCACGGTCATCGTCTTCGACGCTGGAACTTGCCTGGTCCTGCCCCCGCCAGCGGCGGCGCCGTGGCCACTCACGGAGGGCTTCGGCTTCGAGCCGCCGCCCAGCTTCGGCGCCGCCATGGCCATCGCCAACGGGATGGAGCTGTCCTACGTCGACGCCGGCTCCGTCCCGGCCCACTCCGGCGAGGTCACGCGGGAGCACACCCGGTTCTTTACCGGCGCCGGGCGTGAAGCCTTCGAGAGCTGGAGGGACGACTGGCTGATGCCCATCCTCGAGGAGCCCGAGGAGTACGGCTACGACGCCGCGACCCTCGCTCGTCACGAGCCTTCGGACTTCATGGTCGTGTACGACGACGCCAACGGGACCTTCGGCGGGTTCCATCGGCAGATCGCGGGGCCAGCCGGCGAACCGGCGTTCGTCCTGTGGATGCATGACGAGCCCGGTGGCTTCTACGGCCGCTCGCTCGCGCGCGCGGACACCCTCACCTATGGCGACTACCTCGTTGCGTTCATCCACGCCCACGCCACCGACAGCGACGCCTACGGTCTTCTCTTCCGCCGCTGACGTTGGCAGGATTGATCCGCCGATCTCCGAGCCGGTCCGCGACCGGACCCGAGCTTGCTTCGCCGAGCCCCAGACCACCCCGGACCGAGGGCGAGCTCGGCCGCGGCGCGCTCGATCGACCCCGAGCCCAGTTCGCCCGGGTCTCGCCCGCGGCGCCGGTCCGCGCTGAGCTCGGCGCCAACATGCGCAAAGCTCGGTCCGACAGGTCGTCCTTACAACCCTGCCCCCCCTGGCAGGATGTGGGAGCCCTCGCAACCGGGCCTTTGGTGGGGGCCTTTGGTGGGGGCCTTTGGTGGGGGCCTTTGGTAGGGGCCTTTGGTGGGGGCCTTTGGTGGCTACTGCTCGCTCTCGCGGTAGTGCGAGATCCGCTCGCTCAGCAGCGCCCGCCGGGCCGCGAACAGCTCGCGCAGCTGGGCGCCCCGGCCACGCACCTCCTGCTCGGTCACCTCGTAGCTGATCGCCGCGGGGTTGTCGTCGAGCAGCTCGACCATCGCGGCCCGGGCGTCGTCCCGGGCGAGGATGTCGAGCACGCTGTCCTCGCTCGCAAAGGTCGCCCGGTCGAAGGTCGCCTGATCGAGCCACGCGAGGGTCCGCTCGAGCTCGTCGACGTAGCGCGCGTAGATCGTCGGGTCGGCGAAGATCGCGTAGTCGAGCAGGCCCTCGGCGCAGTAGAGCAGGCCGTCTGGGTCGTCCATCTCGAAGTCGCCGCCGTTGTGGCAGGGCTTGAAGATGTCGTCCTGGTCCCAGGTCGAGATGCTGAAGTAGTCCTCGGCGCTCGCGCCCGGGCCGGTGACCTCGGTCGACATGAAGTAGACCTCGTCGACGAAGTCGCCCGACTGCAGGAGGCTCATCAGCGCGAGCCAGCGCAGGTACTGGTTGAGGTCCATGGTGCCTTCGAGGTAGGCGAGCAGCTCGTCGCCGTGGCGGGCCTCGGCCTCGGTGATCAGGGCCTCGTAGGTTGCGAGCGCCTCGTCGTCGGGCCCGGCGCTGTGCTTGAGCTCGGGCGCCGCGCCCTCGGCGTCGGGGCCCCGGCGGACGATCAGGCGGACCCTGGTGTTGTCGTCGACGAGCGCGGTCTGGGGCTTCTCGACGAGCAGGTACAGGCCCTGGCTCTGACCGCTGAGCACGAGCTCGACCATGCGGAACTTGGGCCCAAACAGGCCGAGCTCGGCCATCAGCTGGTTGGCCGTGAACTGGTTGACGTAGCGGTTGTCGAGGCACATCGACAGCAAGAAGAACTTGTCGGTGCCCGAGTCGGGTAGCCAGCGGCGCGGGAGGTCGTCCTCGAAGTTGAGCGAGAAGGACTTGCGATCGCACTCGAGCGAGCCGTTGCCGCGCAGCTTGAGCTTGGCCGGGGCGAGGACGCCGGGGGCGTTGAGGTTGGTCCGGACCGAGCCGCGGAAGGGCTCCTTGCTCAGCTCGGCGACGCGCGAGTCGTACTCGAGGCGCTGGGAGGGCGAGAGCTCGATCTCGATCACCTCGGGCAGCGCGGGCTCGAGCGCCTGGTCGGCGGGGCTGCAGGCCAGGTCCTCGCCGGCCTCGGCGGCGCCGAGGACCGAGACATCGGTCAGCGCGAGGGTCGGGCCGCCGTTGGCGACGTGGACGCTGAGGTCGCGCAGGCCATCGAGGGCGCACTGACGAATGACCTGCTCGCCGGCGGCGAGGGTCGCGTCGAGCCGGGCGCTGAGCTCGGCGAGGGCGTCGTCGAAGCCGGCGGCGGTGACGAGCTCGACGTCGAGGGCGGCCGTGAGCCCGGAGCGCTCGAGCGCGCTCGCTTCGACGGGGGCGTGCCCGGGGGCGACGACCACGAGCTGGCGGTGGCTGAGGTGGCTGCCGGCCTCGACGAGGGCGAGCGGCGTGGCGACGGCGTCGATGGCCTCGGTCAGGGGCAGCGCCTCACCCGGGAGCGGCTGGAGCCCGCTCGCGACCAGGGCGTGGAGGCGCCGCCTGTCGGTGGTCGGCGTCGAGATCTGGGTGAGCTCGGCGCCCCAGCGAAACACGCTGATCGCCTCGCCTTCGGGCCGCGAGTCGATGAAGTTCGAGACGGCCTCGGCGAGCACGGCGTTGGACACGGGCTCGGGCATGGGCCGGACCAACAAGGCGGTGTTGGAGTGGCTCGGCGCGGGCTCGATCTCGACCGCGGCGCGCTCGCACTCGCTGTCGGCGACGATCAGGCAGGCCCCGAATTCCGCCCCGAGCGCGGCGCCGGAGGCGTCTTCGAGGCGCAGGTGACGGCGCGCGACGTGGCCCTCGGACACGGCGACGCCGGTTGGGACGATGCGCGCGATCGCGGCGCAGTCGACGTCGAGGGCGGTGCGCTCGACGGGGAGCTCGCAGACCCCGAGCTCGTCGGCGTCGGGCTTGTCGGGCTCGGGCCCGGGCTCGTCACACCCCGAGGCCACGCACGCGAGCAGGACCGTGGCCAGTGCGCGGGTGAAGCGAACGCTCATGATCCTGCTCGTCGTGGTTGGGGGCTCAAGCGTGAGCGTGAGCGTGGGCCGAGGCCGGAGCGTGCTTGAGGACGAGGCAGCGCAGCGTCGGCTCGAGGATCTGCTCGAACACCGCGTGCGAGAGCGCGACCCGATCCGAGCGCCGCAGGAGCCCGTAGCGCTCGAGCTCGGGCTCGGGCTCGTCGGCGTTGGCGTCGGTCGGGGGCAAGCTCGCGCGGAGCCGGTCGAGGTGGGCGAGGAGCTTGGGCGCGAGGCTCGAGTCCTTGGTCAGGAGCCAGTCGAGGGTCGCCCAGGCCAGCTGCGCGTGGCGGGTCTCGTCTTCGGCGATCATCCGCAGGGTCTCGGACACCTCGCCCTCGCAGCGCTCGGACGCGAGCCGGGCCCGCATCGCGGCGACGCCCTCGCCGAAGCAGCCCTCCTCGAGGGCCTCGAGCGCGAGCTCGGTCAGGGTCGGGATCCGCGGCGTCGGCATCGCCACGGCGCCGAGGTCGATGTCGCCCGCGCCGAAGCGACGGGCCATGGCGAGGCAGGCGCGGGCGTGGGCGATCTCGTCGAGCGCGGCCTCGTGGCAGCGGGCGATCAGCTCGGGCGGGGCGGCGTGGACCATCAGCTCCTGCGAGAGGCGCGAGAACGCGGGGATCGAGCCGTGCTCGCTCTGGGCGGCGCGGGTCCACACGCGCGCAGCGATCTCGTGGTGAGTGGCGTCGCACTCGGCCTGGGACCACGCGCTGCCCCGCACGAGCTCGGGCAGCAAGACCGTGCCCCCGTCGCGGATCGGTCGGCCCTCCTCCTGGGGCTCGGACTCGCCACAGCCCGCCAAGCTGGGGTCGTCGAAGTACACGAAGTCGCACGGGGCGGGGTTCATCGCGTCCACGCACTCGTAGCCCGCGGGGCTGTCGGACATCGCAAACAGCCGGTCGTCGGCCTCGTTGAGGCACTTCGCGGCCCAGTCTGCGTCGAAGCCCTGACACTCGCCGCCCATCCACTGGTAGATGTTGGGCTCGCACACGGCGTCGGGCTCGCAGGCCCAGACCGCCTCACAGTAGAGGTCGAGGCGCAGCTTGGGAAACTCTGCCTGGCTCACGTTCGTGAACAGGGTCTCGTCTTCGACGGGCTGCTCCTCGTCGGAGCTGGGCTCCTCGTCGGAGCTGGGCTCCTCGTCGGGGCTGGCGTCGCCGACCTCGTCGTCGGAGACGGTGTCGAGGGGGTCGGCTTCGACGCAGCCGGCCGCGGCGAGGAACAGCGGGAGAAAGGGACGAAGGTTCAAGCGAGCCATGCTCTTTGTGTTCCGCGAGCGCCGCGAATCGATCACGATTTTTTGGTTTTTGCGAGCTTCGCGCAGGTTCCTGTAGCTGTGGTCGGGCGGGGGGGCAGCCGCCACAGCTGGTGCTATGTTGACGCCGATGAAGGTCCACATCCGCTACTGCGTGCGCTGAAACTACCTCCCGCAAGCCACCGGTCTGGTGGCCGAGCTCGAGGCCAAGTTTCCCGGACAAGTCGAGGTCGAGCTGATCGAGGGGGACCGAGGCGCCTTCGAGGTCGCCCTCGATGGCGACTTGATCTACAGCAAACTCCAGACGGGCAGGTTCCCGCGCTACGCGGAGGTCCCGGCGCTGATCACCGAGCGCATGTAGTCACAGCTGCGAAGCCCAGGCGCGGATCACCGCGCGCGCCGGTTCGTCGAGGCCGCCGTCGGGCGGCATCTCGCCCGCAGACACGCGCTGCTCGATGAGCTCGGCCTGCCGCCGCACCTTCGCGGCGACCGAGAGGTCGAGGGCGTCGAACATCTCGCCACCTTTGAAGTGGCAGGGCGCGCACTCGCTCTCGATCAGCGTCGCGACCGCCTCGGGCAGCTCCTCGCGCCCGCGGATCACCGCCTCGAGCGCAGGAGCGTCCATGTTCAGCAGGCCGTCGATCGGCTTGGGCTGGGCCTGCGAAGGCAGGTCCGACAGGCGCAGCTCCTCGACCGAGTAGAGCGAGCCGAGCCCGACGTCGCTGGTCCACGCGTGGCAGACCACGCAGTTGCTCACGTCGCTCGGCCACGGCGGCATCAGCCGCATCTCACCCCTGTACTGATCGAGGTTGCGCAGCCGCTCGCTCGACACGTGGGCGATGAGCTCCTTGGCCCGGGTCCGCGGCGCGCGGATCACCGCCAGCTCCTCGTAGATGACCCGGGCCTCGGCCTCGCGCTCGAGCACCATGTAGCCCTCGGCGAGCTCGAACATGAAGTTCTCTCGGGTGTTGGGGCAGTGGTTGGGGTGGCGAGCCCCGGGCCGGAGCTCGTCCCAGCGCGCGCGCAGGACCTCGAAGTAGGCGACCGCGTCGCGGACCCGACGCTCGCGCTCGAGCGGGATGTTGCCGGCGAAGAAGAACGCGAAGTTGCCGGCCAGGGCGCGAAGCTCGATGTTGTCCGGCTGGGCGCGGACGCGCTCGGCGAGCTGCTCTTCGAGCTCCCCGACCTTGGCCAGGGCCTTGAGCTTCCGCCCCTGGTTCTTGTCGGTGAGGATCTGCCCGAGCATGAAGAAGCTGTAGGCGACGAAGCTCGAGTCATCCATGGCCGCGGGCGCCTGGTCTCCGAGCAGCGCGGTGTAGACCCGGACCTGCATGTCGGCCTTGGAGTAGTCACCCGCGACGGCGCGCATGTTGTAGAAGCGCCCGAGCGATCGATTGAGCACGGCGTCGTTGGGGTTGAGCGCGAACGCGGCCTCGAGATCCTGCTCGGCCCGATCGCGCAGACGCAGGACCCCGGCGAGGGTGAAATTCATGTGGGCGAGGCCCGAGCGGGCGAGGGCCTCGAAGCTCTCGGGGTGCTCGTCGGCCGCGGTCGCGAGCTCGGCGAGCAGCGCCTCTTGCTCGGGCGTGAGCTCGAGGTCGCGGCGGGTGTGCTGCTCGGGCCCCTTGGGGTCGAGCGAGGGGTGACCCGAGGGCTTGCCCTGACACGCGAGCGCGCTCGCCAGGATCAGGGCCAGCGCCGGGGCCAGGGCCAGGGACCGCGACCGGGTCATCGCAGGACCACCCCGGGGAGCAGGTGGAGGTCGTCGGTCGGCAGCTCGGCCTCGCGCGAGTGACACGCGACGCAGCCCGTCACCCCCGACGGCCACGGCGGCAGCAGCTCGCGCGCCCCGGCGTAGGCGTCGAGGTTGGCGAGGCGATGCCGGGCGAGCGCGACGATCTGCGCGCGCGGGGCCGTGTCGGGCTGATCGTCGAGGGCGATGAGCTGGGCGTAGCGATCTGCGGCCGCCTCGACCTCCGCCCGCGCGAGCAGAGCCTCGGCGAGGAAGAGCGCGAACACGCTGCGGACGTTGGGCGCCCGGGCGGTGTCGCGGGCGTGGGGGCTGAGGTGCTGCCAGTGGTCTTGCTGAACCTCGAGGTAGTCGATGCCCCGGCGCAGGCGCTTGTCGACGCCGACCGGGATCACCCCCGCGAAGGTCAGCTCGAAATTGCCGGCCATCGCGGAGCTGTCGATGTCGTCTGGGTGGGCGCTCGCGCGCCGCTGCATCGCGCGCTCGAGCGCGTTGAGCTGACGCAGGGCCGCGAGCGTCCGGCCCTGGTCGTAGCTGGCCAGGGCCTCGGTCGCGGCGATGAAGCTCGCGAACTGGAACTGTTGCGCGTCCGTTGGGTTTTGGCCCGCGGGGGTGTCGTCGTGGAGCAGCGAGCGATAGAGCTCGATCTGCAGGTCGAGCTTGTCGAGGTCCATGACCGAGCTGCGCATGTTCAGCAAGCGCGCGAGCACCCGCGCGGCCGGGACCTCGTCGCCCTCGGGGTCGATGTGCCAGGCCCGCTCGAGGTAGCGCTCGGCGTGGTCGCGCTGATCCACGTGGCCGCGCAAGGTCGCCTGGACGTGGGCCGTGGCCGCGCGCCACTGAAGCTCGAGCGCGTCGGGCTGGGCGTCCGCACGCGCTCGCAGCTGCGCGAGCCGATCGAGATCGACGAGCGCGCGCTCGCCCGGGACGAACTGATCGGCGGTCCGCGGCGGCGGCGGATGAAGGGCCACGCACGCGCTCGAGACGACGGCGAGCGTGACGATCGCGACCCAGGCGATGATCACAGTTGGAGCCGAGGCCGTGCTCAGCGCCGCGTGGAAGCGTCGCATCCGCGGGAGGCTAGCACCCGAAGGCGCAGACATGCAGGTCCTGCGTGCGGCGTGTACACTGCCGCGCCCCATGTAAACTGATGTGTGTAGGCACCAGCACCAGCTTCGACTGGACCCTTCCTTGGACCCTCCACCTCGGGGCCGCACTCTACGCGATCAACCTCGCTGTCGGCTTGAGCGCCCAGGTGCTTCACGCCAGCTTTGGTGCCTTCCATCACTGGCTCTACGCCGTGGTCTTCGCCGCAGCGGTCGCCGCGACCGTGTTCGCGTTTCACCCGGCGCTGCTGTTGACCTTTGCCTCGCTCGCGGCCATGCCCAAGACCAAGCCACGGACCACCAAGCACTCTGCCCTCGCCGCCGTCGGGGCGCTGGGGTACGTCGGCGCCTATCTCTTGCCTGCGTTGGATTCGACCATTTGAGACCCCATGGAACTACGTGAAGCCATCTTGCGTCGCTCGACGACCAACGGCCCCCTGCGGCCCGATCCTGTCAGCCTCGAACACCAGCACCGCCTGATGGAGGCGGCCTCGCGCGCGCCCAGCCACTTCAATTCGCAGCCCTGGCGCTTCGTGCTGATCACCGACGACGAGCTCCGCGCGCGGATCTCCGAGATCGCTGGCGAGACGATGCAGGGCCTGATGGCGGGCGGAAAATTCTTCACCCGCTACCGCCGCTACTTCCGGTTCTCGAAGGCCGAGATGCACGAGCGCCGCGACGGCATCTTCATCGACAAGCTGCCCGCGCCGCTGCGGCCCTTCGTCAAGCACGTGTTCAGCGAGACCGGGCAGAAGGTCATGAACAAGCTCGGGGTGCCCAAGACCCTCGGCAACGACAACCGCAAGCTCGTCGCCGGGAGCCCGCTGATGCTCGCGGCGATGCTCAGCAAAGAGGAGTACATCGAGGGCGAGCTGTCGGGCTTCTACAGCTTGTTGGGCCTCGGCATGGCGATCGAGAACATCTGGCTGACGACGGTGGAGCTGGGCATGGGCATCCAATTCGTGTCGACGCCGATGGAGTTCCCCGACGCCTGGCGCGAGCTCGCGGAGCTGCTCGAGGTGCCCGACGACCTCGAGCTGATCGCAATGTATCGCCTCGGCTATCTGCCCGAGGACGCCAAGCGGCCGAACATCGACTGGACCTCGAGCCACCGCAAGAAGCTGTCGCAGTACGTGTTTCGCAACACCTGCCGCACGCCCGAGGACGACCCCGAGCGAGACCCGGGAGCCGTGGCCTGAGATGGCTGCGCGCACGGGCATCTTGGCGGTGGCCAGCGCCTCGCCCGAGCACGTCTTGACTCAGGCGCAGGCCAAGCAATTCGCCCGGGGCATGTTCACCGAGTACTTCGCCGATCGCGGCGAGGCCGGCGTCGAGCGCCTGCTTCGGGCCTACGACAACGCTGGCGTCGAGACCCGTCAGCTCGGGCGGCCGCTCGACTGGTACGAGCGCTCGCAGTCCTTCGCCGAGAAGAACGCGGCCTACGTCGAGCAGGCGCTGGCGATGTCTCACCGCGCCGCCGCGGCCGCGCTCGCCCGCGCGGGCCTCGACCCGAGCGAGGTCGGCGCGATCGTGTTTGCGAGCAGCACGGGCGTGTCGACGCCGAGCCTCGACGCGCGCCTGGTCCAGGAGCTCGACCTGCGCCGCGACGTCGCGCGGGTGCCGATCTGGGGGCTCGGCTGTGCTGGCGGCGCGGGCGGGCTGGCGCGGGCCCGAACCCTCGCGCTCGGGCTCGGCGAGCCGGTGCTGTTGATCGCTTGCGAGCTGTGCAGCTTGACCTTCATGCACAGCGACCGCCGCCGCGCCAACCTGATCGCCGTCGCGCTCTTCGGCGACGGCGCGGCCGCTGCCGTGGTCGCGCCCGAGCCGTGGTGGGACCCCGCGCAACCGGCCGGCCCCGAGCTGCTCGGCGGCTTCTCGCGCCTGATCGACGACAGCGAGCACATCATGGGGTGGGACGTCGAGGACGAGGGCCTCCGGGTGCGCTTCTCGCCGAAGATCCCCGGCATCGTCAGCGAGCTCGGCGCGGGCCTGATCGCCGACGCCGCTCGCGACGTCGGGCTCGAGCCCGGGGCCCTGCGGCACCTGTTGATGCACCCGGGCGGACGCAAGGTCATCGACGCCTACGAGCGCGCGCTGGGCCTGGAGCCGGGGCGCCTGCGCCACGCGCGAGGCGTCCTGCGCGACCACGGCAACATGTCGAGCCCGACCGTGCTCTTTGTGCTCGAGCGCTTCTTGGCCGAGGAGCAAGGGCCCCGCGGCGAGGCTGGCTTGCTCCTCGGGCTCGGCCCGGGCTTTTGCGCCGAGGGGGTGGTGCTGCGGTGGTGACGCCTCCGGCAGGCTTGCTCATCGTGTTGCTGGTCGTGATCGTCTCGCAGCGCGTCTCGGAGCTGCGCCTGGCCAGGCGCAACCTCGACTGGGCGCTCGCGCAGGGCGGGCGGCTGGTCGAGGAGCCGCACTACTTTTTGTTCTTCGTGCTCCACACCGGGTGGCTGCTCGCGTGGCCGATCGAGGCCTGGCTGCGCGGGCCCGAGCTCGGCGGGCTGTGGTGGCTGTGGCTCGTCGGCTTCGTCCTGACCGAGGTCCTGCGTTACTGGGCCATCGCGAGCCTCGGCAAGCGCTGGAACACGAAGATCGTGGTCCTCGACGGCGAGGCGCGGATCGAGACCGGGCCCTACCGCTTCATCTCGCACCCCAACTACCTCGCCGTTGCCCTGGAGCTCATCTGCGTGCCGATGATCTTTGGCGCCTGGATCACCGCGCTGGTGTGTACGGTGCTCAACGCCGCGTTGTTGTTGGGCCTGCGGATCCCGGCCGAGGTCGCCGCCGTGCGCGAAGCCAGCGAGGGACGACATGACTGACCAACACTTCTATCAGCGAGCGCTCGGCGCTCACGGCGAAGAGCGCTTGTTTGCGACCGAGCTGACCCGCGGTCCGTGGAGCAACGATCACCAGCACGGCGGACCGCCCGCGGCGCTGCTGGCCCGCGCGGTCGAGCGCGAGGGCGAGCGCGCCGGGCAGATGTTCGTCGCGCGGATGACCGTCGAGCTGCTCCGGCCGATCCCGATCGCGGCGCCGCTCGAGGTCGTGACCGAGGTGCTCGCCGAAGGTCGGACGGTCGATCGGATCGCCGCCGCGCTGGTCTCGGGGGATCGGCAGCTCGCGGTCGCGCTGGCCGTGCGGATCCGGGTCGAGGAGCAGGGGGTCCCGATCCGCGAGCACGACGACGTCGAGCCGATGCGGCCCGTGGATCAGTGTCGACCCTTCGAGTTCCCCTTCTTTCTTCACGACGTCGGCTACCACTCCGCGATGGAGCTGCGCGTGGCCTCCGGCGAGTTCGGGTCCGGGAAGTTCGGGGTCTGGATCCGGCCGCGGCCGGTCCTGGTCGAGGGCGAGCCGAGCAGCGCGCTGCAGCGGGTGATGATCTGCGCTGACGCTGGCCACGGGGTTGGGAGCGCGCTCGACCCGGCGAAGTGGAGCTTCGTGAACCCGGATCTGACCGTCGCCCTGCATCGGCTCCCGGCCGGGGAGTGGCTGGGGATGCAGGCGCGCACGTGGCCGGAGCCGCTGGGCTTTGGCCTGTGTCGGACGACGCTGCTCGATGCGCGGGGGGACCTTGGGGTGGTGTTGCAGAGTCAGGTCATCGAGGGGCGCTGAGGCGTAGCGCTGGCTCTGTTGATGAGGCGGTGTCGTGCCGTTGGGGATCCGCGCAGGGCGACAGGAGGTCCGAGTTCGGGGCGTCGCCTCTCCATCTGGGGTGCAGAAGGCTCTTGGTGCGCTGCCTCCAGGTCGGTCGGCGGGGCGTCGAAGGTGCTTTTCGTACGGCGATACCCCGAACTCGGACCTCCTGTCGCCTTTTTGCGCTCTGCTCTTTGCGGTGGAAGACCCCGCTCCGAGACGCTGGGCGGCATCTGGGTCAGTGCTCTGGGCTCATTAATTTGTTGATGAGACTGTGTCGTGCCGTTGGGGATCCGCGCAGGGCGACAGGAGGTCCGAGTTCGGGGCGTCGCCTCTCCATCTGGGGTGCAGAAGGCTCTTGGTGCGCTGTCTCCAGGTCGGTCGGCGGGGCGTCGAAGGTGCTTTTCGTACGGCGATACCCCGAACTCGGACCTCCTGTCGCCTTTTTGCGCTCTGCTCTTTGCGGTGGGGGACCCCGCTCCGAAACGCTGGGCTGCTAGTGCTCTGGGCTCATTAATTTGTGATGAAGGGGGGGCGTGGCCTGCTGGGCGGCATCTTTGCGCGGGATGGGCTCGACCGAGGTGATCGAGCCGACAAGGGCAGACTCAAGTCGCTCGTCGCTCCCAGGTCGCGACCCATGATTTTCGGGCCCGGGCGAGCGCGAGCAGCCAGCAGGTTCCGAGGGCGATGGGGTAGAGCGGGTAGAACCAGCCGAGCTCGTGGACCGTCGCGCCGCCGACGACGGCGAGGATCGCCGAGGCGCCGCCGGGCGGATGCAGGGCGCCGAGCATCCGCATGACCGCGAGTGAGACGCTGACCGCGAGCAGGGCCGCGAGCTCGGGCTCCTGCTCGCCGATCAGCTGATACAAGCCGACGCCGATGACCGCCGACACGGTGTTGCCGACCAGCGCGGGGTAGGGCTTGGCCAGCGGGCTGTCGGGGCAGGCGAGGATCAGCGTCATCGATGCTCCGAGCGAGCCCACGGCCCAAGTCGCCGCCCACGGGTCGCCGATCGGGGACAGCATCCGGGCGACGCCGAGCAAGCCGAGAAACGCGAGCGCGGAGATGACGAAGTCGATCAGCGCGAGGCGGAGGCGTCGTTGGGTTGAGGTCGTCAAGGGTCTGGGGCGAGGGGCGGGTGTCGAGGTCGAGGTCGAGGAACTAGAATTCTCCGCGCCTCAGGTGTCCCATATACACAGAAAATTGGCTTTAGAGGGCCACGTAGACCAGCGCGAAGCTCATCTCAGCCCTCCCTTTAGCGCTGCCCGAGCCAGCGCTGGATCGCAAGCTCGCCCTTGCACGCCGGGCAGCGGCAGGACTCGACCCGGACCCGCGCGTTGCAGTGTACGCACGCCCGCCGACCGAGGCGATCTTCGGCCGCGCGCTTGGCCGCGATCAGGGCCACGCCGCCGAGGCTCGCCAGCACCACGAAGCCCAGCGCGACGACGGGCGCGATCACGACGGCGACCATCAGCCCGAGGACCCCGCCGAGCTCGAGCCAGGCCAGCCAGGTCCGCGGGCTGAGCACGCTGTCACCCGCGCCCCGGAGCTGCTCGTGCATGCGCGCGCGGAGGTGATGGGTGCCGGTCGCGAGCCCAGCGCCGACGAGGGCTGCCCCCCACTGCGGGAGCTCGACCCCGAGCTCGCCGGCCGAGGCCTGGATCGTGCTCGCCGCGAGCGCGCCCGCGCCCCCGCGCAGGGCGTAGGCGAACAGGTCGAACAGCGCCTGGAGATCTTCGTCTTGCTCGGCGAGCTCCTCGATGATGACCAGCGCGAGCAAGACCGCGAGCCCGACGTTGCTCGACATCCACTCCTGCGGCGCGGCCATGACCTCGAACCGGGCGGCGAGACCGAGACACAGCAGGGTCAGGCTCGCCCGAGTCCCGGCCAGGGCGCTGGTCGAGATCAAGCGCGCGAGGGCCTCGACAATCACTGGAGCCACCCCATGAGCGAGTCGAAGGCCGAGGCCAGCGCGGCGAAGGCCAGCGCGAGGGCGATGACCGAGGCGAGCAGCGCCGCGAAGCACAGGCCGAGCACGACCCACTCCCAGATCGCGATCGGCAGCTGCTCCGACTCGCGGCGCAGCTGCCAGTGCGCGTAGGTGGTCACCGCCCAGGCCGCGATAGCGACCTCACCCGCGCTGAGCAGCGCCTTGATCGGGAGTCCGACGACTGGGAGAAGGGTCAGCGCCTCGGTCGCGATGATCGTGAGGGCCAAGGCCGCGGCCATGACCAGGCGCGCCGTCCAGCGGGTCAGGACCCGGCGACGGGGGGAGAGCATCGCGCTGGTCGGCTGGAGGATCCCGACCCGGATCCACGCCGCCGCGACGATCAGCACCAGCGCGCCAATCAGCGGCATCCAGCCCAACAGGAGGTGGGCGACCCCGACCGCGAGGGCGATACCGAAGAGCTGTCGGTGGCCACGCTCACGCACCTTGGCGACGAGGCTCGGTCCGCCGAGCGTTGGATCGACAGCTAGTTCACAGCGAGCACAGGGCGCGGACCCAAACAGCGAGCGGGGACCGAGGGGCTCGGCGCAGGCCGGACAGCGCCCGTTGACGAGCAGGGCCCGCGCGTGGGCGGGGTAGTTGCCAGCTTGCACCCGCGCAGTCTAGCAGGCTGCTCGCAGCTTGTTTTGTGCCCCGCGGCCTCGATCTGCCGTCTCGACAAGCATCGGTCTGCCCCTGAAACTGTGATCATGTCGCTGCTTCGTCAGACCCTCGCTTGCTTCGCCCTGGTCCTGCCTTGCTTCACGCTCGCTTGTGGGGCCTCGGTGATCGAGAGCAATGACGACGCCAACGGTGGCGAGAGCGAGGCCGTCGGCGATGGCGACGGGGACGGGGACGGGGACGGGGACATGGGCGACGGAGATGGGGACCCGGGTGATGGCGACGGGGACACGGGGGAC
>NZ_PVNK01000122.1 GCF_002994615.1 Enhygromyxa salina | reverse complement strand
AGCGGGGGTCGGGGCCTCGACTCGCCCCCGACCCCCGCTCGCGTGGGGTGTCGCCAATCGTTGCGAGGCAATGAGAGCCCACCGAGCGACCGAGCGGAGCGAGGGCGCGACCGGCCGTGCGTGGCAAAGTTGCTGACGGCCAGGGGGGTCATCGAACGTCCGAACACGCGACTCGAGCCCCCTTTAGGGGGCCACGCATACCGTTGCGAAGCACACCCCAGCCCACCGAGCGACCGAGCGGAGCGAGGGCGCGACCGGCCGCTTGCGGCCGTGCGTGGCAAAGTTGCTGACGGCCAGGGGGGTCATCGAACGTCCCAGCGCATGAGCTCGGGCAGGCGTTGGACGGGCGGCGCCCCGTGGCTCAGCGCGTCGGCGTGAAAGCGGAGCAGATCAAACTCCTCGCCCGCGTCGGCCGCCCGCTGCTGGGCCCGCTCGCGCAGCCGAAACCACCCGATCGCCCCAACAAAATAAGTCGAGAGCTGCGTCGAGGTGACCTGGGCCCGGACCCACTTGCCCTCGGCCTCGCCGCGCTCTTGAAACGAGCCCTCGACCATGAGCTCGAGGGCCTGCTCGCGGGTCATGGTCCCGGCGTGGATCTCGTGATCGAGGATCGCGTTGGCGACCGCGCGCAGATAGAACTTGAGCCCGTGGAGCCGGATCGCCTTGGCCCGGAGCTCGTCGCTTTGCTGCACGGTCCACAGCGCCGCGCTGACGCCCTTGGGCCGCCTGGCGTCGGGGCCCGGGCCCGCGCCGGCGTAGCCGGCCTCGACCATCAGGTGCTCGGTGTAGACGGCCCAGCCCTCGACGAAGGGGCCGTTGTCGAACACCTTGCGGACCCGCGAGGGCTCGCGCTTGCCCCAATAGAGCTGGACGAAGTGGCCCGGGATCGCCTCGTGGATCGAGAGAATCTCGAGCATGAAGGTGTTGTACTCGCGCAAGAAGGACTCGCGCAGCTCGGGCCCCCAGCTCTCGGGCAAGGGCTGGACCAGGTAAAAGCTCGGCAGCCCGGGCGCGGCGGCGTCGAGCGGGGCCGGGGCGGCGAGCCCGGCGATCGCGACGCCGCGGGCGTGGGGCGGGGTCCAGATGACCTCGAGGACCTCGGTCTCGTCGATCGGCACGAGCTCGCGCTCGCGCACGAATTGATCGAGACGCGCGAGGTTGTCCTCGACCGCGTCGCGGAGCTGCTCGGGCTCGGGGTGGTCGGCGGCGAGCTCGGCGAGGACTTTGCGGACGAGCGCGTCGGGGTCGGGGGTGCGCCCGCTCTTGTCGTGACGCGCGAGGGCCTTGGCCCCGTACATCGCCGCGTAGAGCTCGCGGGCGAGGGCCTGCATGTCCCGGTGCACGCGGGCGTGCTCGGCGTGGGCGAGGGCCAGGATCTCGTCGGCCGAGAGCTCGCTTTGGAGGGTCAGCGCGAGCTTTTGCGCGAAGGCTTCGGGCCCGAGGCGCCAGGCGCCCTCGGCCTTGGGCACGAGGCCCTCGACGTGGGCGCGGAGCTGCTCGACGGCCGCGAGCGCGGCCGGGCTCGCGCTCGCGATGCGCTCGCGCAGCTCGGGCTTGGCGGCCTCGGTCCGGGTCGGGATCTCGGCCTCGATCAGCGTGCGCAGCCCGGCGAGCTGGCCGACGGCGACCTCGGCCTGGGGGCGGCGGATCAGCTTCGGGTTCGAGAGGTTGGCGATCGCCTGATCGACGAGGCCCGGCAGGCCCTCGAGCCGCGCGGCCACGCTCGCGGCCCGCTCGTCGAGGGGCGCGAAGTCGCGGCTGACGAGATCGTCGAGCCCGGACGAGATCAGGTAGCTGTAGGCCAGCGGATCGCTGCGCCAGACCTGCTCGACCTCGTCGGCGAAGCGCCACAGCTCGAGCTGGTTGCGGATCGTGTCGAGCTCGAGGCGCGCGTCGGGGTCGAGGGCCTCGCGGGGGATCGCGGCGGCGTCGCCCCGCTGCTGGGTCAGCCACAGCCGGTGCTGGTCGCGGCCGTCGCGGGAGAGATCGGGCCAGCGGTGGTCGTGGCTGTGCTCGCCGTAGGCCGTCGCGCTGACCGGCGCGGCCGCGAAGTAGCCGGTCAAGAAGCGCTCGCTGAGGGTCTCGAGCATCTGCTTGGGGTCTTGCTCGCGGCCGATCACGAGGTCGGAGGTCGGCGGCGGATCGTCGGGCGGGGCGCTCTCGCTCGGCCCGTGGCAGCCGAGCGCGAGCCCAATGAGGGTGATCATCGAGCGCGCGCGCGCGCTCATGCCGTGATCATCTCCGGGGGCAGGTGGCCGGTCTCGTTGTAGGAGATCAGCGCGGTGCCGTTGCCGGGGAACACCCGGATCTCCGAGATCGACGCGTGGCAGATCGCAATCCGCATCCAGGTCTCGTAGGGCAGACCGAGGCTCTCGGTGAGCAGGTAGCGGATCAGGTTGCCGTGGGTGAACAGCAGGTAGGTGCAGGGCTTGCTGCCGCCCTTGAAGAAGCGCCCGACCACGCGCCGGACCTGCGACGAGACCTCGCTGCGGTCGGCGGCGCTGGTGATCGGCAAGTTGGGGTGGGTCGAGCTGCCGTCGGGGGCCGCGGGCACCAGCGGGATCGTCTCGTGGAGGTAGTCCTTGACCCGGACCCGGTCGAGACCCAGCTCGTGGGCGCCGATCTCGGCGGTCTGCATCGCCCGGGGCCAGGGGCTGGCGTAGATGCCCTCGAGCTTGCCCGGGAAGTGGTGGACGAGCCGCGCGAGCCGGCTGCCCGTGCGCGCGGCCTGACGCCGGCCGAGCGGCGAGAGGCCCCAGGCCTCGTCGCCGAGGTCGTCGACGCGATCGTAGTGGCCGTGGCGGATGAGCAGGAGCCGCCGGGCGGGCACCTCCTCCTCGGGCTCCCAGCGCCGCAGGTCGGGTCGAGGGTCCTCGCTAGCCACTGTTGCGGTCCTATCACGGTCCCGAGGTCTTGTCGCGGACGCGCGGCCGTCGCGCTTGGTTGATCTGGGCCGGGGCGATCGGCGATCGTCGAGGGTGTCGGCGAATCCAGCGAGGGCGTGGGCGCTGGCGTTGAGCGTGGTGCTGGGGCCGGTCGGGGGCGGCTGTTCGTCGTTCGAGGCGCCGGGCGGGTTCGAGGACGATCTCGACGATGGCGACCCGCCGCCGCCGGATCTGCTCCAGCCCGAGTGTGACCCGCGGCGCCTCGACGAGTGCGAGGCCGGGCAAAAGTGCAGCCACCTCGTCGACCCCGACCTCGGCCCGATCAACCGCTGCGTCGAGCTCAGCGGCGAGGGCGTCGAGGGCGAGGCCTGCGAGCGCGTCGGCGACACCGACACCTGCGCCAAGCATCACATCTGCTGGGCGACCGACGCCGAGGGCATTGGGACCTGCGTGGCGTTTTGTACGTCGACGCTGGTCTGCGAGGACCCCCTCGCGATCTGCTCGGTCTCGACCGGCGGGCTGCTGTCGCTGTGCCTGCCAAAGTGTGACCCCCTGATCCAGGACTGCGCCGAGGGCTTCGGCTGCTACCCCGACGACTACGAGCGCTGGTCCTGCGATCGTGATCAATCCGGAGCCGCGGGCGCGCACGGAGACGCGTGCGCGTGCCTCAACTGCTGTGACCCCGGGCTGATGTGCATGTCGGGGGCGCTCGTCGACGCCGAGGGCTGCGGCCTCGACGGCGCGCCGGGCTGCTGTGGCGCGATCTGTACCCTCGACGAGGCCGCGGCCGTCGAGGGCCAGTGCCCGAGCGAGGCCGAGCGCTGCGAGCCCTTTTATGAGAGCGACGCCGTGCTCATGGGCTACGAGCAGGTCGGGCTGTGTCAGCTGTGAGCGTCGGCCCTTCGAGGAGCGCGACGACGAGGAGCCGGCTGCCTCATGTGCTCGGGCTGGGGCTGCTCGCGGTCGCGGGGACCCACTCGGCGCAGGGCCCGGGGCCGCGCGCGCGCGCGCTCGAGCCGCTCGCGGCCGAGGCGCTGCTCGACAACGCGGCGTGCGTCCGATGCCACACCGAGCAAGCTCGAGACTGGAGCGCCTCCTCGCACCAGACCGCCTTCGTGGACCCGGCCTTTCAGGTCGCCCACGCGATCGAGCCCCGCGCGTACTGTCGGGCCTGTCACGCGCCCGAGGCCGACCCGGCCGACCCAGGGATCACGCCCGCGGCTTCGCTGGGGGTCGCGTGTGTCAGCTGCCACGTGCGCGACGGCGAGATCCTGGCCGGGCCCGGGCCCGCGCGCTCGGCCGACTCGCCCCACGCGGTGCGCCGTGACGCTGGGTTGGATCAGCCGGCCAGCTGCGGAGCCTGCCACGAGTTCGACTTCCCCGACGGGGCGCTGCGCGACCGACCCCTGGCGATGCAGCGAACGGTGACCGAGCACGCTGGCTCGCGCTTCGCCGCGCGCAGCTGCGTCAGCTGTCACATGCCGCGCCTCGACGACGGGCGGCGCTCGCATCGCTTCGCCGCCTCGCGCGATCCGGCGATGCTGCGCGACGCCGTCCGCGTCGCGGCGGAGCGCAGGGGCCCGAGCTCGGTCCGGATCACCTTGCGCCCGGGTCGGGTCGGGCACGCCTTTCCAACCGGCGATCTGCTGCGCCGGATCGAGGTTGGGGCGGTCGCGGTCGGGCCCGCGGGCGAGGGCGAGCCGCGGCGCCGCTACCTCGCGCGTCACTTTGGCGATCGAGCCCAGCGCAGCGGGATCGTGGTCCGCGACGAGCTGTTCGACGATCGAGTCCCGGCCCGGGGCCTGCGGGTGGTGGACCTCGAGCTGCCCGACGCCCCGGAGCGCGATGTGCGATGGTGGGTGGACTACCAGCGCGTCGCTCACCAACGGAGCTCCGACCCGCGCGACGCCGTCCTCGACGGGAGCCTCGCGCTCGCTGGTGGCACGCTGGCCCCAGCCCATCGTGAGCCCCGATGACCCACCACCGCTACCGATCGCAGCTCTTGATCTCGCTCCTCGGCCTGCTCGGCCTCGCCGCGTGCAAGTCCGGTCCGGCCGAGGCCGAGGCTCAGGCTCAGGCTCAGGCTCAGGCCGAGGCCGAGGCCGAGCGAGCGCCGCCCGCCGCCGAGCTGGCTCCCGACGCGCAGGCGCCCGCCCCGAGCGTCGCGGCTGTCGCTGGGGCGCCCGAGCCGGCGTCGGATCCCGCGACTCCAGGCGCGCCGGAGCCCGCCGCGGCGTCCTCGAGCGAGCTGCACCTCGCCGCTCGGGGCAGCACCCACGTCGGCCTCCACACGCTGGTCGACGGCCGCCTGGTCGTCGCCGTCGGACCGCAATTGATGCTGGTGGAGCCCGACGGATCGTTTCGCCCCGATCCGAAGATGCTGGCGGGCATCGTGCATCCGCGTGAGCCTGGCGAGGACAACCTCATCGGGCTCAACCGCTGGTACACGCTCAGCGCCGGCGGACGGTGGCCCGACGACCTGGTCTTGACGACCACGCTCGAGAGCGGGTTTCGGGGGGAGTCGGACACGCCGGTCGTCCATCGACGCGCCGAGGGGCAGTGGCAGGTGATGTCGACCCGCAGCAAGCACTACGAGTGGGGCGCGAACGAGATCCACCCGTGGATCGAGGGGTCGCTGCTGACCCGGCGCAGCTACGATCCCTACTACCGCGGGCAAGAGGAGTGGGAAGGGGAGCGCGGGCCGAGCGAGGCCCAGATGCGGACGGCGAGGCAGGGGATCGAGCGCGCGCGGACCCTCGTCGTGATCCGTGGCGTGCCCAAGGCCCCCGAGCTCGGCGCCCGACGGGTCGCGACGTTCAAGTCGTGGACCAACGGCGACATCTTGCTGGTCACCCGCGACGCCCACCCCGACCTCGTGATCGCGGGGCCCGAGGGCGAGCGCTCCCACGTCGCGCTGCCCGTCGCGAGCGAGCGCGAGCTCGTGATCCATGGCGTCGAGGCCAGCGCCGTCGGCGACGCGTGGATCTACGGTCGGGATGTGGCCGGCGAGGCCGGCGAGGATCGTGCCTACCTCGCTCGCTGGGCACAGGGGGCGGCGACTCGGATCGACGCGCCGCCGTGCGAGGAGGGCGTCGCGTCCTTCGTGGTCATGGCCGACGGGACCCAGTGGGCGACGTGTGGGCCGTCGCTCCATGAGCGCTACAGCGTGGCGGGAGCGCCGGGCCTGTGGCGCAAGCCCGTCGACGGGGCCTGGATCCGCGAGCGGGTCCCCGCGGACTGGGGCGAGCCGCGGCAGGTCGCCAAGCTGGGCGAGGAATTGTGGCTCGCGACTCAGCACTCGATCGCTCGGAGCGGGACGCCCAAGCAGGTGCTCGAGCTGCCCGAGCTCGCGGTGATCTCCAGTCAGGTGTTCGAGTTTGGTCCGCCAGTGCCCGTCGGTGGCTACTGCGACTACGCGCTGATCACCTTGCCGACCGCGCCGAGCGAGGCCGCGTCGGCCAAGGCCGCGCTCGATCGGGTGCTCGCCAAGGCCAAGTTCGAGGGCTACATCTCGCTGGTGAAGGTGACGATCCGCGGCGTGGAGCTGCTCGGGGTGCAAGTCAGCGGCGCCAACGACAAGTCGATACCTCCGATCGAGGCGGCCGTCCGCGCCGCGCTCGGCGAGGGGGTCGGGGACGCGTTGTGCTACTGGTCCGAGGTCGACGACGACGACACCATCGCGACCTGGGAGCTCGACGACTGAGCTACACGGGGCCGATCGGCATGAACAAGGTCGTGAGCACGAAGTCGGCGAGCAAGACCATGACCGAGGTCGCGATGACCGACTCCGTGGTCGACTGGCCGACGGCCTCGGTCCCGAATTTGGTCGTAAAGCCCTGGTAGCAGCCGATCAGCCCGGCGAGCCCGCCGAACGCCAGGCCCTTGGTCTGGCTCATCACGTAGTGGGTGGGCTCGAGCATGTCGATGTAGGTGACGTAGAAGTACTCGGCGGGGACGTCGAAGACCGAGTCCGAGATCAGCATGCCGCCGAGCATCGCGACGACGTTGCCCCAGGCGACGAGCAGCGGCATCGCAATCGCGGCGCCGATGATCCGGGGCCAGACCAGCTTCTTGATCGGGTCGGCGCCGAGGGCCGAGAGCGCGTCGATCTGCTCGGTGACCTTCATCGAGCCGAGCTCGGCGGTCATGCCCGTCGCCATCTTGGTGCCGACGGTGACCGCGAGCAGGGTCGGGACCAGCTCGCGGACGAGCGCCAGCGAGGTCACGTGGCCGAGGCGGTTCTTGGCCCCAAAGTCGACCAGCGCCTCGCCGAACTGCCAGGTCAGGATCATGCCGACGAACAGCGCCATCATCGTCGCGAGCGGGAGCGAGCGGATGCCGAGCTGCAGGACCTGGTAGGAGATGTCGAACAGACCCAGGGGACGCCGGGGGCCGCGGAGCATGGCCTTGGCAAACATCACCGACATGCCGCCGCACCACAGGACCCCCGACGAGATGGTCTCCCCGAGGTTGGTGATCGCGTCACGCAGCGTGCTGGCCGGGGCCGCCACAGGGCTCCGAGTCTACCAGGTCCGGGCGGGCGGCGAGGGCCGAGCGACAAGGGCGAGAGCGGCCCAGATGTGCCTGGCGGCGTGAATGCAAAGGGGGCGCCGCTCTCGGTCAGCCGGGCAGCCCGCTGCGATACAGCGCGTCGACGTCGAGTGTCAGGCCGCGATCGTCGAGGGTGAGCTGCTGACCGGGACCGGCCGCCTGATAGCGCCAGGCGTCATCTGCCCGCCGAAACACCTCGAGGAGGGGCGCGGCCTGGGACACGAGGACGTAGGTCTGGAGTGACTCGATGAGCTGATAGTGGCGCCACTTGTCGCCGCGATCCTGGCGCTCGGTTCCGTCCGAGAGCACCTCGACCACGAGCACGGGGTTGACGACGGCGAGCTCGTCGTCTGGCGCCCGGAGGAGTCGGCCACATACCACCGTCAGGTCGGGGTAGGTCGAGCGGCCCGTGACCAGGTTGCGCACGCGGAGATCGGAGCTGAAGACCTCGCAGGGACGATCGGCGAGGGAGCGCAGGAGCTCGGCCGCGAGTCGGATCGCCAGGCGTGCGTGCTCCGGCGAGCCTCCGGCCATCGCGTAGACCTCGCCGTTGACGTACTCGTGTTTGGCCTCGGCCTCTCGCTCGAACGCGAGGTACTCCGCGTAGCTCATTTGGCCGATGGGCTGGGCTGCGACCACCTCTGGATCCTACACCTGGACGATGGCGCAGAGAAGGCGGCGCGCCCGCCTGGGCTACGGCGTCACGGTGGTCGCGGCCACCTCAATGAAAGTCGCGGCTGCGCGTGCCCTCGGGCTTGGCGTCGAGCTCGGGCTCCCACAGCTCGTCGGCGATCAGATGGGTCACGCCCTCGGCTCGCTGGATCCGCCCGTTGACCCCGAGCACGACCGCGGTCCGAGCCAGGATCGCGTGGCTCTCGAACACCTGCTTCCAGATCACCAGATTGACGAAGCCGGTCTCGTCCTCGAGGGTGCAGAAGGTGACGCCGCTGGCGGTCCCCGGGCGCTGGCGGCAGATCACCAGCCCGACGTAGCGGACCTTGCGACCGTCGGGCAGGGCGCCGAGGGTCTCGGCGTCGGGCATGCCCTGGGCGCGCAGCTCGTCACGCAGGAGCTCGAGCGGGTGGCCGCGGGTGCTGTGATGGCTCGAGCGGTAGTCCCAGGCGATGGCCTCGTTGCGACCGAGGCGCGCGAACGCGGGCTGGTGGGCGCTGGCGTCCGTCCGGAGCGGGAGCCGGTCCTTGGCCCGGGCGAGCGAGCCTCGCACGGCCCAGGCGGCGTCGCGGCGGGTGCTGGTCGTGTCGCGTAGCGGTCGCGGGGCGCGGTCGAAGCCCTCGAGCGCGCCGGCCTCGGCGAGCAGCTTCAAGGGCTTTTGCTGGAGGCCAACGCTGCGGACGAAGGCGTCGAGATCCCGCCACGGGGCCTCGAGGGTGTCGCGGGCGCCGAGCAGCCGCTCGGCATCGGCGAGGTGAAAGCCCTTGATCCAGCGCAGGCCCATGCGGACCGCCCAGCGATCGCGGGGGTTCGGCCCGCCGCCGCCGCCCTCGATCGTCCGGGCCTCGAGGGTGCAGTCCCAGTCGCTCACGCGCACGTCGACGGGCCGAACCTCGACGCCGTGGCGGCGGGCGTCCTCGACCAGGGTCGCGACGGAGTAAAAGCCCATCGGCTGGGCGTTGAGCAGCGCGCAGGAGAACGCGGGCAGCTGGTGGGTCCGCAGCCACGCGCTCACGTAGGCGATCAGGGCAAATGAGGCGGCGTGGCTCTCGGGGAAGCCGTACTCCCCGAAGCCGCGGATCTGCTGGAACACGCGCTCGGCGAACTCGACGTCGATGCCGTTTTGGATCATGCGCTCGACGAGGCGCGCGCGGTGCTGCTCGATGCGCCCGCTCGAGCGCCACGCGCCCATGTCACGGCGGAGCTGATCGGCCTCGCCGGGGCTGTAGTCGGCGACGGCGATCGCGAGCTTCATGACCTGCTCTTGAAAGATCGGCACGCCGTAGGTCTTGGCCAGCACGCGCTCGAGCTTGGGGTGGGGGTACTCGACGCGCTCCTTGGCCTGGCGCCGCCGCAGGTAGGGGTGGACCATGTCGCCCTGGATCGGGCCGGGCCGGACGAGCGCGACCTCGACGACGAGGTCGTAGAATTTTTGCGGGCGCAGGCGCGGGAGCATGGCCATCTGCGCCCGGCTCTCGACCTGAAACACGCCGACGGTGTCGCCGCGCGACAACAGCTCGTAGGTCGGCGGATCGTCGGCAGGGATCGTCGCCATCTCGAGCTCGATGCCGTCGTGCTCACGCAGCAGCTGGAGGCACCCGCGGATGTGGCTCAGGGCCCCGAGCGCGAGCAGGTCGACCTTGAACAGGCCGAGATCCTCGACATCGTACTTGCTCCACTGGATGACCGTGCGCTGCTCCATGCTCGCGGGCTCGATCGGGACCATCGAGTCGACGGGGTCGCCGCCGAGCAAGAAGCCGCCGGGGTGGATCGAGAGGTGGCGGGGGAAGTCGAGCAGCTCGGCGCTGAGGCGCAGGAGGTGGACGTGGGTCGGCTGGGCGGGATCGAGGCCGACGTTTTGGAGCAGCTGGGCGTCGATCGTCGCGCCCCAGTGGCCGAGCAGCTTGGCCACGCGGTCGAGGGCCGTCTGGGGCATGCCGAGGACCTTGCCGACCTCGCGCACGGCCGAGCGCGCGCGGTAGCGGATCACGTTGGCGACCATCGCGCAGTGGCGTCGGCCCCAGCGCTGGTAGACCCACTGGATGACCTCCTCGCGGCGCTCGTGCTCGATGTCGAGGTCGATGTCGGGCGGCTCGGCGCGCTCCCGGCTCAAGAAGCGCTCGAACAGGAGATCCATGCGGACCGGATCGATCGCCGTGATCCCGAGGCAGTAGCAGACCGCGCTGTTGGCCGCGCTCCCGCGGCCCTGACACAAGATGCCCTCGCGCCGACAAAACTCGACGATCTCTTTCATCGTCAGGAAGTAGCCGCCGTAGTCGAGCTCGGCGATGAGCACGAGCTCGCGCTCGAGCTGCGCGAGGACCTCGGGCGGGATGTCGCCGCCGTAGCGATGGCGGGCGCCGGCCAGGGTCAGGACGCGGAGGTGATCGCCCTCGCTGACGCCCTCGGGCACGCGCTCGCCGGGGTAGACGTAGCGGATCTGGTCGAGGGAGAAGCTGCAGCGCTCGGCGATCTCGATGGTTCGATCGAGCAGCCCCGGGCAGTCGGCGAAGCGCTCGCGCATGGCGTGGATCGACTCGAGCGCGTGCTCGGCGTTGCCGCGGATCGTGCGACCGGCGTCGGCGAGGGTCTTGCCCGCGCGGACGCAGGCGAGCACGTCTTGCAGCGGGCGCCGGGCAGGGGAGTGGTAGAGCACGTCGGTCGCGGCGACGAGGGGGACGCGAGTCCGGAGCGCGGCCCGGCGGATCGCGTCTTCGCGGGCGAGCTCCTCGGCCTCGTGGTGGCGGCTGACGAGGGCGTAGACCTGATCCCGGCCCCACGCCTCGGTCATGACCGGCAGATGTTCTGGGTCGCGGATCAAGGCGATCAGGCCCTGGCCGGCGGTGTCTGGCGCGGAGGTGGCGTTGGCGGCCTCATTGTAGACCCCCGTGGCGGCGCCGCCCGCGAGCTCGTCGAGGCTCAGGAGCGCGTGACCCTTGGGCCCGCGGCCGTGGGCGATCGACAGCAGCCGACACAGGCGGGCCCAGCCCTCGCGGGTCTCGGCCAGGACCACGATGCTCGAGCGCGGCTCGTGCCGGGTTGAGCGCAGGAGCTTCGAGGGCGCCGTAAACAGCTCCTCGGGCAGATCTCCGATGCTCAGCTCGGCCCCGAGCAAGAGCTTGAGCGGCCCGTGCTTCTTGGCCGCGACGTGGGCCCGGACGACCCCGTAGACCCCATCTCGATCGCACAGGCCCATGGCGGGGAGCCCGAGGCCCACGGCCTTCTCGACGAGCTCATCGGGGTGGCTCGCACCCTCGAGGAAGGAGAAGTTGCTCTTGACCGTGAGTGGGACGTAGGGGCGCACGATGCGGATCTCGTGAACTGTCTGAGTGTTCAGTCACGTGATCATGCATATCTGCCTGGTTGTAAAGTGCTTATCTTCTGGTCTGGCGCCCGGCCGATCCCCAGGCGGGGAGGCCGCAGAAATTGAGCCCCTTCGCAGGGGGTACTAGACTCCCCGCTAGATGCGCGCGAAAGGCTTGCTCATGGCCCTGGGGTTCGTCCTGCTCGTGGTGCTCGTCGCCTGGCTGACCGGCGACAAGAGCCCCTTCGCCGCGGGCGCGGACGCGGGCACCGACGCGCCGCCCGCCGCGACCGAGTAGCCAGGCTCAGCTGTCGAGCTTGAAGCGGCTGACCATCTCCGCGATGAACCGCTGCTCTTCGGGCGAGATGTGGCCGTCGGCGCCGGCGATCCGCCACATCTCGGCGAGGATCTGCCGCCGGGTCTTCTTGTCGGTGCTCACGGCCAGCTGATCGGCGGCCTCGCGGGCGCACTGCATCTTGTCGTCGAGCTCGGGCCGGCGCTTGAACTCGGCGATCGCCCAGCGGATGACCACGGCCCGCTCGGCGATCGAGATGCCTGGCGCCCACTTTTGGGCCTGCTCGCGCAGGACCAGCTTCTCGGCCTCGTCGACGTGGCCGTCGACGATGCTGAGGGTCAGGTACAAAAACGCGATCGCGAGCAGGCGCGGATCGGGGCTGAGGCCGAGCTGCTGGGTCGTGTTGACGATGAAGCGCAGCTCCTGATCACGGACGACGCCGTCGTCGCTGGCGATCTCGTAGAGCGCCGTGAGGACCTCGGCGAGGCGCTGGCGGGGGACGAGCTGGGCCAGCTCGGTGTTGTGCTCGCGGGTCCGCGCGCCCCGGGTCGCGACGTCGGGCAGCGCGCGATAGTCGGCGATCGTGTGCCGGATCAACGCGCTGACCCGCTCGATCGGGAGCTTGGGGGCCCAGCGCTGGAGGCGTTTGGCGACGGCGAGCAGATCGTCGTTGGTCAGGTGGCCCTCGGCGCTCTCGACCAGGCCGACGAACAGCCAGGCGAGGCCGGGGAGCTCGGGCGGGAAGGGCAGGTTCTCGCCGATCACGGGCGGCGGCGAGGTCATGGCCATGGTCGCCGAGACCGGGGCGCGGCGGACCTGAGGGCGCGGGGGGCCCTTGCGCCTGGAGGCCGGCGGCCCCCCCCAGGCCCCGGTCGCCGGGCCGCCGCCGTGGGGAAACACGAGGCTGCGG
>NZ_PVNK01000121.1 GCF_002994615.1 Enhygromyxa salina | reverse complement strand
CCCCAACAGCCGGGCACAGACGCCCTCCACCCCAAACTCCCCCGCACAAGGATTCGTACTAAACGGCCAAGCCGACGCAATTCACGGCTCAATCCACACCGCAGAGGGGGGCTTCGTTGGCTTCGACGCCGCCGTGCTCAGCGACCACATCGTTCAGGTCGATCTTCGCACGGCCACGGTCTCGGCGAGTTTTCGCGCCGACTACGAACAGGGAGAGCTTCTCATCGAGGGCAACGATGAGCAGCTCACACCGGAGGACTGGCGCGCCGTGAACGAAGCTTACCGTGCGATCTCGCAACTCGAGCGCCGCCCGCTCAATCCCATCGCTGTGCTCTACACCCACCGCGCGCTGGGGATGATGGCGGAGAGCCTGCCCGGGTTCGTCTGGGACTCGTGGGACACCAAGCTCCCCGTGCTCGACGAGACCGCGCCGAGCTTCTTCGACGACGCGTACGTGACATCCTGGGAGGACGAACCCGACGAGGACTCGGAGACCCTCGCGGTCCTCGAGCGCTTCGACTCCGGCGACGCACAGGATCCGGGGCTCGCGCTCGACGCCTCGGTCCTCGCCTTCAACCCCTCCGACATCGCGGACGACGCGTCCGAGCTGCCCTATTTCTCGAGCCTACCGAACACGTCGAGTTGCAACGGCCACTTCCTCACCGACGCGCGCGATGGCCAGATCGAGTGCGTGGAATACGGCAAATACTATTGCATCGGCTTCAACATGTTCCCGGAGAAGACGAAGACGAAGGAGATGTTGAACGGGAAGACGAAGCAAGTGAGTGTCGAGACGATCACCGCCTCGATTCCCCGGTGGTGGTCGCGCTCCAAGGCCGCGAATGTGACGATCCCCGGTCCCAAGGTGGCCGACGGCGTCTACCCCTGCAACGGCCGCTGTGGGCCTGGCTGTGACGCGCCCCCCGATTGGGTCGGAGGAGGCGGGGGCTGGGGCCTCGGCTGCTTGATTCACGATCACTGCGTCTACCAGTCGACCGGCGGCAAGGACGTCAGCAACTACTGGAACACCCTGAAGTACAACGTTCAGCTCAACCCCAGCTGCGGCACGGAGATGCGCATGGCCGCTGACGACATGTTCATGCCCCCGAGCATGTGCCCCGGCTCGAAGACCGTCGGCGGCTCCGGCAAGTGGTACCGCTACGCACCCCCGCGCACGTCAGCGAACATGAAGAAAAAGTACAGCAACAAGGTCTCGACCAAGCAGACCCCCTCCGTGGGCAGCTTCGACGTCGGGAAGCCACCGAAGGGGAGCGGGCCGAGCGATACCGACGACTGCACCCAGACCTTGAAGTGCCCCTCGAAACTCGCGGCAGATTAGAGCAGATTAGAGTAGAGTCGAGGGCGGCGACGTCACCGCCCCTCGACCATGGAAAAGCCCCACACCCTCGATCAGATCATCTCGGCGGCGACAGAGGAGCTCGAGGAGCGAGGGATCAATGGCCTGCGAGTCCGGCTCGTCGCCGAGCGAGCCGGCCTCTCACCGGGGACCGTGACTCACTACTATCCCACGACCCAGCACCTGCTCGACGCGACCATCGAGTCGTTTCAGCAGCAAGCCTGGGACATGCTCTCCAACCACCCCTGGTTCGAGGGCGAGAGCACGCTCGAGCAGGTCCTGACCGACTTCTACGGGCTATGCCGCGCGAACCGCGAGCTCGTCCGCGCGCGCTTCTTCTTGACCGCGCGCGAGGGCAACGTCTCGGACACCAACTGGCGTCAGTCCCTCGAGCCCTTCTTGAACCGGCTCGCCCAGGCCTACGGGCCCGCGGCGCGGCTCTACGGCCACAGCATCGTCTTGCTGACCATGCGCTTCGCGTTCCACAGCAAGGACGAGCTCCTCGCGATCTGCGGCACCAAAGATCTCGACGCTGCCCACGAGATGGTCATCGAGCACCTCGTCACGCTCGCCGCCAGCGGGCCGTGGTCGACGACGAGCCCGAGGCGAGCGTAGGAGTCGTCGAGCGGATCACCGAGTCACGCGCCAGGCCCGGCCCCGAGCGCCGCATGAATCACAGCGGCCAGCTTCGGCCCGACGCCCTTGACCTCGCACAGCTGCTCGACCGAAGCCGCTCGGATCGCCTTGACGCTGCCAAAATGCTTGACCAGCGCTCGCTTGGTCGCCGGCCCGACCCCCGCGATCTGGTCGAGCACCGAGACCAGCGATCGCTTGCCCCGACGCTTGCGGTGATGGGTGATCGCAAAGCGGTGGGCCTCATCGCGCAGCCGCGTCATCAGGTAGAGCTCCGAAGACCCGTGCGGCAGGGCGATCGCGTCTTTGGCCCCGGGCACGAACACCCGCTCGGGCCGGACCTCGCCGCGGCCCTCGTCCTCGTCGGCGGTCTCGACCACGTAGTCGGCGAGCGCCTCGCCCGGCTCCGCCGCCGCCGCGCCCTTCCCCCCGCGCTCGCGCAGCTGCTCGAGCCCGCGCTTGCTCGCGCTGACCGCAAAGCGCCGCTCCTTGGCCAGCGAGACCAGGTCCACGCCCTCGTCCCCGAGCGCGATGCCCAGGTCCTGCATCGCCGCGATCGCGCGCCCGAGCTGCCCCTTGCCGCCATCGATCACGATCAGATCAGGCAGGGCCCAGTCCTCATCCTCGAGCGCGCGCCGCAGCCGTCGGCCGAGGACCTCGTGCATCGAGGCGAAGTCATCGTTTTGCCGCTGGCCCCGGCCGTCGGCGCCCTTGATCTTGAACTGGCGATAGCTCGCCTTGTCCGCCACGCCGTCGACGAACACGACCATCGAGGCGACCGGCTCGCTGCCCTGGATGTGGCTGACGTCGTAGCACTCCATCCGCCGCGGCAGCCGGCTCAGGCGCAGGCGCTTGCGCAGGGCCACGAGCGCGGCCTCGCTGTCGTCGCGCTTGTTCCTCCGCGTCACAAAATTGCTCGCGGCGTTACGCTCGGCCAGGAGCACGAGCTTCTTGCGATCCCCCCGCGCGGGCACCTTGACCTTGACCTTCTTGCCGCGGCGCTCGCTCAGCCAGACCCCGAGCGGCTCCGCGTCGTCCTCGGCCAGGGCGAAGGGCAGCAGCAGCTCGTCGGGCACGAGCGGGGCCTCGTCGTAGTAGGCGCTGAGGAAGCCGTTGAGGACCTCGGCGTCGGGCAGCTCCATGCCCTTCTCGGAGTAGCGCTGGGTCCCGATCAGCTTGCCCTGGCGCACGTGCATGACCACGAACTCGACGTTGCCGCCCTCGCGGTACATCCCGACGAGGTCCTGATCGAGCTCGCCGGTCCCGACCACGTCCTGGCGCTGGAGGGTGGTCTCGACCGCGCGCAGCTGATCCCGGACCCGCGCGGCGGTCTCGAACTCGAGCGCGTCGGCGGCGGCCTGCATGCGCTGCTCGAGCCCGGCGACGAGCTCACCGTGGCGCCCACCGAGGAACAGCCCGACGTCGCGGACCTGATCGGCGTAGGCCTGCGCGTCGACCTCGAACACGCACGGCGCCGGGCAGCGATCGATCTGATGCTGAAGACACGGCCGCTTGCGATGGGCGAGCACGAAGTCCGAGCAGGTCCGGAGCTTGAAGTGACGGTTGACGACCCGCAGCGTGTGCCGGGCCGAGCTCGCCGAGTGATAGGGGCCGTAGTAGTGGGCCCCGTCCTGCCGGATGTTGCGCACGACCTCGAGCTTGGGCCACGCAGCGCGGGCGTCGAGACGCAAGACCAAATACTGCTTGTCGTCGCGCAGCTTGACGTTGAAGCGCGGCTGGTGGCGCTTGATCAGGTTGTTCTCGAGCAGCATCGCCTCCTTGTCGTTGGAGGTGATCACGGCCTCGATGTCGCCGAGGACCTTGGCCAGCCGGGGCACGAACAGCCGGGTGTCGTGGCCGTTGAAGTACTGGCGCACGCGCTGGCGCAGGCGCCGGGCCTTGCCGACGTAGACGACCCGGCCCTTGCGATCGCGCATCACGTAGACGCCGGGCTCGCTCGGCAGGCGCTCGACGAGCTCGAGCAGCTGCTCGCGGTTGCGCGCGCGCGGCTTCCAGTCGGCTGGGATGCCCTCGGCTTGGCCCGAGGGCGCGAGGCGCCGGGGCTTGACGGCCATCGCGCGCCTCAGCCGTCGGCGGCCGGCGCCTCGACGGGCTCGGGTTCTGCCTCGGCCTCGGCCTCGGGCGCCGCCGCCTCGGCGTCAGCCTGCTCGAGCTTGAGCGCCTCGGCCTCGAACTCGGCGGCCGACTCCTTCCAGATCGGCGCGTGCTCCGGTCGGACATCGTTGACGGTCGCCCACGCGATCAACCCCAGCAGCGCGATCATCCCGCCCATGTGGATGCGCTCCTCGAGCACCTTGTTGGGCGGGCGCCGAGCGATGAGCTCGTAGATCAAGAAGATCAGGCGTCCGCCGTCGAGGGCCGGCAGCGGCAGGAGGTTGAACATGCCGAGCACCGTCGAGATCAGCGCGCTGAAGACCACGAAGTCGATCACGCCCCGGTCCGCGCTGCCCTTGATCGCCTTGGCGATCGCCACCGGTCCGCCGACCTTGGCCTCGGTCTTGCCCGTGACCAGCGACCACAAGCCCTTTAGCTGACGCGCGGTCTGGGTGAAGGGCCACTTGGCGCCGAGCGCGACCGCCTTGGCCGGGCTGATCGGGATGTACTCACCCTTGTTGGTCAAGCTGGTGTTGAGCGCGGGCGCCTCGGGGTTGAGCGCGACCGGGTAGAGCAGCTGCTCACCCTCGCGGTCGATGCTCAGCTCGACCGTGGTCCCGAGCTTGTCCTGGGTCAGATCGATCACGGACTGGCGGTAGTCGGGGCCGCTGACCGGCTCGCCGTCGACCGCGAGGATCTCGTCGCCGACCTCGACCCCCGCCGCGGCCGCCGGGCTCCCGAGCCCGAAGTCCGCGACCTCGACCCCGACCGGCTCCTTGACGCCGACCGCCGCGAACGCGGCGATCACGAGGATCATGGCCGCGAGGTAGTTGGCGATCGGTCCGCCAGCGATCGCCAGCAGCCGGGCCCACAGCGGGCTGTCGCGGAAATTGCGGTAGCCCTGCGGCGGATCCGGGAGGTTGCCCTCCTCGTCCTGCGCGTACTCCTCGGGCTCCATGCCGACGATGTGCACGTAGGCGCCGAAGGGGATCGCGCTGATGACGAACTCCGTGCCCTTCCAGGTGAAGAGCTTGAGGATCACCGGCCCGATGCCGATCACCGAGAAGCGATCGACGTGCATCCCACCGATCTTGGCGCACACGTAGTGCCCAAACTCGTGGATGATGATCAGGACCGAGAGGGCGAGGATGGCCAGAACCCAGGTCACGGGTGACCTTATAAGCCCCCGCGGCCCTCCGTGCACTGTGCCCAGGTCGCGCTCGGCCTGTTCACCGAGGGCTAGCGATCGTAGTGACCGAGGCCGAAGCGGCTGAGGCGCCCGCGGACGAACAGGCGCGCGCGACTGCGCAGGGCCTGGTCACGCGGGGGGCTCCAGGCGGGCCGCTGGCCGTGGGACTCGAGCATCTGGGTGACCTCGCGCTGGGCGCTGACGAGGCCGCCACCGAGCCAGCCGAGGGCCGCCTGGCCGAGGTTTCGCGTCACGGCGAGGACCTCACCTGGGACGATCGCCGCTCGATCGCCGCAAAACACCTGCCGCGCGGCCCACAGCCCGTGCTCGTGCTCGAAGGGCCCGTCGACGAGCAGCCACACCCGCCCCTGAGCCGAGCGAGCGGCCCGCATCACGGCCGTGCCCCGCTCGAGGCCCTGGAGCGTGCGCAGCTGCCGATGCCGGGCGTGGAGGATGCTGAGCACGCTCAGGGTGTTGTCGCGGGACGACTCGTCGAGCGCGAGCAGCTCGAAGCTCAGGCCGAGATCTCGCCCGGGCTCGGCTTCGGTGTCGATCAAAGCTTCCTCACGCGTGCGCTCGGCCCACTCGCCGACGGCGTGCTCACGGATCAGGCACTCGGCGACCTCGACGGCGGCCGCGGCCATGTCGGCGAGACGAGACTCGTCGTCACGCAGGCACAGGGCGATGGTCAGATCGGGCGGCATCGTCAGACGAACGCGGGCGCGGGCACACCTTGACCTGGCGCGCGGATCCGGTCAACCACCAACGGGCCGAGCGCGGGCTTCACCGAGCCCCCAACTTTTTGTGCAACGCGCCTCGCCGCGGGCCGACACCACCTCGGCGCGGCGGGAAACCAGCGACAGCTCGGGCCGTCGCCGCGCTTGCCAACACCCAACCCAGGCCCGAATATTCGCAACAGGAGCCCTCATGTCCGGCGTCAACAAGGTCATTCTCATCGGCAACCTCGGGCGCGATCCCGAGCTCCGTTACACCCAAAGCGGCAGCCCGGTGGCCAACCTCTCGGTCGCGACCACCCGCAAGTGGCGCAACAAGCAGACCAACGAGCTCGTCGAGGAGACCGAGTGGCATCGCATCTCGGTCTTCGGCCAGCAGGCCGAGCACTGCAACAACTACCTGTCCAAGGGCCGCCAGGTCTACGTCGAGGGCCGGCTGCGAACCCGCAGCTACGACGACAAGGACGGCATCAAGCGCTACTCGACCGAGGTCGTCGCCGACACGGTCCAGTTCCTCGGCGGCCGCGGTGAAGGTGGCGGCGGCCGCGGTGGCGGCGGCGGCGGTTATGACGGCGGTGGCGGCGGCTACGGCGGCGGCGGTGGCAACCGCGGTGGCGGTGGCGGCGGCCGTGGTGGCGGCGGCGGCGGCTACGGTGGCGGTGGCGGTGGCTACGGCGGCGGCGGCGGCAACGGCGGCGGCGGCGGTGGCGGTGGTCCGGAGCCCTACGATCCGGGCGACTACTCGCCGACGGGGCCCGGGGACGACGACATTCCGTTCTAGGCCCGCTGCGAGCGTCCTGGGAGGGCATCTCCCTCCCAGGGCCTGCGCGGCCCGGGAGAGATCACGAGATCACAGATGAGCCTCGGCGATCGCATGAAGCTCTACGAGCGCCAGGAGGCCGGCCGGCGCTGCCTGCCGCTGCTGCCCGTGTGCGCCCGCATCGACGGCAAGCGCTTCTCGAGGTGGACCCAGGGCCTCGCCCGGCCCTACGACGAGCGCCTGTCCGAGCTCATGCAAGCGGTCACCGAGAGGCTCGTGACCGAGACCCAGGCAGTCATCGGCTACACGCAGTCCGACGAGATCAGCCTCGTGTTCTACAGCTCGACCTCGGCCTCGCAGATCTTCATGGACGGCCGGATCCAGAAGCTCAGCTCGATCCTCGCGTCGATGACCACGGCATGGTTCAACGCGGGGGTCGCCGCGGGCATCCCCGAGCGACGCGACACCCCGGCCTTGTTCGACGCCCGCGTGTGGACGCTGCCAACTCGAGAAGAGGCCGCCAACACGCTGCTGTGGCGCGAGCGCGACGCGACCAAAAACGCGATCTCGATGGCGGCCCGGCACTACTACACCCACGCCGAGGTCACGGGCCAGAGCGCGTCGCAGCAGCAGGAGCTGCTGTTTCAGGCCGGGGTCAACTTCAACGACTACCCGCCCTTCTTCAAGCGCGGGTCGTTCATTCGGCGCGAGCAGGTCGAGCGCCCGTTCACGGCCGAGGAGCTCGACGAGCTGCCGCCGCGCCACGCCGCGCGGGCGAACCCCGAGCTGCGCGTGAGCCGGACCGTGGTCCGGCGCATCGAGATGCCGCCCTTCGACAAGGTCACCAACCGCGTGGCGGTGATATTCGAAGGGGCCGAGCCGAAGACCGGCCCGACCCCCTGACGACCGCTCGGCGCGGCTACTTCTTGGCTTCTTGGTGCTTCTTGATCAGATCCTCTTGGATCTGCGAGGGCACCTTGTCGTAGTGGGCGAACTCCATGGTGAACTCCGCCTTACCCTGGGTCGCGGAGCGCAGCTCCGTCGAGTAGCCGAACATCTCCGAGAGCGGGACGTGGGCGTCGATCACGGTGTTGCCGTGGTGGGTCTCGGACCCGATGATCGTGCCGCGGCGGCGGATCAGCGTGGTCTGCATGCCACCTTGGAACTCCTCGGGGCCCTCGACCTGGACCTTCATGATCGGCTCCATGATCACGGGCTTGGCCGCGCGCATGGCCTCCTTGAAGGCGGCGCGAGCGGCGATCGTGAACGCCATGTCGCTCGAGTCGACGGCGTGGGACTGACCGTCGTTGACCTCCATCTCGATACCGGTGACCGGGGCCTCGATCAGGACGCCCTTGTCCATCGACTCCTTGAAGCCCTTGTCGCACGAGGGGATGTACTCGCGCGGGATCGCGCCGCCGCTGATCTTGTTGACGAAGCGGTAGTGGGGGTCGCCCTCGGAGTCCTTGTCGATCGGGCGCATCACCCCGGCGAGGCGCGCGTACTGACCCGAGCCGCCGGTCTGCTTCTTGTGCGTGTAGTTGTAGGTGGTCTCCCGCGTCACGGTCTCGCGGTAGGCGACCTGCGGCTCACCGACGATCGTGTCGACCTTGTACTCACGCCGCATGCGCTCGATGTAGACCTCGAGGTGGAGCTCGCCCATGCCCGAGATGATGGTCTGGCCGGACTCCTCGTCGCGGTGGACCTTGAAGGTTGGGTCTTCCTTGGAGAAGCGGTTGAGGCCCTTGGAGAAGTTGGCCTGGCCGCCCTTGTCCTTGGGCTCGATCGCGTAGCTGATGACCGCGTCGGGCACGTGCATCGACTGCATCGAGTACTGGACCGTGCCGTCGGTGAAGGTGTCACCCGAGGAGCAGTCGATCCCGAACAGCGCGACGATGTCGCCGGCGACGGCCTCGTCGATGTCGCTCATCTTGTCGGCGTGCATCCGAACCAGGCGACCGAGCTTGTGCTTCTTGTTGGTCTTTTGGTTGTAGATGAACTCGCCCTTGCGCAGCGTGCCCTGGTAGATGCGGGTGTAGGTCAGCTGGCCGTACTTGCCATCCTCGAGCTTGAACGCGAGGGCGACGAGGGGCTTGTCGGGCACGCTGTGGAGCATGACCTTCTCCTCGTCGTTGCCGAGGTCGTAGGCCTCGTTGTCGATCTCGTTCGGGGCCGGGAGGTAGGAGCAGACCGCGTCGAGCAGGATCTGCACGCCCTTGTTCTTGTAGGCCGAGCCACAGAACACCGGGGTCAGCCCGAGCGAGAGCGTGGCCTTGCGGATGACCGGCTCCATCTCCTCGGCGCTGACCTCCTCCTCGGACAGGAATTTTTCCATGATCCCGTCGTCGTAGTCGCCGAGGGCCTCGACGAGCTTGAGGCGGTACTCCTCGACGTCGTCGACGAGCTCGGCCGGGCACTCCTCGATGCGGATGTTCTCGCCGTTGTCGCCGTCGAAGTAGTAGGCCTTGCGCGTGCGCAGGTCGACGACGCCCTCGTGCTGGTCCTCGGCCCCGATCGGGTAGACGACGAGCACGGCGTTGTGGTGCAGCTTCTGGCGCAGCTGCTTGGTCACGTTGACCGCGTCGGCGCCGGCCCGGTCCATCTTGTTGATGAACGCGAGGCGGGGGACGTTGTAGCGCCGCATCTGGCGGTCGACGGTGATCGACTGCGACTGCACGCCCGAGACCGCGCACAGGACCAGGATCGCGCCGTCGAGCACGCTCAGGGCCCGCTCGACCTCGACGGTGAAGTCGACGTGTCCGGGCGTGTCGATGATGTTGATGTCGAAGTCGCGCCACTTCACGGCGGTCGCGGCCGACTGGATCGTGATGCCGCGCTCACGCTCGAGCTCCATCGAGTCCATCGTCGCGCCGACGCCGGACTTACCCTTGACCTCCTCGATCTTGTGGATGCGGCCCGTATAAAACAGGACCCGCTCGGTGAGGGTCGTCTTGCCCGAGTCGATGTGGGCGGAGATTCCGATATTGCGAACTTTTTCGAGGTCCATGGCTCTGATGGGTCTGGAGGTGCGAAGGCGCGGAGGATGCCACACGGTCGGCGCGGGCACAGGTGCGCGTGGGCGACCCGGCGTGACGGTCCACACTCCCGGCGCCGAGTTGGGCCGTGACAGCGTGCTGTCGCGCTCGCGCGCGCGGATCTGAAGCACGCAAGGTTGTGCGCTGGAGTGTGAGCTGTTCTCGCCGCGCAGTAAATCAAGGCAAGCGCAAGGCGCGCTCATGGCTCGATCGGCGGCCCCGCTCGGCGCGGGGCCCGGCGTGAAAGGGGCTCAGCCCCGGATCGCAGCCCAGCGCGCGAGCACGGCGTCGACGGTGAAGCCGAACTTCTCGGCGAGGACCTTGGCCGGCGCCGACGCGCCGAAATGATCGACGCCGTGGACGTGGTCGGCGTAGCGCTCCCAGCCGAGGGTCGCGCCGGCTTCGATCGCCAGCCGGCGCTCGCGCCCGACGGCCGCGGGCAAGACCGACTCGCGGTAGGCCGCGTCCTGGTCGGCGAAGGCCTCCCAGCACGGCATCGAGACCACGCGCACGCGCTGGCCTTGCTCGCGCAGCGACTCCGCGCACGAGCGCGCCAGCGAGAGCTCCGAGCCGGTCGCGATCAAGATCCCGTCGAGCTCGCCCTCGCCCTCGGGGTCGGACAACACGTAGGCGCCGCGGGTCACCCCCTCGGCCTGCGCTTCGGCTAGCGTCGGCAAGCCCTGACGGGTGAGCAGCAGCGCCGTCGGGCCGTCGGTCCGGGCGAGCGCGTGCCGCCACGCGCCGACGGTCTCGCGCGCGTCGCCGGGCCGGATGACGTGGAGGTTGGGCATGACCCGCAAGCTCATCGCGTGCTCGATCGGCTGGTGCGTGGGTCCGTCCTCGCCGAGATAGAAGCTGTCGTGGGTGAACACGTGGACGACCGGCAAGCCCATCAGCGCCGACAGCCGCAGGGCCCCGCGCATGAAGTCGGAGAAGACCAGGAAGGTCGCGTCGAACACCCGCACGCCGCCGTGCAGCGCCATCCCGTTGCAGACTCCGGCCATGCCGTGCTCGCGGACGCCGAAGTGGATGTTGCGGCCCTCGGGCTGCTCCTTGCTCTGGCCGGGGGTCCCGGGCAGCGCCACGCCGTTGGATCCGGCGAGGTCGGCCGAGCCGCCGAGCAGCAGCGGGTGGGCCTCCGCGAGCGCGCTGAGGACCTTGTGGCTCGACTTGCGCGTGGCGATCGAGGCGCCGACCTCGAACCCGTCGATCGCCGCGTCGAGCACCGCGCCGACCTCCGCGGGCAGCTCGCCCGCGATCGCCTGATCGAGCGCGCGCCCGAGCTCGGGGTGAGCCTCGCGGTAGGCGGTCATGCGCGCGTCCCAGTCGGCCTTGGCCTCGGCGTGGACCGCACGCTGGGCCGCGAGCGCCTCGCTGACCGTCGCGGGCACATGGAAGGTCGGCTCGAGCGGCCAGTCCATCGCGCGCTTGGTCGCGGCGATCTCCTCGGCCCCGAGCGGAGCGCCGTGAGCCCCGGAGGTCCCGGCCTTGGTCGGCGCGCCGTGGGCGATGACCGTGCGGCAGCAGATCAGGCTCGGCTTGTCGACCGCCGCCCGGGCCGCGACGATCGCCGCGCGCACGGCCGCGTGGTCGTGTCCGTCGACCTTCAGCACGTGCCAGCCGTAGGCGTCGAAGCGCTTGGCGACGTCTTCGGTGAAGGTGATGTCGGTCCCGCCGTCGATCGAGATCTGGTTGTCGTCGTAGAGGTAGATCAGCTTGCCGAGCCCGAGGTGGCCCGCGAGGCTCGCGGCCTCGGACGCGAGGCCCTCCATGAGGTCACCGTCGCTGACGATCCCGTAGGTCAGGTGGTCGAGGATCGTGTGGCCCTCGCGGTTGAAGTGGTCGGCCAAGAAGCGCTCGGCCAGGGCCATGCCGACGCCAGCCGCGAAGCCCGAGCCGAGCGGACCGGTCGTGACGTCGACGCCCGGGGTGTGGCCGTACTCCGGGTGGCCTGCGGTCTTCGACCCCCACTGACGGAAGTTCTTCAGCTCGTCGAGCGGCAGGGCGTAGCCAGTCAGGTGAAGCAGCGAGTAGATCAGCATCGAGCCGTGACCGGCCGAGAGCACGAAGCGATCGCGATCGAACCACCCCGGGTCGGCGGGCGCGTGGGTCAGGAATTCGGTCCACAACACCGTGGCCAGATCCGCGCAGCCCATCGGCATGCCGGGGTGCCCGGAGTTCGCGGCCTGGACGGCGTCCATCGCCAGGCCCTTGATGGTCTTGACCATCAGCTCGGCGGTCGCGGGATCGAAGGTGCGGGGGGTCGACTCGGCGCGGGGGCTCGATGCCATGGGCGAGGGCTATCACGCCCAGCGCCCGGGCTCACGCCGAGGGCCGTGGCCCCCAACGCGCCGATCGGGCGCTGACGCGCACCCGGCTGCCCTACGGTCAAACACGTGAGCGTGCTCGCTCGGAGATCACTTCGGCGCGAGACGTCGCGACTGCCGCGTTTTAAGCCATCTCATGATCTATATTTAGGCCGTGAAACGGATGGCCTTTGAACGATGGCTGCCGACGCTGGCGCTGCTCACCGCGGCCGGCTGCTACACCAGCGTCAACGCGGACGAGGCCGGCGGCACCGCTGGCGAGACGGTCGGCGACGGCGGTGACGCAGACACGAGCGACGGCGACGGCGACGGCGACGGCGACGGCGACGCGGCCGAGCTCCCCTCCCCCTCACCGCGCTATTACCGGCTGACCCACGAGCAGTGGGAGAACACGGTCCAGGATCTGTTCGAGCTGTCCGCGCCGACCGGCCACTCCGAGCTGTTCCGCGCCGACCCCCAGGTCGCAGGCTTCATCTTCGACAACGACGCGACCTCGCTCGAGATCGACGAGGCCCTGTGGACGGGCTACCGGATCGCGGCCGGCCTCGTCGCCGAGCAGGTCACCGACGACCCGGACCTGCTCGCCAAGCTCATGCCGCCCGAGGGTCCGAGCGAGGCCGAGCGCATCGAAACCTTCGTGCGCAGCTTCGGCGCCAAGGCCTACCGCCGGCCGCTCGACGATCAGGAGGTCGCAACCTTGACCGAGCTGTTCGTGGCCGCGCCGCCCTACTACAGCGGGGTCAGCGACTCCTTCGTGGCTGGGGTTCGCCACGTGATCGAGGCGACGCTGCAGTCGCCCTTCTTTCTCTACCGGATCGAGCGCAGCGAGACCATCGTCGACGAGCTCGTCCCGCTCGACGACTACGAGGTCGCGGCGCGCCTGTCCTACTTCCTGTGGAACACGATGCCCGACGCCGAGCTGTTCGACGCCGCCGCCGCGAGCCAGCTCCACACCGCCGCCGCGGTCGAGGCCCAGGCCCAGCGCATGATCGCCGACCCCCGCGCGGGCGACATGGTCGTCCGCTTCCACCAGCAGCTGCTCGAGGCCGAGAAGTTCGAGACCATCTCCCCCTCGCCCAACTTCTTCCCCGACGCGCCCGCCGACCTCGGCGAGCTCGCCGCGCAGGAGCACGAGCACTTCATCCGCGACATCGTCTACGGGGGCGGCGGCGGCCTCGCTGAGCTCCTGACCTCGAGCGAGACCTTCGTCAACGACGACCTCGCCGACATCTACGGGGTCCCCGGGGTCAACGGCGACGAGTTCACCTTCGTCGAGCTCGACCCCAGCCAGCGCAAGGGCGTGTTCACCCAGGTCGGCTTCCTCGCGGCCAACTCGACCTCGGTCGACCCCGACCCGATCCACCGCGGCGTGTTCCTGGCCAAGCGCATGTCCTGCCTCCAGATCGCGGCCCCGCCCGACGGCATCCCCCCGCTGCCGCCGCTCGAGCCCGATCAGACCAACCGCGAGCGGGTCGCCGCGCACACCTCGGCCGACCAGTGCGCGACCTGCCACGCGACCCTCATCAACCCCTACGGCTTCCCCTTCGAGAGCTACGACGCGATCGGGGCCTGGCGCACGATCGACAACGGCCAGCCCGTCGACACCACCGCGAGCCCCTTCGTCGGTGAGCAGGCCGTCGCCGTCGCCGGGGCCCTCGAGCTCGTCGAGGCCATGGCCGCGAGCGAGGCGATCCACGAGTGCTACACGATGCACTGGGCCGAGTACGCCGCCGGTCGCAACGCCGTGCCCGACGACTGGGTGATGATCCAGCGCCTCGGCGAGGCCTCACTCGCGCAGCAGCAGTCGATCCAGGAGCTGCTCGTCGCCTTGACCACCGCCCCCGCGTTCCTCAACCGCGCCGCGGAGGAGCTGCCATGAACAAGATCAACAAGCGTCCCAAGCACAGCGGCAAGTTCGGCCGCCGAACCTTCCTCGCGGGTGCGGGCGGCGTCGCCGTGGGTCTGCCCTTCCTCGAGGGCCTCGTCCCCCGCGAGGCCCGAGCCGGCTCCGATCTCGTCGATCCCTTCGCGATCTTCTTTCGCCAGGCCAACGGCGTCGCCGCCCAGCAGAGCACCGCGCTCGGCGACGAGCCCGAGCGCTTCTGGCCGACCACCCACGGCCCGCTCACGCCCGAGACCGTGGCCGGGCGCGCGATCGAGGAGCTCAGCGACCACCTCGACCGCCTCCTGGTCGTGTCCAACGTCAACGCCAACTACTTCGACTACGCCGACGGCCACGCCAACGGCGCGCTCCAGGGCCTGACCGCTCAGGGCCCGGTCGTCCCCGGTCAGGGCGGCGACTCCGAGGCCAACGGCGAGTCCCTCGATCACCGCATCGGCCGCGAGCTCAACCCCGACGGCCGCGACTCGCTGTTCCTCTACTCGGGCAAGAACAGCGGCTGGCTCGGCGGCCCCTGCGTGTCCTACCGCGGCCCCGGCAACCGCCGCGCCGCCCTCCACAACCCGCTGCTCGCCTATCAGACCATGATGGGCCTCGACTCCAACCAGCTCGAGGAGCTCATCGCCCGCCAGACCAGCGTCAACGACATGGTCCGCGACCAGCTCCAGAGCCTGGTCAGCTCGCCGAAGCTGAGCTCCAACGACCACCAGCGCCTCCAGCTCCACCTCGACAGCATCCGCGACCTCGAGAACAACCTGACCTGCAGCTTCGGCGTCGACGAGCTCGCGGTCCTCGAGGGCCTCTCGCCCGGCTACGACAGCGACATCGGCGACGAGGTCCTGACCGCCGCCATGGCCCACATGCACGTCGCCGCGCTCGCGGTCGCCTGCGGCTACACCCGCTCGGTCTGCCTTCAGATCGGCTCGGGCAACGACGGGTCCACGCGCTACCGCAACCTCGACGACAACTCGTTGATGGAGAACTACCACTACGTCTCGCATCGCCGGGCCTCGCACGACAACAGCGGCGACGTGATCGCCAACGCCGACCTGCTCCACTCGATGGTCGACCGTCAATTCGCGCAGACCTTCAAGTATTTGCTCGACCTGCTCGAGGCCTACGAGCTGCCCGACGCCGCGCGCCTGATCGATTGTGGTGTCTGCCTCTGGTACAACGACAACGGCAACGGGCCCGCACACACGTCGCGCAACCTCCCGACTGTGATGGCGGGCGGGGCCAACGGTTTCTTGAAGCAGGGGCTCTACATGGAGCTCAACAACGGCGACGACACCGTCAACCACGCGCGGCTGCTCAACACGATCGGCAGCGCGGCGGGCTTGCGCGACGCCAACGACGAGTTCATCAGCGACTTCGGCGACCCGAACTTCGACCGCACGCCGCTGCTCGAGCTCCTGGCCTGATCAGGGCGCGGCGCCGCGGCGGCGCGGCGCCGCGCCCAATTCAGAAGTGCCAGCCAAGGGTCAGCTCGAAGCTGACCTGGTACAGCGAAAAGTCGCGGTCGTCGTTCTTGCCCCAATCCACGATGTCCTTCTCGTGAAAGAACCCGACGTCGACGTCGACCTCGCCGCCAATGAAGAAGTTGTTGTAGACGAACCCCTGGAGACCAACGCCAGCTTGGAGGTTGAGCCCCGCCGCCGACCTGCTGCCGCTCAAGCCCTCGAGAAAGGGCAGATCCAGGTCCCAGTGCCACAAGGTGCTGGCGAAGCCTGCGCCGATCAGCCCGTAGCCCCACACGGTGTCTCCGCCGAGTCCGAGCCGGGCCTCGGGCATGACCCGCAGCACGTGGGCGCCGAAGTCTCCGAATTTGTAGCCGGCGAGCATTAGCACGTTGTGCTCGAAGCCGACGCCGATCGTGCCCTTGAACAGGCTCCCTGGCGCGAACATGTAGCCCCCACCGAGGGCCCACCCGTAGCTGGGATTCACGTCGGTGAAGTCGCGCTCTGCGGTCAACACGAGCGCCCCGGGCGTGAAGGTGATGTAGCCGCCGCCATCGTTGAAGCCCTCGCCAGACGGCGGCGCCGCCTCGGCCTCGGCCTGTGGGAGACCGAGGTAGATCACCGCGGCGAGCGCGGGCACGAGCGCGGGGAGGTGGCGAGACCAGCTGGCGTAACCCATGGTTTGAGCCTTCTCGAACAACCGAGCTTGTCACGTGGCAATAATTACCGCAGACGCGGCTCCAGGCGCGCCAAACGGCAATGTAGGGGGTTCACCAGCAGGCTGTTAGGCTCCGCGCATGCGCATCTGCATCCTCGGCGCTACCGGCCTCGTCGGCAGCGAATTGCTCACCCTGATCGCCCGCGCCTGGCCGACCGCCGAGCTCGCCCTCTACGCGAGCCGCGACCAGACCCTCGCGCACGGCGGCGACACCCACGAGGTTCAGGCGGCGAGCTCGCTCGAGCGCGGCGACGCGCCCGGGGGCGACCTCGCCTTCGTCGCCCTCGACGATCAGTACAGCGCCCGCTACTGCCCACGCCTCGTCGAGCTCGGCTATCGGGTCATCGACAAGAGCAACACCTATCGAATGAACCCCGAGGTGCCGCTGGTCGTCGCCGGCGTCAACCACCACCGCGCGACCTCCGCGACCAAGCTCGTCGCCAACCCCAACTGCACGACGATCCCCCTGACCCTCGCCCTTGAGCCGCTGCGCGCGCGCTTCGGGCTCGGCGAGATCACCGTCAGCAGCTACCAGGCGATCTCCGGAGCCGGCCTCGCCCCGCTCTCGCGCTTCGTCGACATGACCGTCGAGGGCTTCACCCGGATGCAGACCGCGGGTGAGCTGTGGGGCGAGCTGCTCGACCCGGCCGAGTACCCCGGCAACGTCGTCCCGCACAGCGGCAAGACCGACGACTCGGGCTTCTCGTCCGAGGAGCGCAAGCTGGTCAACGAGAGCCGCAAGATCCTCGAGCTGCCCGAGCTCGGGATCTCGGCCCAGTGCTGCCGGGTGCCAGTCCCGGCCGGGCACTACGAGAACGTGTGGATCGAGCTCGAGCGCGGCGCTGACGCGGAAGAGATCTCCGAGGCCCTCGCCTCCGGACCCTTCGTCCACTACCACCCCGGGGCCGATGGCGCGGGGCTGACTGCCCTCGCTACCGTCCATCGTCGTGATCACGCGCTCGTCGGACGCCTGCGCAAAGACAACCGTGACACCGACGGCCGCCGCTGGTGCCTGACCGTGGCCGCCGACAACCTGCGCCTCGGAGCGGCGACGAACGCCGTCCGCATCGCGTCAGCGTGGTTCCCGGCCAGCGATCCCCTACTGGGCATCCCGTCCCTTCGTCAGGCCTAGCCGGACGACCCCTCCCCGCGGCCATCCGCGCGATAGGCGTGAGCGCGCAACCGCGCTTTTTGTGCCGATACTGTACGCGTCACCACTAAATTGCGGTATACACCGCACCCGAGTCGTCGCATGAGGACTCGCGTCAAGCATGGATCCAGCGAGCCACGGCATTGCGGTGACTCTGTGTTGCGCAGCGGAGGACGCCGCGGATCTTCGCCCACTCGTCAAGCACCTCAGGCGGGGCGGCGTCTCGGCCACGCTGCTCGAGGGTATTGACGTAGATCCCCACAAACTCGGCCCAGCCCTCGATGAGGAGGCTGGCGCGCGGATATTCGTGATCTGCCTGTCCGAGGCGCTGGGGCCGGCGGAGTTCCGTCGCATCGCCGGGGTTTACAGCGCGCGCAAGGGGCCGCAGCACTACCTCGCCGAGCTCCTCGTCGAGCCCGACGAGATCCTGGCGATGGCGGAGACCGTCAACACCGCGATCGTCAAGGCGAAGGCTGCGAAGGACGATCCTCGCCGCCACGCCCCGGCCGACACGAGCACGAACAAAGACAACAATCGCTTTCGCGACGTCGTCGGCGTGACCGACATCTCCGCGGTCGGCTCTGACGCGGTCTCCAGCCGCGGCTCCCGTGTTCGCCCCAAGCGCGAACCATCCGTCTCCGGCCCCTACGCAACCCCCGCGCGCAAGCAGGGCGAAGACGAGCCGCTCCCGAAGCCCTTTCCCAAGGCCGCCCCCGCGCCCGACGCCGAGCCCGAGTCCGACGAACCCGAGTCCGACGAGCCCGAGTCCGACGACAAGCCGCCCGCCACGCCGATCGTCGCCGCGCCCAGCGAGTCCTCGAACCCGTGGATGCCGGTGGTGCTGTTCTTGATCCTGCTGGCGGTCGCCGGGACGGCGCTGTTGATCTTCATTCAGGATCACGAGGCGACCCCCACGGCCCGGGGTCGCGGCGCCCCCACGGTCGCGCCGCCTCAACCCGCGCTCGACGCGGGCGGGGGTGCCAACCCCGGCGCCGTCGCCGAGCCAGACGAGGGGTCCGCGGCGACCGGGAGCGAAGAGACCGAGACCGAGACCGAGACCGAGACCGAGACCGGCGAGTCGGAGACCGAGACCGAAGGCGGCCAGGACGTCGACGAGGCCGAGGTCATCCGTGAGGCGATCGCCAGCGGCGACATGCGGGCGATCGATCTGATCGTGGTCGCCCGCGCCGAGGGGGTCGAGCCCTGGCGCGACGCGTCGACAAACTGCCGCCTCAAGTCCTTTCGCGGGGTCCGAGGCTGGCGGCTGCCGAGCCTCGACGAGCTCAAGACCTTGCGGGGGGCGCGGATGTTGGAGCGCGAGCGCTTTTGGTCGAGCACCCTGGCCACGAGTGTCGGGAACGGGAACGACCACGTGTACGTGCTCGATCTCGCCGAGCGCTCGATCGAGCCGGTCTCCAAGGATGCGACCGACGTGCGGGTGCTGTGCGTCCGGGCGCTGGCGGTGGATTGACCGGGCATCCTGCGAGCGCCGAGCGACAGCGGCAGGACCGACCGCAGATGTGCCTGGCGGCGTCGACGGCTCAAAAGCTGCCCCTCAGTCGCAAGCCCGCGCGGGTCGAGGTCGCGTCAACCCCGACGCTCAGCGCTCGCGCGGGACGCCTGCGGCCGACCACGGCCAGGTCGAGGGTGAGGGCAACCACACCAACCGCGACACCGACCGCGCCGACTCCGGTAACGATCATGCCGCCAGGGGCGAAGCTTCGAACGTAGGGCCCGTCGGGCGAGCCACTCGGCGGCTCGCCGATGATCAGGACACCCGCGATGATCGCTCCGATCCCGCCGGCCGCCATCGCAGCTCCCGTGACTCCGAGGCCCCCGATCTGCGCTCTCGGGCGAAGAGCTGGCGCTGGGGGGCCGTCGTCGCCTCGGAGCCCGTCGTCCACGGCCGCGCTTTGACCGAGGTCGGACGGCGCCGTCGGGGCCTCCGCCCTCAGCTTCAGATCGATCTCGAGCGGATCGAAATCGTCGTTCGAGGCCTGCACGGGCAAGCGATGGGGCCCGAGCGCGAAGCTCTCTCCCCGCCTCACGTCGCGCTCGTCGGTCACGCCCCGACCCGGGACGCCACGTTCGACCTCGACGCTCTCGAGCCCGCTCGCCGCGAGCGCCTCACGCCGTGCATCGTAGAGTTCGATCAGCGCGACGCTGAAGTCCGCGACGCCCAACACCTCCCCCCCTCCGCTGCGAATCGCGGCATCGAGGACCGCGACCGCGCGCGCGACATCCTCGTCCGCGAGGTAGAGCTCAGCGAGCCTCAGGCGCCCCCGATTGAGGGCAGCCAGAGCACCCTCTTGGCCGGCGCTCGAGCGTGGGTCACCCATGATGTCTGCGGCGAGCTCCGCGAGCTCGCTCAGGCTGTCCTCGCTTGCTCGACCGCCGACCTCACCGGGCCCGCGCTCGGTCTCCAGACCTGCGCCAGCGAGCGAGAGGAGCAGGGCGAGGTATGCAAACATACGCACCATCCTAAAATTTCGTGGTCCAGGAGATCATCGCCTGACGGCTGGCGCCTCTGGCGACGCGCCGCTCGTCGACGCTCAGCGTGACGACCCCGACCGTCAGCACGGTGGCGCCCACGACCAAGGTCGCCGCGCCGACACCCATGGTCTGGAAGTTGTCTTTATGGTCCAGGCCCATCAAGACCGCGCCCGTCGTCGTCAGACCGGTGCCGACGAGGGTCAGGGCGATCTCGCTCCAGCGCGGCAGGAGCCGACCGACAGGCTTCGGGGGCTCCTCGACGACCGCCGGCTGTTTGACGATCGGTGCGAACTCGACCTCATAGGACGCGTCGGGCTCGCTGAGCTCGACCAGCTCGCGGACCGCGGGGCGCTGACCGCTTGGGCTCTCAACCCACACGCGATAGGTCCCACGCAGCAGCGGCGGGAGCTCCGGCCCGACTTCATTCTCGTTCACATAGATCTTGCACGGCAGCTCGCAGCGGACCACCAAGGAGGCGCGGCCCAGCGCTTCGAGGGCCGCGAGGCGCTCGGCGTAGAGATCCTCGAGGCTCGGCCCGAAGTCTGCCGCCGGGAGCGTCTCGCCCATCGCCTCGCGCAGGGCCTCGTCCATCACCTCGGCCGCGAGCTCGGGCTCCTCGGCGAGCAAGTGCGCGCGCGCGAGGTTGAGGCGCGCGTACTGACGGAGCTCGCGGGCCTCCTCGTCAGCCGCGAGCTCCGGACCAAACTCCTGCAGCGCGGAGATGGCCTCAGTGAGCGCCTCCGCCGCAGCCACCGGGTCGCGGTTGGCTTCGCTGTCGGCCTCGCCAAGCCGCTCGACCGCGGCGTCGAACTCGGGCTGCTCGAGCGCGGGCGCGGGCGCCTCCGTGGCCTCGCCTTCAGTGGTCTCGGGTGTCGGAGCTGCGGTGGAAGCGAACAAGAGGGGGATGATCGTGAGTAGCGGGAGCATCGCGGATCCTGTCATTGAGTTCGGGAGCGTAGCCCTGAGCGCGATCGGGCCGGTGACGCCCCTCCCCGCGCGACTCGGTTCTCGTCGACGATCAGCAGCACGCCACCGATCGTGAAGCTCAGCCCGCCAGCGCCGATGACAGCCGCGCCCTCGATGTCGAAGTCGCGGCCTGAGAGCAACCACCCTCCGACGCCAGCGAGCCCGACGCCGAGCGCAACCATGGCGATCTCCGCCCCGCGCGGCAGCATCCGTCGCATCTCCCGTTGCTCTGGCGGTGAGCGATCGACCCCGCCGTAGGGCCGGGGCGCGGGTGGCTGATAGTGGATCTCGACGACCTCGCCCGCGCTCCTGAGCATGACAGGTTCACGCAAGGGCGGTCGCACCCCGCTCGCGTCCGTGACCCACACGCGGTAGGGGCCGAGGTAGAGCGGACCCGACAACAGCGGGGTCTCGCGCTCATCGACGTAGACGCGACACGGGATCGAGCAGCGGACTCGCAGGCGCGCTCGCCCGGCCAGCTCGAGGGCGGCGAGGCGCTCGTGGTAGAGGTCCTCGAGGGTTGGGCCCATGACCGCTGCAGCGAGCTCCTGGCCGTGCGCGGTCCGGATGGCCTCGTCGATGACCGCGCTTGCGAGCTCGGGCCTGTCTGCGAGCAGGTATGAGCGCGCGAGGTTGAGCTGGGCGAGGCTCTGGAGGGCCTGGGTCTCGGGGTCGCTCGCGACGCTGGCGGGGAACAGGGTGAGGTTTGTGAGCGCGGTGAGGAGTTCGTCGCTCTTGCGCTCGGGGTCGACGCTGAGGGCTGCGTCGGCCTTCGTTAGATTGTTGACTGCGATCGCGTAGGGCGACTCGGGCTGCGGGGCTGAGGTGGTGAGGATGAGGCTGAGCAGGAGAATTGATGCGGTCATCATGGGTTTCCAGACGTCACGTCAAAATCTGCACATTCGGGCACACTCAACCTGAGACTGCTGCATTCTCCCCATCATCACTGTTGCCGTCGTCGCATTTCCCGACCCCGCCGAACACCTCTTGCTCGCCAAGCGGCGGCGTCTGCTCCATACATTTTTCGTCTGCACATACGTATCATCGCAAAAACGCGAGCAGACACACGCTCAGGACGGCATCGGACCATCGTCACACCCTGTGCCATCGCCTGACTCAGATCCACCAGACATCGTCCCCGTACTTTCGCCACTGCACTCGTCGTCGCGCTCCTCGTCGCACTCGTCGCCGCATTCATCTCCGTCTCCGTCTCCATCCCCGTCACCGTCACCGTCATCGTCACCGTTCCCGTCACCGCCCCTATCCCCCTCACCATTCCCGACTCCATCGCCATACCCATCACCATCCCCAACACCATCACCGTCCCCACCCCCAGCCCCACCCCCGTCTCCGTCCCCATCCCCCCCGTCCGCGACGCCACACTCGCCGACCACCGCAGCAGACTGCCCGTCGCCGCAGGGGCTATGACATTCCGCATCATAGGGCTTGAACCCCACGCACCCGTCCTCGAACGGGGACGCGATTCTGCACGGGTCACCATCCCTCGAACAATATGGCCGCTCATCACCATACCGCTCCTCACAGGTCCTGTCCCCCTCGTTCCACCAACAGTGATCGAGGTCCTTCCCATAGTCCCAAAGCCCGCCGCATGCCACCAGACCAAGGCCGGCCACCAGGCCCGAAAGCCCAACAATTACAAATCGCCCACAGCTCTTCGTGTTCATCTCAAAAGCTCCCTGTCATCCACAGCCCCGCGCTGGACGGGGACACTTCAATCGAGAGGTCAAACCGCCGCTGTCGGCGGCGCTCGAGGACCTCGACGTCAACCACGAGACACACAGCACCCAACACCGCCACGCCCGCGCCGCCCCCGACCAAGGACATGCCGACGAGGCGGGGATCCAGGCCGTGATGAGAGTACAACGACGTATCATCGGTGCCGAGGTCAATCAGCAGGCCACCAGCTCCAGCCGAAGCGAGACCGCCCACGATCGCGGCGACGCTCGTGAGTCCGAGCGGCCCGAGCTTGAGGCCCCGACGTCGCCCGCGCTGCGCTGGCGCTGGCGAAGGCTCGGGCTCCAGCTCGAGTATCGGCGGTGGCGCCAGTTTCGACTCCGGCTCCGGCTCCGGCAGGCGCGAGACGAGCGAGGACACGAGGGCCAGCGTCTCGTCCACGACACCGAGCTCCGTGCAGGCCAAGCAGGTCCGCCAATCGGCCAGGCTCTCCCCGGCCTGCGCCTCATTCATGGTTATCTTGACGCTGATCAAATACTCCCGCAGGTCGGGGTCCGGCAGGTCCACCCGAAGTTCGAGGAGCGCCACCTCATCTTCGGTCACGATTGAGAGGCCTTTTCGCCGCAACACCTTCGGCATCTGGTCACTGAGCGCCCGGCCGATCCGCCCGGCGACCGGCACGTCGAGGATGCCCACGTCGACGGCCAGGGTGACCGGGGTCCCTTCCACGTCTGAGGGCGACCCGGGCGGCGGTGGCGGTGGTTCCGCTGGCGGTGGCGGTGACGGTGACGGTGACGGACGCTCGGCTCGCGCCAGCCCCCCCATCATGAGTGACGCGACCAACACCACCCCACGTTCAGACCACTTCATCGTTGCGCCAGCGTGCATCGTTTTGTCAGTGTCACGATTGTGGGGTCCCTGGAACCTTTGCCGGTCCTCACACACTCGCGGTGGTCACCAGTCTCGAATAGCGCATTCATGCGCATGCGCATGACCACCCTCGCGTCAGACCAGCACCGCCACCTGCGAGTGAGCGCCTCCACACGGTCCCAGTCTCCGGCAGTGTACGCTTGTTGGGCGCTCCGGCGGGTCGCCAGGCAAGGCCGAGTCTCTGACGCCGAGACCTCGCTCGTCGCGGACTTCGCCTCGCTTGTCTTTGCCCCAAGCTCCTCACTCGCCGCTGCCAGGGTCGAATCGAGCGGCTCCTCGAACAGCTCCACAGCTCGCGCTGGCGCCTCGACCTCCTCACCCCTGGCCAGATCTGACGGGGGCGCTTGGCTCGCAGCCCGGGGTGCAATGCCTCGCGCCGCCTCGCTTGGCCTTTTCGCCGAGAGCTTTGTCGCCAAAACTTGCAGTACGCCCGGTACAGCAGCGTTTTGGCTTCGCGCCCTCGGCAAAAATTCCGGCGCGAGGCGACACGATGCATTGCCCCCCGGGCTGCTAGCAACCCGGGGCAAAGACTCGGTGGCCCCGGCTCCGGTCGCGCTTGGCTCGTCCTCGACTTCGAGCTCGGCCTGGGGCCACAGCGCGATCACGAGACCAAGCAGCACCAGGACCATCGCCAGCACCCCTGGGACCACCAACCACGGCCGCCAGCTTCGCTCGATGCCGCCCCCTGCTTGGGACTCGACATCTCCATCTTCCCCGCCTTGTTCGTGCTCGAGCAGGATCTTCGCCGTCGGAGCTTCGTCCTCGATGAGCTCCGGCGCGGCGGCGACCTCGGCCTGCGCAGGCGCCCACCCCAACGGACCGACCCGGGCGACAGGAACGTCCGCGGCCGCCGCGTCGTCCACGGCCGGGGTCGAAGGCGGGCCCGAATCGTGTGACGCCGGGCAGTCACAAAGAGCGGTCGACGCTCCCCTTTGTTCGAGCGCTCGCGGCTCCACGCAACCGACGATCGTGAGCGACGCCGCGTTGCCGCTCCCGATCATCCCCGGGGGGGTCCCCGCATCACCAAAGCCGACGAAGTCCTCGGGCCTCACCACATATACACGCGGACCGACGGTCGCGCGCATCAGCTCGATCTCGGCGAGCGTGAACGACTGCGTGGAGTCGTCCTCGCCGGAGGCGCTGAACATGGAGAGGAGTTGCGTCATGCTGGCGCCACGGCTCGTGAGGCTCAGTCGCCGTGTTGCCCGTCGCGTTCGGGGGGGGGTCCAAACAAACAAGCGAACACTCGGCGCGGGCTCACGACTATGGCCACGAACGAAGCCCTCGGCATGAACAAACCCAACAGGCAGCTGGGCGCCTACACCCTCACCCATCAGATCGGCGCGGGCGGGATGGCTGAAGTATGGATGGCCGAACGCACGCGGATGGGCGCGCGCAAGACCGTGGCCATCAAGCTACTGAACGCGGTGTCCCGCACGAAGGAAGACTATCGACAGATGTTCCTGTCCGAGGCGCGGCTGTCGATGCTGCTCAACCACTCGTCGATCGTGCACGTGTTTGACGTCGACGAGTGTGACGGCGAGTGCTTCATGGCCATGGAGTGGGTCGACGGCATCAACCTCGCCCAGCTCAACGCGACCCTGAGAGCGCGCCACGAACGCCTGCCGCTCCACGTCGCGACCTACATCGTCGGTGAGCTGCTCCGCGCCCTCGACCATGCCCACAATCTCCGGGTCGAGGACTCGGCCTCGATCGTGCATCGAGACGTGTCACCGCAAAATGTGATGCTCTCGGTCGCGGGCGAGGTCAAGCTGATGGACTTCGGCGTCGCGAGGTTCTCGACCGAAGACACGGCCGGGGCCCACGTCAAGGGCAAGCTCCGCTACATGCCGCCCGAGCAGCTCCAGGGCAATTCGCGCGACCCCACCGTTGATCTGTTCGCAACCGGGGCCGTGCTCCACGAGCTCCTCGAGGGTCGGCGCTTCCGCGACACCGACGACGACGTGGCCTTGCTGTCGATGATTCTGGCGGGAGAGATCCCGCCGCTGGCCCAGTCGACTGGCGTCCCGGCCGAGATCGAGCAGGTCTTGTACGGACTCCTCATGCCCGATCCCCGCCAGCGCATCGGCAGCGCTCGGTCGGCGCTGCGCATGTTGACGCAGTGGAGCGGCTACCAAAACGCGGCGATTGAGCTCGAAGACTACGTCATGCGTTTTCGTGACCTGTGTCCGCCGACCGAGGCCTTCTCGATCGGGAGCAGCGTCCAGCCCGTCCGCGCCGCTCAATCGACATCATCGAGCTGGAGCTCGGGTAGCCGCAAGTGGTGGCGTGGAGTCAACGCGTCGACATCGGCGACCTTCGGGCGGCTCGACGACGAGGCGGTCGACACCACTGGCGTGAGCTCGCTGCGCCGGGGGTCGGCGCGAAGCCGCTTCAACCGCGTCGCGGCTCCAATCGTGGCCGCCTTTGGGATGCTCATCGGCACGTCGAGCGTCGGGGTCGCCATTCGGGACGCGGCTGACGCAAAGGAGCGCGTGGGTCCCCGCTTCTGGGCCGTGCAGCTCCCGCCCGCCGAAGTAGTCGAAGCCCCGCCAGCGCCGCCCCCCGAGCCCGAGCCCGAGCCCGAACCCGAGCCCGAACCCGAGCCCGAGCCCGAGCCCGAGCCCGAGCCCGAGCCCGAGCCCGAGCCGCAACCTGAGCTTGACTCTGACCTCGAACTCGAGCCGGAACCCGAACTCGAGCCCGAGCCCGAACTCGAGCCCGAGCCCGAGCCCGAGCCGAAGCCCGAGCCGAAGGTCAAAGAACGCGTGAGGGTCAAGTTGTTCGCTGGCAACTTCCGATCGCTCTACGTCAAGATCGGCGGCCGACGGCTGATACTTCAGCCCAATCAAACGGTCCGCTTGCCTGTGGGGACTCACACCATTCGGATCCGAACGCAGCCTTCTCTCCCGTGGCGGCGAATCGGCCGCGCAACCTTCGCGCCTGGCGTGAAATATGAGATCTTGATGACCAAACCCGGGAAGTTTGAGCTCAGCGAGATCCGCTAACCCGCATGATTTTCGCAACGTTCACAACAATCATGATCCTCGGATTTGGGATCACGGCGGCGGTGGTGTTGTTTGCGATCGCTTGGTGGCTGTGGGCCTACGATCCGAGCTGGCCGTGGACCGTCCGACCAAGCGAGCGCGAGCGCGCCCAGCCCCATGAGTCAATCGTTGGCCTCCAGCCCGAACCACGAGCCAAGACTCGGCCGAGCTTCATCGCGCCCGGGGTGAGCGTCTCGCCCACGCCGACGAGCGCCGATGCGTCGGCACAGCGGCCGGACCAGCTCGACGAGATGTCGACTCGATTCTTCCTCAAAAAAACCATCCCGCCGGACCGCACTCAGCTGCTCCCCGATACACAGATCCCAGCCGACGCGGGCCGCGACGAGGACGCTCCGACCGCCCACGAGGATCAGCTGCGCACCAACCCCGTGCCCCGTGCATCCCAAGGTCGTCCCTTGCCACAACCGCCACGAAGCTGAGCGGCCCCTGGAGTCGTCGTGAGCAGCGCGAGCATCGTCGTTCTCATTGGTGCAGCGCTCGCGCTCATTTTTGCGGCCGCGCTGCTGCTGTGGCGACGTCGGCGAGGCGTGCCCGCCGTCAAGCGCGGGACTCGACGCTGGACCAACGAGCGCACGATGTACGCGGCGACCTACGAGCAGCTCGGCCTCACGCCGCCGGAGCCTCCGCCCCCAACCGAGGACGCGACGGCCTGCCTTGGGTTCGAGGAGCTCGGGCTCGACCTCGCGCCGCCGGTCGACGCGACGACGCTGGTCAAGATGGACACGCTGCTGCCAGCGCCGCCGGCCGAGGCCCCCGCGCCGCTGATGTCGAGCGACCTGACCTTTCACTTCGAGGTCGCGGTCAATGCTTATGCACAGTGGCGACGCGCGATGGCGGGACCCCGCGACCTCGTGGCGATCGCGGCCGGGCCCGAGCGCGGGTGGAGTGACGCGATGATGATGCTCGTCGCCCAATTCACGGCCGCCGACAGCGCGCCGCTGCTCGCGTGCGTCCGCGATCCGCCCTCACCCGAGGCCCGAGTCGTGGCCGCGCTCGCGCTGCTCGAGCACCGCGAGACCGAGACCCTGACCTTGCTCAGTGAGCTCCTGCCCGAGGCCGACTTCGAGCGCTCCGAGGTTCTCGACGCGCTCGCGCTGTGGCGCGGGCCGACGGCCGACGCGACCTTGCGCAGCGCCGCCATCGCGCAGTTCTCCTGGCGCGCGTGCGCGTGGGCGCGACTGCTTGTTCGCCGTGGGCTGGATCCCGGCGGCGAGCTCCTGACCCGCTACCTCGATTCGCTCGATCCTGCGCTGGTGTGTGCGGGCTTCGAGCTGCTGGCGGTCGACCCCGAGCGTCAGTATCGCTTCTCGGCGATCGTCGCGCGGATTCACGAGGCCGACCCGAGGGTCCACGACGCCGCGATCACGGCGGGGCTGCGCATCGACATGGACATCGCGTGGGCCCAGTGTCAGGACCTGGCGATGGCCCCCGACCGCCCGCGGCTGTCCGAGCTCGCGGCCTCGCTCGCGACGCTCGAAGGTCAGCGTCGGCTGATCGCCTGGGCCCGCGACGACGCCGCGCCACCGCATGCGCTGTGGTGCGCGGCGCTCACCGGTCGAGCCGAGGCGATCGAGCTCGCGCTCGCGCGCCTCGACACCCACCCAAAGCTCGCCCGCGCATGCCTCACCCACCTGTGCGCCAACCCCGACGCCGACCTCGACTGGTGGCAGCAAGCCAGCGCCCGGTTCTGGACCGACGGCCGCTGGCTCGCGGGCGGCAACTTCGACGCTGAGGGCGTGCGCCTCGGGATCGCTGCCCTCGGCGCCCGACATCGCGCGGCCCTGGCCCGGGAGCTCGGGATCCGGGCGCCGCAGCTGCCCGCGCTGCGCCTCGACGGCTTCGCCCACGAGCTCACGACCGAGCTCGACGCGGCCGGGCTCGCGGCGATCGACTTCGAGCGCGGGTTCCCGTGGTCTTCAACCTGATCATCGAGAGGCCAGCCGATGTCCCACGCCCTTCGTCGCGCGCTCTACATCGAGGACCTCGAGATCTGTGCCGCGCTCTATCAGCGTCGGCGCGAGCACCTCGAGCGACCCGAGACCAGGCTCAGTGACCTCGCCGAGCTCGAAGATCGCATCGACGCCCACGTCGACGCCCTCGCTCGCGGGCGTGAGCTCGCCGCCGAGGTCTGCGTCGAGGCTGTCGACTCGGGCGACGCTGGCCGGGTCCACGCGGCCACCCGAGCGCTCTGCCGGGGCTCGGACACTTCGGTCCTCACGCGCTTCGACGCTCGCGTCCGCGAAGACCCGAGCGTCGGCCCAGCGCTGGAGTCGGCCCTCGCGTTGGAGCTGACGGACGCCTGGGCGAGGCAGCTCGAACTCTCGCTCGAGTCGGCCACGCTCGGCCCGATCCTCGCGCGGGCGCTCGGCTGTCGACGGATCACCGCGCTCGGCGACGCGCTCACGCGCTTCGTGCTCGAGCGCAAGACCGAGGTCGACCCCGCCTTCGTCTGGGCCCTCGGTGAGCTCCGCCATCGACCCGCGCTCGAGCTGCTGCAGGTGCTCCTCGGCCGCGCCAAGCGGCCGACGCTGTGGAGCACGATCGCCGTCGCCTGCCTCAAGCTCAAAGACCCCCGAGTCGCGCGCTTGCTCGAGAAGTCGGACGCGGTCACTCGCTGGTCGCCGCTGGGGCAGGCCCTGGCCTTCGAGGTCCCGGGCAGCTGGCTGCTCGCGGAGCTCGAGCGAGAACCGAGCACGGAGCTGGTCACGGCCGTCGCCCTGCGTGGGGCGTCGTCGAGCTTTGGGCCCTTGATCGAGCTGCTCGGCGAGCGCGAGCTCGGAGCGCTGGTCGCGGGCGCGCTGTTCCTGATCACCGGTGCGCCGCTGCTCGAGGCCCAAGACACGAGCACCCCGGCGAGCGGGTCGCGGCTGTGTCGGGACCCCGACCTGTGGCGTGAATGGTTTGACGAGCACGCCCGCGAGTGGCCGAGCGGCCAACGCCGACGCTTTGGCGCGCTCGTGGACATGCCGATCTCCATCGCCGCGGCGCTGTGCTGTGCCGTGCCGATCACCTTGCGCGAGGCCCTGTTCGACGAGCTCGCCCTGCGCTTCGACGAGGATCCGGGGCTGCGGCCCGACGGACCCGCGCGGATCATGCTCGAGGAGCTCAAGCCTCGCGCCGCCCGGGCGCCCGTGTTCGACGCCCGCAGCCCGACCAAGCTGAGCGGACCGCTGAGCGGGCGCTTCAAGCTGCGCGCCGCCCCTCGCTCGCGGGATTAGCCCAGCGAGGGGCCTTTTTGAACGGCCCCTCGAGTACGAGCCGACAGGCGAGCGTTTGGGGTGAGCGGAGGGGGCTTTGCCGCCGCAGCGAGGGGCCTTTTTGAACGGCTCCTCGAGTACGAGCCGACAGGCGAGCGTTTGGGGGTGAGCGGAGGGGGCTTTGCCGCCGCAGCGAGGGGCCTTTTTGAACGGCTCCTCGAGTACGAGCCGACAGGCGAGCGTTTGGGGTGAGCGGAGGGGGCTTTGCCGCCGCAGCGAGGGGCCTTTTTGAAAGGCCCCTTGAAGACTAGAAACGCACGGCCCAGCTGAGCGTGGCCTGGTGCCCGCGCGCGTGAGAGGCTCGGTACGCGTCCACGCCCAAGCTGACCACGCCGCTGGCCAGGGCGGCCCCGCCGATGCCCAAGACGACCGCGCCGCCGACCATGCCACCGACTTTCTCGCTCTTGTTGCCGACGCCGATCGCGGCGCCACCGGCCGCCATCACGGCTGCCCCGGCCGCCAACAAGGTGAGGCTCGCCCAGCGCGGGATGATGCGCGGAGGCTTCGTCGACGGCTCGGTCGGAGCCGCCACGGGGAGCTCGAGCGCAGAAAAGACGAGCTCGTAGGTCTGATCCGCCTGCGTGAGCGCGAGCTCCTCACGCAGAGTTTCGCGCGTGCCCGCGACGTCCTCGACCCAGACCCGGTAGCGCCCGAGCAGCAGCGGCGGTGGGTCTTGGCCGACCTCGCGTTCGTCGACGTAGACTCGGCATGGGGCGTCGCAAGTGACGACCAAGCTCGCGCGTCCCTCAGCCGCGAGGGCGACGAGGCGGTCCTGGTAGAGCTCCGCGAGGCTCGGACCCAGCTTGTCTGCGGGCAGCTGCGCGCCCATGGCCTCGCGGATCGCCTCATCCATGACCGCTGCGGCGCGCTCTGGCTGACCGTCGAGCAGGTGCGCGCGGGCGAGGTTGAGGCGGGCGAACTGGCGCAGCGCGAGGCTCTGTGGGTCTTGGGCGAGCTCGGGGGTGAAGCTGTTCAGGGATTCGATGGCCGCCGTGAGCGCCGCGACGGAGTTGATGGGGTCGCGGTTTGCGTCTTCGTCGGTTTTTCTCAGGTTCTCGACCGTGGCGTGGTAGTCGCGCTCGATGACGGGTGGGGGTGGGATCTGGGTGAATGTGAGGAAGATTGAGATGAGGTTGAGCATTAGGGGACCTGGTCTGCGCCGGGGTAGCCGCCGAACTCGGGGATGGGGTCGCCGTCGATGTCGCAGAGGGGGTCGCCGTCCGCGCGGTTCACGAGGTGGTCTTCGGGAGGTGGCGCGCCGACTGCATGCAGGTCTTGCATGCCGTAGTTGGCGAACCATTCGGGGAAGCCCATGTCCAAGCCCTCGGTGACCCACACACCCGGGCTCAGCTGTGGCTGACACCACCCCCACTCCGTTGACGGCGTCGTGGAGTAGGCAATCGACCGAATCAAGTCGATCTCGGAAGACCACGAGCCGCACGACCACGCGACTCCCTGCCAGCCCCCGCCCACGGTCGTGTAGCGGGTTTCGACCATCGCATATTCCGACGTCTTCACACCGCCCTTCGTGCCCCACAAGAAAGAACTCGAGACCTTCACCTCGGATGCATCGTGCACCTCTATTCCATACCCATTTTTCCTCGACCTCAGCAGGCTCCGATAGACGTACAAGCGCGAGCCGTCGTCTTTGACATTAACAGCGTCGCCTGCCACCTCAACACTGGAATTCGTAACAGTCATCCTAACCAGGTAAACTTCGGCTCCGTCTCTGACACGCAGCGTGGCGTCGACGTTCGCACTCGACAACTCCGCCCGAGCGTTCAGGTCACCGCCTGCAATTATGGTCTTCTTACCGCTGCCGACGGTGACTGACCCCTCAATGGAACTGCTCGCCATCACAATGAGCGTCGGATTGACCTCGTCCTCGGGAACTGCCGACACCGCATCTTCAATCGTCGTATAATATGGCGGCTCCAACTGAACATCACTCACGTACAACGTGTCGGCCAACTCCACACAACCGCCGCTGTGACCCAGGTAGAAGAAGCCATCTTCGCATGGGGGGTCGCACGGCATCTCTTCATCCACAGCCACATCCCCATCCCCGCTCTCGCCCTCATCCTCATCCTCATCCTCATCCTCATCCTCATCCTCATCCTCATCCTCATCCTCATCCTCATCCTCACTGGCGCCGGCGTCACACGCATCTTCCAGGATTGACGCACCATCGCCACAGGGGCTGTAGCACGCTTGCTCCTCCGGCAGCATTGCAACGCAGCCGTAGGGCGACGCCGCCCCCGGATCCCCGCACGAGGCATCGATGCAATACGGCAGGCTTCCGTCCGGGAACTGCTGCGCACACGTCTTGTCGCCCTGCGCGTTCCAGCAATACTGATCATTGGGTATCCACTCAACACAGGACACTCCTGCCACACCCGCCGTGAGCGCGGCCAGCAATCCCATGACCCTCGCTTGGGCAGAGCGTACAGGTTGCGAGTGACTGAGAAATTGAACTATCACAGGACCTGGTCTGCGCCGGGGTAGCCGCCGAACTCGGGGATGGGGTCGCCGTCGATGTCGCAGAGGGGGTCGCCGTCCGCGCGGTCCACGAGGTGGTCTTCGGGAGGTGGCGCGCCGACTGCATGCAGGTCTTGCATGCCGTAGTTGGCGAACCATTCGGGGAAGCCCATGTCCAAGCCCTCGGTGACCCACAGACCCGGGCTCAACTGTGGCTGACACCACCCCCACCCCGTTGACGGCGTCGTGGAGTAGGCAATCGACCGAATCAAGTCGATCTCGGGAGACCACGAGCCGCACGACCACGCGACCCCATCGCCCCCCCCAGCCACGGTCGAGTAGCGGGTCTCGATAGCCGCGGTTTCCGACGCCCGCACACCGCCCTTCGCGCCCCACAAGAAGGAACTCCAGACCTTCACCTCGGATGCATCGTGCGCCTCTATTCCATATCCTTCCTCCCTCGACCTCAGAAGGCTCTTATCTACGTACAAGCGCGAGGCATAATCCTTGATATTAACGGCGTCGCCACCACCATCGCCATCATTACCGCGATTCGTAACAGTCACCCTGACCAAGTGGACTTCGGCGCCCTGCCTGACACGCAGCGTGGCGCCAGCGTCCGAACTCGACAACTCCGCTCGAGCGCGCACGTTACCGCCTGCAATTATGACCTTCTTACCGCTGCCGATGGTAGCAGACCCTTCAATGTAGCTGTTCGTCACCAGAATAAGCGTCGGGCTGCCCTCGCCCTCAGGAACTTCCGACACCGCACTTTTAATCGTCGTATAATATGGCGCCCCCATCTCAACATCACTCACATACAACGTGTCGGCCAATTTCACACAACCGCTACTGTGGGCCAGATAGAAGAAGCCATCTTCGCATGGGGGTTCGCACGGCATCTCTTCATCCCCATCCCCACCCCCATCCTC
>NZ_PVNK01000120.1 GCF_002994615.1 Enhygromyxa salina | reverse complement strand
ACCAGACCAGGTGCCCGGTCCCCGTCCCCTTCAGATCCACGACCTCGGCCCAGTCGACGCTGCGCACGCCCGGGAAGCTCACGATCGCCTCGGCCGCAGCGAAGCCGTTGCCCGCGAGGTTGCGGTAAAGCGTGGCCCCCCGGTCGCCGAGGTAGATCAGATCCGTCGCCCCGCTCCCGTCGACGTCGGCGAGCCGCACACGCCCGGGCTCGAACGACCTCCCGGCCGCGAACGCCGACAGCCCGCCCATCCGGATCATCGGCCCAAAGCGCCCGTACCCGAGGTTCGACCAGTACACCACCTCGCCGTTGCGGATCCGGACGATGTCGACCAGCCCGTCACCGGTCATGTCCGCGTACTGGATCGCCATGCGCGGATCCGAAAACAGCACGACCGGCTTGCTGCGATCATCGCCAGGGTTTGGCACGACCCGCGGGCTCTCGAACCCCTCCGCGCCCTTGCTCCGATACCAGACGAAGTCGCGGCCGCGATCGAGCAGTAGATCGGGAAACCCGTCGCCGGACAGGTCGATCAGCTGCACTC